>CAWBNI010000029.1:0-78053 GCA_963790105.1 uncultured Bacteroidales bacterium | reverse complement strand
GAAACCTAAAATCAGGTGAATTGTTATTTCTTTCCTAATCAAAAACGTTGAGTTATGCCGACTAAAGCTCCAAAACCAGTACCTGACGGTATGAATACCGTCACTACGCAATTGATGTTCAATGGAAACTGTAAACAGGCTATTGAATTTTATAAAAAGGCTTTTAATGCCTCTCTCATAGGCGATATTGCCTATGGTCCCGACGGGAAATCGATCATGCATGCCCTGATAAAAATAGGGGATACAAACCTGATGATGGCGGATTCATGGCCGGGAACGTTTACTACAGGTCCAAACGGCCAGGTTACCGCTTACCTGTTTATGTATGTTGAAAATTGCGATGCCATATACAACCAGGCCTTATCAGCCGGATGCACTGTTTTGAATGAAATGATGGATGCCTTCTGGGGTGACCGGATGGGCAACGTTAAGGATCCGTTTGGACATTGCTGGGGCATTGCTTCAGCCAAATGGATACTGACCAGGGAAGAAGTCGCCCGGGGCCAGGAAGAATGGATGCGAAGCATGCCCTCTCATTCATAACGCAGAGAACGGGCCGGATCAGTGCGGGCAGCCTTTAAGGTTTGCCAGCTCACTGTAATGGCCAGCATAACGGCAATCAACAGTCCGCCGAACAGCAAAAACAGGATTCCGGGTTGAACATGCTGGGGAAAAACGGACAAATATCCCTTTCCCACCATATACGACAGGGGGGATGCCAGGGCTATTGCCAGAAGTGTCTGCATGATCAGGCCTTTTGAATGTCTGAACATGATCCCGACGATGTTTGCCCCGAATACTTTTCGTATGCCGATGGATTTGCGGTTTCGCTGGGCAACAAAAACCGACAATCCAAAAATTCCGATCAGCGAATTGATGATCGTAAGGAGGAAAAATATATGCATCATCCGGCTTGCGGCTACATATGACTTTGCTTCTTTTGTGTTCAGCATGATATCATCATGATATCTTATTTCCACCGGGTAATCGGGATTGAATTTCTGAAGCGTTTTCCGTGATATACTGATGTATGGCTTCCTTATTGCCTGGTTTTACACGGATAATAAGGTAATTCATTTACATCCCTGCTGTATGTGATCAATTGCGGCATTTGATCAATGATGGGAGGCACAGCCATGTAATCATCTGCAACTCCAACAATGGTATATTGTTTTCCCCTGATCATCACCTGTTTATTTACCGGGTCGGCATAGCCCAGTTCAGCCGCAGTTCTGTCATTGATTACAACTGCCTGTTCCTTGTCCGATGGATATTCGTCGGAAAGGAATCGTCCGGCTTTTAATTTTATCGAATACACTTTCAGATAGTCTGGTGCAAAGTAATAATCCGTGACCAGTGTCTTGTTGTCCTTTTCTTTCCAATCCATTGGTAAGATTGTATCCCATTTGAGGAAGAGTTGAACCCCACGAAACTGCTTCTATTCCGGAATTTTTCAGCAGTTCATCCTTTACTTTGTGCAGGTCACCCCAGGGATAACCGTTGATACAGATCACATTTTCCGCATCAAACTTTTTAAGGTCCTTGCTATTCATATAAGCGCTTTGCTTATCCATGATCATGATAACCTGTATGAAAATAACGGCCAGCACAAGTTGCAGCGTGGTAAGGATCCTGCGGGAATAGGATTTTGAATGCCCGGCTGTCATTTCAGGTTTCATAAGGGTAACCGGCTTCACAGCTGAATATCTTAATGCAGGGTAGATCCCGGAAAAAATATTGATGATGATGAACAAGGCAAGTCCTGCCAGTATAAAATTCTTATCGCTGGTCAATTGCAGGTTGGTATACATTTTTGCATTAAACCAGGGAAGAACTATTTTTATCAGGATAATGGCCAGGTTAAAGCTGATCAGTGTGGACAGCAGGGTGTCTGTAAAAAGCTGAAACAGGATGTGTTTCCTCCTGGCGCCATTCACCTTCCGGATGCCTGTTTCTTTCGTTCTCATGGAGAAAAGTATCGTGGACAGGTTAATGTAATTCAGGCATGAGATAAGAATTACAAACAGGCCACCCAATAGAAAACACAAGCAATTTTCCCTTTGTATTTTCAAATGTTCCCTTGAAATGGATCTCCTTCAAAGGCAAAAGAAAAGCGGCGATATTATCTATCTGGACGGGTATTTTATAGTTCTTTAGGATCTTTTCATTTAAAAGTGACACGTTGGTGCCGGGTCGCAGCAAAACAAAAGCATTATAGACAGTTCCGGATTGTATTCCTGGTATTTCCAGGAACCAAATCTTTTTGAAAATGAAAACGGAATAAAAAAATCAGCTTTCACAATCGTGTTGGAAGGAAGATCTTTGAAAATCCCGGTTACAGTGAAATCAACCTGTTCTCCCTCGCAATTGATGCGCAGGCTTTTACCCATCGGATTGTCCCTGCCAAAATACCGGGTTGCAGTTTCCTTTGAAATCACAATACTTTGCGGGTCATTTGATGGTTCTCCTTCGATAAATGGAATGGTAAAAATTTTAAAGAACATGGAATCCACAAAGGATATGTCATCTTCAATAAACAGGTTTTCACCTGCTCTCACAGTGGTTGCATATACCCTTGTAATTGTTCTTGCCTCCACTTCCGGAAAAAGGTTCTGAATCGCTTCCCCTTCAGGTCCAAAGGAATTCGGCACAAATTGAATATCGCCGAAACTGCCTTTCAGGTAAATAGCGGCAATCCTGTCCGATTTTTCATGGATCTTTTCATATGAAAGTTCATATTGTGCATAGGCAATGGCAATTACGGCTGAAGCCAGGCCGAGAGTCAGACCCAAAATATTGATGGCCGAAACGATCCTGTTTTTTAAGAGGTTTCTCCAGGCTGTAATAAAGTAATGCAGAAACATGGCGGATATTTTTTAAATAGTGCAGTAATGGAATAGACAAGGTTTATGCCATGTTATTTAACAATCATGTATATCAGAATATATACATTACAAATTCGGACGTGTTTTTGAAATAAGTGTACCATTCTGATACACTCACTGTATGTTACTGGAACATATTTCGTATTTTTATCATGGATTAGAAATTACCTGAAATCCCTGTTCATGTCAAAATCCGCCGGGCATATTCTTATTGTGGATGACAATGCCAGCGTATTGAATTCGCTTGATCTTTTTCTCAAGTACCAGTTTGAGAAAATCAGTATACTTCGTAATCCAAACCAGATCATTAGTTTTCTTCAAAAGGAACTGCCGGATGTGATCGTTCTTGACATGAATTTTACTGCCGGCATCAATACGGGCAACGAGGGAATATTCTGGCTGCATACAATCCTGGAAGCAGACCCCGACGGGGTGGTAGTAATGATCACAGCCTATGGTGACATTGAACTGGCTATCCGGGCAATTAAAGAAGGGGCAGTTGATTTTATTGTGAAACCATGGGATAACAACAAATTGCTTGCCACCCTGCAATCGGCCATGAAACTGAGGAATTCGAAAAAGCAGGTCAGGCATCTGCAGCTCAGGGAAAAACAACTGAAGGAAGATATAAACCGGGGTTTTTCTGAAATAATTGGCAATTCACCCGTAATGGCCGAGTTGCATAAAAATATTCAGAAAGTGGCCAGGACAACTGCGAGTGTTTTGCTGACAGGAGAAAACGGAACCGGAAAAGAACTGATTGCCCGCGAGATTCACAGGCTCTCACCACGGAACAATCACGATTTCATCAGTGTGGACCTGGGGGCCCTGTCTGAAACCCTTATTGAAAGTGAATTATTCGGTCATGTAAAAGGGGCCTATACCGATGCCCGGGAGGACAGGATCGGCCGGTTTGAGATTGCCAATGGCGGTACTCTTTTCCTGGATGAGATCAGTAACCTGGCTTTTTCACTGCAGTCGAAATTGCTGAGTGCAATTGAACAGCGAAGCATAACGCCCCTGGGATCGAACCGGAAGATCCCTGTGGACATCCGGATTATCAGTGCCACAAACAAGGATTTATTGTCGCAGGTAAAACAGGGTTTATTCCGTGAGGACCTGTTTTACCGGATCAATACAATCCAGATACAAATTCCGCCCCTGCGCAGCCGGGGGAATGACATCCTCTTGCTGGCAGAGCATTACCTGAAGGAGTTTTCCATACGGTATGACCGGAAAGGGATTCGCTTTTCAGCTGAGTCGATTGAAAGGCTCAAATCCTATCCATGGCCGGGAAACGTCAGGGAACTGCGCCATACAATTGAAAAAGCGGTTATCCTGAGCGATTCGGTGAATATTCAGCCGGAAGATTTTGCATTTGGGCAGGAAGATCTTCATTTTGACCTGGCAATTCCCAAAATGAAGATTGAAGAAATGGAACAAAAAATGATCATGCTGTCGCTCAAAAATAACAACTGGAACATTGCCGAAGCTGCAAGGGAACTTGGCATTGGAAGGCAAACGCTGTACAGGAAGATTGAGAAGTTCGGGATTTAAGGATTAGTGCTGCAGTTCTGCAGTTTGCAGTTCTGCGAGATTCGATAATTCGTGCAGTCGTGCAGTCATGCAGTCGTTCATCCAGGGATAGTTTTGAGGCTTGCCCGTCAGGTGATAATCTGGATGAATAACACCGAACGACTGAACACCGAAGGTTATTTCCCTGAAAAGCTGACTGCAAAACTGCAAAACTTGATTTCGTAAATCGTAGAATCGTAAATCGTAAATTTCCCCTATGGTTCACAACCGGTTTTATATCATCACAATTATCCGGGTTATCCTGATTGCGGCTACCTGCCTGGTCATTGCCTTTGCCGTGATTAAAAGGGCAGACTGGTATATTGCCGTGAATTTCATCCTGTTGCTTGTGATCCAGGTTGTTCTCCTGTTGCGTTACATTAACCGCATTAACAGGGATCTTACTAATTTTTTCGGTGCGATTTCAAGTGACGATTCCTCCCTGGTGTATAAAAAAGTGGCCACCAGCCGTTCCTTCGAAATATTGTACAGTCTGTTCGACCTGGTTAATCAGAAGATACAGCGTCTTAAACTTGAAAATACGGAGCGTTCTTTTTATTTACAGCATCTGGTTGAAAATGCCGGAATAGGGATCATGTCCTTTAAATCGGGAGGAGAAATCGATATTTTGAATCCTTCTGCCAGAATTCTGCTCAATATACCGTCCTCAAAAATTATTCGGCACCTGGATGACCTGGATCCAGTTGACTGTGATCCAGGTTAGGCAATTGTTGCCCACGCGGCAGCACCTTATTCAATTCAGGCGGAATGATGAAGTAACCCCGCTGTCTGTGAGGGTAAGTGAATTTATCATCCAGGGAGAGACTATTCGCCTGCTTACCTTTCAGAATATCAAGCATGAGCTGGAGGAAAATGAACTCGTTTCATGGCAGAAGCTGATCAGGACGTTAACCCATGAGATTATGAATTCTGTGGGACCCATCAGTTCGTCGATCCGGACGATCAAGTCTTTTTACCAGGAGAATCCTGAACAGTCGGTTAATCAGAATATCCTGCTTACAGAGGAGAAAATAGCCGATACAGTGCGGGGACTTGACATTATAGATGAAAGAGCCCAGGGCATGATGGAATTCGTTAACAAATTCCGGAGCCTGACAGTCATGCCCACTTTACACCTTGCTGAGATAAAAATAATGGATCTCCTGCAGGGGATCAATTTGCTGTTCGCTGCCGAAACCAGCAAGCGTGAAATAAAACTTTCCGTACGTGTTGATCCGGAATCGCTTGCTGTAACCGCAGACAAGAAGTTAATTGAGCAGGTGCTCATAAACCTGGTGTTGAATTCGATTCAGGCCCTCGATAATCAGAAAAACAAGCAGATCGGATTGGCTGCCTTTATGGATTATGCCGGAAGGGTGTTGATCCAGGTATCCGACAACGGCAGCGGGATCAGTGAAGAGATACGGGATAAGATATTTGTTCCTTTTTTTACCACCCGGGAAAAAGGTTCAGGAATCGGGTTGAGCCTTTCCCGGCAAATTATGCGAATGCACCGGGGAATGATCAGTTATAAATCGACTCCCGGAAAGGAAACTGTTTTTTCGCTGGTTTTTTAATCCAGCCACACCACCTTTTGATCCGACTGGTGCGGGCGGCCGATAATGTCTTTATATAATTCCGGGCGTCTGGCTTTGGTATACCGGTAGCCACCCGACATGGCCAGTTTTTCAGGTGTGATCACAGCAGAGACAAAGTCATCCCCAGTTTCCGGCATTCTGCCAGGATATCACCAAACGGATCAAGGATCATCGAGCAGCCATTTTTCAGCTGATCATCATCCATGCCGATGGCATTCGAAAACACCACATATACTCCGTTGTCGAATGCACGTGCAGGCAGCCATTTCATTAGCCATTCCCTTCCCTTCATACCGTCGAATTCCAGCCTGAGTGAAGTGGGATCCTAACCCTGTTTTCCCATAGCTTTGGATCTACAAATCCTGCTCCAGGCCTGGTTGATGGGGTGCACATGGTTACATGGGGCATGAAAATGATCTCTGCACCCAGCAGGGCAGTGGCCCGTACATTTTCAATCACATTGTTGTCATAGCAGATGAGGATGCCGCATTTCCAGCCATGCAGGTCAAAAACACAATACTCGTTTCCCGGTTTGAGACAGGGATTGATAAAGGGGTGAAGTTTACGGAACTTTGCCACCAGTCCGGTTTTATCAACGCAAACATAGGGTTTGAACAGATTGTCATCCCTGTCTTTTTCAAACAGGCCGGCCAGTATGGAAATATTGTTTGCCGAAGCAATTTCCCGCGAGTCTGTCGATACTGGGTCCCCCGGGCACATATTCCGCCAGGTCCAGCATCTCGGTCCTTCGACAGATGGCGGGCAAACGTATAACCGGTTATGCAGCATTCATGAAATGCAACAACATTTGATCCTTCGAGTGCCGCTTTATGGGCAAGTGATTCAATAACCGAAAGATTATATTTTTTATCCCCGTTCCGGTGTTCAAACTGGGCTGTTGATATGGTTAATTTATCCTTCATATGATATAATTTGGTATATTGCAGGAATCTGAAATAAAACCTGTCTATACAAAGTTGCATTTTTTTTAAGAAAGCTATTTGAACCGGTAAAAAAAGTTAATTTTAGATGCGTTTGATACCTCCTGGTATAAAATGAAAGCAGAATACAAATCAAGAAAGAATCGGCCTGATCATGAATAAATTCGATTTTACACACCTGGAAGGAAAGGTTTGCGTGATCACCGGGGGTGCCGGTGTTTTAGGCAGATCAATCTGTGAGGCACTTGTTTCGGCAGGAATAAAAACTGCAATTCTCGACCTTGATCTGTCTGCGGCAAGTGCCCTGGCCGAGGATCTTTCAAAGCGGTCCGGGAACCTTTTGTATGGGCGTGCAGGGAAATGTGCTGGATAAGGATTCCCTCCTCGGAGCCCTGGATCAGATCCATACCCATTTTGGAGAAGTTGATTTTCTGATCAACGGGGCAGGAGGAAATTCTCCGGCGGCCACAACGAAGGTGGAACAAATGTCGGCAAACCCTGAACCATGGGAAGATACATTTTTTGGACTGCCCATAGAAGGTTTTAATAAGGTTTTCGCCCTGAATTTTACCGGCACCCTGCTGCCGACCCAGGTTTTTGCGCAGCAAATGACCAGGCGGGGCAAGGGTGTTGTGCTGAACATATCCTCCATGAATTCATTCCGTCCTCTAACAAAGATACCTGCTTATTCGGCCGCCAAAGCTTCTGTGAATAATTTCACACAGTGGCTTGCTGTTCACCTGGCAAAAACCGGTGTGCGGGTGAATGCCATCGCCCCGGGATTCTTTCTGACACATCAAAACAGGTTCCTGCTTGTTGATGAAAAAACGGGCATGCCCACTCCCAGGGGCCAGAAAATCATGGCGACGACTCCCGTTGGAAAATATGGTGAGCCGCAGGACCTGCAGGGGGCTGTCCTGTTTTTGCTTTCGGATCTTTCATCGTTTATTACGGGTGTGGTGCTGCCGGTTGATGGCGGTTACAGTGCTTATGGCGGAGTTTAAAATATATTTTGACTTATGATTTATTTTCAGGCTGGTTCGGAAAATACCTCTCTTTCAAACGGTAAGATACGGGAGGGGCTGTTTACAGCGCTTGACAAGCTGGGCAGGCGGAAGAAGGTACTTGCCGTGCCTCCTGATTTCACGCGTTTTCATTCCCGTGCAGGTGACCTGACAACCCTGATCCACGATTATTACGGGGAAAAACTGACCGATGTTCTTCCTGCACTGGGAACACATTCACCTATGACCCGGGAGCAGCTGGATTCAATGTATCCAGGGGTGCCGCATGAGCTGTTCCGGATTCATGACTGGCGTAAAGATGTGCTGACCATTGGAAGGGTACCCGGCGAATTTGTTTCAGGGATATTACCGGCAGGGGCGCTAACCTATGACTGGCCGGCCCAGTTGAACAAGCTGATTTACCAGGGCGGGCACGATCTGATCCTGTCAATTGGACAGGTAGTTCCCCACGAGGTGATCGGCATGGCCAATTACAATAAGAATCTGTTTGTTGGAACCGGGGGGGCTGAAGGCATCAATAAAAGCCATTTTCTGGGTGCTGTATATGGCATGGAAAAACTGATGGGCCATGCGGATAACCCGGTCCGACAGTTGCTTAATTATGCCTCAGATCATTTTATCAAACACCTCCCTGTCATCTATGTGCTTACCGTGATCGGTCGTGATGACAGCGGCAGGCTTGTGATGCGGGGACTCTTTATCGGTGATGACGAACAGGTTTTTCTGAAGGCAGCGGAGCTCTCTGCAAGGGTGAATTTCGACATACTGGATGAGCCATTGAAAAAAGTGGTTGTGTTTCTTGATCCGGCGGAATTTAAAAGCACCTGGCTTGGAAATAAAAGCATTTACCGCACCCGGATGGCTATTGCAGATGCCGGGGAACTCATTGTTCTGGCACCGGGAGTAAAGGAATTCGGTGAGGACAGGGAAATTGACCGGTTGATCCGGAAGTTTGGTTACCGGGGCACCCCGGCCACGCTGGAGGCTCTGAAAAACAATCCGGAACTGGAAAATAACCTGAGTGCCGCCGCTCACCTGATCCATGGCAGTTCGGAGGACCGGTTTTCAATTACGTATTGCCCGGGACATCTGACCCGCGCTGAAATCGAATCGGTGAATTTCAGGTATGGCAACTGCAAGGAAATGATGGCAAAATACAAGCCGGAGACATTAAAAGAGGGGAAGAATATCCTGCCGGGAGGGGAAGAGGTGTTTTTTATTTCCAATCCGGCCCTGGGTTTGTGGGCGTGGAAGGGGAAGATTTAGGATGTTAGGCTGAAGGCTTGTTAGGCTGTCAGTGACGATGTTAGGTGGTGAATGTTCGGTGATTATTTCCCGTCAGGAAATAGCACTGAACATCGCAGAACCGCATGAACTCGCAGTAACTGCATGAACTGCATGACTGCACGACTGCATGACTGCATGACTTTTTATAATTAGCACATTAGCACAATGATTAAATATGAATTATAACCTCACAACCCCTTCACCAGTCCATTGGCGGATATCGCTGGACGATTTGCGCGCTCGTATTTTATGCAACCACTGTTAACTATTTTGATCGTAATGTATTGGGTCTTTTAAGACCCATGCTGTCTGAAGCCGGAATTTTCGGAGCGGATAAAGCCAACCAGGAACTCTATTACTCTTATGTTGTAATGAGTTTCCAGATTTCATATGCCCTGGGTATGTTGCTGGCAGGAAGATTAATTGACAGGATCGGTACTAAGCGTGGTTATGCATTTTCATTGCTTGGCTGGAGTCTTGCCGCCATCGGTCATGCATTTGCCCATAATGCCTTCACATTTGGAGCGTGGCGGGCTGCATTGGGCTTCACTGAATCAGGTAATTTTCCGGCAGCCAACAAATCAATTGCAGAATGGTTTCCAAAAAAAGAAAGGGCCTATGCCACGGGTATTTATAATTCAGGTGCTAATATCGGGGCTATTCTTACGCCCTTATTTGTTCCGTGGATGGCTAGAAAATGGGGTTGGGAGTGGGCCTTTATATTTGTCGGTGTTATTGGATTAACATGGCTTTATTTCTGGTTTCGCACTTACGCATCACCGGAACAGAAATTAAAGGCCGGTATTTTATCGCAGGCTGAATATGATTATATCCACAGTGATAAAGATGAAAAAGGGGAATCGGCCGAATCACCTCAAAAAGTTTCCTGGCTGAGGCTGTTAACCTATCGGCAGACATGGTCCTTTTTTATGGGTAAATTCTTAACAGACCCGGTCTGGTGGTTTTACCTTTTCTGGCTTCCTGCATTTCTGAGTGGTGAAAATGCACGGAAAATACAGTATTTCATGAAAGACAACGGATCCTATACGGGGAATACCGCTGATATTCCTGGCATTATCAGCTGGCCGCTGGCTGTCGCCGTAGTCTATACGATTTCAACCCTTGGATCGGTTTATGGTGGGTGGCTTCCCAAAAAATTGATCAACAATGGAATGCTCACTTTTAAGGCACGAAAACTTTCTATGTTTATTTATGCATTGTTTCCCTTGACTGTCTTGCTGGCCAGTTGGCTGGGCCAGTTTAACACGTGGTATGCGGTTATAACAATTGGAATTGCCTGTGCCGCCCACCAGGCCTGGTCGGCAAATATATTCACAACCGTATCGGATATGTTTCCCAAAAAGGCTGTTGCTTCTGTCACAGGAATTGGCGGTATGTCAGGAGCAGCAGGAGGCATCCTGGTAGCCCAGGCTGCCGGACTCCTTCTTAAGCATTATGCCGCCATTGATAAAGTTCAGATTGGCTATGGTGTACTTTTTATCTATTGCGGAATAGCCTATTTATTGGCATGGCTGATTATGCATTTTCTTGTTCCCAGGTTAAAACGGGTTGAAGACTTATGAAACCATTTATGGATCAGAATTTTCTGCTGGAAACCAAAACCGCAGAATACCTGTATCATGAGCATGCGGCGCGCATGCCCATTATCGATTACCATTGTCACCTGTCGCCCGGGCAAATGGCCGCGAATGAGAATTTTGAAAACCTCACCCGGGCCTGGTTATATGGGGACCATTACAAATGGCGGGCCATGCGGGCAAATGGGATTGCCGAACAGTACTGCACCGGTACGGCTTCCGACGTCGAGAAATTTGAGAAATGGGCTGAAACGGTACCCTATACCCTGAGAAATCCATTATATCACTGGACGCATCTGGAACTCAACCGGTATTTCGGCATCCGTGAACTGCTGAACCCCGGGTCAGCGCGGAAGATTTATGAGGAAGCATCCGCCCTGCTGCGCAAAGATGAATTTCGACCGCTTGGGCTCCTGCATAAAATGAACGTGGAAATTGTCTGTACCACGGATGATCCGGTGGACAGCCTGGAGCACCATGTGAATCTGCGAAAGACAGAAACCCGGGTAAGGATCCTCCCCACCTGGAGACCTGACAAACTGCTTGCTGTTCATGATCCTGTCAGTTTTAATAAATACATCGATGCACTCAGCCAGGCCTCGGGCCAGGAGATAAATAACTTCAGGCAACTCCTCGATGCCCTGGAAAAGCGGCATTCCTTTTTCCATGAGCAGGGTTGCCGGTTATCGGATCATGGAATTGAACATTTCTATGCAACTGATTATCTTGACCGCGATATTCAGGGTTTTTTTGACAGGTTGCGTACCGGGGAAAATCTGGACCGGTGTGAAACGGACATGTTCAGATCAGCCATTTTGTATGAACTGGCTGTGATGGATCATCAGAAAGGCTGGACGCAGCAGTTTCATATCGGTGCCTTGCGCAACAACAATACGCGTATGTTTCAGAAGATTGGACCTGATTCGGGGTATGATTCCATCGGGGACTTTCAGATGGCCATACCCATGGCTAAATTCCTTAACCGGCTTGAATCAGGCGGAAAACTGGCCAGAACAATTATTTATAATCTCAACCCGGCTGACAATGAAGTGGTGGCCACCATGGCCGGCAACTTCCAGGACGGATCGGTACCGGGTAAAATTCAATGGGGATCATCGTGGTGGTTCCTTGATCAGAAAGATGGCATTGAGAAGCAACTTAACGGGCTGTCCAACCTGGGTTTATTGAGCCGGTTTGTTGGCATGCTTACTGATTCGAGAAGTTTTCTGTCCTATCCCCGGCATGAATATTTTCGGCGGATTCTATGCAACCTGCTTGGAAATGATGTGGAAAAGGGCGAAATTCCCAATGATACAGAGTTGCTCGGCCAGATGGTCGAAAACATCTGTTATTATAATGCAAAAAATTTTTTTCAATTTTGAATGAAGTAATTAATTCCGATGAAAATCAGTTATATTTTTTGGATGGCTGTTCTCACAGTTACGGCTGTGCAGGCACAGCAGAATGAATGGGAAAACCTGTTCAACGGCAAAAACCTGAAAAACTGGAATAAACTGGGGGGTATGGCCACTTATGTTATAGAAGAGGGTGGCATAACAGGGATAACGGTCCTGAACTCTCCCAACACTTTTTTGGCTACATCAAAGGAGTACACGAACTTTGTGCTTGAATTTGAAACCAATATGGACGAAGGGTTAAATTCCGGAGTTCAGATCCGCAGCCATAGCAAACCCGATTTCGAAAACGGAAGGGTGCACGGATTGCAGGTAGAAATTGAGGATTCGAAACGCGCCTGGGCGGGAGGCATGTATGATGAGGCCCGCAAAGGATGGAGATATCCGCTTGAATACAATCCTGCCGCGAAAACAGCTTTCAAAAAAGGCCAATGGAACAAATACAGGGTAGTCGCCTTTGAAAATCATATAATGACCTGGATCAATGATGTCCCATGTTCAAACCTCCTGGAGGAGACAACGGAAACGGGTTTTGTCGCACTTCAGGTGCATTCCGTTGACAAGAAGGAGCTGGAAGGAAAGAAAGTACGCTGGCGCAATATCCGCATAAGGCCTGCCAATGCAGATGACCTGAGGGCGGGGTTGGCAGGTCAAAAGGGTGCACCCGAAGTAAGTTATCTTAAAAACCAGCTGACAGAAACTGAAAAGCAGGAGGGATGGAAGCTCCTCTGGGATGGAGCCACCAACACAGGCTGGCGAGGGATCAAGTCGGATCATTTTCCTGAAAAGGGATGGACAATGCAGGATGGTATCCTGAAGGTTGAGAAGTCGGGAGGCGCCGAATCAGCTAACGGCGGCGATATCGTAACAAAAAAGCTGTACGGGAATTTTATCCTTGAATTGGATTTCAGCATTACTGAAGGGGCAAACAGCGGTATCAAGTATTTTGTGAATACGGAACTGAACAAGGGGGAGGGATCCGCCATAGGTTGCGAATTCCAGATACTGGATGATGCCAAACATCCTGACGCCAAACTGGGTGTGAATGGAAACCGCACCATGGGCTCGTTGTATGACCTGATCCCGGCCAACGGGCAATTTTTCAATCCTGCCCTGCCGGTCGTGAAATATGTCAATGGAATTGGCAGGTGGAACCGTGTTCGCATTGTGGTTAACGGTTCCAAAGTAGAACATTACCTGAATGGCTGCAAAATAGTGGAATATGAACGCGGAACGCAGGAATGGCGGGCGCTTGTGGCATACAGCAAGTACAAGGACTGGCCCTCGTTCGGCGAATTCAAGGAAGGAAACATTCTTTTGCAGGATCACGGGAATGAGGTATCCTTTTGCAACATCAAAATCCTGGAATTACCGGATAAATAACCATATACATGAACAACGAAAACTCATCGAATTCCCGTCGTGACTTCATTAAAAAAGCAGGACTGGGAGCAGCAACCATCACTCTGGGAGGCCTTGCCTTCCCGGCCTCATCCTATGCCCGGATACAGGGGAGCCAATGACCGGCTGAATATTGCCATGATCGGATGTTACAGGCGGTTTAACGCGGTGATGGATTCCATGCCCGGTTTGTCCGGTGACCTGAATATTTCCTATGTATGCGACGTGGATCAGAAGCGTATGTCGGACGGGCAGGCCAAGGTAAACGAAAAACTCGGCTACCTGCCTAAAATGGAAGAGGACCTGAGGAAAATCCTGCAGGATAAAAGTGTGGATGCCGTTTATCTTGCCATACCTGATCACTGGCATGCACCGGCTGCCTTTATGGCACTTCAGGCCGGCAAGCATGTTTATCTTGAAAAACCCTGCAGTCACAATCCACGGGAGGGTGAACTGCTGGTCGATTTTCAGAAAAAATACAACCGGGTTGTACAAATGGGCACACAGCAGCGGTCTGCTCTCGAATCGCGCGAGATCATTGATGAAATACACAACGGGCTGTTGGGAGAAACCTATCTGGGTGTGGCTTTCTATATTAACAGCCGGGGAATGGTTCCGCTGCCACAACCTGTTGCCCCGCCTCCCACCCTGAACTGGGAATTATTCCAGGGGCCTGCCCCGCGGGCACAGTACATGGACATTTACTTTGATTACAACTGGCACTGGTTCTGGCAGTACGGAACCGGAGAAACCGGGAACAATGCGGTTCATGAGCTTGATATATGCCGCTGGGCACTTGATGTAAAGTACCCGAAACAGGTGATCGTAAATGCAGGCAAGCGTTATTTCAAAGATGACGGATGGACGATGTATGATACAATGGATGCTTCCTTCCTTTTTGATAACGGCAAAACAATCAAATGGGACGGGAAAAGCAGGACCAACTACAAAACCTATGGCACCGACAGGGGAAGTATCATATATGGCAGCACGGGTACAGCCATGATAACCCGTAACGGATACCAGGTGTATGACAGGGAAGGAAAGCTGGTAAAGGAAAGAAAGCCGGAGGAAGTCAGCCAGACTACCCAGACAGGAGGAGCAGGATCCATGGATGGGCTGCATATCGGCAATTTCATCAACACCATCCGGGGAACGGCAAAGGAACAGCATATGCCGATTTCAGAAGGCGCTACAAGCACGCTGCTGGGTCACCTGGCCAATATCTCATCCCGCGTGAATGCGCCACTCGAAATCAACACCCGGGAACGGACATATCCTGAATAATGACAATGCCATGAAGCTTTGGCAGCGTGAATACGAAAAAGGGTGGGAACCCCGGCTTTGAATACGGGATGATTCAATACCGGTCCTTTGCCAGCATGCATTCCGTGGTGGATATGATCTTCCCGGGATTGACAGACCAGGTCTGCGGATGCCTTGCTGAAAAATATACGGTCCGAGGCTCTTGTACTTGAAAACCTGTTGAGCGATTATGATCCGACGGCAGAAACCTTTATTCTGAATGAAAAAGCCCGCGCGTCAATGGGTTCGGGTAAGCGACAGGCTTTGGGATATATTGACGGAATGCAGGCATTATCATTCCATCACAAGGGGTTATTTTGATATCGGGTCAGGATGGCATAAAAAATTGAAGACGGGTACCACGGGTGCATCCGTAACAGGCTTACGCCTGCTTGAAACCGATGAACGGCAAAGACGGATCAGGTTTGCAGCCCCTGAAATTGCCCTTGATTTCGGGGCTATTGGGAAAGGACTTTTGCTGCGTGAAACTGATAAACTGTTAACTGAGCACGGAGTGGAAAACTGTTTAATTTCCTTTGGCGGAAGCTCCATCCTTACCCGGGGACACCATCCGCATGGGGATCACTGGCCGGTGGCTTTCAGGTCTCAGCCGGACATGAATCCTGTATTTCAAATGAAGGATGATTTTGCTTCTTTCAGCCAGGGAACTCCCGATGGAATGAATGCAACTGCACACATTGTGAATCCGTATAAGAACCGTACCGGAGGCCATATGCGTATTTCCGGGGTACAGGCCGATTGCCCGGTTGTTGCCGAAGTACTTTCAACCGTTCTGATCCTTGCATCGCAGGATGAAGTGAATTCGATCATATCCGGGTTCCGGCTGAAAAGGGCCCTTGTCATGGGCAGGGACAAAACCAATCATCCTGTTAATGAATTTTGCTATGAATCATGAACTAAAATCGAGAAGGGAATTCGTTCGCAACATGGCACTTACGGGTTCTGTGACATTCCTGTCCTCGTCTCCGTGGATCAGATTATGGGGAGACAAAGAAAAAAATCCGGCAGGAGCAGGTGACCGTGTGCGGCTTGCCGTAATCGGCACAGGTTCACGCGGCACAGAACTTATCAATAACCTGATCCCTGTTTTGAGTGACATCAATGTGGAAATAAGTGCCATTTGCGATAACTATCCCCTTCATCTCAACAGCGCACTGGAATTATGCCGGATTAAACGGGATCAACCCGGTTCCCTATTCCGATTACACTCATCTCCTTGAAAAGGAAAAGTATGATGGCGTGATCATTGCAGTTCCCCTCACTGAACATGCACATATTGCAGTGGATTGCATGAAGGCAGGGATCCATGTGTTCTGTGAAAAAGCTATGGCCCGCACCCTGGAGGATGTGAAGCTGATGTATGATACTCACGTTGAAACCGGAAGGATCCTCCAGATCGGACATCAGCGCATGTTCAATCCCATTTATCTGAAAGGAATTGAGAAAATCAGGAACGGGGAAATCGGCCAGATAGGACAGATGCGTGGATACTGGCACCGGAATAATAACTGGCGGAGGCCGCTTCCCAAGAATGACCAGAGTCTGGAAAAGCAGATCAACTGGCGCTTATATAAGGAACTATCGGCTGGTTTGCTTACAGAACTGATGTCACACCAGCTGCATGTTGCCAACTGGGCACTGAATATGAACCCGGTTTCAGTCATGGGAAGTGGCAGCATAGTATACTGGAAGGACGGGCGGACTGTGAATGACAATGTGGCATTGATTTTTTCCTATGAAAGCGGGGTGAAGTTCATTTATGATTCAATGATCAGCAATGTTAAATACGGACTTGAAGAGCAGATCATGGGAGATAAAGCCACCATTGAGTTCGAGGTTAACCGAAACTATGCTGAAACGCCGCCTCCGGCTCCCGGAATACAACACCTGATCAATGATATTGAACACGACATTTTTGATAAGATCACGGTTGCCGGCTCTTCGTGGGTACCTGAACTTGCTTCAAAATATAAGGGGGAACCCATCATTGAAGATCCCGATTTTATGGATACACAGCTCGAACTGGAAGGTTTTGCCCGTTTCATACGTGAGGGCAGGATCCCAAAAAAGATGGTGCTGGATCCTTATTATACCAGTATCTGGACACTCCTTGGCGAGCAGGCAATTGATTCCGGATTGAAGGTTAGTATGCCTGCAAAATACAAGGTTTCCTGATAAACTTAATTAAAGAAAATGAAACCCATAACAATACATCCCCGCCGGGAATTCATCATCTGGCTGATTGCATTTCTTTTTGCCAATCTGCTGAACGTATATGGCATTATTCATTATAAAACCAGCTGGAAAGAACTATTCACGCAATTAGGCTATGTATTTGCCTTAAGCCTGCTTATCTATTTTCTGGTTGCTCTGATCAGGATGTTGGTTGGCATTTTGAGAAAGAAAAAATGAAGCTGGAGAAATATTCGTTTGGAATGGGTGACCGTTTCGGAAAAGAAGGAACGGCTCAACTTCAGGCTATTCAGGAGATCAACAACCTGGGAATTGAAGTTGTACCCGTCTGGAACAAATCAAACCGGGAACACACAATTATTGGTTCATCACCGGCCATGGTGAGGAAGGAAGCCATAGATGCTGTGGCAACCTGCCGGTATCACGGAAAATACTATACGGATGCAGACCATGTAAATGCCGACACTGTGGACAGGTTCATTGACAGCCACGATTTTTTCACCCTGGATGTGGCGCATTTCATCGGGATTCCCCCGGATGCAGAGTCAACTGCCGCGTTTGTTGCCGGGTACAGCAAGTACCTTGGTCCGATGCAGATCCCCGGTATTGAAAGACCGTTCGAAGTAACGCCTCAATTCCTCGAAGGCCTGGCAAAAAACTACCTTACAGCCATCAATGAGGTGCAGAAGATATACAATCATCTGTGCTCGGTAAAAGGGGCAGCTAATTTCGTGGCCGAAATATCGGTAGATGAAGCAAACAGCGTGCAAAGCCCGCTTGAGTTGTTTTTCATCCTGGCCCTGTTGAAGGAAAAGGGAGTGGAAGTCCAGACCATCGCTCCCAAATTTTCGGGATTGTTTGCCAAGGGAATTGATTATATAGGCGATATTGAGGGATTTGCCAGGGAGATTGACCAGGATATGGCCATTATCCGTCATGCTGTTGACGTGCTGGGAATGCCTTCGAACCTGAAATTAAGCATACACAGCGGCAGCGATAAATTTTCAATTTATCCGGCCATTAAGAGCGGCTATTCAAAAATATAATGCAGGTATCCATGTTAAAACTGCAGGTACCACGTGGCTTGAAGAAGTAATCGGTGTGGCAGAGTCCGGCACTGAAGGCCTGATGATGGCCAAAGAAATTTATTATCAGTCCCTCCTTCGTTTTGACGAGCTTTCTGCACCCTATGCCAGTGTGCTTCATATCGACAGGACCATGCTGCCCACAGCAGATGCAGTGAGGTCCTGGCAGCCGGTGAGATTTTCGGAGGCCCTTACACACAACGCACGCTGTGCCAATTACAATCCGCATATGAGGCAGCTGATGCACGTGGGTTACAAGGTGGCAGCGGAGATGGGAAGCGCATTTCATTCCATGCTCGACAAGCATGCCGGAATAATTGGGGAGAGGGTAAAACAGAATCTTCTCGAACGGCATTTAAAACCCTTGTTTTTGGGGATAAAATAATTTATAATTGCTCAAAATTGAACCAGTTTGCCATCCTGTTGTTTATTGTTAGTAAAATAACACAAACACTTTTGTAAATAGCAGGCTTTCAACGAGAAAATAAAAAATGAATAACAGCAGCATCGAATTCTTACAGAATCATATCGGAATTTTTCTCCAGGCCATGGTGGCTGTAGTATTTGTGGTTACCGTGATGTCCTTGACGCATATCATAGGCCCCAGGCGGCGTACAGCGCGCAAACTCGAAAATTTTGAATGTGGAATTGAAGTGCACGGAGACGCGCGGATGCCATTTTCGGTGAAGTATTTTTTAACAGCGATCCTGTTTGTACTTTTTGATGTGGAAATCATCTTTTTTTATCCCTGGGCCATCAATTTTAAGGATCTGGCCACCCTGGGATTTTTTAAAATGATTATTTTCATGGCACCGCTGTTATTCGGATTTTATTATATAATCCGGAAGGGAGCCTTAAAATGGGAATAAAGAAATGGTAATCAAGACAGAAGGATATAAATTAGCGGAGGCTCCTGAAGGATACAAGGGAACAGGTTTTTTTGCCACAACCCTTGATAAAGTTGTAGGGCTGGCACGAGCGAATTCATTATGGCCATTGCCGTTTGCCACTTCATGTTGTGGCATTGAATACATGGCCACCATGGGGGCCAATTATGACCTGGCCCGCTTTGGTTCGGAAAGAATGAGTTTTTCGCCACGGCAGGCTGATCTGCTTATGGTAATGGGGACCATCGCAAAGAAAATGGGGCCTGTGCTGAAACAGGTATACACGCAGATGGCTGAACCGCGATGGGTAATGGCCGTTGGCGCCTGTGCCTCCAGCGGCGGCATTTTTGATACCTACAGTGTTTTGCAGGGTATTGACAGGGTAATTCCTGTGGATGTATATGTGCCCGGCTGTCCCCCCGTCCCGAACAAATTATTGAAGGAATTATCAAAATACAGGAACTTGTTAAGAATGAGTCTTTGCGGCGACGCAACTCACCTGAATATAATGAACTTCTGTCATCTTACGGAATTGAATAAAGACTCTCACAAATGACGGAAATCTCAAATAGCATTATTGCAGGCAGCTTACAGGAGAAATTCGGAGAAAAAATTCTCAGTATTTCAGAGCCCTCCGGACTGCTTACAATTACAATTCATAAGAACGATAATATTGAGGTTATCAGCTTTCTTGTGAATAATCCGGTATTTGAGTTCACTTTTCTGACCGATCTGTGCGGAATTCATTATCCGGAACAGGCAGGCCGCGAACTCGGAGTGATCTATCATTTGCACAGCCTTCGCCATAACATCCGCATACGGATCAAGACATTTGTTGATGCGGGTCTCCCGGTTTTGAATTCCCTCACTTCCCTGTTTCAATCGGCAAACTGGATGGAAAGGGAAACCTATGATTTTTACGGAATTCGTTTTGAGGGTCATCCGAATCTGAAGCGCATACTCAATATGGATGAGATGGATTATTTTCCGCTTCAAAAGCAATATCCGCTGGAAGACGGGAAACGGGAGGACAAGGAAGATCTTTATTTTGGCCGATAAAAGGAAAAAGGATGGAAGTTTACAAAGATCCCGTCAGAGAATTCACAAAATTAAACCTCGGACCTACGCATCCGGCCACACATGGTGTTTTTCAGAATGTGCTTACCATGGATGGCGAGATTATTCTGGATTGCGAGACGACCATCGGATATATTCACCGTGCATTTGAAAAAATTGCCGAACACAGGCCCTATTATCAGATCACTCCGCTGACTGACCGGCTCAACTACTGCTCTTCTCCCATCAACAATATCGGGTGGCATCTCACGGTGGAAAACCTGCTTGGCATACAGGTGCCGAAAAGGGTGGATTATATGCGGGTCATCATCATGGAACTGGCCCGTATTGCCGATCACCTGGTATGCAACAGTGTGCTGGGTGTGGATACAGGGGCACTTACCGGTTTTGTGTATGTGTTCCAGCTCAGGGAGAAAATATATGACATTTTTGAAGAGATATGCGGAGCGCGCCTCACGACCAATATTGGCAGGATAGGAGGATTTGAACGGGATTTCAACGAACAGGTATATAAAAAACTGAATGCGCTGCTGGATGAACTTCCAAAGGTGCTGCACGAGTTTGAATCCATGCTGATCCGTAACCGGATATTTATGGACCGTACCATGGGAGTTGGAGGAATTTCCGCTGAAAAGGCGCTTAACTATGGCTTTACAGGACCTAATTTGCGGGCTGCAGGTGTAGATTACGATGTACGGGTGATGAATCCATATTCATCCTACCAGGATTTTAATTTTACAATTCCCGTGGGTACCCGCGGAGATGCCTATGACCGTTTTTGTGTACGCAGTGGTGAAATGTGGGAAAGCCTGAAGATCATCCGACAGGCCCTGGATAATATGCCGGAGGGAAACTATTTTACAGAAGTTCCCGGATTTTACCTTCCTCCGAAAGAGGAAGTATATACCAGGATGGAACAGCTGATCTGGCATTTCAAGATTGTGATGGGTGAAATTCCGGTTCCCGCCGGCGAAGTTTATTTTTCGGTGGAAGGAGCCAACGGAGAACTGGGCTTTTACCTTGTAAGTGACGGGGGCAGAAGCCCGTACAGGCTGCATTTTCGAAGGCCATGTTTTATATATTACCAGGCTTTTCCTGAATTGATCAGGGGATCATTGCTATCGGATGCCATTGTATGCATGAGCAGTTTAAATATTATTGCAGGAGAATTGGATGCCTAAGATGAATAATTCAGATATGGAAGCAAACAGTCAATATGGCCGGCCTGAATTGGAGCGCTGATACACTTGCCCGGATGAAGGAAATGACAAGTCATTACCCTGAAGGGAGAGAAAAATCTGCCCTGGTCCCCATATTGCACCTGGTACAGGATGAAAACGGCGGATGGCTCGACACGGGAATTATGGACAGGGTGGCGCAGTTTCTGAATATTGCACCTATTGAAGTATATGAAGTAGCGACGTTTTATTCGCAGTTCAATTTAAAACCGGTGGGAAAACATGTGCTGGAAGTTTGCCGCACCGGCCCCTGCTGCCTTGAGGGAGCAGAACGGCTGATTGACTTCCTTGAAAAGAAACTGGGTATAAAGGATGGCGAGACAACGTCTGACGGCCTGTTTACAATAAAAACGGTTGAATGCCTGGGAGCCTGTGGTTATGGCCCTGTAATTCAGGTGGGAGATAAATATTACGAGCACCTTGATGAGCAAAAAATTGAAACACTGCTCATGAACTTAAACAAGACACGTTGATGACAAGACGGATACTAACTGAAAATATTGATATACCCGACATCGGAAACATCCAGGTGTACCGGAAGAACGGAGGTTACCAATCGGTGGAAAAGGCGCTTGCGTCATTTTCACCCGACCAGGTAATTGACGAGGTGAAAAAATCAGGACTGAGAGGCCGGGGAGGCGCAGGATTTCCTACCGGGATGAAATGGGGTTTCATGGATAAATCTCCCGGCAAGCCGCATTACCTTGTTTGCAATGCAGATGAAAGCGAACCGGGAACCTTCAAGGACCGGTATCTGATGGAACATATCCCGCACCTGCTTATTGAAGGAATGATCGTATCGGGCTTTGCCCTGGGATGCCGTACTTCGTATATTTATATCCGCGGTGAATTTAAATGGATCATTAAGTATCCTTGAAAAAGCAATCCGGGAAGCCTATCATGATGGATTTCTGGGAGAGAATATCCTGGGGTCAGGTTTTTCACACGATATGTATGTACATTCAGGCGGAGGAGCATATATATGCGGGGAAGAAACCGCATTGCTTGAATCACTGGAAGGAAAACGAGGCAATCCAAGGCTGAAACCCCCGTTCCCTGCTGTTAAGGGATTATACGGATATCCTACGGTTGTGAACAATGTGGAAACAATTTCTGCAGTTCCATGGATCATTAGTCATGGAGGTGCAGAATATGCAGGAATCGGACTGGGTAAAAGCACAGGTACAAAACTGATTTCAGCCTGTGGAAATATCAACAGGCCGGGAGTGTATGAAATCGAACTGGGACTGCCTGTTGAAGAATTTATTTATTCCGATGAATGGTGCGGAGGAATTTCAAGGGGACGAAAACTGAAGGCAGTAATACCGGGAGGATCCTCAGTTCCTATATTGCCGGCTCATCTGATCCTGAAAACAGCGGATGGAAAACCAAGGCTGATGAGCTATGAATCGCTTGCAGAAGGTGGTTTTGAATCAGGATCGATGCTTGGCTCGGGTGGATTTATTGTGTTTGACGATACCCAATGCATTGTAAGAAATACCTGGAACCTTACCCGCTTTTACCATCATGAATCATGCGGCCAATGCAGTCCCTGCAGGGAAGGAACCGGATGGATGGAAAAAATATTGCTCCGGCTGGAAGAAGGCAGGGGAAAAAAGACAGACATCGATCTGCTGGTAAACGTGGCCAAGCATATTGAAGGAAATACCATTTGTCCGCTCGGTGACGCTGCGGCGTGGCCGGTAGCCAGTGCAATCCGGCATTTCAGGGAAGAATTTGAAAATCATGTGCTCAATCCGGAGATTCACAGGGCAGGGTCTTACCTGGAGAACAAGGAAATAATGACGGCAGAACAACCTAATGCATGAATCAGATATGATCAAGGTACGCATTGATGGAGATGAAATTGAAGTAGAGGAAGGAACTACCATTCTGAACGCTGCCCGGAAGCTGGGGAAACATGTTCCCCCGGCCATGTGCTATTATACCCGGCTGCACGGGACCGGCGGCAAATGCAGGGTTTGCCTGGTTAAGGTTTCAAAGGGCTCGGAAAAGGATCCGCGGCCTGTTCCGAAACTCGTTGCATCGTGCAGCACTCTTTGCCAGGATGGAATGGAAATACTGAATGAGACCTCGCCCGAGGTGATTGATGCAAGGAAAGGAGTTGTTGAATTTCTGCTGATAAACCATCCGCTCGACTGTCCGGTTTGTGACCAGGCCGGTGAATGTTCCCTGCAGGACCTTTCATTTGCCCATGGCAGCATGGAAAGCCGCTATGAATTTGAAAAGCGGACTTTCGAAAAGCGGGACCTGGGTGATAAAATACAGTTGCACATGACCCGGTGCATCCTCTGTTACCGCTGTGTTCATGTTGCGGATGAGCTTACTCCCGGGCGCGTGCATGGGGTACTGAACCGTGGCGATGTTTCAGAGATCGGCACTTACATTGAAAAGGCCATCGACAACGAATTTTCGGGCAACATGATCGATGTTTGTCCGGTTGGCGCCCTCACCGATAAAACCTTCCGTTTTAAAAGCAGGGTGTGGTTTACCCGTCCCGTTGACGCCCATCGCGATTGTCCGGTTTGTGCCGGAAAAGTTACTCTCTGGTACCAGGGCAGCAATGTGCTGAGGGTGACAGGAAGAAAAGACAGGTGGGGTGAATCGAAAGATTACATCTGTAACACCTGCCGGTTTGAAAAAAAGGATACAGCCGACTGGCAGATCGAAGGTCCCACTGTAATTGACCGACATTCGGTCATCTCAGCAAATCACTATCTGAAAATGGTTAAGCCCCCAAATATGGAATAATATGGAGTATTCATTTCTGATATATAAACTGGTCCTCATCCTGTTCATTTTCACGGTTACGCTGCTGATCGCGCTGTATAGCACTTACGCCGAACGGAAGGTGGCGGCATTTATGCAGGACAGGCTCGGACCCGACAGGGCTGGTCCCGGCGGCATACTCCAGCCGCTGGCGGATGGCATCAAGATGTTTACCAAAGAAGAAATCATGCCAAATACATCTGACCGGCTTTTATTTCTCCTTGGACCCGTTATCGCTATGCTTACCGCCCTGATGACGAGTGCCGTCATTCCCTGGGGACGCGATCTGATGGTAGGAGGCAGGCCCTTTTCACTGATGGTGGCCAATATTAATATTGCTGTACTTTATGTATTTGGCGTTGTCTCCATGGGGGTTTACGGAATTCTCATAGGTGGCTGGGCATCAAATAATAAATATTCGCTGTTGGGAGCCGTAAGGGCCTCCTCGCAGATGATCAGCTATGAACTCGCCATGGGACTGTCGCTGGTGGCCCTGATCATGACCACCGGGTCAATGAATATCCGCGATATTGTGGAAATGCAGCATGGCTTTCACTGGAACATATGGTACCAGCCGCTTGGCTTTCTTATCTTTATTATCTGTGCCTTTGCGGAATGTAACCGTGCACCGTTCGACCTTCCGGAATGTGAGACAGAACTCGTGGGCGGTTATCATACCGAATACAGCAGCATGAAACTGGGGTTCTATTTGTTTGCTGAATACATTAACATGTTTATCTCATCCTGTATCCTGGTGTCGCTGTATTTCGGGGGGTATAATTTCCCGTTCGAGGATAAGCTGGGGCTTTCCCCCAATGCGCTTTCAGTAGTCGGAACGGTGGTTTTTTTCGTGAAGATATTCCTGTTTATCTTTTTCTTTATGTGGATAAGGTGGACGCTTCCCCGTTTTCGTTTTGACCAGTTGCTGAGGATGGGCTGGAAGATCCTGATCCCGTTGGCTATTATCAATATATTGATCACAGGCGGAATTATGGTACTATTTAAATAGAAATTCGGGAGGAGGAAGATGCAACCATTAACTGCCAGGGCCAAACAGGTACCATCCAGGAAAATGACCTGGACCGAGCGACTTTATTTTCCCGCCATAGTGAACGGGCTAAGGATCACCATGCGGCATTTTTTCAAGAAAAATGTGACTGCTCAGGTATCCGGAGGTAGAGCGGCCGTTCAGTCCGGTTTACAGGGGCAGGCATGTGCTGAAACGCGATGATGAGGGCCGTGAACGGTGCACAGCTTGTGGCTTATGCGCTGTGGCCTGTCCGGCTGAAGCCATCACCATGGTGGCCGCCGAACGCAAGCGAGGCGAGGAAAAATTGTACCGTGAAGAGAAATATGCGGCCAGCTATGAAATCAATATGTTACGTTGCATATTTTGCGGGATGTGTGAAGAGGCCTGCCCGAAAGAAGCCATATTTCTCACGGAACGGCTTGCCCATCCCGATTATAACCGCGAAGGCTTCATTTTTGACAAGGCGAAGCTGGTTGAACCGGTCGATAAAGATAAGCGGGTGGACGTATCGAAAAGAATTATACCTTACCCATCATCTCCTGAAAAACTTGCACCATGATCCGCGATATTTTCATTTTCTTATCGGTATTGGCCCTGTTTAGTGCAGTGATGACGGTTTTTGCCCGCAACCTGGTGCATAGTATACTATACCTTATACTTATGTTTCTTTGCCATTGCAGGTCATTACCTCCTGCTGAATGCAGAATTTCTGGCCATTGTAAACATAATCGTTTATGCAGGAGCCATCATGGTGCTTTTCCTGTTTGCCGTTATGCTGCTGAATCTCAACAAGACAAAGCAGATCACCCTGTCGAGGATCAGCCTGTTTGCCGCTGTGATATCCGGTGGAATCCTGCTGCTTGTGTTTGTTGCCGCCATCAGGAAAAACACCTATATGGTAAACCCCGTATCGCTTGGTTCTGATTTTGGGTCGGTAAAATTTCTGGGTAAAATTCTTTTTAATGAGTACATATTGCCCTTTGAGATATCATCCATTCTCTTTTTATCAGCCATGATCGGTTCAATTATTCTGATCAAAAAAGAACACAGATAAGATATGATCAATTATCAGTCCACCCTACAGGCCGTGCCTCTTAACTGGTATATACTGGTTAGTCTCACGCTGTTTTGCATTGGTGCGGTAGGTATTATCTACCGGCGTAATTCAATTGTTATCATCATGTGCATTGAACTGATGATCAATTCAGTGAATTTACTTCTGGCTGCTTTTTCTGCCTATAACGGAAATGCTGACGGGCAGATCTTTGTATTCTTTATTATGGTGGTGGCGGCGGCGGAGGTCACCGTTGGACTGGCACTGATCGTTGTGATGTACAGGAATATAAATTCAACGGATATTTCCCTTTTTAATAATTTGAAATGGTGACGAATCTAAACACAGTATAATGTTGCTTGCATTGATCGTTTTATTGCCCCTGGCAGGTTATTTGCTTCTCACCTTTGCAGGAAAATATCTGCCGCGCAACAGCGGAGGTTTGGTGGCTTCGCTTCTGGTAGCCATTTCGTTCCTGTTGAGCATGGCTGCATTTTTTATGACCCGGCGGCATGGAATGTTTGTAGCGGGGCCATTTACATGGATTGATACAGCCGGATTCAGGGCTTCCTTTTCGCTTCAGGGGGATTCCCTGACCCTGGTAATGTCGGTTATGATAACCGGGGTCAGTGCCCTGATCCATTTTTATTCCATCGGGTACATGAAAGAGGATCCGCTTATCAACCGGTTTTTCTCTTATATGAACCTGTTTGTGTTTTTCATGCTTTTGCTTGTGATGGCTGACAATTACTTGCTTCTGTTTGCCGGCTGGGAAGGGGTTGGTTTGTGTTCTTACCTGCTGATCGGATTCTGGTTTAACAACCCTGAATATGCAAGAGCAGCCGATAAGGCATTTATAATGAACCGGATAGGCGATTTGGGATTTCTCCTTGCCATAGCCACCCTGTATTTTACTTTTGGCACCCTTTCTTTCACAGAGATACAAACGCAGCTGCAATCAGGCATTGGCGTAAACCAGATGACCCTGGTCACCTTGTTGCTTTTTACAGGGGCCGTCGGGAAAAGTGCGCAAATTCCCCTGTTCACCTGGCTCCCTGACGCCATGGCCGGTCCTACGCCGGTATCTGCACTGATCCATGCTGCCACCATGGTGACAGCCGGTATTTACCTCGTAATACGTTCCAGGGCCCTGTTTGTCCTTTCCCCGCTTTCCATGCATGTGGTGATGGTTGTGGGAATTGTCACCGCCCTGTTTGCCGGATCAGTTGCCCTTAAGCAGTTTGACATCAAGAAAATTCTGGCCTATTCCACCATCAGCCAGCTGGGACTTATGTTTTTCGCGCTGGGTCTTGGGGCCTTTGATGCATCCCTCTTTCATCTGCTGACCCATGCCTTTTTCAAGGCCCTCCTCTTTTTATGTGCAGGAAGTGTTATACATGGATTGCATGGCCAGCAGGATATCCGTTTTATGGGCCGTTTGAAGGAAAAAACCCCGGTCACCTTTATTACAATGCTTATCGGGGCCCTGGCCATTTCAGGTATACCGCCCTTTTCCGGTTTCTTTTCGAAAGACGGCATCCTGGCGGCGGCACTGCAGGCAAGCCCATTGTTGTGGGTACTTGGACTGGGCGTATCGCTCCTCACATCATTTTATATGTTCAGGCTGATCTATCTTGTTTTCTACGGGCAATACAGGGGAGATGCCGGTACATGGGATCACGTTCATGAATCACCCCGTATTATGACCACCCCGCTTGTCATTCTTGCCATTCTTTCCATCATCAGCGGATTGATCAATGTACCCGGATTGTTTGGCGGGGGTCAGTGGCTTGCAAATTACACGGGCCTTGTTCACGTTTTGGAAAACAGCAATCACCTTACCGAATGGATACTCATGATCATTACAGTTCTGGCAGTGACCGGCATGATCCTGCTTGCCAGAAACAGGTTCACCGGAAAGGAAATTGCCGAAGTTTCAGCAATCCCGGGTAAACCAATTGGGCGGTTACTTACAAGGAAATATTATGTGGATGAAATTTACCAGGTTGTGATCACCAATCCGCTGGCCAGGATATCCGATACCCTTTATTCATTTGTTGAGCTGAAAATTGTGGATGCACTGGTGGAGGGTGTGGGTACAACAGTGAGTTACCTGAGCCGGATATTCCGCTTTCTGCAAAGCGGCAGTGTAAGCTTTTACCTGTTTTTCATGGTTGTAGGGATTATCCTGGTGCTTGTTCTTAACCTTTTCATGTGATGGAGAAACTATTGCTTTACCTTGTTTTTCTGCCCATTGTTTCGGGCACCCTGTTTCTTTTCTTTCGCAGCCGCATGGCAAGATATTCTGCCCTGTTTATCTCTCTCATCGAACTTGTGCTTTCCCTGATCATATTCATAGTCTATATGCGGGGTTCAGGCCAGGATTTTTATGTGAACATTCCCTGGATCAAGGAGTGGGGTATCCACCTTCAACTGAACCTTGACGGGATCAATGTTCTGTTTATGCTTCTGGCGGGCATTGCAGTGCCCCTGATCATGCTGGCAGGATGGGACAAAACCTACCATAATTTCGGGCTTATGGACGGTATGGTGCTGATCCTTCAGGGTTCCCTGATGGGGGTGTTTTTAAGCTTCAATGCCTTTGTATATTATATTTTCTGGGAAATGAGCCTGATACCGGCTTACATCATTCTGCTCATCTGGGGTGGTGAACACAGGATGAGGATAACCCTGAAGTTTTTCATTTATACCCTGGCGGGAAGCCTGATCATGCTGGTGGCCCTGATCTCATTGTACCTTTCCACGCCGGGAGAGCACTCCTTTTCACATGATGCATTCCGTAACCTCGCTGCTGGATTCCCCTCGCCAGTCATGGCTTTTTATGGCTTTCATGCTGGCCTATCTGATTAAAACACCGGTATTTCCCTTCCATTCGTGGCAACCCGACACCTATACCCAGGCGCCGTCCGCCGGTACCCTGCTCTTAAGCGGCCTGATGTCGAAAATGGGGATTTTCAGCATACTGCGATGGCTCATCCCGGTTGTGCCTTTGGCCGTGAAGCACTTTGCGCCCTATGTTATAGGCCTGGCTGTTTTTAGCATCCTGTATGCCGCTATTATTGCCCTGCGGCAAAAAAATATAAAAACACTATTTGCCTATTCTTCCATTGCGCATCTGAGCCTGGTTATTGCAGCCATTTTTACACTCTCCGCCCTGGGTATCCAGGGTGCCCTTATAATGACATTCTCACATGGTATTGTAATTATCGCCCTGTTTTTCGTGGCCGATATCTTCAAAATCAGAACAGATTCACAGGAATTGGCGGATATGGGCGGATTCAGAACAAAGGCCCCGGTATTTGCCGGACTTTACCTGGTTGTTTTGCTGGCATCCATCGGGATACCGCTTACAAGCGGATTTCCGGGGGAATTACTGATGATTACAAGCCTGGTGAAGGTAAACCTGGGATTTGCCATCCTGGCAGGATTAGGAATCGTGGTTGGCGTGGTTTACATGCTTGTATCCTACCGGACAACCATGCTTGGCAAGCCAGTGGAAATCCCGTTTTCAGACCTGAATTTCAGGGAGAAATTTGTGTTTGCCGTGATGATCGGTTTGATTTTTTTCATAGGAATTTTTCCAACCGTGTTTTTGAAAACGACAGAAAGCAGCGTAAATATATTGGTTAGCCTTTTTATATGAATACAATAATCTTTTTAGCCATTTCAGGTATTGTAGTGCTGGGCAGCGGATTGTTCAAGCTGCATAAGTGGCTGCTGGCCTTTTCACTGATTGCCTGCGTTCTTGCTTTTATATTGAACCTCAGCGGCTGGAATCTCCAGGGATCGTATTACAATCACATGATCACGATTGATCCGTTTTCGATAAAATTCACCGGACTGTTGATTTTTGAGACCATCCTGGTATTCCTGTTGTGTGGCTTTTATTATTCCAATGAAATAGAACACCTGGCCGATATATACAGCCTGTTTATATTTTCCCTGATCGGGGGCATCGTCATGGTTTCGTATTCAAACCTGGTGATGTTTTTCATAGGACTCGAAACTTTGTCCATTCCCCTGTATGTTCTTGCTGCCAGTCACCGTACCAATGTCCTGTCGAACGAGGCAGGCATGAAGTATTTCATTTTTGGATCTTTTCAAACCTGTCTGTTGATCCTTGGCATTGCTTTTATCTTTGGTACGGCAAATAGTTTTGACATGGCAGTCATCGCGGATTTTGTGCGACTTCACGGCGCTGATCTGCCAATCCTGTTCAAGGTAGGGGTGATCCTGCTGTTATCCGCATTTGCTTTTAAAGTGGCTGCATTTCCCTTTCATTTCTGGGCACCGGATGTATACCAGGGTGCTCCCACGGCTGTAACAGCGTTTATGGCAACCGTTGTAAAAACGGCTGCCATGGTGTCCCTGCTTCGTCTGGTGATGGGTATATTTTCAGGTATTCATGAAATATGGTTCAATTCGCTGATGGTATTTTCGGCGCTGACGTTGATCGTGGGGAATATCACGGCTATTTACCAGACCAGCTTTAAGCGGCTGCTCGCTTATTCAGGTATTTCCAACGCCGGATATCTTTTGATCGCCATTGTTGCGCTCAATGCAAGATCAGAGTCCATAATTCTGTATTACTCCCTTGTATATTCAATTGCAACCATCGCTTCCTTTTCAATTTTCATTGCAGTAAAGGAGCAGTTGGGAGTGGATGAGCTTGAGAACTTCAAGGGTACCTATGTAAAGAACCCATTGCTTACGGCAGCCCTTACTGTTTCCATGTTATCATTGGCCGGAATTCCACCGGTTGCAGGTTTTTTTGCCAAATATTATCTGTTTGTGAATGCGTGGTCGGCCGGATTTACCTGGCTCGTGCTGATAGCCATTGTCACTTCCATTATTGGCGCCTTCTATTATCTCCGGATCATCGGGTTTCTGTATAACCGGAAGGAAGTAGTAGGCAGCGCCATTGAGATCAGCGTGATGTACAAGGTTATCCTGTACTTCAGCATCCTTACCCTGCTTGTCCTTGGTCTTATGCCAAACCTGATCCTGAAATTGATTTAGACCCCCACCCCGTCGGGGTGGTTGGGGGACACCCCGACGGGGTCCCCCCTTACCGAATTAAATTATCTTAAGGGAAATCATCTTCTCAACCATATCTTCGATGGTCTTATCAAAGGGTATGTATGTGATGCCCAGATTCTGAGTGCTTTTGCTGTTGTTTAATTTAATCGGGCGTCCTATGTTCCGGTAAACGTATTTAAGGCTGAGACCAAACATCCAACCCATAAAATAGAGCAGGAAAGTGGGCGTTTTCATCCCCGGAAGTTTAAATTGCTTACCATACTTTTTCCGTATGACCTCCGCCACATCCATAAAACCCTTGGTCTCAGAGCAAAGAATAAAGCGACCTTCGGCCTGATCATTTTCAAGAGCCAGCCGGTGTGCCCTGGCAACATCCCTGACATCCACAAATCCAAAGTACAGATCAGCACCGCCGGTCCTATACTTACCTCCCAGCATATCTTTCATGAATTGCAGACTTTCGGAATCAGAAGACCGTTGACAGTAATGGACCCATTACAAATCCCGGGTTCATCACCACAAGCTTCCACTGATTTTGTGCTTCAGCCATTTTCCATGCTTCTTTTTCCGCCAGTACTTTTGAATAGGCATAAGGCTGATGGGTGAGGGTACTCGAAGTATTAAACTGGGCTTCAGTGAATTCTGAAAGTCCTTTTTCTTTCATATCCAGGTTATCGCCAAAAATAGCTACGATACTTGAAGTAAGGATTACTTTCCTTACAGTTCCTGAGCGGCTTGCGGCATTGAGTACATTTCTTGTTCCCAGCAAAGCCGGATCAATAAGATCCTTCCTGGCGTCTTTAAATCGCAAGGTGAAAGGAGAAGCCATGTGAATAATGGCGTCACATCCAATAGCCACAGCATCAAACGATCCTTCTTTCAGAAGATTGGCTTCCCATAGCTCCAAGGTACCCGGAGTCTCATTTGCCAGATCAAGCAGGTGCTGCACCTTGGCAGGATTGTTTTTGTCGCGTACGCAGGCCCTTACCGTATAGCCCGTTTCCAAAAACTCCTTTACAGCCCAGGAGCCAATGTATCCACTGGCCCCTGTAATCATTATAGTTTTATACATGTTTATGACACCCCGACGGGGTCCCCCCTTACCACCCCGACGGGGTGGTACAAAGTTTAGGCCATTAGAAAATCAACCGGAACATCACGGAGACGGGCAATATCACAGACTTTTTCCCGGACGTTGAAACCGGCGCTGCAATTCACCTTGCACACATCGCACAGATCGCAGGGATTACCCGTCATACCTGAATCAGCCACTGTATAATAAGCATGCTCAAGATTATGGTATCCGTATGCATACATATAACCCCGCATGAGCGTGGGTATATCCAGGTTAGCCGGGCACTGGGGCAGGCACTCCTTGCATTGATGGCAATACAGGCCGGGTTCATTCAATACATTGGCCAGGTTAAGGTCTTTCATTTCCTGGTCTGTCATTTTCAGGTTATTGATCATGGCCAGGTTTTTCTGCATTTCTTCTACGGAAGACATTCCGGAGACAATGGACGACACATTTTCATTTTGGAGCACCCATTTGAGGGCAGCATTCGTGTTTAATGCCGGGCCTGATTTGGACCGCGCGGCTCCGGCAGTAGTCTTCATGGCAACAATTCCGATACCTGCCTTGGCAGCATACGCCAGGGCATCGGTCATGGTTGTGCTGCCGGCAGACTTATAATTATAAGCCGGCATGGCTATATCATATACTCCTGAATCTGCAGCGGCTTTCAGCGCTTCTTCTGTATTATCGTGTGAGGCAATTCCCACAAAGCGGACCTTGCCCTCTTTCTTCAGTTGTTGCATGGCTTTGAGGACTCCCTCATGCAGCACCATTTCCCGCTTGCCTGCGTAAGGAAACAGAAGGAAATCAATATAATCTATGCCAAACCGTTTCAGACTTGCTTCAGCCTTTTTGATATAGGCTTCGGTATCAAATCCCTTTGTAAAAGTGCCTGTTTTCTGGTCGAGACCATCAGGCAGCCACAGGCGGTTCCGATTGTGTAGGAATCGCGGGGCAGACCTTTTAGTCCGTTCCCTACAAGTATTTCATTATTTCCCTGGCCATAATAGGTGGCCGAGAAGAACAATCTAATGCCGGCATCATAGGCACTCCGGATGAAACCCGGATTGGTGGCACCGCTGGTGCCCATGCTGATAAGGGGTATTTTAAGACCGGTTTTTCCAAGAATGCGGCTTGGGAGAGAGGGTAAAGCCGATTGGCCGGAGGTGGAGGCCCGAAGGGCCTGAGGAAGCAATGCAGCACCTGATATGCCCAGGATGCTTTTCTTAAGAAAATCACGACGTTGATTATTTTCCATGGTGGGAATTCGGTTAAATTAGAAGGGTAATTTACGAAAAAATTTTCTCGCAGATCTCGTGGATCTCGCAGATATTATTGAATGCTCGCGTTTGCTCGCAGTATTATGTTCACAGAGTGCCCGGACGCAGATTTCGCAGAATGCACAGAGAAAATTAACCGTGGCCTTGTCCAACTCGTGGATCTCGGAATAAACAAGAATCTGCGAATAAATCTGCGAGATTAGCGAGATCAGCGAGAGACCATTTTACGCAATCTCTCACCTGAACATTTTCGAATAAATCTGCGAGAATAACGAGATCAGCGAGAGATATTTTTACGACTTCAAAAATTAATTTGATTACCTTTTTACCTGTCAAATTTTCCGTCGTATCATGATTAAACAAATTTCAAATTGAATAATTTCCAAACCACACTTCATGAAAACCAGGATGAAAAGCTGGTTTCTTTGATCCGGCAGGGAAATTCAGTTGCGTTCGGACACCTGGTTGAAAGGCATCAGCCTTATATCGCGCGGGTTGTATCACGTTTTCTTTTCTGTGAAGAGGATAACCGGGAGGTGGTACAGGATACGTTTGTCCGTATTTGGAAACACCTGGATGACTATGACGGACATTGCCGTTTTACTACCTGGATTTATACTATCGCTTTTAATCTATGCCTTGATAAGACAAGGGCGCTTAAAAGAAGACGGGAGGATCGTATCCCGATGGATTATGAAACCCGGGCTGATTATCAGGCGGAAGCCATGGATCAGATTTCCGATCCGGATAAGGTTGGACTTGGTAAAGTGATTCGCAGCCTTGCCCAGCAATTAAGCAAGGTGCAAAGGCTGGTTTTCGTTCTTCGTGATATTCAGGACCTGCCGGTGGAGGAAGTTTGTCGAATTACGGGATTTGACGCCGCTAAGGTAAAATCAAACCTGTACTATGCCAGAAAGTTTGTTCGTGAAAAGTTAGAAAAGGGAGGATACTTATGAAATGCAGGGATATTGAACCACTCATTTATCTTGTTCGTGAAGGAGAACTCACGGAAAAGGAAAAAAGTATGGTGTCAGAACACATACAGAACTGTCCCCGGTGTAAGGAATTGTCCCGGTCGGTCAAGACGATGACATCTGTTGTTTTAAAAGCGGATTATGACGAAGGCATACAGGCTGCAGGATGAACTGTTCACGCATCAGTCTGCTGCAAAACATCAATAAAGCCGGCCACATCATACAGTTTCATCACTGTTCAAAACAGCAGCGGCCTGCCTTCTCCTCATTCTGTGCATCCACCTTTGTATTTCAGGAACGGAGTTTTAACCGGAACAGAACGGACCTACAGGTCCGGCTGCAACAATCAGGATTCCGAGGTCTCATCTCGACTGTATACAGGAACTCAGGAGGAAAATCCATTATCAATCCCTGGCTGCTTTTGCCCGTCACGGATACGGTGCCGGTTAACCTGATCAGTGAGGAAGCCTTAACAGCCTATGTGAGGGAGAATTGCGGATACAACGCAAGCGATATCAAAACATTAAAGAAAACTGCTTATCCAGGCAGGTCTTTCAGATTAATATATTAATACCAAATAAAAAATCAAGCATATGAAAAATCATTCTTCTCAAAGAGTATTCAGGAATTTTGCAATCCTTATGTTATTGCTTTTTATGGGTTCATGCCTGGACTATACGGTCACTACAACGGTAAACCGGGATGGATCCATTATTCCGCCAATACAGGGTAAGGGGTGATTCTGCAGAAATTTTCGAAGGTTCGCTGATGATCCCTTCCGGACCGGAATGGAAAATTAGCCACAGCTGGGGCCCAAAAACGAGAAAGATACTCTCTCCGGGAGAAAAACAAGTATGTATATGAGGCTTCGAGGACCTTTGGCAGTATTGATGAATTGAAGTCCTGGCTGGACACCGATACTTCAATTGGAACGATTAAGCCGGTTGTAAGCCTTAAAAAGAAATTCCGCTGGTTTTACACCTATTATGAGTATTCCGAAGTATATCCCATGACATTTCCATTTCAGAAGATACCTGTGGATAGTTTCCTTACCGGACATGGAACAATCGGTGATTATGGATGATGACCGGACTGCTTATTCCTCAGATGGAAAAAAACTGATATGGAAGGTAGAAGATACAAAGTACAATTACACCCCGGCGGACAGCGTTGAAATGAATAAAATCAGTGAATATTGCCAGCAAAAGCTTGCAAAATGGATGATTGCCTCGATCATTGAAGATTATATTGATGTTTTAAATAAGCATTTCAAAAATGATGCAGTCGTAAAGGATATTTCTCTGAAAAAAGACATTTGGATAGAATGCCGTAGATAAAAAATATGATTTGAAAACAAGTGAATTTATGTCTGCAACCTATTCTGAATACCGATCGGTGATTCACTTACTGGATCAGACAGACTGCAGGAATTGTATGTGAATAATCCGGAAGTGTTTGCTGAATTTGACCGTAAAATAAGAAAGGCGAAGGATATTGGCGTTGATGACAGTTTTACGCATACCCTGAGCCTGCCGGGCAAGGTGTATTAACACCAATTCAGAAAAAGTCAATCTCTCGGAAATGGAATGGAAGCTGGAACCGATGTTTTTTGCCCTGAAGGATTATGAAATGAAGGCTTCGTCGAGGGCCGCCAATCCCTGGATCATGGTGCTGTCGGGGTTGCTGGCGGTGGGGTTGATCGGGGTGCTTTTTGCCAGAAGAAAATAGAAAAGGTTCTCGATAATCTCGCAAAGTTTTCAAAGACTTCGCATTTACTTGCGATTTAGAAAAAATCGTAGATTATTTAAAAAGCAATTCCATCACCACGTCAGCGATTGAAAGCACATAGTATACTCTCTGCTCTACCTTATGCTTCAGGATGCAGCATAGAACCCTACCTGGTTAATGCAAAGCATGTAAAAAATGTTACTGGACGAAAGAAAGATGATACAGATTCTATTTGGATCCAGAAGCTGCATACCTGCGGATTGCTGCAGAAAAGTTTTCAACCAGACAGTGAAATTCGCTTGTTAAGGAGTTATACACGACAGCGGAAAAATTTAATACTGTTAAGCTCCGATTCGGTAAGACGAATGCAAAAAGCACTTGAGCTAATGAACATTAAAATACACACTGTTATAAGTGATATACTGGGTAAAACAGGAATGAAAATGGTCAAGGCCATTATCGCAGGAGAAAGAAATCCTCAAATTCTGTATACACTTTGCGATCCAAGAATTAAAGCTTCACACGAAGAAATAATCAAATCATTACAAGGGATATGGAAAGAAGAGTATCTATTTATGCTGGAACAAGCCGTTGAAAATTATGAATTTCATCAAAAGCAGATCAAAAGATGTGAAGAAAAAATAAAACAACAATTACTCAAACAAGTAGCAATAATAAACGAAGGAGATATTACCTGTTTGGAAGAAACTTTTAAAAAAAAGTCTAAGGCAAAAGCAAAAAAAAATCAATTTGACTTTGCAATTTCGCCTTATTTGATTGCAATTGCAGAGGTTGATTTGTGTAAAATACCTGGCATAAGCGAAGTAACAGCATTGGAGTTTATTGCTGAAGTCGGTGTCGATATGCGTAAATGGTTCAGTGCTAAACACTTTGCAGCTTGGTTAAATCTGGTTCCCAATACTAAAATAACCGGAGGTACAATCGTTAGTAGTAAGATGATGAAGAAAAAAAATAAGGCTGGTCAATACTTACGTCAAGCAGCTTCCTGTTTATCCACGAACAAAACACCCATTGGCAGTTACTTCGCAAAATGCGAGCGAAACTTGGAGGCAAAGGTGCTGCATTAGCTACAGCTCATAAACTTTGCGCCTTGGCGCCTTTGCGAGAAAATTTCTGCGAGATTAGCGAGATCAGCGAGAGATTTTTACTGGTTTTTATATTTCGCAGCGAGAGCAAGGGCGGCCTGGCAGGCAGAAGCGATCTGGCCAAAGTTGCCCTGTTCGATCCAGGATTTTTTCAATAATTGCGATCCCATGCCTACCACTGCTGCACCTGCGCCAAACCAGGCCTTCAGGCTTTCATCGGTAGGTTCCACACCGCCTGTCGGCATGATGTTCGTCCATGGCATTGGTCCCTTCACGGCTTCAATAAATGCAGGCCCGCCCACCTGGGATGCCGGAAATATTTTTACAATTTCAGCGCCCAGTTCCTCGGCGCGGGAAATTTCAGATACGGATCCGCAACCGGGCATCCATAATACCTTCCGCCGGTTACATGCCCTGCCTGTGTCTTCATGAAGTACCGGGGATACCACAAAACTGGCGCCCAGCTGCATATATAAGGAAGCCGTCCCGGGTTCAATCACCGATCCTACTCCCAGTATCATATCGGGTAATTCCGAAGCCGCATACTGATTGAGCTCGCGAAATACAACATGCGCAAAATCGCCACGGTTTGTAAATTCAAAAACCCGGATTCCTCCGTCATAACATGCTTTAAGCACATTTTTGGCCGTGGTTGCATCCTGATGATAAAACACCGGGATAATTCCGGCTTTCATCATTGTATTGATCACATGGATTCGAGTAAAGCGGGACATAGGATATCAGTTAAAAGTTAAAAACTAAAAGTAAAAAAGTCAAATGTGCAAATGTGCTAATGAAAAAGTTGTGCAGTCTGCAGTCGTGCAGTCGTGCAGTCCTGCAGTTGTGCAATACCGTTCGCGTGGTCTGCATGTCCAACTCTACATTGGCAGGGGAATATCGAGACTCCACCTACCTCAACAGCAAGCCAACAGCCTACAGCCTACCTCCTCACCCTCCCGGAGGCATCGCCCTGCATCAGTCTTTCTACTTCCTCAACCGATACCAGATTGAAATCGCCGGGATGGTATGTTTCAGGCAGGAAGCGGCAGCTGCAAAGTCCAATGCTTTCTGGTCATTTCCCGGCCAGGTAAGCAAACCATAAATCAGTCCCGCCATAAATGAATCACCGCCTCCCACCCTGTCTACAATATGGGTGATATCATATTGGGGGGCCTGAAACAGGGTCTTCCCATCCCAGAGCACACCACTCCAGGTATTGTGGCTGGCACTAATGGATCCACGCAAGGTAATGATCACTTTCCGGGCCTTTGGAAAGCGGGACATCAATTGCCGGCAAACCGATTCATATGCTTTAGCTTCCGGATGTTTATGGGTAGTATCCATTGTTTCCGGCTTGATACCAAAGACTTTTTCCGCATCTTCCTCGTTGCCGAGAATTATATCACATCCGGCTACCAGGTCGGGCATCACTTCAGAAGCGGACTTCCCGTATTTCCAGAGATTTTTCCGGTAATTAAGGTCTGTTGATACGGTGATTCCCAGCTTGTTTGCCATTTGAATAGCTTCAAGGCAGACTTTTGCAGTACCTTCCGAAAGGGCCGGTGTAATCCCGGTCCAGTGAAACCAGGTCACTCCCTCAAATACTTTTGTCCAGTCGATCATACCGGGATGAAGCGTTGCCATGGATGAATAGGCCCTGTCATAAATAACCTGGCTTGCCCTGGCCACGGCGCCTGTTTCAAGAAAATAAATTCCCATCCTTTCTCCTCCCCAGGCAACATCATCCACGCCCACGCCATGCCGCTTTAATTCCATCAGACAGGCACGGCCAATGTCGTTATTGGGTAAACGGGTAACAAAATTTACAGGAATTCCAAAATTGGCCAGTGAAACCGCCACATTGGCCTCACCCCCGCCGAACTGAACATCAAACCGGCTGACCTGGGAAAAGCGCTCAAAGCCCGGAGTGGAAAGCCGGAGCATGATCTCACCAAAGGTTAAAACTTTTTGCATGATTGAAAATGGATGTGTATCAAACAGGATATAAATATAGTACACATCTCATCATTGGACAAGTACCTGTAATCATTCATTAAATTTTTGTTTTTCAATCAATTTATATGTTATTTAAAAGAAACTGGAATTTCTCAACGAGTTTTTTAAGCATCCAATTTTAAAAAACCAGCCCCAGATTTCTTATCTTTCGCCCGCAGTAAAATAGTGTATTTAATTGTAATGAAATTTGATATTAATGAAAAGGCATTTAAATGCCAGATAATTTATAAGTTATTTAGAATTATTAACTTACATTAAAACATAGGACTTGCATAGTGTATCGTTTTTTGGTTTTCTAAATATTATATTATATATTTAAATTATTGCATATTATTTATCAAAACTAACCTAACTTATTCTATCTGATCATGTTCGAACAAACCCGTCGTGATGAACCGGTAAGTGGCGGTTACTTTCTTGGAATCGATGTAGGATCTGTGTCACTGAATACAATTCTGATGGATCGGTCTCTTGAGGTAGTCGAGGAGTACTATGATTTTACCATGGGAAAGCCTTTCCACACCCTGCTTAACAGGTTAACCAAATTATTTGAAAAATATCCTTTCGATAGTATTGAGCTGACAGCCATTACGGGATCGGGCGGAAAAATAGCCACAGATTTAATTGGCGGTGCCTATGTTAATGAGATCATTGCACAGGCCATGGCCGTTTCGAGGCTGTATCCGGAAACCAAAACCGTAATTGAAATGGGTGGGGAGGATTCAAAGCTGATCCTTCTGGATAAGGAGCCGGGCAAGGAATATCCAAGGCTCACCGACTTTGAAATGAACAGCATCTGTGCAGCAGGCACAGGTTCGTTTCTCGACCAGCAAGCCCGGCGAATCGGAATTTCCATTGAAAAAGAATTCGGGGAACTGGCTCTCCGGAGTGTAGATCCTCCGAGGATTGCAGGCAGATGCAGCGTGTTTGCCAAGAGCGACATGATCCATCTTCAGCAGATTGCGACCCCGTTGCACGATATTGTGGCGGGACTTTGTTTTGCCCTGGCCCGGAATTTCAGGAGCACCATTGCCCGAAGCAAGGAAATCAGGACTCCGGTTGTGTTTTCAGGCGGTGTAGCTGCCAATGCGGGGATGATAAGGGCTTTCAGGGAAACACTTTCACTGGGTGAGGATGAATTCATTATTCCGCGGCACCATGCCTCCATGGGTGCAATTGGCGCAATACTTCATACCTGCGCTGAATCAGAGCCGGCCGTCTTCAAGGGGCTGGATATCCTAAAAGATTACCTGATGAACGGCGGAAGCAAAACAATGGGTCTTCCCCGGCTAAAGAATTCAGAGGCATTGATACGTAAGACCAGCAAATATAAATTTAACGGGCAGGCTCAGATTCCTGTTTATCTCGGACTGGATATCGGATCGTTGAGTACCAACCTGGTGCTGATCACCGATGATCACGAGGTAGTGGCACGAAGGTATCTTCCTACTGCCGGAAAACCCCTGGAAGCCATTCAGCGCGGACTGACAGAAATATTTGATGAAGTGGGAGACCGTGTGCGGGTGGCAGGTTCGGGTACTACAGGCTCAGGCCGATATCTGACCGGAGATTTTATCGGGGCAGATATCATAGTAAATGAAATTACTGCCCAGGCTACTGCGGCGATTGATTATGATCCATCAGTGGATACAATTATTGAGATCGGTGGCCAGGATTCGAAATTCATCAGCATAAGGGATGGCGCAGTTGTTGATTTTGAGATGAACAAGGTGTGTGCAGCCGGAACCGGGTCATTTCTTGAAGAACAGGCTGAAAAACTGAATATCAAAATAGTGGAGCAGTTTGGATCACTGGCTCTCGCCTGTGATTGTCCGGTTAAGCTCGGCGACCGCTGCACCGTTTTTATGGAATCGGATTTGAATTCCTTCCTTCAGAAAGGGGTTAAAGTAGATAAGCTCGTAGGTGGACTGGCCTATTCTATTGTGAGCAATTACCTGCAAAAGGTGGTTGGGGAACGGAAAATCGGCAAAAAGATCTTTTTCCAGGGAGGAGTGGCCAACAACAAGAGTGTGGTTTCTGCTTTTGAACAGGTATTGGGAACCGGGATCACCATACCACCTGATTTTGATGTGACAGGAGCCATCGGGGCCGCCATCCTGGCAAGACGATCTGTTAACGGATCGGCAATCAGCAAGTTTAAGGGATTTGACAGGAGAAATACGAAGTACGAAGTAAGCAGTTTTGTATGCCAGGCGTGCACAAACCACTGTGAAATCAGAAAGGTTACTGTTGCCGGGGAAAAGAAAGCCCTGTTCTATGGAGGCCGGTGTGAAAAATATGAAACCAGTGACAGAAAGCGACTGCCCGGGAATATTCCCAATCTCTTTAACAAGCGGCTTGAAATGCTGATGGGGGATTACAAGCCTTCAGAGAAGAAAGAATCCATAACCATAGGTATACCGCGGGCTCTCATGATATTTTACCAGCAGTTTCCTTTCTGGCGGACCTTTTTTGAAGAACTTGGTTTTAATGTTGTAATATCCCGCGAAACGGATAAAAAACTGGTCACCAAATCACTTGAAACAGTTACAACAGAAACCTGCCTGCCTGTTGAATTAATGCACGGCCATGTGGTAGACCTCATTGAACAGAAGGTGGATTATGTATTTTTGCCCTTCATCGTGGATGCCAAAGCAAAGCCGGGAAATCCAACTTCCAACACCAATTGTCCCTGGGTGCAAAGTCATGCATTCATGGTAAAAGCAGCGTTGCGATCATCGGTTTCCGAAAAAATGATCCTGACTCCCGTGTTGCATTTCAGGCATTTCAAAACTGCGCTTCCTAAGGAATTGGGCGGCTTTTTTCATGAGCGGTTCGGGTTGCCGGTTCAGCGCATTCGCAAGGCCATTCTAAAAGCCGATCAGGTACAGGTTGCTTTTGAGTCCCGTTTGGTCGATTTTGGGAAACAGATACTAAATGATATTCCCAAAGACTGTCGACCGGTAGTTATCCTTGGGAGACCTTACAATACCACTGATCCGTTCCTTAACCTGGGTCTGGTGGAAAAGCTGATAGGTCATGGCTTTATGCCAATCCCGCTTGACATGCTGGAATTGCAGGTTAATGATGTATTTTCGGATTACAGGAGTATGTACTGGCCCAACGGGCAGAAAATTCTGGCAGCTACAAAGCTGGTGGCAAAGGATAAAAGGCTTCATGCCATTTACATGAGCAATTTCAGATGCGGTCCCGATTCGTTTCTCACGCATTATGTGGATGAAGAAATGAAAGGAAAGCCCAGTTTGCATCTTGAAATTGACGAGCATTCTGCCGATGCAGGGATGATCACGCGGATTGAAGCATTCATGGAAAGTTTGCGCGGAACGGAATCTGCCTCCCAGAAACCTGAAGTTATCTTCAGACCCAGGGCAGGCCATTCATCCCCGGTAGAAGGCCGTGTTTTGTATTTTCCACATATGAATGACGCCGCCCACGCCATTTCGGCTGCCGCCCGTAGTTGTGGTATACAGTCCGAAGTACTGCCCATGCAGACTGAACAGGATCTTGCGCTGGGCCGGCAATATACTTCCTCGCGTGAGTGTTTTCCCATGATTTGTACCACGGGCAGCTTTCTGAAAAAATTAATGGAACCGGGAGTTGACCCTGCCAAAGTAAGTTTCTTCATGCCGGATCATAATGGGCCTTGCCGGTTCGGACAATATAATCATCTGCAACGGGTCATATTTGACAAACTTGGCTTTGAAAAAGCGGAAATTGTTTCACCTTCCAACGATTCTTCCTATGCGGACGTCGCTGGCAAAAATGCGGCCAGGTTCAGGTTGCTGGCATGGAAAGGTTTTGTAGCAGTGGATTTTCTAAGAAAGTTAAAGCAGGAAACCAAACCCTATGAGCTGGTTGCAGGGAACACCGAAAGCGTTTACAGGAAATCGCTGCATAAAACAATTGAATGCATTGAAAAGGGTGCTCATGGGCTTCATGATACCTTAACGGAATGCCTTGCCGAATTTAAACTGATACCTGTGGACAAGGAACATCGCAAACCTGTGATTGCCGTCATTGGGGAGATTTTCATGCGCGACAATGATTTTTGCAACGGGGGTCTTATCAACCGGCTTGAACAACTAGGCGTGGAAACCTTGCTTTCGCCGTTTTCGGAATGGCTGTCCTATTCCACTTATAGATACGGGCGCGACAGTAAATGGAAAAAAGATGTGCGTGGATTCGTAAAATCCAAGATCCAGGGAATTGCCCAGCATTTGTCAGCGGAAGCCATATTGCGGGATATAATCAAAGATACGGATCATGACAAGACTGTTCCTCTAAATGCGATGCTGAGTCTTTGTAATCCTTATGTGCATAAGGATTATGACGGAGATCCGGCCATTTCGATGGGTACGGCTGCCTATCTTGCTACAAGGGGAATTGCCGGAGTGGCGGCCATTCTTCCGTTTACCTGCATGCCAGGCACGTTGATCGCCTCGGTAAGTGATTCATTCCGTAAGGATCACAATAACCTGCCATGGATCAATATTGCCTATGACGGACAGGATTCGGTCTCCCTTGATACCCGCCTGCAGGCATTTGTTTTCCAGGTAAAGGAATTTGCTCATGAGGGCAGCCGGCCTGCCGGTAGCCTGATTCAAACTCCGAGCTTTGTTAAACAGGTATAAATGGCCGTGTTAAAGAAGAAGTGGTCGCAGATGGCGACCACCTGAACTAAGCCAGGAATAGGATTGGTATATGAAATGCTGGGTCCTTGATCGAAAGGCTGATTTAAAAACGGAATCATCACCCTTGAAACTGATGGATTGGCCTGTGCCAGAGCCTCAGTCAGGTGAGCTGCTGCTGAAAGTAAAGGCCTGCGGTGTTTGTCATACAGAGATCGACGAAATAGAAGGAAGAACCCCGCCGGCGGTATATCCGGTTATTCCCGGACACCAGGTGATTGGCATTGTGCAGCAACATAAAGGCATCAGGAAGGATATACTAATTGGCGACAGGATAGGAGTAGCCTGGATCTACCATGCCTGTGGAAAATGTATTTACTGTAAAACGGGACAGGAAAACCTGTGTCCTGATTTCTTAGCTACAGGGAGGGATGTTCATGGCGGCTATGCAGAATACATGGTAGCCGACGAAAATTTCGTATATAAGATCCCTGCCCTGTTCAGTGATGCCGGGGCTGCGCCTCTCCTCTGTGCAGGCGCCATTGGCTTCCGTTCCTTATCGCTCTGCAATTTAAAGAACGGGATGAGCCTGGGATTGACCGGATTTGGTGCATCGGCCCACCTGGTTCTGAAACTGGTGCAATACCTGTATCCACAAACAGCTGTTTATGTTTTTGCCCGCAGCAGGGATGAACGGGATTTTGCCCTGCAGCACGGGTGCGCCTGGGCTGGAGATACGAAAGACAGACCGCCGGTTAAACTTGACTGCATTATCGATACAACCCCGGTATGGACAACCGTGGTTGAGGCACTTGATTGCCTGAAACCAGGCGGCCGGCTGGTGATTAATGCCATCCGTAAAGAAGAAGGCGATAAGGAATATCTTCTGAATGTAGATTATTCAAAACATCTGTGGATGGAAAAGGAGATAAAAAGTGTCGCCAATGTCACCCGGAGGGACGTGGAGGAATTCATCCGTCATGCTGCTGAAATTCCTTTCAAACCCGAAGTAGAGGAATATGCCTTTGAAAAGGCAAACCAGGCGATAATGGATATCAAAAACCGGAGCATCCGGGGAGCAAAGGTGTTGGTAATGGGGAAATAATTTCGACAATAATTCATCCGTTACGCGGATGTGAATTTGCACGAGGATGAAAAAACATCGTAGATGTTAAATTATTGTAGAAAATGGAGATACCAGGCACCACAACCCCGTGGGGGTTGAATCTTAGCCTTAATCACTCAAAAAATTCAAATAAAAATCTTTCATTATAATCAATACCAAATTTCTTGAGCATGTCTACATACTCTTCCCGAAATGGTCTTCTTTGGTGATGGCTCTCCTGGTTTAATATATAACCATAAACATCTTTTACCTGTGAATGTCCGTATGAAAATGCTCCATATCCCTCCTGCCACGCAAATTTTCCCCGGAACCATTTTTTTTCGTTATTAATAAATGCAGACGAACTAATTTTCAGATCATGTACAAGATCTGAAATGGATAATGAGGGATTTAGTCCCGTGAAAATGTGAATGTGATCACTAAATCCGTTTACGATTAGGCTTTTACACTTTTTATTTTCAAGTACACCCTTGGTATATTTATATAATTCCTCGCGTTGGGATTTATGTAATAAACATTCTCTGAATTTAATCGCAAATACAAGATGAATGTGAAGCTGGGTGAATGTTCCGGGTTTCATTGCAGTTAGCGTTTAATTTGATTACCAATAACATGAGTGTAATATTTAACGGAATATGAAGGTAAGGAAAATTAGTATATTGAGGTAAATAAATGCCTACAATAATTCATCCGCTACGCGGATGTTGGGGGGGATAATAATTCATTGCTACAATAATGAATCCGCTACGCGGATGTCAGGAATTATGCATTACTGCAATAACGAGTCCCCTTTTCCCTGTTGAATAGCGTCCGGATTACAATTTTATTTCTAACTTTAAATTCCTACACTATCTATGAATTCAATGAGAAAATTTAAACTTTTTATATTCGCCATCATGGGTATGGCGATAATCCCGGCATGTAATCGTGGAGTTACTGAAAATCAGCCGGTTAAGATAATATTTGATACGGATTTCGGACCCGATTATGATGACGTGGGTGCCCTTGCCTTTTTGCATGCCATGGCGGACAGCGGGAAAGCGGAGATCCTGGCTACCGTGTCATGCAATCAGCATGAGCTGGTAGCTCCCTGCATCAACATTGTGAATATCTACTTTAACCGTCCCGATCTTCCCATCGGTGCACCGAAATCACATGGCGTCAGCATGGGTGCTTCGCAGCATTGGCCGGATACCCTTGTCGCAAAATATCCCCATACGGTAATGTCCACAGCGGATGTGCCTGATGCAGTTTCTGTATACAGAAAAGTATTGTATTCGCAACCGGATACCAGTGTCACCATTGTAACGGTTGGATTTCTGACTAACCTTGCCGGTCTGCTTGAATCCAAAGCCGATAGCATTTGCCCCCTGTCGGGAAGGGATCTCATCCTTAAAAAAGTGAAAAAGCTGGTATCCATGGCCGGAAAATTTCCTTCAGGCAGTGAATTCAATGTGCACATGGACTCAACCGCATCAGTCTATGTTTATGAAAACTGGCCGACCCCGGTTATTTTCACCGGATTTGAAATTGGTGAGAAAATTCATACCGGCCTGCGGGTGATGAATATGGACGTGGCCCATAGTCCGGTGAGGGATGTTTTTCGCCAGTGCATTCCCATGGCGGAAGAAGACAAAAACGGACGCATGAGCTGGGATGAAACAGCCGTGCTGATCGCCGTTTATGGTACCGGTGGATTCTTCGACCGCGTGACCGGCACAATCAAGGTCAATCCCGACGGAAGTAACGGTTGGGTGGACAGTCCGGCCGGAAGGCATACCTATGTTGTCCAGAAAATGCCTGTTGATCAGATGGCCCGCTTTATTGAGGACCGGATGATGCATCAGCCCGGAAAGAAGACTCAAAACTAAAATATCAATATGAAGAAAATCTGGATTATTGCGCTTGCATTTTGCATGGCCGGCAGCTGGTCGTGCACGCAACAGAAGGAATTTCGCACAATCGCTCCGGATGTGCTGAAGGATAAGATAGCCGGGGGATGGGCCGGTAAAATGATCGGTGTAACCTATGGAGCTCCCACAGAATTCAGGGCGCAGGGAAAAATATTTGAAGACAGCATTAAATGGGTTCCTGCGTGATATCAAGGGCAGCATCTGGCAGGATGATCTCTATGTGCAGCTGACTTTTCTGATGACCATGGACAAATATGGCATGGATGCGCCGGCCAAGAAATTCCAGGAGCTATTTGCAAAAGCCGGTTATCCGCTATGGCATGCCAATGTGCAGGCCCGGAAGAACTATTATGACAGTATTTTTCCTCCCCAGTCGGGAATGCCCGAATATAATTTTCATGCCGATGACATCGATTTCCAGATCGAAGCGGATTACGTTGGTTTTATGTGTCCGGGCATGCCCCGCCAGGCCATTAAGATCTGTGATAAGGTAGGACATATAATGAATTACGGCGATGGCTATTACGGGGGTATTTTTGTGGCCGCCCTGTATGCCGAAGCTTTTTTTGAAGACAATATTCCCGCGATCATCGATACGGCATTGAAATCCATTCCTGCCCAAAGTGATTATGCAGCCATTGTTCGTGATGTGATTACACTCCACACTCATTACCCGTCCGACTGGAGAAAGGCATGGAGTGAGCTGGAGGCAAAATGGGGGGATGTGGATATTTGTGGCGCAGGCGGTACATTTAATATCGATGCCAAGTTAAATGGCGCCTATATTGTTATGGGCCTGCTATACGGAGAAGGAGATATTCAAAAAACACTGGAAATTGCCACCCGATGCGGACAGGATTCCGACTGCAATCCTTCGAATGCCATGGCTGTGCTGGGTGTTATCAAGGGATTCAACAATCTGCCGGCAGAAATGAAAAAAGGAATCAGCGACATTGGCGATTCATTGTTCATCAATACCAATTACAGCTTTAATAAGGCTGTTGAGAGTACCTATGCCTATGCCGTGGATTTTGTAAAGAAGGATGGCGGGGAAGTAACCGGATAAACAAATCAAAATAAAAATTCAGCATCCGGAGGCCCCGCCCCTCGAAGTATCTTTCCCTGATGTGGTTTTCGATCACCGGGTTTCGATATTTGAATCCATCCGCCTGGCAGATGAAGGGCAACTGGCAAACCTTTAAAGTAACACCCTGGGAAAAGAAGGTCCAGGAACCACAATCGAAATTTAGTGGTAAGGCCGGGGATGAGCTGGTACTGAACTTTAATGGCACAGGCATAACGCTCATGGGCAACTGGATTAAGGACGGCGGCAAAGCAGACATTTACCTCGACGGCCGGTTTATCCGGACAATTGATTCCTATTTCTACTGGAACAAGCAGGAGCACCAGGGTATGAATCTATGGCACGTCATGGGATTGGCAGCCGGAGATCATATACTGAGAGTGGTGGTAAAAGGTGAAAAGCGACCTGAATCTGCCGGCACAAACTTTTATATCACTGAAGCGTTGATCTTTAAAACCGCTCCGAAAAAGAATGAAGGTTTCAAATTTTCATTTGACTTGGGAAATCAGTGAAGATTTAGTAGATTTAATGCATGGGAAGGCAGGTATTTTAAGTAATTTCCACAGAATGCCTTCATTAGAAACTGAAAAAAGAGGATTAGTTCTATAAACTAAAATTTATTTATATGAAAAAAAAGAATATTGTTTTGATGCTTGTGCCAGGTGCTTTTATTTTAGCACTGCTAATCGGTGTTTCGTCCTGTAAACCGGCTGTAAAGCAGGAAGCTGCAACAGTTGCTGCCAGAGAAAGTAGTTGTTGATACCAACTGGAAATCCGTTGTTCAACGGAGTCGACCTTACCGGATGGAAACATGTAGGACCGGGTGACATGATCGTTGAGGACGGCATGATCAAAACCCAGGGAGGCATGGGATTGCTTTACTGGACCGGTGGAAAGATCGGCAATTGCAAGTTGCATGTTGAATGGCAGATGCAGAAAGAAAACAGCAATTCGGGGATATTTATAAAAATTCCGCTCGAACCGCGCGAAGAATGGATGCCAGTCAACTATGGCTATGAGTGCCAGATTGACAACAAGCCAGAACTTTCGAAAGAAGATGACTATCATTATACCGGTACCCTGTACTCACTTACAAAGCCACTGGCAAAGCCCGGTAAACCCGGCAAGGAATGGAATACCACCGAGATCACCCTCGATGGACCGCGTGTGATCGTATTTGTAAACGGCGTAAAGGTTACCGATTTCAGGGAAGGCGACCCTGTTCCCGAACGGAAATTCGATTTCGAACCGCAAAGAGGCCCAAGGCCTGATTCAGGATATTTCGGCCTTCAGAACCACGGGAAAGACGACGTGGTATTTTTCCGCAAGGTGGAAATGAAGCCTTTGGTTAAGAATTAACAGATATAAACAGGGAAAACCATGAAAAACGAATTATCCCGTCGGAAGTTTTTGCAGACAGGCGCCCTGGCAACAGGGGGACTTCTTGCTGCCAGTAATATACAGCTTGATGCTCATCCTGCATACAAGCCGGTGAAAAAAAGTGCACCAGGCGATAAAATGCGCTTCGGAATTATCGGAATCGGCATGCAGGGATCCGGTCTTTTAACCGGTGCTTTATCCCTTCCCGGAATGGAATGTGTGGGCGCTGCCGATTTATATGATGGCCGGCATACAGTTGCAAAGGAAATCACGGGCAACCCAAACCTTTTTACCACCCGGAATTACAAGGACCTGCTCAACCGGAAGGATATAGACTGCATCATCGCTGCAGTGCCTGATCATTGGCACAAACAGGTGGTGGTTGATTGCTGCGCTGCCGGCAAGGATGTCTATTGTGAAAAGCCTATGTCGCATACTGTTGCAGACGGTTTTGAAATGGTGGATGCCGCCAAAAAATACAACCGCATTGTACAGATCGGATCTCAGCGGGTAAGTTCCACGCTTTGTGAAAAGGCAAGGGAATTATACAGTGCGGGTGCTATCGGTGAGGTGGAGAATGTTGAGCTCACCCTGGGACGAAATGATCCGACCGGGGCCTGGCAGTATCCTCCTCCGACGGATCTGTCACCTACCACCCTCGACTGGAAAACCTGGCTGGGCACAGCACCCCAGATCCCGTTCAACGAACTGCATTTTACCCGCTGGCGCTGCTGGAAGGAATATGGAACCGGCGTAGGCGGCGACCTGATGGTGCACCTGATCAGTGGTATGATGTATACCCTGGGATGGAATGAAATTCCCAAGTCGGCACAATCGCTGGGCGGTATATTCCGGTGGAAGGATGGCCGCAATATGCCCGACCTGCATACGGTATTATTCGATTACCATGGAGTTCCTGTGTATGTAAGGCTGGGACTCGGCACAGAATCCGTTGAGCTGGCCCGTTTCATGGGTCCCAAGGGTATTCTCGACCTCCAGGAATTTAATATGCAGCTTTCTCCCCAACCCGGTATAGACCTTGCTCCAAGCTATTATGTATCGGGCTTTCCGCAGGCGATGCGGGACGAGTACCTGCGCAAATGGAAGGAAAACAACATTCCACCGGTAGGCAAGGAACCTTTGTATGACCAGACCTCCTGGCGCGGACATGATTATGATGACATGGTACCGCATTTATACAACTTTTTCCAGGCTGTAAAATCCCGGAAACCGGTTGTTGAAGATGCCGTATTTGGCAACCATGCTGCCATTGCATGTCACATGGCCAATGAATCGTACTTCCGCCAGAAACAGGTATTCTGGGACGAGGCAACAAAAACGATAAAGGGATAACGGGTATCCTTCCCGATGGCAAAAATCGTAGAGCCAAGGCATGCCTTGGCTCTACAATATCCGTTAAAGAGAAGACAAATTCTACACAACCATCATATTAACCGGATCCCAGTTGATGATTTTCTTCTGGAAATAGCTGTCGTTGCAGGCAAGGCATGGTGCTGCAGCCCTGAATGCAAATTCCGGTCCTTCAACCAGCGGTTTGTTTTCACGCACGCCATCAAAGAAATTGATGAAATGTTCTACATGCTCATCATAATCTTCAGGAGCCACATAATTTTCCGGTGCAACAACCGGTCTCTTCTGTTCTTCTGCTGTATATTTCTGCGTTGTACTGTTTCATCAGTTCTTCCTGCATTGCGGCAGGATAGGTATGGAAAGCATCCCAGCCACCAATGCCGGGAGCCTTTGACATGATGCTGTGGGTGAGGTTGAATCCGTTGTCCACCATTTCAATAGCGCCTTCGCTGCCGATAAACCGTGTAAGACCTTTATCGCCCTAGTCCGCTTACGAAATTAACCCGCAGCATCACCTGGAATGCAGGATGTTCTTTCGTTTCGGGATATTCCATAATACCGGTCATCACATCGGGTACATCACGTCCGTCTTTCCAGTAGCAGAGTTGTCCCGAAGCAAAAATTTTCTTTGGTCCGAATGAATCAGTCATCAGATGAATTCCCGAAAGCAGATGAACAAAAAGGTCACCGGCAACGCCTGTGCCAAAATCCCTGTAATTTCTCCACCAGAAGAATTTTTTCGCATCATAGGGCATTTTTGGCATACCCTCAATATAGCGATTCCAGTCGACAGTTGTGGGCGATCCGTCGGTAGGCTGTGTATATTCCCATGCGCCCAGTGCATCCTGCCTGTCGAATGAAGCTTCCACGCAGTTCAGCTGTCCGATTGCTCCCGCTTTATAAAGTTCCTTTGCCTTGCGGTATACAATGCTGCTGACCCGCTGGCTTCCCACCTGCATGGGCTTTTTGGTTTTCTGTCTGTGCCTGGATTACAGGCAGGCCATCGGCGATTTTCTGAACCACCGGTTTTTCACAATAAACTGCCTTTCCGCTGTTCAGGGCATCGATTGTAATCCTTGCATGCCAGTTATCGCTTGTAGCAATAATCACTGCATCGATATCCTTTCTGTTGCAGAAGTTCACGGTAATCCCGGGTGGTATAAACGTTATTTCCATATTTTTCCTTTGCCCGTTCCAAACGGCCGGTATACAAATCAGAAACAGCCACCAGTTCAACACCGGGAACCTTAAGGGCTGAATCGGTATCGGCATTACCCATAATTCCCATACCAATGCAGGCAATGCGAATCTTGTCATTGGGACCGATCCTTTTAGTATAAGCGATGATCCGTTCTTCATTCTTTTCATCTGCTGCCAGGGTTTTTAAAGTGCCGGCTGCAAGCAACAGCGAAGAGCTTCCCAGTTGCCGGATGAATTTTCTGCGTGATGGATTGACTTTCATTTGTATAGCATTTATTAATGGTTAGCGTATAATTTCTTATCTTTAGAGGTCAGCACGTATTCATAAAATTAGAATAATTGTAGTAATATCAATAGCATAATGGACAAAATCATGTTCATTGAAGAGACCTTTGCAGATGGAGATTTATTTATTAGGGGCAATCCTGACTGTAGCGGTTATAATCCTGCTGCTTCAGTTCAGATCAGGGCCGAAAAAGATGCCTGGCGAACTGGAGATCCGGCTCGACAGGCTTGAAAAAAGCACGAGCCAGCTTGAATATGCGATTCGCGAAGAAGTGAAGTCCAACCGGCATGAGCTTGCCGATACATTGAATCGTTTTCAGTCCTCCTTTCTGGAAACACTGAATACCATTTCAAAAGCTCAGCATGACCAGCTTAAAGCGATTACTGATTCGAACCGGGAACAGCTGAAAGAAAGATTTGGCATGCTCGAAACCCGGCAGAATGAATTGATCGCTGATACAGCCAGGAAACTTGAGCAAATGAGGGAGATGGTGGAGGAAAAGCTTCAGAAAACACTGAATGAGCGAATCGGCCAGTCGTTTGACCTTGTCAGCCGGCAGCTCGAAAACGTGCAAAAGGGACTGGGAGAAATGCAGACACTGGCTCAGGATGTAGGCGGGCTTAAAAAGGTGCTGAGCAATGTGAAAATGCGTGGCGGCCTGGGTGAGGTGAGGCTTGAGATGTTGCTGGAGCAGGTATTGGCTCCCCAGCAGTATGAGGCGAATGTGAAAACCAAGAAAGGATCTGCTGATTTGGTTGAATTTGCCATACGGCTCCCGGGCAAGGAGGATGAAAACGGATTTGTTTACCTGCCCATCGATGCCAAGTTTCCGCAGGAAGCCTATCACCGTCTTACAGATGCATATGAACTGGCGGATACCGAAGCCATTGAAGCGGCCAGCAAGAACCTTGATAACGTGATCCGCAAAATGGCACGGGATATTCAGGAAAAATACATCGATCCTCCCAATACCACTGAATTCGGCATCCTGTTCCTTCCCTTCGAAGGGTTATTCGCTGAGGTGATCCGGCGCACAAACCTGATGGAGCAGCTGCAACGCGATTTTGGCATTATGGTTACCGGTCCCACCACCCTGGCAGCAATTCTCAACAGCCTGCAGATGGGTTTCAAAACCCTGGCGATACAGAAACGAAGCAGCGAGGTTTGGAAGGTGCTGGGTGCTATCAAGAGTGAATTTGGCAAATTCGGGGGACTGCTTGAAAAGGCTCAGAAAAATCTGCATACTGCCACAAATCAGCTGGATGAACTTGTAGGACAACGGACAAAGGCCATTCAGCGCCGTTTGCGTGATGTTGAGTCATTGCCCCCCGGAGAGGTAAATCAATATCTGCCTGAAATACAAAGTGATGATCTGAACCAGGAAGAAGAAGATTTGCCCGGCGAATCATAAACAGACTAATACTACGTTAAATAGATAAGATATGAACTTGATAAAACAGGAATTTCTCGAAGCCAAGCATGTGCTGGATTCCTTTATTGCGGATGAAAATCATTTTATCCGGATTGAAAATGCAGCGATGCTGATGGTGAAAGCCTTGCAGGAAGGGCATAAGATAATTTCCTGCGGAAACGGAGGATCGATGTGCGATGCCATGCATTTTGCGGAGGAACTGACAGGACAATTCCGGAATTCAAGAAGGCCGATGGCAGCTCTTTCAATTTCTGATCCGACACATCTGAGTTGCACTGCAAATGATTTTGGATATGAACATATATTTTCGCGGTATGTTGAAGCGATCGGGCAGGCCGGAGATGTGTTGCTTGCCATCAGCACAAGCGGAAATTCTGATAATGTGGTCAGGGCTGCCTCGGAGGCAAAAACCAGGGGAATGAAGGTAGTTGGACTTACCGGCAAGGAGGGGGGCAGACTGGCATCACTCTGCGATGTGGAAATCCGCGCCCCGAAAACAGCCTATTCCGACCGTACGCAGGAAATTCATATCAAGGTGATTCATTCCCTGATTCATTTCATCGAATTAAATATTTGATTAACTTACATAGTGATTCAGTAAAACTACCAGTCTGAACAAATGGAACGGATACGGATATATGCCCCGGCCCTGATGCTGCTCTTGATGGCAGTTTCATGCATAAACAAGGACATCCTGAATATTTCCGATTCCGTGGAATTAAACCCGCGGTATTCGGTACCTATCGGAACCTACGATGCGGATATCAATAAATATCTTGAATCACTCGATACAATTGGCCCGTCATCCGGGGATTCGCTTTACTATGAGGGCGTTTTATATCCGATTAACCAGTCTTACGTCAATTTTGAGGTCTCGGATTCCCTTAATTTCAACCTGATCAAAGATCCTTCGGGAAAGGTGAAATCTGTGGAATTCATTATTTTGGTTTCCAATGGATATCCTACGCCCGCTGTGGTGCAGGTTTATTTCATGTCGGACTCCTGCGGCCGTGGATTCGGCATTTATCAGCGGACCCCGTGTAATAAACCCTGCTGTATTAAACAGCGAAGGCATCGTAACGGATCCATCCACAAGCATGCTAACGATTTCCATGCCGGCGGATTTCAACGATAAATTATCCTCTATCCGGAGTGTAATGGTCAAAGGAAGGATATACCTGACAAGGCCGGATATCCAATGGGTGAAATTTTTTCATGAATATAAATTTAGCCTGCATATTGGGGCAAGGATTGAATTGCTGTTTAACACAAGTGACCTGTAACTAATCCGGCATGTTTAAACTGATCAGAAACCTTTCCTGGCTGATCCTTTCCCTGGTCTTTGCGGAACTTCAGGCACAACAAAGCAACACCCTGTTTTTCATGCATTCGTTGCCGGAATCGAATTTTATCAATCCGGCTGTTCAGAATGGCTGTAAGCTTTTCATCGGCTTGCCTGCCTTGTCCTCCATTCATATGCATGCCTCGAACAGCGGATTCACGGCCAATCAGCTTTTAAACAAGGCACCCGGGCGGGTATACCCTGGACGCCGATGGCGTGCTGACCAGGCTGGCAGCCAGAAACATTGCCACTTCGGAATTGTACACCACTATCGCGGCTGTGGGACTCCAGAAAGACGACTATTACTATACCTTCACCATCCAGGAAAAAGATAACCTGGCCACCTTATACTCCCGTGACCTGGTGGCTTTTGCCCTGAAGGGAAACACGCCGTTTGAGGGGCAGTGGATCGATCTGAAAGGTACCGGAGTTTACTACAATCATGTGAGGGAATTTGCCGTTGGAGTGTCGAAAGTAAAAAATAACGCACTTACCGTAGGCATCAAAGCCAAGCTTCTTTTCGGAAAGCTGAATGTGACAACCGGCTCAAGCGATATACGAATGTTTACGCACGAAAACACGCTCGACCTGATGTTTCAGACAGACGCCGGTTTTAACAGCTCACTGCCCTATTCGATGTCTGTTGAGGGTAATGGCTCTTACCGGTTTAATCATTATTATAGCAGCACCTTTAACAGTTTTGCCTTTAACCGGAAAAACCCGGGTCTGGCATTTGATTTCGGCTTTATCTATCAATACAGCAGCAAGCTCACCTTTTCCGGAAGTCTGCTTGACCTGGGGCTGATCTGGTATCAGAAGCAACCTGACAAACTACTCCGTAAAGGGGGACTACCTGTACACGGGACCGGGAGCTGATTCCATGATTGCAGACCGGTTTTTATGGGATGTTTTTGATGCCCTGAATGCCAATGTCAATGCGAATCTTTCCTATCATTCCTATGTTTATTTTCTTGATCCGCGGCTTTACCTGGGAGCCACCTACAAGCTCAATGACAAATTTGACGCTAATCTGTTGCTGTATAACCGGTTTCTGCCGGTAAAAATACAGACTTCGGTCACCGCATCCCTCATAAGCCGTCCGTTAAAAAACATGGAGGCCAGCCTGAGCTGGTCCTATATGAACCGGAGCATCAGCAATGTGGGCATTGGTATAGGGTATGGACGGTCGCCGGTGCAAGTGTACCTGGTAAGCGACAATATTCTGGGATTCTTCTGGCCCATGAGCGCAAAAAATGTGAACGTGCGGTTTGGGGTAAACCTGCATTTCGGCTGCCATGAACGCTTCGATATCAGCCAGTGCGGATGTGGCTGGCTCAGGGATGCGGAAAAGACGGCACTGAACGGAAGGAAAAACTGCAGAAGGAAAGGAGTCGCATATGTAAGAGTTTTGCAGTTCTGCGGTTCTGCAGTTCTGCAGTTCTGCAGTTATTTTAGAAAAATACTTGACTTTGGGTTATTGGTTTTGTAAATTACTGTATTAAAATCGGATGCAGTTTTTATTCACTAAACAAAACCAAAATCCAATGAAAACACAGCCAGTTCTGTTGTTATTGCTTGTTGTTTGTTTTTCATGCGGAACGAATAACAAGCCTTTATCTGATTCCCAAAAGGAAAAAGTGATCAGCGAGGTAAAACCAGTGGCAAGCGAAATTATCAAAGGGGCTCAGGAAGTCAATTTTGATCTGATTGACAGTTTAACCTATGATTCACCTGACTATACCTATATTAATGGTGGAAAGGTGTATTCCTACAAGGAAATAATCGATGGTTTCAAACCTTTATTTGCCACACTGTCAAATCAGAAAGCGACCATAGCCAGTGAAAAATATGCGGTACTTGACAAATCGACCGTATTATATACTGTGGCTGCCAGTTGGGAGATGAATTTCAAGGATGGTCATTCAGTTCTCCAGGAGCCCTGGGTTACCCAGTTTCTATTTAAGAAAATAGATGGTAAATGGAAGGTAGTAAGCACAATTGAATCGGGTTACGAGCGGGTTGGTAAGGTGAGCAAGGAACCGAAGGAGCTCAACCAGGCAGAACTGGCCAAACAGTTCCTGGGTAACTGGAAATGTGAATTCAATGATACAATCATGGTTTTCGACCAGAAGCCCTATGGAAAAACGGGGCAGGAAGTGACTGTTTAAAGTGAGTGCAAAGGGAAAGCCAATCGCGGAAGGCAGACAACTGGTAGCCTATGACAATAAACTCGACCGGATTTCAATTGTCAGTGTGACTAAGGATGCGGACATGTGGGTTGGTTCGCTGAAATTTAATTCAAAAAATAAATACTCCTATGTTTTTGCCGGAGACACATACCATCCTGAAAGTGCAATTTACAGGGGAGAAGGAGAATTTGTGTCCCCGGATAAATATGTTGAAAAATTTATGCAGGGAGATAAGGTTCTTCAAACCTATACCTATACAAGAATAAAATAGTTCTGCGGTTCTGCAGTTCTGCAGTCCATTGTTGTCCGGCTAAATCTATAATTCAACCCCTACGAGGTTGGGATTGGTTTGATATATGATTCTGCTACAATAATATATCCTCTACGAGGATTTTAAACAACTTCGTAGAAGTTGTATTATTGTAGAATAAATAATGCTAACCTCCTTTACAGACAACCTCGCAGAGGTTGCACCTGGCAGCCTAAGCCATTACAACGATCCCTGGTTTCACAGGTAAATGTGAAACCAGGGATCGTTTTTTGATCTATCCTTTACCAGCGGTTCAAAAAATTATTATCTTGGTTTGAATTTCAACTTTATCCAATAAGCTAAGCTAACGCTATGAAAACAGTTTATACCATTCTCACGGGATTTTTCCTGCTTGTCTTTTCTCATATTATACAGGGACAACCTTCACAAGTGCAAACCAATCCCGGAATACCGGCAAAACCTCAATTCAATCAATTGCATCCGCCGCAGCCGGTGAACGAACTAAAATCTACCTGGTCGACAGGTCAGAAACTGGACAGTACTATCTCGGAGATCTACGATAATAATGCAGGCCAGTTTATACCTACAGAAAAATATGAGTATACGTATGACGGTTTGGGGCGATGTTCCCTGTTGGAATATTTCAGGTGGAGCCAATCCGCAGTCCGCTGGAATGATTTTGCCCGGGAAGAATATAACTACAATTCTGCCGGACAACAGATATCGTCACAATCGCAGCAATGGGATTCAACCGCAGGCCAGTGGGTTAACTTTACAAAAACAGCCAACCATTGGGATGCTGAGGGGCGTAGCACGGGGTGGGAATATTCTGAGTGGAATAAGGCCAAAGACCGGTGGAATGATCTGGTCAGGGAAGAAAGGGCTTATGATGAAAGGGGATACCTGTCCCTGTATGAATATTATTTAGGAGACACGGCCACCAACGAGATGATCGGTGTTGGAAAACTTGAAATGACAAATGATGAACATGGGAATATCATCGTGCAATTTACGGATGCATGGGATACAATTCCCGGTCAATGGGTTTCCTCACATAAAAAGGAAAATAAGTGGAATAATGCCGGACAACTGGTTTCATTTATGGATTATCTCTATGATACAGGCACAGGGGAATGGATTGAATATGAGAAAGAGGGAAGAATATACAATAATGATGGAACTCTTTACGCGCAAATTGATTCCAGGTGGGTTGAAAACGAGGGAATGTGGATCATCTTTCACAGGGAGGATTATTTATATGATGACCAGGGAAGAGAAACCATGTTTGCATCATTTGACTGGGATGTGAATACCCATATGATTACATCCGGAACTAAGCGGGATCAGGTGTACAATTCCAATGGCATTATTACGCTCACGGCATCTAACTGGGATTTACCAAATGCACAATGGGTCAATAGCTATAAAAAGGAATATGCACTGGCACCCGGAGGCTCTAACGAAACGCTGACTGTATATTATAACTGGGATGCATCCACCAGCCAATGGGTGGGAATTTCCAAACGGGAAACTGAATATACGAGCAGCGGAAAATTATTATGGACGATTGTGTATGACTGGGATGACAATACTTCCCAGTTTGTTCTTGCCCACAAAGTTGAATTTTCTTATGATATATATGGTATCTGGCTGGGCACTACCAACTCGGTATGGGATCCATCTGCAAATGACTGGGTTTATGAAATAAAAAATGAACAAACATATGACAGTGAAGGTAACCGGAAGTTTTATGCCGTTTATCCATGGGATGAAAGCTCAAGTGAATGGAGGGATTCCACACAAACTACCTGGTACTATTCAGAGCATACATTTACCCCGGTTCCCGATATTGGTAACGGACATCTCCGGGCTTATCCCAACCCGGCATCCGACTATATTGCAATTGAGGGAGATGATTTAACAGGGGCAGCAACCATCGAGCTTTTTGACGGACAGGGCAGGCGGGTGCTTGAACAAAAGTTAACCGTACGCGAACCGGTACAGGTTGGGAAACTGGCCAGGGGAATTTATATGTACAGGGTAATGGACAGGGGAAACATCTACCAGGGGAAAATAGTTTTGAAGTAGGGACTTGGAAGAAGTAGGGAGAAGTGAGTAGGGAGTAGGGAGGAGAGGTGAGAAATGAGAAATGAGAGTTGATTGGTCCTGAAATAAGTTTAAGACTAAAAGTAAACTATAATCAGGACTATGAAATAAATTTAGAGCGAAAAACAGGATGAAAAAGAATATAAGCCGGAAGGCATTCTTGTCGGCCACTATAGCCGGACTGGCAGCAATAAAACTGATACCACGGGCCCTGCGTTCAGGCGATACGAGTATATTCAGGCAACGCGAGATAGGAAAAACAGGAATCAGGGTAAGCCCTGTTTGTTTTGGGGCAACGCGTACCAGCGAAGAATCCCTGATCCGCTATGTAATTGAAAAAGGGATCAATTACCTCGATACAGGCCGTTCTTATGCCAACGGAAAAAACGAGATGCTGGTCGGCCGGGCGGTTTCCGGGATCCGGAGCAAGGTGGTGATCCAGTCAAAATTAAAGCTTGAAAAACACGAATTGCCCTCCTGGGGAAACGATAAGAAAGTGGCCGGAGAGATCAGAAACGTATTGCATACCAGGCTGGAGGAAAGTCTGAAAGCACTTAAAACCGATTACATCGATATCCTGCTATATCATAGTGCATCTGAGGAAGAGCTGCTTTTTCATCCGGAAGTAATGAAATTCTTTGCTGATATGAAAAGTTCCGGAGTGATAAAAGCACATGGATTTTCGGCGCACAATGATTCCATGAATCTTCATGAAAGAAATAACAAAGAACGTTTCTATGATGTATTGATGGTCCCGTTCAATCATAAAGGATCACTTATCCATTCCATCACCGGGGAATATTCGGAATGGGACCATAAAAAGCTGGTTTCAATACTCAGGGAAGCCGGGGAAAAAGGTGTTGGGGTAATTGCCATGAAAACCTGTTCAGGGGACAAATATTCTCCATCAAAGGAAATTGAAGCAAGTTATCCGGAAGCAGTCAGATGGGTCATATCTCAGCCGTACATCAGTTCCGCCGCGGTGGCCATGGCCAATTTCGACCAGGTGAATGAGCACATTTCCATGCTGGGGAATTCAAACATTTAATATCACTATCCCGCTAAGGTTCAAGCGGCGCACGTATTTTAAATTGTTCAGAATTACTTGATATTGATTTTTTAACTCACTACCTTTTACTCAATTATTGAATAAAAATCGAATTATGAAAAGGATATTTTCAATTTCTTTCCTGGCATTCCTGTATTTTATTCCGGTTTTTTCACAGGCAGTTCGTCATGATATTACACCTTATGGAAAATCCATTGCCGTGGTAGATGCAACGCCGTTTTCGGTCGTAAACAGGGCTTTCAGTAGTTCTCTGGATCAAATAATAAATGAAAACGTTTTGCTTGTTTCTGAGCCAATGGAACCGGCTTCCTGGTTTACTTCAGCCAGCATGACAAAAAACGTTATGCGGATCAGCGATCACGGGGCTGACAATATGTACCTGGTAATAGGCACTCAAAAGGCCATGCTCATTGATAATGGTCTCGGATCGGCAAATATCAGGGACTATGTAAAAACCCTCACCAAATTACCTGTAATTGTTGTTATCACCCACGGTCATCCCGACCATGCAGGCGGTAATTACCAGTTTAAGGAAGTGTACATTCACCCGGATGATATGGCTATGGCAACCGGGTATAACAACCTGCCTAAAAAGAGCGGGGGCGCCGCAGGTATGATGACGGGCGGGGCTAAAGTGCCTGATAGCGAATTGTTTAAAGATACATTGAACCATCAGCCCACCCGAATGATTCCAGTAAGTGACGGCCAGGTTTTTGACCTGGGAGGAAGAAAGCTTGAAGTGATTTATACGCCGGGGCATACAGCCGGAGAGATATGCCTGCTTGATAAGGAAAACAGAATGCTATTCACAGGGGATAACGACAATTCACTGGTGTGGCTTCACATTCGCGGAACCCTTCCCCTGGCAATATACCTGCAATCGCTTGAAAAACTTAATGCCAGGGCAAATGAGTTCGACAACCTGTACCCGGGTCACGGAGATGCAGTGGACAAGGATTTTATCGCCGAACAGATCACCTGTGTAAAAAGCATACTTGACGGAACATGCGTAAGCAAGGATTACGACTCATTTGCAGGAAAAGGAAAACTCTGCACGTACAAGCGAGCCAGCGTGGCCTACAATCCTGATAATCTGTATATAAAAAAATAATTTTCCTGATTTTATTTGGGCTTTGCCTGCAAAAAATGTAAATTTATTGCAGGTTATCGGAAGAGGAGTTTAGAAGAAGTACAACCGTTTTTGGCAATTAATACTTTACTCCTATGCTCATTAAAACATTTGGCGGGGCTGTGTATGGTGTAAACGCAGCTATAATAACTATTGAGGTAAACATTATCCAGGGAGCGAGTTTTTACCTTGTCGGTTTGCCGGATAGTGCCGTGAAGGAAAGCCAGTTCCGGATTGAATCCACTTTTAAGTCGAACAACTACAGGATGCCGGGACGAAGGGTTATTGTAAATATGGCTCCTGCGGATCTGAAGAAGGAAGGGGCCGCTTATGATCTTCCCCTGGCCATTGGTATTCTTTCAGCCAGCAGCCAGATCCTTTGTGCCGAACTGGAAAAATACATTATTATGGGTGAACTGTCCCTTGATGGAAGTATAAAGCCATTCAGAGGGGTATTGCCCATTGCAATTGAAGCCCGGAAGCGCGGATTTAAAGGGTTTATACTCCCTGCCCACAATGCCCGGGAAGCAGCCGTCGTAAATAATCTGCAAGTAATTGGTGTGCGGCACATCAATGAGGCCGTGGAATTCCTCACGGGTGCATTGAAAATTGAGCCAACAGTTGTAGATACCCGTGCTGATTTTTTAAATAGTATAAATGATTATGAAGAGGACTTTTTTGATGTAAAGGGCCAGGAAAATGTTAAGCGGGCACTGGAGATTGCTGCAAGCGGTTCCCATAATTTACTTATGATTGGCCCGCCCGGCAGTGGCAAAACCATGCTTGCCAAGCGGATACCCTCAATACTTCCGCCACTTTCACTCAACGAAGCCCTGGAAACAACCAAAATACATTCCGTGGCAGGTAAGATAGGAAAGGATGCCTCGCTGATGACCTCCAGGCCATTCCGTAGTCCCCATCATACAATTTCGGACATTGCCCTCGTAGGAGGCGGATCTTTTCCGCAGCCGGGAGAGATATCCCTGGCCCATAACGGCGTTTTATTCCTTGATGAATTGCCTGAATTCAAGAGGACAGTTCTCGAAGTGATGCGGCAACCCCTCGAGGATCGTTGCATTTCCATCTCAAGATCAAAGTTCTCAATACAGTACCCGGCAAGTTTTATGTTGGTCGCGAGCATGAATCCTTGTCCCTGTGGATTTTACAATCACCCGGAAAAAGACTGTGTTTGTTCCTCCGGGGTAGTGCAAAAATACCTGAACCGGATATCGGGTCCTCTGCTGGACAGGATTGATATCCATATAGAAGTCGTACCGGTACCTTTTGACAAGCTATCCGGGTTGCGTCCTTCAGAACCCAGTGCGGATGTCAGGAATCGCGTGACCAGGGCACGAAACATTCAGACGGAACGCTTCCGGAATTATGAAGGCATACATAGCAATGCACAGTTGACTCCTGCCCTGATGCGCGAGTATTGCAGCCTAAGCGGGGATTGCAGCCATGATGCTTAAAAATGCCATGGAAAAGCTGGGTCTTTCGGCCCGGGCCTATGACCGCATCATCAAAGTGTCAAGAACAATTGCCGACCTGGAAGAGAGCTCAGTCATCCAGCCGCACCACCTGGCGGAAGCCATTCAGTACCGGAGCCTGGACAGGGAGAACTGGGCGGGATGAATAAGGGACGAGGGACAAGGGACGAGGAAGGACGAGGGAGTAGGGAGAGATGAGAGGAGACAGAATTTATGTTAAAATCCTTATTTTCACAGATTTCCTCCAGATTATCTATTCAGTCCAGGATACGTTGGAATCGAAAACGTTTATTTGATTTGTAACCTGTACAGGTCCCGAACCATAAGGCGTAACAACATAAATATGGCTTGTTTTTTCCCCGTCGGGAAGGGCAACCAGGATTTTTGTTCCATCAGGTGACCAACAAATAGAAGCGTACCGGGGAACATCCAGATTGGGTTTATATCCGCCCATGCCACCGAGGGATACCCTGTTGCTGCCATCGGGGTCAATTGCATCATACGAAAAGGACAAATAATTGCTTCCCTCGGGTGTATAAATTGAAAGAAAGGCAATTTTAGTTCCATCGGGTGAAAAAACGGGGGATTCAACACTAAAGTAGGGCGATTCAAAACCTAAATCTGTATACGGCGATAAAATCAGGTCAACCCCTTCTTTTCCGCTAAATGGATTGATATCAATCAGCCCATCCAGGTTTTTGGAGGTGCTTACAGAAACCAGCTTTCCGGTTGGAGAAACCGTAAACCCGCCAACCGGTTTAATTAACCAGTCCGGATCGTCCTCATAGCTGAATTTTGCCAGTTCTTCCCTGTCTGGCGCATTCTCCACGGGAGATTGACTGTATAACCTTCCATCGGCCCCACTGGTATAAAAGATAATTTTTGAACCATCCCTGTTCCAGGTGGGGAAATTCGCCTGCTTATCCGACACATACGCCGGGAAGCATCCAGATCCGTCAGTATTCATGATATAAATGTTCCAGGTCGAATTAATATCCCCGGATTTGAGCAAAGAACAGGCAATTTTATTCCCGTCAGGCGAAATACTGGGTTGGGTCATTTGGTAGTTTTCCATCAGGAAGCCTGATGATTTCTTATTATCTATATCAATAACGTAAAAGGAGGACCCTCCCTGATCATAGGTCCTTTCAAACAGGATCTTCCCGCTACCAAGAGATTCGTAGGGAATATTGTCAGACAGTGGAAGAAGTTCAGTGACCTTAAAAGTACTTTTCTCCCCGGGATTATCATTTGTATTTTCCTTATTACAGCTGATGGCTGCAATAGACAGGAAAGTCAGCAAATAAAACAGGATATTTTTCATTTTATCGGGGCAATGAACTGGATTATCAGAAATAAACTAATTCATTGACCTTAAATATACAACATCCTGGTTTATGAAACAATGGCATTCATCAGTTTAGCCAGACAGCCAGCTTCTATTTGGTCTCAAGATTTGCAGAACCCAGGTTGGCGCCATCTGCTTTTACCGTAAAAACCGCGAGTAAATCGTTTACGCTATCAAATACCTGGTGTTGCATATCGTACTTTTCGAAATATTCGGTACAAACGGCATTCTCGAGCTCGATTACCCGGGTAGTCGGACCGGAGGAATCAATTGTGTTTTCAAGAGTGATCTTGAGTTTTTTAGGCTGTCGAAAGATAAAAAATGCAAAAACCGGACTTTTATCGGTATAATTTACGCCACAGGTTATATGCGCAATAATTGAATTGGCTCCCTGATTAAATCCGATATCGAAATTGGTAACAAAACCGATATCGTCCCCATTGCCGTCAATGGTTAAAGTTGCAATCTGATTTAAATTTGCCATGATTTCTATTTTTAGATTATTAATTAAACTCATAACGTCGGATGGGAAATTCGATTGACGCTATTAAATTGTTTTATAATAAGATACAATATATCTTAAAACAAATTTAGTCAAATAAAATGGCAAGTAGGGAGTAGGAAGAGGGACTAAATAATGAACAATGTGCCGAAGGCATCCCTTCGGAAAACAATGAACAGTAGTGAAAAACTAAAATTGAAAAGAATGAAAACCGAGGACTCCCGAAAGCAATGCTGCATGACTGCACGACTGTATGACTGCATGACCGCACGACTGTATGACTGCATGACCGCACGACTGTATTTTCTACCGGCAGACAATCCCGACGGGATTCACCTGAACCGCAGAACCGCAGAACAATTTAGTCCTTACATCTGAATATTGCCGGAGGAGGCCCGTTTTTTCCATTCCCAGTAGTAATATTCCTGGATATTACGAATAGCGTAATGGATTGAATTGGCCCAGTAGTTACGGAGCCCAACCCCACTGGGCTGTCCCCTGAGCCGCGCATTCAGTATAACCTTCCCCGAGCCCATGTCGATGGCCACAAAATGATACCATGCCTCAGGTATAGTCTTGTTCATGCTTTCCGCGATAAACACAACGCCAATGCCATTTTGGTCTTTGAATGTATATTGATTTACAAAAGACTGTATGTCTTCATCCGAATAGATCACCGGGCTGAAGACTTCCATTTCAGCCAGGGATGTTTGCGCGTTTATATTGGTGATCATTTCGATATCAAATCCCATATCCCCTCGTCTCAGCATTCCCCTGACATCATATTTGTCCGGTTCATTCATTATAATCGCATTCCATTTCGGAAAATAGCTATCCCTGATCTGCCATGTGCTTTTTCTGCCGGCATCGGCGAATTCAGCAAAATTGCCGATCAGTTTGCAATGTGAATAGTCGATCCCCAGCCAGGTTATTGGTACGTCAGGCCGGAAAAGATCCTGTGCACTCTGGGCATTCGCGGCCAACGCAAGGGGCAAAAGAAATAATATGTAAAATATGTTTTTCATAGAAATTGGTTTTGATCGAACGAGATAGTTTTTGAATATAAAGGCAAGTTAATTATAAAAGGGTTGCACAAAAAGAAAAAAGTTTTACAGCTCTGCAGTTCTGCAGTTCTGCAGGACTTCGAAGAAGCTGTAGTGCGGTTATGCAGGAACTTTTTCATACCTCAGATGTTAATTATACTTTACGCATCAACCAAATGAGACCCCGCAACGTAATCTCATTATCAATCCTTTTTCTGATTATTGGAACAAAGGGGATACAGGCGCAGGGGACATCTGCTCAACCCGGTCAGTTTATATCTTCATCTGAAAACATTTCAAAGCTCGACAGTACGATCCGTTATTTTTGGGATTCAACCGCAAGCAAGTGGATTGTTTCCACTAAATCGGAATACGTCTATGATGCCCGCGGTAATAATACATTGTATATTTATTATTATTGGAACGATACCACCAGCCAGTGGGATGGGGTAAGAAAGGTAGAATACGCCTTCGATGCCGCCGGGAATAATACCCGGCGTATTCAGAGCTGGTGGGATGCACCCTCCAGCCAGTGGGTTGGGGATACCAAAAGTGATTATTCCTTTGATGCACAAGGGAATAAAATCCTGGAAGTTAATTCCAACTATGACAAGACAACCCAACAGTGGACGCCAGTCAGTAAGGACGAATACACCTACGATGCCAACGGGAACAACTCCGTGTTCATCTGGTATAACTGGGATAAAATCAAGAGCCGGTGGGTTGAGAATCTTAAATTTGTAAATACGTATGATACCAGCGGGAAAAATACGCTGAAGGTTTATTATGACTGGGATCTGTCCTCTGGCCAGTGGGTACTTTCGCGCAAAGAGGAATATTCCTATGATACCGGTGGAAACCAGGTTTCGGGTATTTATTATCAATGGAACGCGGCTATCAGCCAATGGGTTGGCAGCACTAAAAATGAATTCACTTATGATAGCATAGGGAACAATACCCTGAATATTTGGTACAGTTGGGATGTCGCAGACAGTCAGTGGATTGGTTCCAATAAAACTGAATTCACCTATGATGACAACAGGAATAGGATTTTGAGCCAGGGATATGTGTGGGATAAAATCAGCAGCCAGTGGGTTTTGGAAACAAAGGTTGAATCCACCTGGAATGTTGACGGGAAAAACACTTCGGAAAGTTTGTACCAATGGGGTAATACCTCCGGAAAATGGGTTGGAATTCAAAAAAACGAATCCGTTTATGATGCCAACGGGAACAACACCTTGTTTTTCTGGTACAACTGGGATCTGTCCAAAGGCGAGTGGATTATTACTTCCAAAGATACTTCCTATTATGCTGAGCACAATTTCACAGCTATTACTGAGATTCCTGAACAGCTGGTCAGGGTTTATCCAAATCCCGCCAGGGACTATATTGTTTTGGACATGAACAATAGTTCAGATTCTGCGATTGTTGTTTTATACGACATGAACGGTAAAATGGTGAGCCGGCAGCGGTTGGGTGAAAATCAGCAGATATTGGTCAGAAACCTTTCGAAAGGGCTCTATTTGCTAAGAATACACAATAATGGAACTCTTTATAGGGGGAAATTTATTAAAGAATAGTGACGAGTGACGAGTGACAAGTGACGAGAAAAAAGTAAATAGATTAATGCTGGTAATGGTCATTTTTTTCAGCAGGATGATTTAATTTGAAATAAATCGTTATATTGGCTATCTGGAGAAACCCTTTTTAACCAAAACTTGTCCTTATGTTACTACATCAGCAGTTTGTCCGAATGGCAAAGAAGCATTCCCAGAAGCTTGCAATCATCGACAGAACAACCCAGAAAAATGTTTCCTATTCAAGAGCACTGATCGGAGCGCTGATTCTAAGTTCGAAATTTAAAAAGCATGAAGCAGGTTTTATTGGCATTATGATACCCACGTCTGCTGGTTGTGCATTAGCCACGGTTGGGGCATTGATGAGCGGCAGAATACCGGTTATGATTAACTATTCAACAGGTGCAGAGGGAAATGCAAAATATGCACAGAAGAAATGCAAATTCAAAACAATAATCACTTCCAGGGCATTGCTTGAAAAGATTGGGTGCCCTGTTATCGAAGGTATGGTAATGATTGAAGACATCATGGAAGGTGTCAGCTTTTTGGGATAAACTAAAGGCCGCCTTGAAAACCAAATTGCCGGTAAATAGCCATTCTCAAGAGCATTCACAAAGGTAATGAGAATGATACTGCGGCCATTTTATTTACCAGCGGAAGTGAAAAGGATCCGAAAGCCGTGCAGCTGAGCCACCGGAATATTTCTTCCAACATTGAAAACTTTGGCAATTATGTACATATCAGTGATTCAGATATTATTCTGGCCAATCTTGTCTTCTTCCATGTTTTTGGGTTGACAGTAAATCTCTGGGTATCTTTTTATTACGGAATGACAATGGTTACCTATGCCAATCCGCTCGATTTTCAGACCATAAGCAATATTGCGCGTGAAGAAAAACCAACGATCATGGTAGGTACGCCAAGTTTCTTCTGGGGCTATCTTCATAAATCGGAACCCGGGGATTTCAAATCGCTCAGGTTAATGGTGGCAGGAGCCGATAAATGTCCGGATACCCTCAGGGAAGGGTACCTGAAAAAACACGGGGTCACGCTTCTTGAAGGTTATGGTGCCACAGAAACATCTCCGGTAATTTCAGTCAATTCTCTCGAATTTAACAGGCCGGGAAGTACCGGAAGGGTCATTCCCAATGTGCAGGTAAGAATTGAAAATTTTGAGACGGGAGAAGAATGCGGAATCGGGGAAGTGGGTAAAATATTAGTTAAGGGCGACCTGGTGATGAAGGGATATTATGATGATCCTGTGCTGACTGCCGAGTCCCTTGAAAACGACTGGTATAATACCGGGGATATGGGTTACTTCGATGAAGACAAATATCTCTGGCATGCAGGCCGGTTTAAAAGATTCGTCAAGGTAGGAGGGGAAATGGTTTCCCTGGTCAAGGTAGAGAATACACTGGAAAAGTACCTTCCAACCGGGGTATCCTGTTGTGTTGTTGAGGTATCAGATGAAAAAAAGGGTGCATCAATAATCGCTACAGTAACTATTGAGGTAAACAAAACTGAGATTCTTAAAAAGATGGGAACCGAGTTACCCAATATTGCCCTGCCGAAACAATTTATTATCATCAGGGAGTTGCCCATGATGAGCACCGGGAAAATTGATTTCAGGACGGTTACCCGGATTGTACAGGAGATAATAAACGGTTCCGGATCAAACTCCGATGTAAAAATCGCATAGAATTCTTGTCAGTGCCACCGTTGCCTGACGTATATTTATCAATAATGCCACCAAATCATGATGGGAGTGCATTTTAATTTGTTAACCGGAAGCGCAAGTCGAAAATAGACAGTGTGATCACGCAGGAGACAGGCTTTTGGATTGCTTATGTTTTGGATTAAAAATGGCCTTCAGTGAGAAATAAACCAGGCGCGAATATGAGAGCTGCCCCCCCAATGGCTGTAATAACTGCCAATCCATTGAGGCCGGAGCATGAAAGTTCGCACGACAACACAGCTACTCCATATCCTAATCCCATAGCTGCTAAAAAAGTCAGTATAGTTAAAAGAACTTTTTCCCCGTTGCTCCATCCATCCTTTGGTGGTGTGGCAGGTTTATCCTGTTCCTTATTTGCGAGGTGAAGAAATACAGGTGGATTCTGCAATGGATTCTTTTCCAATTGAACATATTCCTGCAGCTCTTTATTGTCCTGTTTGCCTGCTATATTGGTCAAAGAGTTTATTTGTTCTGCATAAAAGTTTCCGGCATAAACCATAAACATGAAACCTGATAAAAACAATACCAGGTCATGTGTTTTTTGTCTGAAATAGGTGCGCCTTATTAATCTAATTCTTGATTTTCTTACCGGGTATAATAGTACAGATGCAAAAAAAGCTGCTGCCACGATACTTTTGGAGAGACCGGAAAAATGAGTTCCCATATAATCCAGTTTCGCTCCGAGCATTAATCCTGCAAAGCCAGTCATTATCTGGATGACGGAGATGATGAACCTGGTTTTCACCCGGATTCAGAGCTGCCCAATAGGATACATTGCCTGCAAGTTCGGGGGTACTTTTAAGTGCAGCCAAGTGAAAGTAACCCCACCAAAAGCAGCGACAAATAAACAAGGTTTTCCTGCTTTATGAGAGGTCTGAAGTTTTAACTGGTCTGCACTTATAGGAGATAGAACAGGTATCCTGTATTTTACCGGGTTCTTTTTGCTAATTATGTTTTCTTTATCCTTTTGTTTCTGTGAAACAGGTAAAAAGAGAGGTGCATTGATTGTTTGTTTTATGGTAAGGTTTATTTCAGGAAGATCCAGGCCGATATCTTCCCTCAACGATTCACGATAAACCATTTTAAATTCGACCTGTAGTTTTGCTTGTCTCACCTGAAGATGTGCTGCTTTTTCCCTTCCGGGGCCTGTGAAATGCCAACTCAGCAGAGCCGGTGATTTACGGATTGAAAGGACCGGTAGGGTTTATTCCCGGAGAAAGTGTGTTGAAGCTTCGATGATGGACAGGCAAGTTCACTTCCTTTAAAATGTCCCGATTTGATATTGGAGAGTTGATCAGGAGTCCTGACGTTTTCAATTCTGTTTGCTGCACATGAAGAAATCAATGACAGCAAACAAAATGCGAATCCATATAGGTTTCATAGCAATTCTCTTTTTGAATTGATACTATCTACCTGCAGGAAAGTCAATAAAAGCTACAAAATAACCGGGTTAAAGTCAAGAAATTCAACTGTTTTTTGATCAAAGCAAGCCAGAGTAAAAGAAGAATAGTGTCGACAAGCAGCACCTGATTTATGCCCTACATTATACCGGATGTTATTTTTAATTTGTAAACTTTGCAGGTAATTTTTTACTTGTGAAAGATTAACCCGGCATAAAATGAAAAATCTGGTTTTTGCGTTATTCGTCCTGTTCACGTTAGCCTGCAGTGGTCCCCAACCGAAGGATGGATTCATTATAAAAGGAAAGATTCGGGGACTCAGGCAGAATGTAGCCTACCTTGTAACTTATAAAGACGGGGCAGCCGTAACATTGGATTCATCGGTGGTTGATACGCGAAAAGGTACCTTCCGGCTTCATGGCAGGGTGGAAACGCCGGATCTGATGTATATAGCTTTTCCCGACGGTTCGGAGATAGAAGTATTTATTGAAAATGCAATGATAACCATTGAAGGAGACCGTATTCAAAATGCCGTTATTTCAGGATCCCGTTCAAATGATGAATATACATGCTTACAAAGTCGGGCGCGATAGCGTTGAAAGGGCATTTATACGGTCAACAGGCCGAATATGATTCAGTTCTTTTAAAATACAACACGGCCAGAAAAGCGGGCAATGAAGCAGAAACCCGGTCGCTGTATGATCAATTGGTGAAGATAGAATCTGTACCCGAAGCCAGGTTGAAGGAGTATAATCTGGCCTTTGTAAAAAATCATGGATCTTCCTTTGTAGCACCGGTTGTTCTGTGGGATGAACTTGCCTGGTCAATGGATGCTCCCGAAATGGATCCACTGGTGAAAGGCTTTGATACTTCTATACAAAAATCAGGATATGTTGTTCTGTTGAATGAAAGAATTGAAACGCTGAAAAAAGTGGCTATTGGTAGTCCCGCACCTGATTTTATAATGGAGGATACCCTGGGACATCCACAAAAACTGTCATCCTTTTTCGGAAAGGTTTTACTGGTTGATTTCTGGGCATCCTGGTGTGGTCCATGCAGACGCGAAAATCCGAATATTTTGGATGCATATAAGCAATTCAACCGCAAAGGTTTTGATATTGTAGGTGTATCCCTTGATAATAGCAAAGCCAGGTGGATCAAGGCTATTGAGGATGATAAACTCAGCTGGCATCAATTATCTGATCTCCAGAAATGGAATAATGCTGCCTCAAAACTGTATGGCATACGGTCTATCCCATCAAACCTTCTTCTGGATAAAAACGGAACTATAATTGCCAAAAACCTGATGGGGGATGATTTAACAAACAAACTCAGGGAATTGCTGAAATAATCCTTTTCCGGGGACATTTAATGGCTTAACATGAATACTTCCAGGTCCACCGGGCGATTCATTTCAGGACCGGCGGTGGTCTGTTTCCCTGGGGAGGAGGCATTTGATTTGGAGTGGAGGAAGGAGGTGGGCCGCCCGGACCGCTGCCCGAACCGCCGGCCAGGTATATCTTATTATTCCAAACAGCAGCGGCTGTTCCGTTACGTGCAAAATTCAGGCTGTCCGTTTCAATCCACTGGTTTGAATTGGTTGGATCAAGGTAGAAAGTGTTTTTTCGTGGTGCATTTCGTTCAGTATCCGTGGCCTCTTTCGCCTCCCATATAATAAAGCACGTTATTCAGGTTTACCAGTGCTACCGCCTCCGCTTCCTTTAGGCAACCGGGCTGGGAGGGTTGCACCATTTGCCTGAAGCGAAGTCAAATACATCTACATCCAGCATTGTCTTTGGCGAAAAAATCGGGATACTTTTATTTTCCGGATCACGATAACTGGTGTTCCTGCCACCGACAATATATAATTTATCGATACTCCCTTCACCATGATCCCTGATGTGGGGTGATCAGGCAGGGAAGCCTCCAGGTCGGTTTCGGATCAATGTCAAAATACCAAATCACATGATGCTTGTTGAATAGGTAATTTGCCTTAATTCAACGGCAGCGGCACCGGCCCGCTCGACCCGGAATTCACCTCCCTTTTCCCAGAGTTGGTTTTGGTCTATTCATGGCCATGGCACCTGGTAGAGAATCTCCGCAAATCATCAAGACATATATTTTGTTTTATAGGGCACAGCCTGGAATGGTGCATACCGGTGTATTCCCAGTGTAGTCCATGTAAGTGTTTTTGGGTCAAAACATTGCACCGGTCTTAGTGTTCCACCGTCACCACCGATGAGATAGATTCTGTCATTCACGGCTGCAAATCCGCATTCACTGCAATTGGCCGCAGTATTTTTTGTTTTCACCACTTCCCACTTTCCGCCTTGCGCCTGTAAAAAAGAGGAAGTAGATCCTGCAAAAATCAAAGTGAATATTATGACTGCTTTCTTTCATTTTCTTAATATTAACGTTCTTTATTTAAATAACCAATCATGTTCACGTTTGTTGAGAATTAATTTTAATCCTTCATAATTTTATAATTCATTTAGATATAAAAATTTTGAGTATAAAAAAGACTACTAAAAACATAGTAATTATTACTAAAAATATAGTAAATTTGATTTGTGTATTTAAAATGAGTCATGAAACTGACAAAGGCAGAAGAGCAGATCATGCACATTCTCTGGCAATTGGAGAAAGGTTTTATTAAGGACATCCTCGAGGAATTTGATGACCCGAAACCCGCCTATACCACGGTGGCCACCGTGGTAAAAATATTGGAAAAAAAGGGTTTTGTTGCTCACCGGGAATATGGAAACGCCCACCAGTTTTATCCGTTGATTTCCAGATCAAATTATTCAAGGAAGCATGTGAACCCCCTTTTTAAAAAGTATTTTAGAGGTTCTATAAAGGAGGTAGTGTCTTTCTTTGCAGATAATAACAAGGTTCATTTGAGTGATATTGACGATGCCATCAAGGTACTGAAAAGTATCAAAAAGAAGAAGAAAGGTTAAAGAAGAAAGTATAATGGGCAAATGTGCTAACGTGCTAATTTGTAAATGTGCTAATTTGTAAGTGTGCAAATTTGCTAATGTGCAAATATACAAGGATTAATTGCTATTACCGAATACCGACTAACGAATTCCGACTACCGTCTCCCGGTTCAGTCTTTTAACATGTAACGCTTGCTCCCGTCCCCGAAAAGTGCCTATTTCATACCCTACTTTGCTTCCCCTGTAAATATCGTCTTCAAGGTTTGTAACATGAACAAAGTATTCTGAGTGGGTAGTGTCATCAATTATAAAGCCAAAACCTTTGATGTCATTGAAAAATTTAACAATCCCGGTTCTCATTTCACTTATCTTTCCAATAAGACCGTTCATGTTTCTTTTTTCCCTGTTGAATAAGGCAAAAAGAAAGCGTAGTTAATACTTTCTCACAAACTGGAGAGAGTAAACCACGCTCGTTGTCAGGGTTTTAAACTCGTCACCCGTCATCAGTCACCTGTCACTTTCACAAGCTCTTCAGATACGCTACACTATCCTTAAAGGTATCGGGTTCCATTTCCACGAAAATATTCTTTAATCCGCCGGTGCCGGCTGAAGCGAAAAATTCCTTCCAATCGACGATCCCTTTGCCGATCGCGACATTTTTGTTTTCAGAGGGGGACCAGTCAGCCAGGTGAGCTGAAATAAACCGTCCGGGAAATTTTTTAAAATAATCAGCAGCCTTGTATCCAACACTGATAACCGCTACCTGAAACTGCATCTTCACATAATTTGGATCCAACCGGGTAAGCAGGGCGTCATAAATTAGCTGGCCATCCAGTTTCTCAAATTCCATGTGATGATTATGATAACCCGCCTGGATTCCTGCTTTCTTCATTTTTTCACCCATTTCATTCAGCTTGTCTGCGGCTTTCATCCAGTCACCCATGGTGGCTTGCTCAGGTAATCCGAAACTGGAAACTATCATCTGCTTCTGTCCCGACTCCAGGGCAAAGGTGATCCGTTCATCCAGATTATTCACCAGTTCATCCATACCATAATGTGTACTTTCAAGATGCAGGCCTGCATCTTCAACAATGGTACGCATCTCCTTGGCTTTCATGCTCATAAGTGGTCCAAAGCCTGAGGATTCATAACCCGGAGGAGAGCACATTTCCACCGTTTTATAGCCCAATCCTGCCATTTTCTTAAGGGTACCGGCAAAATCATTTATCAATTGGTCTTTGATTGTCCAGACCTGAAAACCGACAGGAAGTTTAACCGTTCCCGAAATGGAGCCGGTGTTGCCCATCACCGGGAGTTGAGATGCAACCATAGCTGTTCCGACAGCCAATGCGCTTTTACCAAGGAATTGTCTTCTGGATAGGGTATTCATATGTCGCAATTTTTGTTTCTGCAATTTGGTCTATTTAAATATACAACATTATTTCCTTTCAGGGCACTCTTCGGGAAACTTAAAAAAATTGGCATGGTAGATGCCATCAGTGGAGCTACCTGGTCATACATTATCTTCAGAACATCAGTGCGGAAGGCGTTGGAGAAGGCAAAAGAAAGCAATGGAAATCAGCACACAAAGTAAGAAACCCCGGAGGAATAAAAGATTCGTCAGCTTGAGAATTATGTAATGGCATTCTTTTATTAACTTTCCTATGCCAACAAGAAATGAATTTTACGTTCCATGCATTCAAGCTCCGGCGAATTCCAGATATTCCTCAAGCCTGTAGGGTCTTTATGCAATCTGCGCTGCAGCTACTGCTATTACCTTGAAAAGATACGGCTGTTCAGACAGGATAGTCCGGTTCTTATGCAGGATGATTTGCTGGATTTGTATATCCGGCAGCACATTGAAGCTTCCACAGAACCCGTAATTTCCTTCTCCTGGCATGGAGGTGAACCATTGCTGGCCGGACTTGACTTTTACAAAAAGGTCATAGCCCTGCAAAAAAAATGGAAGCCTGCCGGCCGGACAATTATAAATGGGGTTCAGACCAACGGAACACTTCTGGATGAAACGTGGGTAAAATTTTTTGCCGAAGAAAATTTCAGGCTGGGCATCAGCATGGATGGGCCGGAGGATCTTCATAACCAGTTTCGCAAAACCACGGATGGCAAAGGATCTTTTCAAAAAGTATTACATGGATATGACCTGGCATTATTGCATGGCATTGATCCTGAAATACTATGCGTGCTAAATGCTGACAATGTTCAGCATCCCTTGCTGATTTACAGGTATTTCAAAAAACTGGGCGCAAAAACGATGACTTTTCTTCCCCTGGTTGAGCATCGTATCTTCCGGAAACGGAGTGGTTTCAAACCGCTCCGTGCGTCCTGAAGATTTTGGAACTTTTCTGTGCACAGTATTTGATGAATGGATTGGACAGGATATTGGAAAAGTGAAGATCCAGATCTTTGAGGAGGCTCTTCGTTCTGCATTTAACCAGGAGCATACCTTATGTATATTTAAGCCTGTTTGTGGCGGTGTGCCGGTGGTTGAACACAACGGTGATTTTTTTTCCTGCGATCATTATGTGGATGATGAGCACAGGATCGGAAATATTGGAGAAGTTACATTAACGGAATTGTTGAGTAGTGCCCGACAAAAAACCTTCGGATTATCCAAGCTTTCACTTCCGCAGTTTTGCTTCGATTGTGAGGTTAGGATGATGTGTAATGGGGAATGTCCGAAAAACCGGTTTATCCATACTCCGTCGGGAGAACCCGGTTTAAATTACCTGTGTGCCGGATATAAAAAGTTTTTCAGGCATTGTCTGCCATTTGTGGAGGCGGTTTCAAGGGAGTATAACCGCAAAATAACCACAGAGGCCACAGGTAAGCGCGTAGCATTAAAATTCTTGCCTCCGTGTAAATCTCCGGCCTCTGGTTAAATACTAGGCGCCGGAGGCGCCGACTACTTCAATTTGGATTTAAAGAATTCCACTGTTCTCTGCCATGCCAGTTTGGCGGCTTCTGCATTATACCGTTCAGGGTTTGTATCATTGTTAAATCCATGACTGGTGCCCGGGATAGGTATAAATTTTATACTCAATACCAGCCTTTTTCAATGCTTCTTCAAAAGCAGGTATGCCTGCATTGATCCCCGGATCATTTTCAGCATAATGGGCCAGAATGGGCGCCTTGATTAAGGGTACCTGTTCAGGTGAAGGCTGGCGTCCGTAATAAGGAACTGCAGCAGCCAGTGAGGGTACATTTACAGCCACCTGGTTGGTCATACCTCCGCCCCAGCAAAAGCCGGTGCATCCAACCTTGCCTGTTGAAAGTGGATGGGTCTCAAGATATTTTACGGCGGCTACGAAATTCTTTAATTGTCTTTTCATTATCCAGTTCACCGATCATGGTGCGGGCCTTATCCGGATCATTTTCCGGCGTACCGCCTAGTGGTGACAAAGCATCCGGGGCCATGGCCAGAAATCCTTCTTTGGCCATTCGCCTGGTGACGTCCTGGATGTGAGGCTGAAGTCCCCTGTTTTCGTGAATTACAATAACAGCCGGATATTTTTTCTCTTCTTTCGGCCTGGATAAATAGGCCTTAACGTCACCCGACTCTCCCGGATAGGTGATCATATCACTGTAAATTTTTTCATCGCCATCGGGTGGCATGGCAATGGCTGCAATGGCATTATTTTCCTCAAGCAGCGAAACAAGCGTAAGGGCGGCAGCGGTGCTGCCAGCATACAGAGTCAGCTTACGAAGAAAATCACGGCGATCAATCCCGCCCTGCAGGTAATCATCGTAAAGATGAATGATTTTTGGGTCCATGGGTCTTTCGGTTTAGTATTTCCAATTTTTAAAAC
>CAWBNI010000028.1:0-203522 GCA_963790105.1 uncultured Bacteroidales bacterium | reverse complement strand
TTCCATAGATATTTGGCTTATATTTATTTTACAATACCTGATGTATGAAAAAGATCCTTTTGTTGAGCTCTTTGCTGGTTCTTCCCTTCTTCCTGTTTCTCACAAACCCGGCCTGATCCGCCTCGTTTGAAGCGGGCTGACAGTTTTTTTGGTGTTCATTTTGATTTTCATGCCGGTCCCGATTGCAACGAGATCGGAAAAAATGTAGATGAGGCCATGATTGAAAATATTGTGAGCCAGGTAAGGCCCGATTTTATCCAGGTGGACTGCAAGGGACATGCCGGGTATTCAAGCTATCCCACCAGGGTTGGAAACCCTGCACCGGGATTCGTTAAGGACCAGTTGAGAATATGGAGACAGGTAACAGCCAAAAACGGAATTGCCTTGTATATGCATTATTCGGGTGTATGGGATACACGGGCCATTCAGTTTCATCCTTCGTGGTCGGCGGTGAATGCCGATGGCACCCCGTCAAAAAATAACACCTCGGTTTTCGGACCTTATGCTGACAGCCTGCTTATTCCACAGCTCAAAGAACTTTCGAAAGAGTATAGCGTGGATGGAGTATGGATTGACGGTGATTGCTGGGCACATCAGGTTGACTATTCCTCCAGGGCCAGGACCCTGTTCACGCAAAAAACCGGCATTACCAGCATTCCAATGCAACCAGGAGATCCCAACTGGAGTGAATATCTCAACTTCAGCCGTCAGGGATTCAGGGACTATGTGACCCATTATACCAATGAGTTGCATAAGTTCAATCCTGATTTTCAGGTAGCCAGTAACTGGGCGTTTTCCACATTAATGCCCGAGCGGGTATCCATCCCGGTAGATTTCATTTCCGGCGACTTTTCGCCCCTGAACAGCATGAACAGCGCCAGGCTGGAAGGAAGATTCATCCGCAACCAGGGAAAGCCCTGGGATCTGATGGCCTGGGGATTTTCCTGGTTTTATAATGAAGCGGGAAGTCAGTCGGTAAAGGATATCACCCAGATAAAGCGGGAACTTGCCACTGTAATGTCCCTCGGAGGCGGAGTGCAGATCTACCTGAGCCAGAAACGCGATGGATCGGTGTATGAATGGACCATTCCCCTGCTCGCCAGCGCATCCTCCTTTGTGAGGGCACGCCAGCCATTCTGCCAGCATGCACAGGCCTGTTCCGCAAATCGGGCTTATCCTCTCGACTTTTGCGCTTGACAAAAAAGTCAATACACCTTTTGGAGGTTTCGGAATGGACCGGATCCCGCTTCAGGGGGTACTTATCGGGGGTTTCAGAGTTGAGACAGCCCCGCTTCAGGGAGTACTCAATTGTCTTCTGGCATCGCAAAAGGTAGTGGATGTGGTGGCTGAACATCAGCTTGATAATATACAGGAATACCCACTGATGGTTTATCCTGAATGGGATACCCTGAGTGTTTCGCTTAAAGAAAAACTGCTCCGGTATGTTTCTGAAGGAGGAAAGTTACTGGTTGTCGGTCCCAAAGCGGCAAAGCAGTTCCAGGATGTCCTTCAGGTTGAATTCATTGGTCAGCCTGAAATGAATGACAACGGACTGGAATTCGCCGGATGGCTGGGCAATTCGCTGTCGCTTTCACAGGAAATACATGGTAAAAGGATCGGCCCGGCCATTTGGAAAAATATTCCGGCACTGGGATATGGAAGGACCTTCCTCCATTGCGGCCTCAATAACCCCTTATGGCAAGGGACAGATCGCCGCCCTGTATATGAACATCGGGTATGCTTATCTGTATCGTTCCACTCCCGTTGTGCGCGAGTTCCTGGATGCCCTGGTACGGGAAATGCAACCCGGTTTGATGACAGAGGTGAAAGGATCACACCTGGTAGATGTTACCCTGAACAAGCTTGGGAATGCCACTATCCTGAACCTGGTTAATGCCGCGGGACCCCATGACAATGATAAGGTCCTGGTTTTTGATGAAATTCCGGCTCTGGGTCCGCTCCAAATAAGTATCCGCTATCCGGCAAAACCGAAACAGGTAATGTTGCAACCCGAGAACAAGGCTCTTAACTTTACCTATGAAGAAGGAATAGTCCGATGTTCCGTTCCCTCACTGGAAATTCACGAAATGGTGGTTCTTGAATAAAGGTTTCTATCAAAATATTCCTGACAAATTTTTAAATCATACTAATAATTGCCATAATGAAAAACTGCCTCTTATCCATTGCTTGCCTTCTGCTGGCTATAAGCTGCCAAAGATCAAAGATTGTACTGTATGATGCCCCCGGACAGGAACAAAAGTCGGATAATTTTGAAATGTTGGTTGATGGTAAACCGGTATTTGTTTACCAGGCGAGGGTTTCGAGGCTGCCTGTCAACCAGATCTGGCCAGGATATCAAAGACCATTGAACCAGACGGAAATCGCATCATTTGCTTATTTTGACCTGAACGGAAAAACTGAAATTACCATAAATTCAACTCAAGAGATTAAAACGCTTGACATTCGTCCGAAAGAATATGGTATTGAGCCCACCGTTGAAGGAAAAACCATAAAATTTACGGTAAATAAGCCATGTCAGTTTGTGGTTGAAGTAAACGGAACCCATCAGGCCCTGCACATTTTTGCCAATCCCATCGAAACAGTCGTTATCGACAAAGCGGATCCGAAAGTTCATTTTTACGGACCTGGGGTACATGAGGCAGGTATTATTAAACTCAATAGCGATGAAACAGTTTATATTGCTGGCGGAGCGATAGTTTACGGAGTAATTGCAAGTGAAAATACACGGAATATTAAAATCCTGGGACGTGGAATCCTGGATGCCAGCAAAATAGAACGCGGAGGAGCCCCCAACATGATTTCGCTGAAAAACGTCCGGAATGCATTTATAAGCGGGATCATCCTTCGTGATCCCCATGAATGGACTGTCGTTCCCAGGAACTGTGACAGCATCACCATCGATAACATCAAGCTGATCGGGTTATGGCGCTATAATTCCGATGGGATTGACCTTGTTAACAGTAAAAATATTACCATCAGGAACACCTTCGTCCGGTCATTTGATGACAATATTGTAATTAAGGGATTAAAACAGGCCTATAATGAGCAAAACAGCATCATTGAAAATATCAAGGTTGACAACTGCGTCCTTTGGAATGATTGGGGAAGGGCCCTCGAACTGGGTGCGGAAATCGTTACCGATACAATGAAGAACATTACCTTTTCCAATTGTTACATTCCTCATTTTACAACAGTCGCCATGGACATACAAAATTGTGACAAAGGGTATGTCAAAAATGTCCGTTTCGAAAATATATCCATTGAGGATCCTCTCCAGGATAGCATAAGAGTCGGGAAAACTCCGATTGTTAAGAAGGCGTGGGGTAAAATAATCGTATTGGGCATTTACGGAACCTTTTATTCGTCGGATACGCTCAGGGGACATATTAGCAACATCTACTATAAAAATATCAGATACAACCGAACATATCCCGAAAAACCTGATCTGTTTGGATTTGATAGTGTAACTATTGAAAAAAATGTCAATTTTAAAAACTACGACATTTTCATCAGGGACAATATGTACTTTGGCGATATCAGGACTAATTGCACGAGTTCCAATAATATCTACCTGTCAGGATATGATACCCGGCATATGATTGAAAACATTTTCATTGAAGACTATTTTATGCAGGGTAAAAAGATAACCGATCCTCAATTGATCGGGAAAAATGAATTTGTAAAAAATATATCAGTTAAATAACCGGAAACTATTCCGGAGGCAATTGTATCAGGTATTTGATTCATAATCTGTTTAATTAATTCTGATAATTATGGTCAGGTTGTTTATTCTTGTTGTTCATTTTATTCCTGCCATTAGCAGCGGGATTGTCACAGGACAAAATTTCTGTTTCTGATTTCGGAGCTATTCCGGACGATGGCAAGGATGATTCAAAAGCCATCCAGGCTGCAATTGAGAAGGCAAGGGCAGACGGCATTCGCAAGGTTTGTTTCGAAGCAGGCAAATACGAGTTTAAAACGATTCCGGGATGGGAACGAACCGAGCGGAAACGATCCTGCTATATTACAATTCAGGATATATCCGATCTTGAACTTTGTGGTGTTACCGATGAAAAGGGACTGCCTGCGACCCTCTGGGTAAAGGACAATGACCTGAAGGAATGCCAGCCGATGATCCTTTCCATACAACAGGGTGCAAATATTACGCTGAGGAATATTTCCGTGGATATGGCACCCTATTATTATTCTGCCGGAAAAATAACTGACATCAGGGGCGACGAGGTCACCATCGAAGTGCTTCCGGGTCATCCCCGCATCGACGGGCAGAAAGCGTATATTATGGGGCTTTATGATTTCGGGACCAGGAAAGCAAAGGTGGTAAGGCTTACCTGGGACTTTGATCTTCCCCAATGGAAGGCTACAGGCGACGAAAAGGACAGACTTATGACCATCCAATTCCCTGCGCTGGCGCAATCAGGCAAGACAGGAGATGGAGTCTTCTGGTTCCAGGGAAACTTCACCGGATCGCATGCTTGAATTTCCGGAATATCAAAGGCCTTTTATTGGAGAACATACACATCTTAAACGGACATGGATTCCCAATAACCTGCAATTTCTGCCAGGATATTACATACCGGAATGTAAATATCCGGCCGGAGGGAAACAGGATAGCCACTGCATGCCGCGACGGATTCAAAATATATTGTGGCAGCGGGAAGGTATTGATGGATGGAGTACATATTGAAGGTTGCCTGGGTGACGACGGTCAGAACATACATGGAACCTGGCTTTCGGTGCTTAGAAAGCAGCCTGGCAATGGTTTGGTTACCACAACCTCGATGCCTTGCCTGACTCCGGGTAAAGCCGTGGTGTTACTTGACGATCAGTTTCTTCCGGCATGGAGCTCACAGGTTAAGGAATGTACACAGGTGGGTAAAGAAATGCTGATCACATTTGCCGATCCAGTCCCGGACTGGGTGCATGAAAAAACTCCGATTGAACCACAGGAATGGCTTCCTGATTCACTTCACATAATAAACTCTGTTTATCGCAGTACCGGCCGGTTCGGGATTTATTTGAAAGCATCGAACACTTTAATTGAAAAATGTCTGTTTGAAAATAACGTGGCCGCCATTCATATTGGTGGTGAATGGAGCTGGGGCTATTGGCTGGAGTCGACCAATTCGCAACACGTGGAAATAAGGAATTGCATTTTTCGGGATAATCATCTGGACATGCGATATGGGGGACAAAAAATGGACATTGCGATAAGTATTGCCAGTTTTACAAATCCTGATAAATTGGGTGCCCCTTCGGAGGTACTATCCGGGCTGATTAATGACATTCGCATCCATGATAACATTTTCGAGGACGAATCCGTTTGCGTCAGCCTGCAGAATTGTGGCAACGTCTGGTTCTGGAACAATACCCTCAGAAACTGCGGGATGGATTTACTTATAAATGAAAAAACAGCTGTGAATGTTTTCCGTTTGGCACCCTGATCCAAAACGTTGAAGCAGATTCCTTTTTCCAGGGATACTGCATTGATGCGAATCGGATTTCCCTCATTGCCAGTCACAACTGATATTCAGCAAAAAGACATAATTGGTCATTTGCATTTTGGCATATTTGTTTTAAATTTATTTGCTGTTTGATATTCAATACATTCCGATTGACTGTTTTGATCCGGATTTACTTACTAAGAATTTCAGCTGATCCCAATCTTATTTCATATTAATAAATTCACACGAAATGAAAAAAGTACTGGTATTTATTTTATGGGTATTTCCAATCTGTATTGATAGCAGCTCCCTTCAATGGTGAAATAATGAGTTTTAAGCAGCCTGACGGCACAAGGGTTGATGTAAAGTTATACGGAACCGAATATTATATGCGTGCCGAAGGTCTCGATAATTACACCGTTGTACGTGACAGGAATACGCAATGGATTTGCTATGCATCCCTGTCAGCAGATGGTACAGAATTAATTTCTACAGGAATAAAATACACGACTTACCAAAGATTCCGTTCCCATATTAAAATCGTCTATAAATGTTCCAAAACACCTTGCAATATCGGCAAAAGCCCTGGAACAGGAAATATTGAAAAATAAAAAAGCGTTGGAGGGAGATGATTTCCAAAACTATGACATGAAATCAGAACCTGGAATTGTATCCGGAGCGATTAAAGGATTATGTATTGTAGTTGACTTTTCTGATGAACCGGGAACTTTACCAATGGATGAATTTGAATCTTTCTGCAATGATATGGATTACAGCAACTTTGGAAATAATGGTTCCCTGCGAAAATACTATTACGATATTTCCGGAGGTATTGTAGACTACCAGAATTTTGTTTTTGGATATTTCAGGGCACCCAAAACCTTTGCTGCATATGACAGTATGCATATTGCCGATGGCGCCAAAGCTATTCTTGATTTAGCATTAAACTGGATAGAATCCCTTGGTTTTGATTTTTCTACCTTGTCAATTAATCCGGACGGAAGTATCAGGGCAATAAATTTAATGTACACGGGAGTGCCAAAGGCCTGGAACGAAGGCATGTGGTGGCACCAGGGATCATACACTGATTTCAGCGCTGACGGGGTCCGCTCGGGGAAATATAATTGCTCCATTGCCTACAATCCACTATCATTGGCCACAGTTGTACATGAAAATGGCCATATGATATGTCACTGGGACGACACGTACAAATATTACGACCAATCCGGACCGGACGGTATAGGTGCTTTCGATCTGATGTGCAATTATGCAAATGCATTATAATCCGGTTCCTCCCAATCCCTTCTATATTATCGATGCAGGCTGGGGCAATGTGGTTGATATTACCAGTTATATCGGCGATATTTCTGATGACGCTGAGGATCGTACCTATTATAAATACAGGAATGTAAACGACACCAATGAGTTTTTCATTTTTGATAACAGGAGTAAAACAGGACGAAGCACGTATATTCCCGATGAAGGATTGACCATATGGCATATCGATCGGCTGGGTGATAATCAAACTTTTCACCATCAGGTTTATCTGGTTCATGCCAATAACAACATAGAGTCTAAGGAGGATATTTGCTTTCATTCAGGTTTAAATACTGAATTCAATGATAATACCGAGCCAAATTCACAATTTTATGATGGAAACCCAAGCAGACTCAATGTTCACGATATTAGCCCGGTATCCTATACAATGACCTATACCCTGGGACCAAAAGAAGCTGTACCTGTAGTTAAATTTTCCTTTATCAATATTTCGAATGATGATAATTCAAATGGGTTGCTGGAACCCGGAGAATCTGGAAACATGAACCTGAAAGTGGGCAATTTTGGCACTGCCAATTTGGGAAATGCCACCTTAGCCTGCGAAGCGGTTGATCTGAATGCCGGGTATGTAACGGTTAATACTGCTCCAAAAGACCTGGAAAGTATTCTTGTTCAGGAAGAATATTGCAGTTACTTTTAACATTGCAGTTGCAGCCGGATATCCCAATCGGAAAAGTTATCACATTAAAATTTACTATCACCAATGAAGGCGATTCATCAGTTTTTGTTAAAGAATTCGCTATCGGAAATCCGGTTTATATGGCAAATCAACAAATATCGACCTGTTCATCTGTTTTTTATGACGATAGAGGCCGGACCCGCAATTATTCCAGCAATGCCGATCTCACCACCACCTTCCTTGCTCCGTCACCAGGTCAGTCAGTAAAAGCTGAATTTTTATCATTTGAATTGGAATCCAGCAATGATTGTGAATATGATTATCTGAATATCTACAACGGATTGTCTGTTTCGTCACCCCTGATAGGAACCTACTGCGGCAATAATACTCCAGGTACTATTGAATCAACAGATACATCCGGAGCTTTAACATTTCAGTTTCATTCGGATGAAGCTTTAAGGGGTACAGGCTGGGAAGCATTAATCACGTGTACTGGAATCAACGGAGAAGAAAACCAATCTGATGACAATGCTTTTGAAATATATCCCAATCCATCACTCGATAAGGTTTTTGTAAAAATAACCTTGAATAGTTCGCGCAACCTGCGGTTGGTAATAGTTGATACGGAAGGCCGTGAGTTAGCTCAATACAATATTACCGATCAGCCGTTGATTGAAATTGACCGGAGCACAATTCCAGGCGGTATTTATTATATTCAACTCTGGAAAGAAAAAGATTTGAAATCGGTGAAAAAAATGGTATTGCTCTAGTATGTGCTATTGCGAACATCAGTTCCCATGCAAATAATCTTTGCATATAACTGCAGCCAAACCATTATAATCATCATCAAAATGATGGCTCCCCGGCAAGGTCTCAATCTTAACTCCTGTAATTGAAAAGTGTCTCCGTATTTCGGAATCCTCTTCATTGCCAAATATGCAAACTGGATTCAGAGATAGAATTTTTTTAAGTTCGCCTACCACATTATACTCTTCTTTGTGACTAAAATCCAGCATATCTGATATATGAATTTCAAAATCAGCAGTTTCATCAGGCGAAATACAATAAACTCCACATAAAGATTCTTTAAGCACGCCGGAAAAATTATTTGCAATAAAGGGAGCTACACAAGCTCCAAAGGAATATCCGACCAGTACAAAAGAACTTCTGTTCCATTGCTGCATATAGTGTATGGCTGCCTTTGATATATCATCTGCAGCTTCCTTTGGAAGTTTGCCCTTCCAAAAATATTTTTGCGCATCAACCCCTACAACAGGCATCCCTTTTTCAGCAAGTTTTTCACATACAGTATGGTCAAAACTTGTCCATCCCCCATCGCCTGAGATAAAAATGGCCATGGGCAAGTTTTCTTTTGCTGATGAAGGAATTAATGTTATTGGCATATCAGAGCTTAATGGAGCAAGGTGCTGAGATTGCAGTAATACATTTTCTGCCGATTTTCTCTCTGAGTAACCAGGTTCTTTCAATATTTTTTGATAGGCTGCAATAAATTGGGGCAGCCAGTTCCTGGTAACAGAAAAACCATGTCCTACATTTGGAAGGGATACTAACTCGGTTAAAGGCATTATTTCCAAATATTTTTTTGTGTCTTCATAGGAGCAAACCTGGTCAATCATTCCCTGCAGCACAATAAAAGGGGATGAAAGCTGCATAGTGGCCTCCAGGTAAAAAGATATGCCTTCCTTAAGCACATGTGATTTAAGTCCGGATCCATTGCAGAGAGGTTTGTTAATTTCGATATCCGGGCAAAAGCCAAGCGCGATCGCCCCTTTAAATGTATTTGCAGGGGCCTGTGCTAACAAACCATATACTAATGTTGCACCGGACGAATAACCAACCAAAATCGGTTTAACGTATTGGTCAAACTTATATTTCTTTTGAATTGTCAGACTCAATTCCTCAAAATCACCCGCAGGGTAATAGCATTGAACCTTTAAAGATTTAATACGGGCAAAATAATGCTGTATATCAATTCCGGCGACCAAAGCGCCCTCCTGGGCAAGATTTTCGGCCATATCAACAACTCCTTTGTTCCATCCACCATCCCCTGAAATAAAAAGAACAAGAACGTCAGGAACCTTGGTCGGATGATAGATAGTAACTTTTCCAAATGAACCATAAACCATTGTATCAATAGGAGTTGCACCAGCCTTAATTACTAAAATCAAAAAGGCGGCCAGAACAAAAATTGTTTTTTTCATTTCATTGCTATTGAATAATTGATTTTAGAATAGCGTCATTTTATGCTGCAATACCGGCAATCTGGTCGACGTATTTTATTTAATATCCGTCTTTTATGTATAAGATCTCAAAATGCGTTCCATTTATGTTCATTTTCGGTGTGTGAGAAAATGGCTAAAGGTTACAGGATTTCAGATATTTTAACCGGGCGATTTTCCAGATATGATTTTTTTGCAGCAAAAGCAATTGCCACTGATTTTAATCCATCATCGCCGGAAACGGGCAAAGACTCCTTATTAACTACTGCATTGCAAAAGATTTTCATCTCATTGGCATAAGCTTCAAGATACCGGTCCATAAAGAAATTAAGTGGCAACGAACCATGAACACCATCGCCTGCAAAATAGCGGTGATTTTCGGGATAATTATTATCCGCACAAGCCATTCCCTTTGATCCGAATATTTCTACCCGCTGGTCATAACCATAAACAGCCTTGCGGCTATTGTCAATTACACCCATTGCCCCGTTGGCAAACGTCAGCGTAATGATCGCCGTATCAACATCACCTGCTTTCCCGATTGCCGGATCAACCAATACAGATGCTTTTGTATAAACTTCAGTCACTTCGCTTCCGACAATATACCTTGCCATATCAAAATCATGGATCGTCATGTCCATAAACATACCTCCTGATACGGCACTGTATTCTGCAGGAGGTGGAGCCGGGTCACGCGAAGTTATTTTAAGAATATGCGGATCACCAATTTTTCCCTCAACAACCAGCTGTTTGATTTTAAGGAAATTCGGATCAAACCGGCGGTTAAATCCAACCATCAGTTTTACACCGGCTTTTTTAACTGCATCCAATGCCTTCTGAATCACTTCAAGTGTCAGATCAACAGGCTTTTCACAGAAAATATGTTTCCCGGCTTTGGCTGCTTCAATAATGTATTGGGCATGCGTATCGGTCGGAGAACAAATCACGACGGCTTCAACCTCAGGATGATTGATCACATCAAGGTAGGTGCTGTAAACAGTGGGAATGCCATACCTTCCGGCCACTTCGGAAGCCTGGGATTTATTGATGTCGGCAATGGCAATTACATCTGCCTGTGGTACGCTCTGAACCAGTGTGGCAATATGAACCTTACCGATTCGTCCGGTTCCGATAACTCCAAGTTTTACCTTCTTCATAATAGCGGTTTTAGGGGTAAATGAAAATTTCGTAAAATTATAGTCCAAGAGATTTAATATAATCGCGGTTGCGTTTGGCACATACTTTGGGATTTCCCATACCGGGAAGAACATCCTGTTCAACCACGATCCATCCCGAATAGAATTGTGTCATAAGTTCTGCAACAATAGATTTAAAATCGACCGATCCCTTTCCAAGTTCACAGAAAACACCATTTCCAACCGATTTGAAATAGTCCCATTTTTCTGTTCTCGACTTTTCAGCGATGGTGGGATGACAATCTTTAAAATGAATATGCCAGATTCGATCCTGGTATTTTTTCAATGCCTCCAGGGGATCCCCGCCGCCAAACCTATAATGGCCCATATCAAGCACAAGACCAATCAATACAGGATCGGTCAATGAAAGCAGTATATCAATTTCTTCAGGAGTCTCCACATAACCGGCACAATGGTGATGAAAAACCGTGCGTAAACCGGTTTTTGCTTTTACCTCACCGGCCACATAATTGGCTCCTTCGGCAAAGACCTTCCATTCATCTTTTGATAAACCCATGGATGAATTTATTCTTCCGGCATTAACCGTACGTTCCTTTATTTTGCCGTTATCATCGGCAAGTACAATAAAAGCATCCTTGAAACCGGCATCTGCCATAAGTTGTGCAGTGCGAACAGCAATTTTAGCTCCCGGAGTATGTGTTGAACGGTCTTTTAGAAAAACCGGCACAAAAGCGCCAACCATGGAAAGCTTTCGCTGAAGGAGTTCGTCTCTTAATTTCAGGGGATCTGTAGGCATAAAACCCCAGTCTCCAAGTTCAGAACCCTCATAACCGGTTTCCCTGATCTCATCCAGAACCTGCTGGTATCCGGCAGCTTTCCCTTCCAGGTCGAATTCAAGGACACCCCATGAACACGGTGCATTGGCTATTTTAATCATATGCATTTGGTTTAAAATGAATTTATTGTATTTGAATCAGAACTTTCTTGTCCATGCTTCATGCCACCGCTCGATAACTACTTTGGTCTGCGTATAAAATTCAATTGCATGCAGCGACTGACCATGAAGATCACCGAAAAAGCTTTCCTTCCATCCACTGAACGGGAAAAAAGCCATGGGTGCGGCAATGCCGATGTTTACACCAATATTCCCGGTCATCGTTTCATGCCTGAATTTTCGGGCTGCCCCACCGCTACGCGTAAAAATACAGGCAGAATTGCCGTATCTGCTATTGTTAATCAATGAAATTGCATCGTCCAGTGTATCTGCATGCAGGATGCTAAGCACCGGACCAAAGATTTCTGTTTTGTATATTTCACTGTCCGGATTAACATTTCCCAGGATGGTCGGCGCCAATAAAATAACCGTCTTCACACCCCTTGATCCTGATTCCCCGTCCATCCAACAACAATTTTGCTCCGTCATGCAGGCCTTTATCTATAAGCCTTTCAATCCGTTCTTTGCTCTCCTTTCTAATCACCGGTCCCATATCAACATCCCCTGACAGGCCGTTACCAACCTTCTTTTCCAGGGCAGAACTTATAATTTTATTCATAAATTCTTCACCAACCTGGCCAACCGTAATAACAACCGAAGCTGCAAGGCAACGTTGCCCTGCACATCCAAATGCACTGTCGGCAATAATCCTGACGGTAGTTTCTAAATCTGCATCTGGCATAACAACCACCGGATTCTTTGCCCCTCCCTGTGCCTGAACTCTTTTCCCATGAGCAGTACCTGTTTGATAAATATACTTTGCAACCTCGGATGAACCCACAAAGCTGATGGCCTGTATGAAAGGATGTTCAAGAATGGCATCAACGGTTTCCTTTCCGCCATGTACCAGATTCAATACCCCGGGGGGCAGATTTAACTTCTCAAATAGTTCGAATATCCGGGTCATGGTCATGGGCACCTTTTCAGAAGGCTTGACGATATATGTGTTTCCGCAGGCAATGGCATATGGCATAAACCAGAACGGAATCATGATGGGAAAGTTGAATGGGGAGATGCAGGCACCGGTGCCGATCGGCTGCCGGATATAAAACTCGTCAATGCCGGTGGTGATATTCTCTGAAAATCCACCTTGCATAAGCTTCGGAATTCCACAGGCAACTTCAATGTTCTCAATGGCACGAAGTATCTCAGCCTTTGACTCGGCGATGGTCTTACCACACTCTTTTGTGCAGATTTCTGCAATTTCGTGCTCATTTTGCTCCAACAACTGCTTCATTTTAAAGAGATATTGTATCCGCTGCGTGGCCGGAGTATTTTGCCATGACGGCCATGCCATATGGGCTTTCTCAGCAGCATGCGATACGTCCTCTTTTGAACCGGCAGGAACCTCTGCCATACTCTTCCCGGTAGCAGGATTAACCACGTCAAGACTGATTTGTCCCTGACTGTCAATCCATTGTCCGTTAACATAGTTTCTTATCTTATCTTTCATGACAAACGGTTTACAATTTTTTACTTCGCACCTTACAAAAAATACCGCTGTTTCTTTTTCTTTTCAGCATAATCCGCATAGGCTTTTTGAACAGTATCCATTTCAGAGACCTCCGCAACAGCCACCTCCCACCAGGCATAACCAGGAACTGCGTTTACCAGGTCGGTCTCAATAGTGATTACCGTGGTGCGGGTTTGTTTTTTTGCCTCGGAAAGCGCCGCGTTTAAGGAATCAATATTATGAGCTTCAATGACATAAGCTCCAAGACTCCGTGCATTCTGTGCAAAATCAACCGGAAGCACTTCATCGGTCATCAATCCTGATTTTTTATCGCGAAAACGGTATTTGGTTCCGAAACGCTGAGATCCGATGGATTGTGATAATCCGCCAATACTGGCAAATCCATTGTTGTTGAGAAGAATAATGACAAACTTAATTCCTTCCTGAATGGAAGTGACAATCTCACTGTTCATCATCAGGTAATTGCCGTCACCAACCATTACATATATTTCACGATCGGGGCATGCCATTTTTGCCCCGATGCCTGCTGCACATTCATATCCCATGGTGGAGTAACCATACTCCAGATGGAAGCCTTTTGGATCCCGCGTCCGCCATAGTTTATGCAGATCGCCCGGCAAACTGCCGGCCGCACAAAGAACAACATCCCCCGGACCGGCAAATGAATTGACTGCCCCTACCACTTCGGCCTGGGATACCGGAAGTCGTCCGGAAACCTTAAAGAATCCGCTCACTTGATCATCCCAGGTCTTATTCAGATGGGCTGCGTGATTTCTGTATTCAGCGGGGACCTGGTAATCCCTGACCAGTTCATCTAATTCCGTGAGACATGCCCTTGCATCACCTGTCAGCGCCAGGGCACTGTGTTTATGGGAATCAAAATCAGTAATATTGATATTAATGAATTTAACTTCAGGATGTTGAAATGCAGTTTTCGAAGCTGTTGTAAAATCACTGTAACGTGTACCTATTCCGATCACAAGATCAGATTCCGAAGTAATTTCATTCGCTCCCGGTGTTCCTGTAACACCAACTGCTCCAAGGTTCAGCGGATGATTATAAGGAAGGGATCCTTTGCCTGCAAAAGTCTCGGTGACGGGTATCCCGGTGCGTTCAACAAATTTCCTGAGTATCCCGGTGGCTTCACTGTATATGACGCCTCCTCCTGCAATAATTACCGGTCTTTACGGAAGCTTTTATCCACGCAGCTGCTTCATGTAAATGACTGATGTCAGGCCTGGGCCTGGGTATCTTCCAGACTCTTTTCCGAAAGAGTGCTTCCGGAAAATCGAATGCCTCTGCCTGCACATCCTGCGGTAAGGACAAGGTAACTGCACCGGTTTCAGAAGGAGAAGTGAGAACGCGCATTACCTCCGGCAGGGAAGTAATTAACTGCTCCGGCCTGTTGATCCGGTCCCAGTACTTTGAAACAGGTTTAAAGCAATCATTAACCGAAATATCCTGGGAAGCACCAGACTCCAGCTGCTGCAAAACAGGGGATACATTGCGGCGTGCAAAAATATCTCCGGGTAAGATCAGCACGGGTAACCGGTTGATGGTAGCACACGCAGCCCCGGTGACCATATTGGTCGCTCCCGGACCGATGGAGGATATGCAGGCGAAAGTTCCCAGCCGGTTCTTCATTTTTGCATAAGCCATGGCGATATGCACCGATGATTGTTCGTTTCGCGTCATGTAGTATCGGAAATCCGGGTTTTGTGACAGACCCTGTCCAACTCCGGCAACAATACCGTGCCCAAAAATTCCAAGACATCCGGCAAAGAACTGCCTTTCGATGTCATCCCGCTCAACATACTGGTTTTTAAGAAACAATACAACAGCCTGCCCAACTGTGATTCGTTTTGTTATCATTGAAATTGCTTTTTATGATCACTTTTTTAATAGAACTGCCTAAAATCCGCCCTTTAAATCAATAAAGGCCATTGCCTCCTCAAGGGTCGGATTAAAGTTTGAACAACCGGGTTTTGTTACCAGAATAGCACCACAGGCATTGCCCATGCGGCAGCATTTATACCAGTCCCATCCGTTAAGGTAACCGTAGATAAAACCACTGGCAAAAGCGTCGCCTGCACCCAGCACATTTACAACCTCCACAGGAAAGCCCGGAATATCAATTACATTGCCGTCGTTCAGAAATACTGTTGATCCTTTAGCCCCCCGTTTTACAACCAGCGCTTCAATACCGAGTGCCATAATGTCTTTTATAGCTGCTTCCACATTGCCACGGATCTCAGGGGCTGAAATCTGCTGGTTCTTTATCATAATTTGTCCGGGATCACTTAACATAGTGGCCAGAATTTCCTCTTCCGTACCTAGGGCGATGGAGCAATTTCTGAGGTATGCCCTGGAGGTAATCCCGAATGAACGGGCATCATGCCATTGGTCGGCGCGGAAATCAAGGTCAATAAGCACAGGTACATTGTTCTTTCTGGCTTCCTCTGCAGCAAAAAAACCGGCAGACCGTGAAGGTTCAACATTCAAAGCAGTGGCAGAAATCTCGAAAAGCCGGCAGGAGCCTATATCGGCATGGATCACATCATCGATCGTAACCTTGGAATCTGCACAATTCTCACGATAATACACCAGTGGAAAATTATCGGGAGGCTGAATTCCCAGTATCACAGCACTTGTCCGGGAACCGGCGATGCGTGGAATGAATTTCGTTTCTACTCCTTCCTTTTTCAGAAAATTTAGCAGAAAATCGCCAACCTGATCCTGTCCGATACCAGTAAGCAAAGCCGATTTAAGTCCTAATCGTTTTGCACCGACAGCAATATTCAGCGGGGAACCGCCCACAAAGGCATTAAAAGACTGTATATCTATAAAATCAGCCCCAATATTGGCAGAATACAGGTCGATCGATGACCTTCCATATGTGATAACATCATAGGCTTTATCAATCATGATGCAGGCTTATTGCAGTGATTAAGTATTATTCATATCAATGGTTACCATCGGAATGCGGGGATCCATTCCCTTCCAGGTTCCATAAATCCATTTGTGATCGGGATCATCTGTACTGGCAAGGCTTTGATCGGTGCCGGCCAGAAAATTGAGATAATAGACATTGTAGCCGTGACAGGCTATTACCGGATGATACCCTCGCGGAATGAGAACCACATCATTGTTATGTGCCTCCGCTATTTCATCCAGACTCCGGTCGTCGGTATAAACTTTTTGCAGGGCAAATCCCCGGGGCTTATCCATCTTATAAAAATAGATTTCTTCGAGCTTTGCTTCAATAATTTTACCCGTATCATTTTCCAATACGCCGGGTATCGTGCTTATGGGCCGGAAAGGAACTCCAGTTTCCGGATGGTGTATATACTTCCACGCTTACAAGCCGGTGACAAGCTGATCCCGGAGGCAGTATGCGGTTTATCTGGCGGCTGGCATTGTCACCTCCGCGGTATTCAATTCCCATGGCTACCACATCTTCCGGGGTAATAAATTTGGCCGGGTATACCCTGTCAGTCATACACCAGCCGCAGGCAATATCAAGCATCTCACTTTCTGCAGTGAGCACAAATGAGGTGCCTGGGGGAAGGTATAGTCCGTGGGGCAAGCCACTGAATACATTTTTGCGTCCATTTACAGTTGCCCAATTCCCCAGGGAGGATTGAACAGAAAAATTGCCTCCCAATAACACAAGGAGAAATTCATGTTGTTCTGTATTGAATGACCAGGTTTCACCTTTGTGCATAGTACGGGCTTCAAAGTTGAGGAACTCCCATCCGGCCTCATGCTGGTTAATACTTTGATATACTCCATTCCCGGTATTCGATCTGGCAATCAGCGGACATTTATGATCCCGTTTCATATACAATTCCGGTTTAATGAAGGTTTACCCGGTGTACTGCAGGGCAGGGTTATGAAAATACCACTACCAAAAGAAAAAATACAATGCTGCCAAAATACCGCAAATCCCTACAGAGGCAATATTAAAGGCAGGTGTTGTTTTAAAGATACCCATTTCTATGATGATTCCCTTTGGATTCATGAATTTTTTGATATTGTTTGAAATAATGATAACGCCAATCAGCATGAAACCTGCAACCAGAACATAAACAGCTTCCAGTGCCAGATTACGCATGGATTTTATAAAAAAAGCAACTACGATGCCCACCAATGAAGAAAGGGCGATCATCATCCATCCGGTTCGAATGTTTCTTCTTTTAGCTGAATCCAGAATAGGACTTTCAACCCGGTTTGATTTGTCCAGTATACTTAATCCAACCATCACAAATGAAAGGATGATGAATACATACCCAATTCTAAGTATAAAAGGCAGTTCAGGGCTAACCACCTTGAAAAGAATACCCATAGGTATAGTAAGCAAGGCAACCACCAGGGCAGCATTTGCACTGGCCTGCCTCCAGAATAAACCGCAAAAGAAAATCAAAAAGACTCCCGGATAGATGAAACCAGTGTATTCCTGAATATACTGGTAAGCCTGGTCGAGCGATCTTAGCTGAGGAGCTACTATTGTGGCTATGATAAGCGAAACCAGGGCAACGATGCGGCCGATCCGCACCAGTTGTCTTTCTGTGGCATTTTTGTTGATAAAGTTCTTATAAATGTCAACCGTAAAGATGGTGGAGGTACTGTTTACGATGGAACTGATGGATGAAACAGCTGCCGCGGCAATGGCGGAGAACGCAAGCCCGGTTACCCCGATAGGGACTACATGGTTTAACAACCAGGGATAGGCTTCGTCTGATTTTCCAAGCTGTGCGCCCATACCAAAAGCTGCAATTCCTGGAATAACAACTAAAACCGGGACGAGCAATTTCAGGTAACCGGCAAATACCATCCCGGCCTGCGCTTCCTGAATGCTTTTTCCGGCCAGTCCCCGCTGAATTATGAACTGGTTAAAGCCCCAGAAACCAAAATTGGTAAGCCACATTGAGCCCAATACCACCCCTAATCCCGGAAGATCGAGAAAAGCATCCTTTTTTCCACCGAGTCCATCGGGAACAAAAACCGTCCCCTTTTCAATAATCATGTGAAACTTTTGGGGCGCCACATGAACCAGTTGAGTAAAACCGGCAGCAATCCCCTCACCATCCCCGAGTGAATTAAGTGCGAGAAAGGTAGTAACCAACCCTCCAAAGATCAGGACAATTACATTGACCACATCGGTCCAGGCGACGGCCTTCATTCCGCCCCATAGCGAGTATACCGCAGAGAAAAAAGAAAATCCGATAATCCCATATATCAGAGGAATACCAACAATCAATTCCGTGGCCAGGGCGCCCAGGTAGATAACAGCCGTCATATTGACAAAAATATAGACCAGTATCCAAAATACAGCAAAACAAGTGCTTACCCGTTTGTCATATCGCTGTGACAGAAACTGGGGCATTGTATAGATGCCTTTCTTAATAAAAACCGGCAAAAAGTACTTGGCAACAAAAATAAGCACAACGGCTGCAATCCATTCATAGGCGGCAATTGCCAGTCCGATGGCAAATCCCGATCCCGACATGGCGATAAAATGCTCTGCCGAAATATTTGCGGCAAGGAGTGTGGATCCGATTGCCCACCAGGGCAATGAACGGCTGGCTAAAAAATAGTCCTGCGAGGTTTTATGTTCTCCTTTTTTGGTACGAGATACCCATAGTCCCGTAAAGACAATGATGGCTGCGTATCCAATGAAAACAATCCAGTCAATTGGGGCAAATTCTTTCAATTTGACAGGGTTTTAAATGGCTTATTACAAATTTATTATAATATTTCTCTTTTTCAAGGTCTGCACCTTTTTCATAGCGATATCATTTTTCATTGTTGCTGACATGAATAATTACTAAGTTTGTAGCTCAGCCTGCATGTTCTGGATATATAATTCGCAGCCAAATGAAAATTTCCGGCCTGGTTTTTTATCTGGCACTGATGTTCCGGTCTGTCGTTTGTCAGACTCCAAATCATCCTTTCCCGGCGCAAATTACCTATTCACCCGGATCCATCAAAGTATCCCGATGGAGTCAGCCTGAATTAAATAAAATAGTAACCGATTTCTATGATAAGTGGAAATCAGTACATCTGAAAAATGATTGTGCTGACAAATTGCAATATTATGTTTTCGATAACGAGAAGAATGACGCAGATGTGAAAGATAAAACCCTGTGTGTTTCCGAGGGACAGGGTTATGGCATGATTATTAATGGCAATCATGGCCGGATATGAAAAAACGGCACAGGTGTATTTTGATGGGATGTTCCGGTTTTACAGGGCTCATCCAAGCAAACACTCGCCCTATTTAATGAGCTGGAATGTTTCAAAAGGTTGCACGGTCAACGATGCAGAAGGCAACAATACTGCAGCCAGCGATGGTGACCTCGATATTGCATTTTCATTGCTTCTTGCAGATGCCCAATGGGGAAGCGCGGGGCCTATAAATTACAAAAAGGAGGCTCTTCATATAATCGAGGCAATAAAAAGTTTTGAAATAAACCGGATCAAACTCACCGTTAAGATGAGTGATGATTTTGAAATAAATGAGCCCGAGAATGATGACATTCGTTCGAGTGATTTTATGCCTGACCACCTGCGCGAGTTTTACAATGCAACTCATGACAGCCTCTGGTTAAAGGTAATGGACCGGATGTATGCTATATTTCATGATTTACAAACCAATTACAGTCCGTCAACCGGTTTGCTGCCCGATTTTATACAAAGTACATCCCAGGGCTACAAACCTGCCCGGCCTAACTACCTGGAATCGGATTACGATGGCCAGTATTATTACAACTCCTGCCGGGTTCCCTGGCGTATTTCCCTGGATTTTCTCGCTGTTTCAGGAAAACCGTTCCAGGGAAACTGTTCTTAAAATAAATAAATGGATAGAGAAAAAAAGTAAAAACGACCCGGATGCAATCCTGTCAGGTTACCGGTTGAACGGTGCTAACCTTAAAGATAACGATTACACTACACTGGCTTTTATTGCCCCGCTTACAGTGAGCCTGATGACTGACAGGGAAAGTCAGGAGTGGCTTGATGATATGTTTGAATCGCTTATTTCGAAAAAATTCGGAGATTATAAATATTTCGATAACACGATAAACCTGTTGAGTTTGCTGGTTCTGTCGGGAAATTACTGGACTCCTGCCTTTATTAAGTAAAAATATATCATTGGAAAGATCCATGGAACCCAAAAAACAAATTTTCCAGACTGACAACCCGAGCCGATGGAAGCGGTTTGTCTGGGCAATTCGAATCCTGATTGTATTATTGGCATTGGCTGTATTTGTTGTGGGATATTCCCTGATCATGCAATCTTCTGTTAAACTGCCGGTTTTTGATGACCAGCAAAACAAATACCAGAAACTTACTGATGCACAATTAAAACAATCGCTGAATCCTTATGATTATCAAGGTATTGATTCCGAGCTTAGGAAGTTACGTGAAAATCCAAGGAACAACTTTTACGTGCCACATTTCGAACAGGCTGCACAAACCAATAAGTACCTTCCACTGCGGGCCGGCTTTTATGTAAATTGGGATCCGCAAGCCCTTTCTTCTCTTAAGACCAACATCAGGAATTTAAACATGGTCCTGCCGGAATGGTTCTTTGTTTCCGATACATCATGCCAGGTGACCGTGGAAGTTGACTCTGCTGCACTCAATATCATCAGGAAAGCAAAAGTTGCCATTGTGCCCATTTTATCAAACTTTTATAATGGCAGTTTCAACGGGAAAAATCTGCGACGGATCGTTGTTTCTCAAAAGAACAGGGATGTATTCATCCAAAGCCTGATTGGAGCATTAAAAAAATACCAGTTCCAGGGTGTCAATATCGATTTTGAAGATCTATCCTCAGAGATTTCCAATGCCTATTTTGTAAAGTTTCAACAGGAACTTTTCATTGCCTTGCACAAAGAGAATTTCATAGTTACCCAGGACGTTATCCCTTTTGATCCTGACTACAATCTCAAGGCATTATCGCGTTACAACGACCTTATTTTTCTGATGGGCTATGACGAACATAATGAAGTAAGTGCCCCGGGCACCATAGCTGCACAAACATGGATAGCCAAAGCCCTTGAGGAAATCAGAAAGTCGGTTGATCCCTCGAAAGTAATTTTATGTATTCCCACTTTTGGGTACGACTGGGCCAAAGATTGCAGGGGAATTGATATTACATACCAGGATGCCATTACCACGGCCATTCTTCAAAATGCAAAAATCGAATATGACAGCACTAACAGCAATCTGAACTACAATTATATTGATGACAGTAACCTTCCCCACGAGGTATATTTTACGGATGCGATAACCGATTTCAACCTGATCCGCGCCTCGGAAGACTTTGGGGCCGCTGGAGTTGCAATTTGGCGCCTGGGCTCAGAGGATTCACGTTTATGGAAATTTTTCGCCCGGAGTCTTACTATTGATTCCCTTAAAATAAACGGGTTTGACCCTGCTGAACTGGAACCGATCAATTCTGCATTCAATGTGGATTATATTGGGCAGGGCGAGATCATGGAAGTTGTGGATGTTCCGGAAAATGGTACAACCCGGCTGTGGTTCGATAAAACAAATTATTTCTTTGACAATCAGACATATGAACAATTGCCCCAATGCTACGTAATCAAACGGACCGGTATATCAACAAATAAAATTGCGCTTACATTTGACGATGGCCCGGACAGGGAATATACCCCGGGAATTTTAAAGGTTCTTTCAAAATACCAGGTTCCAGCCACATTTTTCGTAACCGGAATCAATGCTGAAAATAATATTCCAATTATTAAGGATATTTATCAGTCGGGCTGTGATATAGGAAATCATACCCTTACGCATCCCAATCTTGAAAAGATATCGGACGACCGGATACGCGTTGAGTTGCGGGCCACTGAACTTCTTATTGAAACAATTACAGGTCATGCGACCTTATTTTTCAGGCCTCCCTATAATACCGATGCAGAACCTCGTGATCTTGCGGAAATCAGACCCCTTGCTGTAGCCCAGAACGAGGGATTCCTTACCATTGGCTCATCTATAGACCCAAACGATTGGGCAAAGGGGATCAGTGCTGATACAATTGTGGCACGGGTAATCAGCCAGCGGGGCCTCGGAAACATCATTCTTCTTCATGATGCAGGCGGAAACCGCGAACAAACAGTGAAAGCCCTGCCACACATCATTGAATATTTCAAAAAACAGGGATATACTTTCGTTACAGTTTCTGATCTGATGGGCGTTACCCGGGAGGAAGCGATGCCTGCCGTGGATAAATCACTGGAGAAATATGCTTTATTAGCAGATTCTGCTATTTTGGAAACTACCTATTTCTACCAGCATCTGCTGGACGCTTTATTCTTTCTGGCGCTGATTTTAACTGTTGCCCGTATTCTTCTTATTGCCACATTATCCATTTTACAGAAATCGAAAGAACGGAAAGAAACCATCCGCATGGACGAAAAACCCAGGGTGAGTATTATTGTGCCTGCATACAACGAAGAAATTACGATTGCTAAAAGTATTGAGAACCTGTTGAAAAGTGATTATCCGGAATTTGAAATCGTGGTGGTTGACGACGGTTCAAAAGATGGCACTTATAAACGGGCAACCGACCTGTATAGCGGGCACCCAAAGGTCTCTATCTTTACAAAGCCCAATGGCGGGAAAGCTTCTGCACTGAACTTCGGAATTGAAAAATCAACTGGTGATTTTCTGGTCTGCATGGATGCAGATACTGTGCTCCTGCCGGATGCAATCTCCAATATGATGCACTACTTTCAGGATGAGAAAGTAGTGGCTGTGGCAGGCAACGTAAGAGTTGGCAATACTATTAACCTGTTGACAAACTGGCAATTAATAGAATACACTACCAGTCAGAATTTCGAACGCAGGGCTTTCGATTTCACTAATTCTATCATGGTTGTACCCGGTGCGATTGGAGCTTTCCGTAAAAGGGCAGTCATGGAAGTGGGTGCATTTGCCCTGGATACCCTGGCAGAAGACTGTGACCTGACCCTGCGATTACTTCGGGCAGGATACCGTGTCCGCACATGTAACGAGGCTATTTCAATGACTGAAGCCCCGGAAACTCTTACTATGTTTCTGAAACAAAGATTTCGCTGGACCTTTGGTATTATGCAGAGTTTCTGGAAACATCATGATCTGCTTTTTGCAGGAAAACTTAAGAACCTTGGTTGGATATTGCTTCCCAATGTATTGGTCTTCCAGCTAATCCTACCCCTGATTTCGCCTTTGGTAGATATTCTTTTACTATTTGCTTTATTTTCAAATCATCCATGGCCGGTTGTCATTGCCTATTTTATCTACTTTATCATAGACGTTGGCATTTCTATTATGGCATTTAGATTTGATAACCAGAGATTTACACTTAAACTGATGGGGCTCTTATTTGTCCAGCGCATTTTGTACCGACAACTGTTCTTTTACGTTATAATAAAATCCTACCTGAAGGCGATAAAAGGAGAACTGATGAGTTGGGGCTTTCTTAAAAGAACGGGTAACGTACAATAAAATTGACGGTACTGCTTAAACCGGCATCCTAAAAAAAGCCCGCCTTCGCTCTTTAGAACATGAGCTTCGGCGGGCCTGACAGGTGATTAAAATGTGAAACGGAAAAGGTTATTTTTTTGGTTCAGCGGCAGGAACAGCAACAATCATACTCCTCAACTCTTTAACCTTGTCAAACATTTCCAATAATTTTGGGTTTTCGAAAATTTGTGCAGGGGTTAACTGCGAAACATCATCCGGAACAACTTTTTGCTGGCGAATGGCTTCAATCTCTTTTAGTTTGTCAAGAATAATGCCGGGATCCGATTCTTTTTTTATTGATTCGATTAAAGCAATAACATCAGGAAGCTTTTCCGCCTGTTTGCGGCCAGCATATAAAACTTCGCGTAAGGCTATCAGTTTGGCCTCCTCCGGCAATTCAACATTGTATTTGAAAATGATATTGAACAGGATATACTGTTTTTCGATGTAATTACCGCCAATTAAGCCTGCAAAGACTCTCATCCGGTCATTTTGCTTTAGAACGGTTTCAGATGCAATAATATTCTCGTTCAGTTTCATCAGGAAACTATCGACCTTTGGATTAAGTTCGGTGTAACGCTCCAAAACCATTTTATCAAAACTGTCGCCCATCCCTAACCTGGTTGCCAGCATTTTAGCAGCCTCCATGCTATAATATCCACCGGTGAATTCCTTGCTGCTGTATTGGTAAAGACCGTCAACAAGATAAACACCCAAATTTGCAGCGGCCATGACTTCATTGCTCAAATATTTTTCACTGTTTTTTGGATCATTAATTAATTCCGGCATAAAATCAACCATCGAAAGTTCCAGCATATACATTAAGTCGGTGGGCGTACGAACATTCATGTCGATTTTTTCCAACTTTTCGGTAAAAGCCTTAAATTCATCTGCCTGACCGGCATTCTGATCAACAGCTTTATTCTTGCAAGCAATTAATGCTGTCGAAAGAATTACAATAACCAGTATTTTTTTCATCATAATTGAGTTTAGTAAATTTCAATCTAATGTAATGAAAAATTTTAATTGGTGAAAAAGTTCTGCTAACAACTGCATTTCTTATAGAGTTGCCGATACATTTTAAATGGCCGGGAAAAATGAAATCATTGGTTCAAAGGATCGTTGACATATTTACGTTCCTGACATCCTGATTCAGGAAAACTTTGGTTAATTTAGTATTTCAAATGCGGGTGATTCTTTTGAAGCAGTTTTGATTGCCGCCCTTCACTTCAATAACCATGTGAACTCTAAAAAAAACAAACAAATCAATGACAACGAAAAATCAATCGCTTACCCAACAGCAGGCTTGGAAAGACCTGATGTCTCACTATAAAAATGGGGTGCCGCAAATTAAAGACTTGTTCTCCGGTGATCCCAAACGTGGCACGAAAATGACAGCCGAGGCCGAAGGCCTTTTTCTGGACTATTCGAAAAATAGTATCACCGATGAAACGCTAAAGCTTCTTTTGGAACTACCCAGGGAAACCAACTTACGTGCAAAGATCGAAGCCATGTTCAGGGGCGATAAAATCAATATCACAGAGAACCGTGCTGTTTTGCATGTAGCCTTACGCGCACCAAAGGGAGCCACTATCATGGTGGACGGGGTAAATGTGGTACCCCAGGTTCATGCCGTATTGGAAAAAATGGCCGCTTTCGCCGGACGAATTCGTTCCGGATCATGGAAAGGACACAACGGCAAACGCATCCGGAATATCGTAAATATCGGCATCGGGGGATCTGACCTCGGCCCTGTAATGGCCTACGAGGCACTCAGGCATTACAGTGAGCGTTCCCTGACTTTCAGGTTTGTATCCAATGTGGATGGAACTGACTTTGCAGAAGCCGTCCAGGATATTGACCCGGCTGAAACTCTTATTTATAGTATCCTCCAAGACATTTACAACCCTTGAGACCATGACAAACGCCCTTTCAGCCCGGGAATGGCTATTAAAGTCATTCAAGGGGATGAAAAGGCGGTAGCGAAACATTTTGTCGCGGTCTCAACCAATGCTGCTGAAGTCGGAAAGTTTGGTATTGATACGGCCAATATGTTTGGGTTTTGGGATTGGGTTGGCGGAAGATATTCCATGGATTCTGCCATCGGACTGTCAACAATGCTGGCCATCGGACCCGAACATTTTCGCGAAATGCTCAATGGCTTTCATAAAATGGATGAACATTTCCGCACAGCGCCTTTTGAGGCCAATCTGCCTGTAATAATGGCACTGCTCAGCATATGGTATGTCAACTTTTATGGAGCGGAAACCATTGCCGTCCTGCCCTATGAACAATATCTTAAACGGTTTCCGGCATACCTTCAGCAATTGACCATGGAAAGCAACGGCAAGCATGTCACCCTTGAGGGCGAAAATGTCGGTTACCAGACCAGTCCGATATACTGGGGAGAACCAGGCACCAACGGCCAGCATTCTTTTTACCAGTTGATACACCAGGGTACAAGGCTGATACCCTGTGATTTTATTGCCTTCGCTGAACCACTCAAACACATTGGCAGACATCATGATATACTTATAGCGAATGTATTCGCCCAGGCAGAGGCTCTGGCCTTTGGAAAAACACTTGAACAGGTAAGATCAGAAGGAGTGCCTGAGTGGCTTGCCCCGCATAAGGTCTTCGAGGGCAACCGCCCGTCCAGCACAATATTTGCCCAAAAGCTTACACCGGAGACTCTGGGAAAGCTGATTGCTCTTTACGAACACTCCGTGTTCACGCAGGGGATAATCTGGAACATAGATTCCTTTGACCAGTGGGGCGTAGAACTTGGAAAGGTATTGGCACAGCGCATTATTCCTGAACTTGAAAAAAAGACGGAACCTGTGCTTAGCCATGACACTTCAACTAATAACCTGATTCGCCGTTACCGGGAGATGAAGGGGAATGTTTAAATACCTGAATGATTAGGCTGACAGGTTGCTTTCGGCTATGCGATTTCAGTTTGGCGGCTACCAGGAAAAATCATCAGGGTAAAGATCGGGAAGGGCTGTTCCGAAGATGATCGGAATATTACTATTTAAAAAAGATATCAACCAGCATAATTTCCGATTTGCCTGCTGTTTTCACCGGTGGCCCCCATAGGCGCAAACCACTGGTCACAAAGAAATGCGTATTCCTTATCTTTTTATGTCCCCAGCTTAGTTCGTAAATGCTTTTTGTGATCAGGTTTATCGGGAACATCTGTCCGTTATGGGTATGTCCCGACAACTGAACATCTATTGCCGCATCTGCTTGCTGACAGAAGATCTGTCGGGCGATGATCCATGAGAATTATCGGCAAATCAGGTGAAACACCATCCAGAATTGCCCCGATATCGTTCCGTTGACTGAAATGCTGATCATTTCTGCCAGCCAAAAGAAAAGAATTTTCAATATTTATTATAGTATCACTGAGAATTACTATTCCTGCTTTCTGAAAAAAATCTCCCCGGTCCTGACCTCCATAAAACTCATGATTTCCCAGAACACCGTATGTTCCGTACCGGGTTATGATCTTTCTCAGGGTCGATTCGGTTTCACTTGTAGTTTCATTTTCGTTGTCACCCTCTGTAATATCACCGCCATACAGCATCAGATCAGGTTTGAGGAGATTAATTTTTGTAACTAATTGTTCAATAAACCCAAGGCGTGTATTTTGTTGAAGATGAATATCAGCTACGAAGGCAATCCGTAAATGCTTAATATTGGAATGCTTACGTGGAACTTCAATTGTATACTTTGAAACCCGGATTGTATTCAGATTAATAATCCCTGCTATGACGACCACCATGGACAAAAACAGGATTACTGAGAGGGTATAGAATCTGAATGAAAAACTGTTCCGGGTATCAGCAGAAATGATTTTTACCCGTTGATTAACCAAAAGGAACAGGTCAAGCAGCAGAACAAACAGAAAAAGGTACAGGAAGAAAGGCAGCAGATAACCCGAGACTGTTGATAGTATCCGAACCAGGAGATTCATACTGTGATCGGAAATTCTATCCATCAGCGGATAAATAGCAGCTATCAGCAAATAAATGAGGGTATACCTCAATCGGTATTGTTTACTGATAAATAAATGCCTGATACGGAAATACAGGTAAATATTGGGAAACAGGTAAGCAAGGGCTATGTAAAGATGAAACATAGAATCAGGTTTTCAATTAAGTTTGTGATGAAGATATTTAAATACTTTTTTATAAATCCCTGGAATCGTTTATTGAAATTCCTCTATATTTATGGGCGGGGAATAGTATTTATTACACTATGCCTCCGTAATTTAACAAATGCTTATTAAAAATTCATAAAAATTATCCATATGAAAAAGTTCTCCTTCCTTCCCTGCCTGATTTTTCTGGTCTTTATTAACCAGATTTCATTTTCCCAGGTTAAGATCGATTCTTCCGAAATTACATCAAATGTTCCCGAACTGACCGATTTTCATGAGATTATTTTTCCAATGTGGCATACGGCCTATCCTGCAAAAGATATCAATGCTTTAAAGGGATATGTGCCACAAATTAAGGCATCCATGGAAGCAATAAACAAAGCTGTACTGCCCGGTATTCTGAAGGACAAAGAAAATTTATGGAATAATCAATTGAAGCAATTCAATGTTGCAGCGGATAATTACTATAAGGCTGCCGGGGAAAACAATGATGAAGCCTTGCTGGCTGCAGCGGAGGCGCTGCATCATAATTTTGAAATGATGAACAGGGTTATACGGCCGGTAATGAAGGAAATGGATGACTATCATCAAATATTGTATATAATTTATCATAAACTCTATCCTGAAAAGAAATACGATGAAATAGCCACATTAATGGATAGCCTGGTTGAAAGAGCGGATGCTATTCGCAAATATCCACAGGACAAGCTGAAAAAGCGCCTCGGTGATAATCTTGCTAAATTTGAACCTGCCGCGCAGGATTTGTATAGCGCAACGGTTGCGTTAAAAGAAGTTCTGACGGGTAAGGATATGGCAAAGAAAAGTGAGGCGGTTCAGAATATGCACACAACGTATCAGAAATTAGAGGCAGTGTTCAAATAGAACCTGTTTCCCTATTTCAGTTTAACAAACTTATTTACCGTTATCCCTTTGCTGCTAACCAGGGTAAGATAATATGTTCCTTCAGTTAACTGACTAATATCTATTAAATTATCCTGGGTTGATGGCATAAATCCTATAGTTAACAGGGTTTGTCCATACATATTGGAAATTACGCCATTTCGAAAATCAATACTGCCGGATTCAGCAAAGCCATTAATTTTAATGGCATTATCTGCGGGATTCGGGTAAATCTTAACCGGATTGTCATTTGAAATGCCTGATTTAATCCCGGTAACCGGGTCCAGAATTTCAACTACAATTGTCAAATGGCTTGGTATTCCGCATGAGTTGGAGAAGGTAGCCCTGGCGGTATACGTGCCCGGGATTGCAGTATTCACAATTTGTTCCCGTGATGTCCCTGAAGTTCCGGCACCAGTCCAGTTCCAGCTACCTCCGGCAGAGGGTTCAGGTAAGAGCTTTAAAATCGCATTTTGATTTACCTGAATGGTATCTGATTTTATTGAAGACCCACCGTCGATCTGGTACCAGGATTCTATTTCAGTTGAATCACATATTGATATTTTCACGGATAACCGGGATTTAGTCCCGCAATCATTGGTGAAGGAGACCACCGCAGTGTCTGTACCAAGGGTCGTGGCATGAATTGTCTGCTCACGATATGCCCCTGATGTCCCGGCACCTGTCCAGCTCCAATGACCTAAACTGTTGGAAGGACGGGGGCTTAAAATAATTGTTGATCCCCGAAGTATGCTGATATCCTGAGACTGTGTCCAGTCACCCCCGTTAATCTGGCACCATGATTCGATTGTTGTTGAATCGCATATATTATATACCAGCTTCAGCATTTTCTGCGCATAACGTTCACCCAGCGTTCGATAGGAAGCTGAGGTGAAATGCGCCACATCAGCCCCAGGCAGGCCGGCAGACGATATTACATGGGCATTGGGAATAAGTGAAGGTAATTTGCTTATCTCAATATTATGCGCACTGCAACAAGAATTATACTGGGCATAAAGCAATTCCCCGGCAAGAAAAGGAATATCGCCCAAACCCAGGTCGCTTTTCAGGTCGGCTACAATTTGCTGTACCGTGTATTTCCAGTTTGGATCGGAAGTGTTGGTCTCACCCTGGTGAAAAATAATGCCCTTTATAACTCCTGCCTGTTGCGCTTTTTTAGCCAGGTCCAGCAACCACGTATATCCGCAGTTAAAAGGAATACCCTTGCTATACTGATCAAGACCATCAGGACAACCCTTTTTATAAATGTAAATGTTGCAGCCGCTGACCGAGACATTCAGCAACCCGATAGTTTTGACGTATGATGGGGCTTTCTCTCCCAGCATACGGCCAAAAGAATCGCCCGGTCCAAGCCTGCCCCAGCATCGGTTAAGTGGCGGAGCTGCGGTATACCATTTACCATAAACACGGTTTAAATTGGGACAGGTAGAATCCTGCAACATCTTTACCCTGGGATTTGTCACCCTGTCCTGTGCTTCAATGATTCCCTGTCCCTCCATGTTTGATTGCCCAAACATAAGGTAAATATGAAAAGTGGTGTCTGCCTGGGAGAATACTCGTGTTGCCTGAACTAAAAACAGGACTATCAGTCCTATTCTGAAATGCTTTGGCATAAATTCCATTTGTGATAATTTTGTTCAAGATAATCGTTTTTTATGCACGATGGATTCAATTTAAAATAAGGAAAATTAAATCCGAAATAAGCCGGATAAATAAGTCAGTAATTAAACACCATTTAATAAAGTTCTATTGATTAAAATGTAACCTTATTGTGTCAATCAGAATATAAAGGAATAGGGATGATATCTGAAATAATAAAATGGAAAAACTAAAGGCAATCAACCGGTATCTTATAATACCCATAGTTTTAATCCTGTTTATTATTACATTTTATCTGATATATGATGATATCAAGAACCGAACGATAAATGAATTCAACAGTGAACAGTTAATCTTAGCCAAAACCGCATCACAGGGAATTACTTCAGTTTTTGATGATTACCAGTCTGATCTCACCTTTTTATCTCAGATTAAAGGCATCATTGATTTCTCGGACGAGAGTAAAACGATACTTCAAAACTTCTACGAGCAGCATAAGCAAATTATTTCAGCAGTCACCCGGGTTAATTCGCATGGCATTATCCTGGATACCTACCCTGAAAACAAATCAGTCATAGGAAGCGATATTTCCTACCAGAAACATGTGAAACAGGTAATTGCAACACATAAACCGGTAGTAAGCGACGTATTCATGTCAGCCCAGGGATACATGGCAATAGCCTTGCATGTTCCCTATTTTAGCGACAAAGAATTCAAAGGAAGTCTTGCCATATTAATCCCCATCGATAAGCTGGGCAAAATATATCTTGATAAGATCAAAATTAAGGGAAGCGGTAAGGCATGGCTCTTAAGTGAAAATGGGATCGAATTATATTGTCCGGTTACTGACCATACCGGAAAATCATTTCTTGAAAATGCTCATAACGATATTACTGCCATTCAATTATTTGAAAAAATAAAATCAGATAGTAGCGGAACCGCAAAAATTACTGACAAGGAAATTGCACCGGACGGAAAAACCCGGTTAAATACCAAATATATCGCTTTCTACCGTGCGCCGCTCAGGAATACGTACTGGACTATCCTTATATCCCGCCAGGAAAAGGATATTTATTATTCGCTTGCCCGGCTTCGTAATCGCTTGATCCTTATATTCTCCCTGTTTCTGGTGATCATCTCTTTTTATTTCTATTCAATTGTAAAAGTCAGAAACGTTCTCAGAGAAGAAGAAATAAGAAGAAAAGCTGAAAAGACATTACAGGAAAGTGAAGAAAAATTTCGCAGAATATTTGAGGACCATTCTGCCATAAAACTTTTGGTAGATCCCGGGCAAGGCAATATAATCGATGCTAACAAATCCGCTGCAGCCTATTATGGATGGAGTCGCGAAGAGCTCCGGGGCATGAATATTGAACAGATCAATACCATACCTTTTGGGGAAATAAAAAAGAATATTGAAAGCATATTATCTGAAGAACAAACACAATTCGAATTCCGGCACAAGCTTAAGGATGGTTCGATCCGTGATGTTGAAGTATTTTCCAGCAGAATTAAAATTGGAAACAGGGATGTACTTCACTCAATCATACATGACATAACCGAACGAAAATTGGTTGAAAAGGAATTAATTAAGGCCAAGGAACAAGCCGAAGAAAGTGACCGTCTTAAAACGGCTTTTTTACAGAATATGAGCCATGAGATCAGAACACCTATGAATGCGATTATGGGTTTTTCCTCCTTATTGGTTGATTATTATAATGACAAACCAAAACTTGAACAATTCTCTGAAATTATTAACCTCCGTTGCAATGACCTTCTTGAAATTATAAATGACATTCTGGCCATCTCTAAAATTGAATCCGGACAATTGCCGGTTAACAAGGAAGAATGCAATCTGAATGATTTATTTTCTGAAATAGCCGAATTCTTTAAAGAACATCAGAAAAAGATGGGTAAACAGCATGTCAAATTTGAAATGCAGGCCCTTTGCATTCAGCCTGAATACACCATAATTACAGATAAAGTAAAATTGCGGCAGATATTTATCAATCTGATAGGCAATGCTTTTAAATTTACGGATACAGGCAAAATTGAGGGTGGCTGTAAATTAGATGAAAATGGTGATCTTTTATTTTATGTTTCGGATACCGGCATTGGCATACCGCCTGATAAACAAGATGTTATTTTTAATCGCTTTATCCAGTTGCCGCATGATAAAAATATATCCCATAGCGGAACTGGTTTAGGTCTCGCGATAGTCAAGGGTTTGATCACCCTTTTAGGCGGCAGGATCTGGCTTGAATCAGAACCTGAAAACCTTAAAGAGGGCAAGGCAGGAGGAACTACGTTCTATTTTAAGTTATTTTGAAAGATCCATTATTTCCACCTTTCTGAATTCAACAGGATTGCTTTCCGCCTGCAGGGCAAAATAGCCGTCTTTCAACGGAGTACCATCGGGAACCGGATATCCTTCAGGTTTCAAATCGGGTCCAACACGTGGCCTTGTGTAAGTCAAAACCGTATCACCATTCACAAGATGATGAATGATGCTGTCGCCATACACATCGATCTCAGCCAGTACCCACTGATCACCGTCAAAAGTTTTGGATGAGGAGGATGTGCAATGATCCGGAGCCATGGTTCCCATAATGTCCACATCGGTGCCCGGAGTGCAGACACTCAGGGTAGGCCTTGCACCTTTTCCAAGTCCTCCTAAAAACTGAGCTTCAATAGATACCGGAAAATCCTGGTTTAATCCCATGCTTTCAGCGCTTTGCGAATGAAACATAATGCCGCTGTTGCGAATCCCCCATTCAGGTCCCCCGGGACACTGTTCTCCGACAAACCTGTATTCTACCCGTAATTTGTATTTCGAAAATTTCTGCTTATAAAACAAATGACCGAATTCTCCCCGGAAACTATCGATTTGATCATAACTCACCTTAAGTATCCCATTTTCCACCCTGAACAGGTTTCCATAATTATCATTCAGCGGATGATGGGTGATCTTGATATCCCATCCGCTCAGGTCTTTACCGTTAAACAGGGAAACCCATTGCGGCTCCTTTTGTTTGCCTGCCTGGTTGCAGGAAATCAACAACAACAAAGAAAATAACAGGGTCAGCGTTTTCATATGGATCTGATTTATAATTAAAAATACGATCATTTCTTCAACACATTTGATTTTCACTGCAAATTATTGTAAATTTTAATGTTTTTAGTATCCCAAAATAGGAGTTCAATCAAACCCCGGCCAATAATATTGGCTATGCAGATCAATTTAATAAGTCCGGTCAATACCTTATTCTCGTGGATCGCCGTCAGGAAAGAAAAGAAAATATTCCTGGCACTACTCCTGGTATGGTTCACCCTTAATCTAATCCAGGCCCTGTTTATGGAAATACTCAGTGATGAGGCGTATTATAAATTATATGCAGAGCACCTTGACTGGGGCTATTACGATCATCCTCCCATGGTTGCCCTGATGATAAAAGCAAGTTCCTTTTTCTTTTCAGGTAATCTTGGTATCCGATTTCTGACCGTGCTTTTGCAGCTGTTTACCTTGCTGCTTATCTGGATGACAATTGAAAATAAAGAATCGGGTAACCACAAGGTTTACACATTTTTTATTGTTTCTGGTTCGATATTCATGTTTACAGGATATGGGGTTATTACAGCACCTGACGCTCCCCTGCTCTTCTTCACTGCCCTGTTTTTGTATAGCTACAGGAAATTTATTGGCTCACAAAAGTGGACTTTCACCTTGCTTTTAGCCGTTTCAATGGCTGCTTTGGTCTACAGTAAATACCAGGCTGTACTGGTAATCGGATTTGCTGTTTTGTCAAACCTTGTTCTTCTCAGGCGATTCCGCTTCTGGATCGCTGGAATTCTGGCGGTGATCCTCGTTTTTCCGCATTTTTACTGGCAGTTTTCACATGATTTTCCAAGCCTCCAGTATCACCTTGTATACAGGCTTGAAAATTTTAAAGTGAAACACATTCTTGAATACCTGCCCAACCAGCTGATCTTAATGAATCCATTTACACTGGGGGCGGCATTTTTTGTCTTACTAAAATTTGCACCTGTGGGCCAATTTCAACCGTTGTTTGTATCTTCAAATCATCGGGTTTTTTGTTTTTTTCCTGTTTATAACTTTTCGCGACCATGTGGAACCGAATTGGACAATCCCATGCACCATACCCATGATCATCATCCTTACAGAAGCGATTGGTAAAAACCAGGCCTTATTCAAATATAGCCGCCGCATCATTATGCCATCCCTTGTACTTGTAATTGCAGCCAGAATATTCCTGATGAGCAGCAACGACATTACCAGGTCAATTGGCTATAGCGGGAAACAAGAAAAATATAAATTCATTGAAACAATAGCAAAAGATTTGCCCGTGGTATTTCTTGGATCTTATCAGTCTCCTTCGCTCTATCATTTTTTTACCGGGAAGGAGGGTATCGTTTTAAGTTCCCTGTTTTCAAGGCAGACACAATTTGATATCTGGCAATTTGAAAAAAAATATCATAATAAGCCGGTTTTTATAAGTTCAGTCTCGCAAAAGAAAAGCCTGATTTATAGTAAAGGTTCAATTCAATTCTATGGATTCATAACTGATAGCCTTCAAACGGTTAACCGGATGAAAATAAACTACGAACTTGAAAACAAGTCTTTCTTACCCGGGTGATTCGCTCAAAATCAATTTTCAGATTAAGAATACATATGATTACAGCATTGATTTCAATCACCGTCAGTTTCCGGTGAAAATTTGTGTGGTTTTGATCGGTAAGAAAATGAAAGAAATGAATATTCTCGATGTTTCACTTTCAAAACCCATGGCCATCCTATATGGAGGTCAGGTTATACAAAGAAGCCTGACTACAGTAATTCCTGAACTTCAGAATGGACAATACAAACTCGGAATCTGCCTTAAAAACGCCTTTGGACCTGCCTTCAACAGCAACTTCAGTGAAATCCGGATAACCGGGGAAAATTAAACGCTATCCTTTCAAAAGCATAAGAAGGAAATTTTTTCCCGATCAGGACATTTTTTTCACTGCTTTCGGGTTTACTGGTAATTTATTTCATTTCTTTTTTTAATTTCACAATTTTCATAAATATACAAATGAGAACTGCATCCATAATAGGCTCGATGGTTGTGACCATCGCCCTGGTATTTTATTCCCTGGGTTATATAAATGAGCGAAGAAAGCAACTCATTACGGCAAGGGTATTACTGTTTTATACAATTGGTGTTTCGCTCGACATCACGGCCACCATTTTTATGATCATTGGTTCAAGTAAGGGATTGGTAACTCTTCATGGATTTATTGGTTATTCATCGCTTCTGGGTATGCTTGCGGATACCATTTTGCTTTGGCGGCACAACCTGACCATGGGACCTGAAAAAAATGTAAGTCGCAGACTGCAACTTTTCTCCCGCATTACTTATACATGGTGGATCATCGCCTATATTACAGGTGGACTGCTGGTAGCCATCGGTAAAATGATGGCGAATAGATAGAAATATGAAAATAGGCAGGCGAAGAGGATATCTCCGCCTGTACTTTGCCTTTGGGAAGGCCCTGTTTTCCTATTTACAACATTTTCACTTTCTTTCAGCTGATTCCAAAAGAATATCCAGATTTTCCAGTGCTGCCGTAAATCCTTCCTTAAATCCCATTTCAATATATTTCTCAAGGTCGGCAAATTCATTAAACGTTATTTCAATATAGAGTTTTGTTGAACCGGTCTTCTCTAAAAAATCAACTGTCCAAAAAGATGTGGGAAACTTATCATCAATATTTCCCTCTTCATCGCAAAATGAATCCTTGCCCGAAAAAGTTCTTAAAGGAATTATAGATTTATAATCGGCCTTGCTCCACATTTTGGACCCATCCGGTCCGATCATTGCATAGAGCCAGTAACCGCCTTCAGTAAAATCCATCTTTTTGGTTTTGGCCTGCCATGGTTTAGGAGCCCACCATTGATCCAGCAAATGGCTTTCTGTCCATGCTGCCCATACAATCCCTAAAGGAGCTTCAAAATCCCGCTCTACCCTTATTTTTTTATTTTCCTTATCAACGGAAAAATTCATTAATACTGCACTTGTTTTCATATCAATTTGTATTTAAGATAGTTAATACTTGGTCAAGTTGATCAAAACGATTTTCCAAAAGCCTCTTAAACTGGTCTAACCATATATATTTATTAATTTTTTGAGAATTAAAATGATAAAATATCTCCCGACCAGTTTTCCCGCATCAGAAACTGGTATTCGGTAAGTATTTTAAAACCGATAAGATGCAAATTTATATGCAACCGTTCGGTTGCGAATGGTTTTTGGTAAAAAATAACTTCTAAATAACGCCTTTGTCCTCTTCGAGGTTTTCATGATCCTCTCCACCCAGGCTATAGTAATTATTTTCTTCATCTTCACTCCCGATGTTTTCCTGTTCATCGTCCAGCTCAGCTCCTGGTATATCAAGATCATTTCCGGTCATGTCCTCCTCGAAATCCTTTACATTATTTCTCCCGGATTTCTCAAGAAGCTCCTGAATATGGGTATCGATATTAACATCCTCTTCTTTAAACTGGCTATAAACATCTTCACTGCTCGGATAGGGAGGATAATCGGGAAAATCATTTTTCTCTGACCGGGAAGAAGATGGTTTCTTATACTTTTTATCCTTTTTCATGATGGTTAGAATTTTGTATTCAATTGAAAAATTCAATATGAAACCTCTTCATAGTTGATAACAATTGGCTTTTGGGTTTGTTTTTGCCTGTTTGTTTCTGGTTGAATAGGATAGAAGTTTTGGATAGTAATATGGTTAATCTCCTTACCTTTAAGATAAGAAATAAATTCTACCTATGGAATCTTTTAATAATAAATTAACGGCATTCCTTCTTTGCCTTCTTATCTCACTTATTCCCCGATATATTTACAGCCAGCAGCTTCTTCTTAAAATAGCAGGTGATGATCAGGATGGTTATCGGGTAGATATTTACAACAACAACCAATTACTGGTTACCAGCACGGAAGAGTTTTCCCGTTGGTTTTATTGGAATGCGCAGATTGCCCTACCCAAATTTGTATACAGTGGCCGGCCTGCGAACCGCTGACATGGACCCTGACTATAAGAATATTCAACCTTAAGTAAATTTAAATACACTTTTCATTATGATAAAAGAAATCCAGGTCCTGACCATCCTGATAGGGGCAGTTCTCCTCACTTCCTGTAATCATACCCAAAATGAAGTAAAAATAACCGGCGAACTCAGGCAATGGCATAAGGTAACATTAACAGCAGAAGGGCCCCTGGCAAATGAATCTGATTCATCTCCGAATCCCTTCCTCGACTACCGCATGACAGTTATTTTCAGACATGAATCAGGCACACTGCGGTACAGTGTACCTGGATACTTTGCCGCTGACGGCAATGCCTCCCAGACTTCAGCCACTTATGGTACCAAATGGCGTGCGCATCTTTCACCCGAAAGACCGGGAAGATGGGACTATGAAATCTCCATTGTCTCTGGGCACAATGCAGCCGTGGATGATGAAGCAGCCAGTACAGGCACGTCTGTATACACTTCACACGGAAGTTTCGTCATAATGCCAACAGATAAATCCGGTCGGGATTTTCGTGCACAGGGACGATTGGAATATGCGGGTAATCGCTATCTGCGGTTTTCCGGTACCGGCAAATATTTTCTTAAGGCAGGTGCTGATTCCCCTGAAAATCTATTGGCATACAATGACTTCGATGGTACCTATTCAAGTAAAGATGCAGGTATATCGCGCGAAAATGAAGCCACCACCGCTTCGCTTAAAACATGGGAGGCACATATAGCTGACTGGCAGTCGAATAATCCTTCCTGGAAGAACGGAAAGGGAAAGGGCCTGATCGGCGCCCTGAATTATCTTGCCGGCAAGGGTTGCAATGCATTTTCCTTTCTCACTTATAATGTCGGCGGAGATGGAGATGATGTATGGCCATACATCTCCCCCAATGACAAGTTACATTTCGACTGTTCCAAACTCGACCAGTGGCAGATAGTATTTGACCATGCCCAACAAATTGGCCTTTACCTGCACTTTAAACTTCAGGAAACAGAAAACGACGATAATTTTAAGGGAGGAAATGTGATTGTCCCGGCATCACTTGATGGAGGTGACCTGGGTGTTGAACGCAGGCTTTATCTGCGTGAATTAATTGCCCGCTTTGGATATGAACTAGCCTTAAACTGGAACCTCGGGGAAGAAAACACCCAAAAACCTGAGCAACAAAGAGCGATGGCCCAATATCTCCGGAACACCGATCCCTATATTCATCACATCGTCATTCATACATTTCCCGATTGGCAGGACCGCGTATATAACCGGTTGTTGGGTGATTCGTCCCTGCTTACAGGAATTTCACTGCAGAATAACTGGTCATCAGATCACCAGCGGGTACTTCACTGGATTATTGAATCGGAAAAAGCAGGCAAGGCCTGGGTTGTGGCAAATGACGAGCAAAACCCCCATTATACAGGTGTTCCGCCTGATTCCGGTTATGAGTCTTTTGCCGGAATTGCCAGGCCCGAGAGTGGATCTGTTCCCTATACTATTCATGACATCCGCAAATATTGTCTTTGGGGCACCTTGCTGGCCGGCGGGGCCGGCGTTGAATATTATTTCGGATACACTTTGCCTCAAAATGACCTGGGATGTGAAGACTGGCGAAGCCGCGATAAGAGCTGGGATTATTGCCGGATTGCGCTGGACTTTTTTGAAGAGAATAAAATTCCTTTCTGGGAAATGAAGAATACGGATAACCTGATAGGAAATATGAGCAATGACAATTCGAAATACTGCTTTTCGAATCCCGGAAAGGAATATGTTATTTACTTGCCCAATGGGGGAACAACAGATCTTGACCTGGGGAATAAAACGCGTGCTTATCATATTTCATGGTATGATCCGCGGCAAGGGGGCGCGTTGCAAAAGGGAAGCTTAAGTGAAGTTAAAGGTATTGGCAAGACATCTTTGGGATTCCCTCCGTCAGCTCCATCCAGTGATTGGGTAATCCTGGTCAGATCAGATGAAAATTAATGAATAGTGGTTAAATAAATTGTAAAGTTTGTCAATATATTAAATCAGGATAATTATGAATAATAAAAACATTACGCGAAAGGATTTCCTGGTGAAAACAGGAACGGTAACAGCTGCTGTGATGATATCACCCATTGCAGGAAAAATTGCCTTTGCCGGACAGCCCGGGAAGAAAATCCGGATAGGGCTTATCGGATGCGGAAGTGTATCCGGCGTATATCTTCCACATCTGAAGGAATGCCCATATGCAGAAGTAGTAAGCACATGTGATATAATATACGAGCGTGCCAAAAAGAGGGCTGCCGAATTCAATATTCCCAACACGTATCCGCATATTGATCAGTTGCTTGCAGGAGTACCCTTTGACCTGATGGTCAACCTCACTGATATGCAGGAACATGGCCATTTGAACAAACAGGCCTTAAATGCAGGTAAACATGTATGGAGCGAAAAACCAATGGCCAACACGTACCTTGAAGGACGGGCGCTGCTCGATCTGGCTATAAAAAAGGGACTAAGGATATGGGGAGCCCCGGCGGTTGTGAATAGTCCGCAATTTGCCTTTATGTCGAAGGTAATTCAGGAAGGAAAACTGGGCAATATATCAGCCGGTCATGCACACTATGGTCATCTCGGTCCAACCTGGTCAGCCTTTTTTTATGAAAAGGGCGGTGGTAGCCTGCCTGACCTGGGCGTTTACAACCTGGCCACCCTCACCGGATTACTGGGTCCAGCTCAGTTTGTTACCGCCATGACCAGCATAGTCACAAAAACCAGAAAAACTGATAACAAAGGAGAAATTAAGGTGGAAGCTGAAGATAATGCCATGGTATTAATGGATCATGGTAATGGAGTTTTATCACATGTTCAAAGCGGATTTAACTATTTTGACCCCTATGGGCACTCCGGAACCGGACAGAACGAGCATACAATTTCATTGTGGGGAACAAAAGGCAACATGGGTCTTGTGGGATATGACTGGGCTCCTTTTGGTGTGGATATTGCCACCGTTGACCAGGAAACACCGGTTAGAGAAGTTCCGGATGCGGGTACCTATAAGTGGCAGCAGGGTGCCTCGGTAATAGCAGAATCATTGGCTACAGGCAAGGAGCCTCTTATCAACGCGGAACATGCATTGCATGTTCTGGAAATAATTGAAGCAGCTAGAAAATCAGGATCAGACGGTCAGCGCGTGAAATTAAAGTCGACGTTTAAATGGCCTATCGTTTGACATGATAATGTTTAATAGCTTAATAACCTAATTTACTATTTTTTGGAATATTATAATTATACAATTAGTAGAGGTTAAAGAAGATATATCTCCACAGTGGCAAATGAAAATCGGGTATATAATATCGAGTATCCTGAAATTAAAGTATTTGTAGATAATGTTTAGTCTATTTCATTACCTTTCAATCAATTAAATAATCGAAGAAAAGGTTGGGTTAGATTTGGGTGGGCAATACTTCGGACGGATATTTCAAAAATCTGAAGATTACAAGGTATTTATTTTAGCCTGATTTCAGCAGGATCAGCTACCGGTAAAATCTCAACTTTTTCTTCCCTCGCCCTGGTCATATATAAAGAAATGAACATGGCTGCAGGACCAACCAGGAATAATGAATAGAACGGAGCATAAATGAATTGATTCAGCCGGAATACAAATTCAACAAAAGCGATCAGAAACACAACGGCAACCTGCCATTTCCTGTTCTTTACCGTGGTGGCCGGATCAGTAATCATGAAAAATATAAACAATTGATACATAGGCCCTGTAAGTGGTGCAACTTCAGTAAAAAATGAATCACCAGTAATCCTGCTTCTGAGAAAGGAAAAAAGGATAAAACTGATGACATAGGTAAGCGTAATATGCAATCGCTTCACCCTCCAGACAATGATCAGTCCGAGAATCCAGATCACCATCATGGGAAGAAAATTGTTTCCCCATTGGATACTTAACCCCGCCACACTGAACGGATACAAGGCCAGCATCCAGGAAATGCCAAAGTTGGAAGGATTCCATATATGGGTGCCCCGGTATCGCAATACATATTTTGACATAATCGAGATGATGGCGGTGATGGCAAATGGCCATAAAAAGGTAGAACGGATCAGAATGCTTACACTGATACCGGTTATATAGGCACTTGAAAGGTTTCTTACCTTTCCGGTCATCAGCAGGGAAAGTGCCAGTTCAGTCAACAGACTGCAACCGATTGCAAGTGAAATGGCCTTATAACTTTCCAGAATACCAAAAGCAAAATGACCAACCACAAGTATCAGTGTGATCAGCAAAGGGGGGGCATAGCGTATGAAACCTCCTGGTTTGTTCATTTGGATTCAATAATTTGATTAATGTTATTAACCTGAGGATTCAGAATCACCTGCTTTATTCCATTTGGCCATCTGATCACTGCACTGTCAGCAAAAGAAGCCTTGCCCAGCCCATACTGCAGTCTTCGCTGATTCTGGGCGCAAAAACCAATCCCGCCGGAGATGACCTGCAACTGCTTTTTATGATCCCAAAATAATTCCACTGTGGCACCGATCGCACTCCGGTTATTCTCTATTCCTTCAAGTTCAAATGCGATCCAGTGATTTTTTGGATCAGCATGATTTTTATATATCTCAAGCCGGTTATTCTGATTTGTTACAATCACATCCAGCACACCCCGGTTCCAAAGATCTGCCAGAGCCACCGCCCTGCTGTCAAAAGATTCGCTATCGGATACAAATTTTGCCACATCCTGAAAATGACCCGATCTGTTGTTCAGGTAAATCCGGTTTTGCTGGTATCCCGATTGACTTCGTCCTTTCATATCGGGCCAGTTTTTTATATCAGAAATGATGGCAGAATTGCCACCAGTGACTTTTGAATAGTCATACCAGTAACTGGTACCTTTTTTGCCTGAAACAAAACCGTTGGCCACATACAGGTCCGTATATCCATCGTTATTAAGGTCTCCAAACTGAGCACCGTAGGACCATCCGCCTGATTCAGTTCCATTTTCCCTGGCTTCATTCACGTAAAGGATCTTTTCACGGTCATTCAGAGGTACCCAGAAATTGTTGCCCTGTAAAAGAACCCCCTCCTCAGTAATGTTTGAAATGTAGAAGCCAAGCTGGCCCCGGTTATAGGTATCGCCAAAACTAACATTCATGCCGCTTTTTGGTGACAGGCCGATCAGACTGGCATTGCTTTTATCAGCGAAGTGCTGTCCCCTTTCATTCAGATAAAACTCAGCATTTGCATAGTCATTGGCAATGATAAGTTCAGGATAACCATCCTGGTTGACATCCAGAGCCCCTGCGGCATATGTCCAGCGCGTTGAAGTCAGGCCCGTTTCGAAAGTCACATCCACAAAAGATCCGTTACCCTCGTTTCTAAACAGGTAATTCCTTCCTCCGTTTTGGGAATATTCAAAGCTTTCAGTTAAAATATCCGTGGTTTTCAGGTGCCAGAGATCAATATCCTCCCTGAAATATCCCCCGATAAACAGGTCGACCAAACCATCCGAATTATAATCAAACCAAATGGCTGTATTGGAATTGATCCATTTGGGAAGTCCGCTTTGAGCAGTCACATTGACAAACCGGCTACCCTTCTCATTCCTGAATAATTCAGGTTTGCCCCACCTGTAAACAAACAGATCTTCATACCCGTCATTGTCATAATCAGCCCATACAGCCCCCATGCACACCCCTTCATTTTCCCGGTTGAGAAAGGCCACCCCCATTTTCTCAGCAACATCCGTGAAAGTCCCATTGTGCTCATTATGATAAAGAGCATTGGCCATGCCAAACCGGCTGTCAGTAACATAAAAATCATTCCAACCGTCCCGGTCAAAATCGCATACTGCCACTGAGGCTCCGGTAGAAGCTATGATGGGTAGTATCGGATCAATCCTGTGGTCTAGCTGGGGTGAATGGTGCATAAAATTCACCCCGGATTGCGCTGAAACTTCTTCCAGAAAAAATCCATATTTCTTCATCGCCGACTCCCTGGCAAAGGCTATTTTGCCATTCATTGCTTTGTTGGAGAAAAGCGCCAGGAAAGACGGACTGGCAAGCAAAAGGATAAAAATGAACGTGACAGATATTTTTTTAAGAAATTGCTTATCCCGGTTCTTCATATATAAAAGTGAGTTTAGGCAACCGCCGGGCTTGATTTTTCAGTCCGTTTTTTTCGATTCATCATGCGGATAACGAATGTTCTCAAAAAAAGCGGGGGATACTTATAGCCAATTGTGGCCAGTCTTTTTCCCATTGGGACATATTCTTCCTTATCCACGGGAAGCTTTGTTCCCAATCCGTCGACATAACGGTTATACATGCAGAAAGCAGCAGCAACAAGAACCGTATCGTGTATATCCTCGTCTGATGCACCAGCACGTCGTGCCGCCTCAATGTGTGAAATGTTGACTTCTTTACCTCCTCTTTGCACACGGGCAGCAATTGCAAGCAACGCTTTCATTTTTTCAGAAACAGGAGCCATAACCGGATCAACTTTCACGAGATTCACAGCCCGCCCCTCATCTTTCAGATGGTAACTGGCACTGGCTCCATGAGATTCATGGCAATATTCGCAGTTATTCAGATTTGACACATATGATGCTATTAATTCCCTTTCGCCGGGCGTCAGATTTGAGGGACCATGAAGCAGGGTTTGTGCAAGATTGGCGAGGGCCTTTCCGGTTGGCCCCTTGTAAAAAAGCAAGTCAACAATGCCTGGTTGGTCCACTCCTGTTTTAATGTAAGTCATGTGGTTAGTAGTTTAAAATTAGTGGCGTTAGAGACGGGTTTCAAACCCGTCTTTACTTTATTTATTTTTAATGGTATAGTTCTGTTTCAGGTTGATTGAATATTGAAACAACAATTCTTTTGAATTATTTGTTTAATTTAAACTGGCATTTTCGCCATTACGATCTATCTTTGGATTAACCAATTATAAATATGATGAATACGCTTTATACTGGCAACGACCATGAACCGGAAAATACAGAAAAAAGTCCCAGGCTTCAGAAGATGATTGACATGAAACTCCTGGAATCCAGGAAAATATTCCTTTGGGGCCCTGTGGATGATGAATCGGCAAAAGATATTACAAGTAAAATTCTTTACCTTGAATCGATAGATCCCGGAAAGAAAATTACCCTGTTTATTAATAGTCCGGGAGGTACAGTCTCCGCCGGCTTTTCCATTCTCGACATTATGAATCTGATCACCTCTCCGGTATCAACGGTTTGCATGGGTATGGCAGCCTCCATGGGATCCATGCTTCTATCAGCCGGTAAAAAAGGAGAAAGATATATCTTCCCGCTCGGCGAGGTAATGATCCATCAGCCCAGCATAGGAGGGATGTACCAGGGAACCGCTGCTGACCTGGCCATACAGGCCAAGCAAATCGCTAAAACCAAAGATATCGCTGCGCAGATCCTGGCAAAGAATTGCAGCCAGACGGTTGAACAGATCCTGAAGGACTTTGACCGTGACTACTGGATGAATGCCAGTGAATCTGTTAAATACGGGATCGTGGACGGTATTTATTCGTTTAAATAAAAAACCCGTATCCCAACCTCTTGTAGGTCAGGTAAATCATTTACCGGTCGGTTTAAATAGAAATAAGCCACAGAAGAATAATCATCCGACCGGTAAAAATTGGTCCAGCCGTCGGGCAAGGCCAGATTATCGAGCCGGGTAATACTATCCTTACTGTAAATGGGATGGAGAATGGGAATCTCGTGGATTGTAACAGGAATTAACCTGACGCCCTTATCCATCAGTTTTTTCACATCTGCTTTCGGACCTCCGCCAATTTGTTGAATGGCCACCCTGCACTGGCTTTTGAAATAGACCGGATCTGGAATATGAAACCGGTAAAACGCCCAGTTGTCCTGTTCAGTATCCGCAACCAGGCAACCCGTATAGCTCAGATTAAATTTTCCCTGGCCCCATGCCGTACCAATATAATCCTCGGTGCCACTTCCCACCAGTGTTGGATATTCTTTATCCCCGTCAAGATACATCTTTACTTCTCCCTCTCCCCACCAGAATCCCTTGTAAACCTTGCTACAAATAACACCTACATTTGAACCCAGAAATCTCCCTTTTCCCTTAACATCCGGCAGAATCTCATAATCCTGTGAAACCGTTGTAGCAGTATCTCTATGCCAGTAAGCATGAAAATAGAGAAAATCGTCATTCCATGATTTCAGCAACTGCACATCGATATCGAAAAACAGCATATCAAGATTTTTGCCGGATTCATTTGTAATCACTATCCTGGCCGCCTTTTTGAACGGCATGGGAATAAAACAGTTAAACGAACGACCTTCGGGATTGGCAAACAATGCATTTTCGAAAGAGGCTGTCCGGCCAAGTCCCACGCCAAAGAAATCGCCAAAAGGAACGGAAACGGCCGGTTTCTTTTCATTGTCCCAGAACATCTCCAGTTTAAGGCTCCTGAGCATTTCAGGTGACCGGTCGCTTATTGTGATCCATATCCTGTTGATGATTCCCGCCTCCTGCATATCAAGCAGTGTCTTTGATTCCCCCGGCTTAATATAATCACAGGGATGTCCTTTTGCACCCAGGTTTTCCTTTCCTCCGGCACCCTTCGCTCCGCTGATATTCTCAAAACTGAACCACCTTGGCTCTATCTGGTCCGAATATTCAAACAATTGTTCCGGAAGAATTCTGTCGCTTTTCCGGCGTTTATGATCCTTACAGCCGATCAATAGCAAAAGCAGCAGCAGATAAATAATGGATATGTTTTTCATATATTAAAGATAATTATTTTCATACGCAACCTTACGCGCCTCTATTCAATCTCTGTTTAAGAGTTTACTATTTATCCGATCTCTGAATTTTGAAATGGAATTTGAATCATGAATAAAATTGTGTCCGGATGTATTATGTGGATGATTTGCCTGGCCGCAACCGGACAAACGATCTATTCCGGGCGTGTGGTGGACCTGGTGACAAGGCGTCCGGTAAAAGGTGCAGAGATTCATATTAATGGACTTCCGGATGCAATTCTTTCAGACGAGTTCGGCGAATTCAGGATAAGCACCGGAAGTGATACTTTACCTGCAAGCCTTATTTCGATCAAAGGCAATGCCTTAAGCTGGACATTATCCTCTTCCGCGGTGCTGAATTTATACAGCCTTTCAGGTCAGCTCATTCAAACCATCAAACTGCCGCTTGGAGAAGGAACAACTTCCATCCGGGATCTGAATCCCGGTATGTATATAATACATATAAACCTGGCTAATGGCAAATCATTGAATTCAAAGTTTTTTTATGCAAATATCAATTCGGGTACTTCCATAGTAATTGAAAATTCCCTGCGCCGGAACATAATGAAAAGCTCTTCGGGTACAGATTTCCTTATTATAAGCAAAGACGGATATTATACCCAGGAATACCTTATCCCGGATTCCTATTCGGAATATGAACTCATGCCCGAGGATGCCGATCGTTCAACCGATTACCTTACAAAGCTGATCAGGCCCGAATCATTCAAACTAATGGAAGGTCCTCCACTCAATCCAATCTTCAGTGAGATAAAATCTGTTAAGGTGGTTTATTCGATCATTAACAATACGATATACTATATCAATTCAACAAAATATTTCATCCATTATGAATTTGCCAGGGATATTCTGGGGTATTCCAGGGGCCATTACCTGTTTAACCAGGAGCAGTACACGAACAATCCCAACCGGAAATACATCCTGGCCACATTGAATTATTTTACGGCCTCGGGTATCTATACGCTCGATTTCTTTTCAGGAGATGAACTCGATTGTAACCAGATAAAGGCTATTTATGATAAGGTTGTTCAAACGACCTATATTGGATCAGAAGTGAGGTTTTTTTCCAACAGCATGAAATGGTCGGGTTGTACGTCAATTCCTTCCATTTCCGCAGAAGATCTGTTTGCCGGTCAGAATTACCAGCCCCTCAATCCCGATGAGGCATACGGATACCTGAAAAAATTCACGCTGGATGACCTGAAAACCCGGTATGCAGGCAGGCATGATATTGTCCTGTTGAATGGAATTCCCAATGATATCTCTATTGTTGCCGGCATTATTACTACTGATTTTCAAACCCCTCTCAGTCATATCAATGTGCTGAGCCATAACCGCGGTGCACCAAATATGGCCCTGCGTGACGGCTGGACCAACCCCCGGCTCGAATTACTGGCAAACAAACTGGTATACCTCAAAGTAACCCTGGATACATTTGAATTGCGTGAGGCATCCCTGGCCGAGGCCCAGGCATTCTGGAACACAAAAGATCCGGTTGAGGAGATCAGGATGCACTGCGATACGATAACCACCGGCATTTTCAACCTGGCTGAAGCCAATATCGGCTCATCAACTGTGATCGGGGGAAAGGCAGCCAACTTTGCAGAACTGATGAAGGTATATGTAACCGGATATGGTCCCCTGCCTTTGCCGGAAAATGCTTTTGCCATTCCCTTTTTTTACTACTGGCAGCATATGCATACGCACAAGCTGGATGTTCTTGTCAAAAAGATGCTGCAGGAATCCATGTTTTACAGTGATTTTCAATATCGGAAACTGCAGCTTGAAAACCTGCAGGATTCCATCCGGAAATACCCTGTTGATCCGGGCCTGCTGGCACTTGTCAATGCAAAAATTAATGAATCGGGAGGTTTTTCGAATATCCGTTTCAGATCATCAACCAACTCGGAGGATATTAAAGGATTTAACGGGGCGGGCCTGTATGACTCATTTACCGGGATTCCGGGAGATCCCCAAAAAACAGTCGAAAATGCGATCAGAAAGGTATGGGCAAGCTTATGGAACCTGCCGGCATTTGAGGAACGGGAATATTTTAAAATCAACCAGTTGTCGGTTTCGATGGCCGTCCTTGTCCACAGATCATTTCCCGAGGAAGCAGCCAATGGCGTTGTGATAACGAAAAACCTGTATAATATTTATAATCCCGGGTTCACTATTAATGCACAGGAAGGGGAATTATCCATTACAAATCCCGAGGGAGGATTATGCACCCGACCAGATGATCCTGTATTCCTTTGATGATATAATCGAATATATTAATCACAGCACGGCTCCGGGTATGGAGAACAGGACAGTTCTCAGTGAAGCGGAGATCTTTGAACTGGGTGCATACTGCAATGCCATTCAGAATCACTATTGCAATTTATACCATGAATGCCTCCCGCTCGATATTGAATTCAAGGTGGACCGGATTAATGGTGTCCGTAAACTTTATATTAAACAGGCACGGTTGTATTAGTTTCCTCCCGGCTTCCCAAAATTATATATCGCGTCATCAATTACGAGCACCCAGTCATTCCTGTCTGGAGGCGTAAACTGCATTTTACTTTTTTCTGCATATTCACCGATCTTTTGTGCAAGGCCATTACGGGGATTAAACCACCATGCAACCAGCCTGCTTCCGCTCAACTGCTGCAAATCAACAGATACAGAATTACCCCTGGGAATATAGGCTACAACCGTTTCTCCGTTTTCAGCCCTTGCTGCGGAGGCGTAGCTCTCACCCGATCCATATCCGTCAAAAAGTACCTTGTGCTCAACGTCGGGAACCAGCTTAAACCAGTTCCGTGAAACCACTAGTTTTTTCATATTTGAGGCATCATATGAACCCTGCCAGTCCATGGCATTCTGCCATCCCTGGCCAAACCGCCAGATGGGCAAATTCCCAAATTGAACGCCTGCTATCGAGCACAGCCATCCCCAGTACATCTGTGATCTGATCTGTCCTGCTGTAGCATTGTGTTCATTTTCGTAACAGGTCTCAAATAGTATGGTAGGCATTACCGGTGATTTTGTATAATTCCGCAGGCACTGCTCATGTACAGGGGAATTGTGCGGGGGAAATGAATAGGTATACACACAATTGAAATTAAGCCACGCTTCTCCTTCCCACTGATCACGTGAGGAATTGGTTGGCTTGCAATGGGCTGAAAACAGGTGAACCTTATCGAAATCCTTTATTCCCTGGAGGATCTCCACCTCAAGTGGCCGGGAAAGACTATCCGGATTGCGATCTCCATCCATGATCCAGACTATATTTGGAAAATCAGCATATCTTTTCCCAAGATACCGTCCATATTCGCGGCATCGTGCATCCCCGTTTGCCAGTACCTCATCATACCACCCTTCCTTTTGTCCTTCATATCCCATATAAGCCGGGGTAATCATCACCAGAAAGCCATATTTCAGAGCCAGCCGAAGCACCTTGTCCACATGCCTGAAATATTCCTCATCGGGAAAGGTAAAATCCGGAACGATTCCCGGCAAATATTGAGTAAAAGGAAAATGACCCTCCCTGTTCATGCTGGCAGCCGGATATGCCAGAGTTTCCCCATTAAACCAGTGTTCTAAAAGGTTTACCGTAATTGTATTAAAGCCCTTTTCCTGACGGTTTTTTAAATACTGCTCCGTTTCTTTTATATCCAACGCCACAAAGAGTGACCATGGAGTATCGGCTTGCATGAAAAACGGGATGTTGTTCCGATCCGTGAAATAGCGGCCATTGGCGCTAACTTTAATAGGAAATTCAACCGGAGCAGAAGTAGCAGAGAAAATAACTCCGATGCTGATTACAAAAAATATCAGGCTTTTCTTAAATCCCCTGTTATGTGTAAGCATATTCATCGCATTAAAAAATTAACGTGAAAGTAGTTTGCTTCTCCGGCTCTGAAAACACGGTGATTGTGCCCTTGTGCAAACGCATTATTTTACGCGACAGGTCAAGTCCGATCCCTGATCCATTTTCCTTTGTCGTATAGAAAGGTATGAATATCTTTTCAATTTCTTCAGGGGCTATGCCAATTCCATTATCAGTAACACTTATTTTGGTCTTGACCGCAGGACCTCCGGATACAGCAATCACTATTTTTTTGGCTTTTGGTATTCCTCAATGCATCTGCAGCATTATTCAATATGTTGATCATTACCTGGTTAAGCAGCTTTTCGTCACCGATCAGCTCTTCAGGAGAACCTTTTGTGATTATTCTGAATTCAATTTTTTCTTCGTCAAAACGGGTCTTCAGTAACAGGTAAATTGAATTTAACCAATGACTTATATGAATCGGTCTGAAAACCGGTTTCGGAATCTTAGTCAGTTTCCGGTAGTCTTCTACAAAATGCATCAATCCTTTTCCGGTGTTCTCAATGACTTCCAATCCATGAATAACGTTAACAATATGTTTTTCTGTGACCTCATTTACCGGCAATGGCCTGTTATCGCGGGTGAAAATCCTTGAAAGGGTGTTGCTCAGTGAGGTAATGGGCGCAATTGAATTCATTATCTCATGAGTCATCACCCGGATAAGTTTATGCCAGGAATCCAGTTCATTTTCCTCCAGTTCTGCCCGTATGTCAGAAATAGAATAAAGCCTGTAATGACTTTCACCAAAATTCAGCAATGACACTTTCACCGATAACGACCGTAGTTCGGTGCCAGCCAGTAATTTAATGGTACAGCTTTCACCGGGGGTAATGAGCATCATCTGCTCAAAAAGTTCCCTGTTTTTCTGCTTTAAGAGGTCCATGTGCGCTATATGTGGAAACCCGATTATTTCCAGCGCAGAATCATTGATCTGTTCTATATATCCATTTTCATCCACTGCAATCAATCCTGTGGCAGAGTACTTCAACATTTCACGGAAAAACCGTTCGTTGTGTTCATTTCTTATTTTAATTTCCGTTATGTGCTTGTTTAGCCGGTTCAGACTGGTATGCAAGGCAAGCAGGGATTTGGTGCGGATGGATTCCGAATAATGAAGGGTGGTGTCTTCATTGGTTACTGCTTCAAAAAAGAAGGCCACTTTACGGTTAATGCCGTTCATGAAATACAACAGATCAATCACAGCAATAATAGTCAGGAAAATAAGCGGAACTGAAAAAAGCCAGTTTTTCTCAAAGATGAGGATTCCCAGGCTGGCAGTCAATATGCCAAAAACAAAAAGCCGGAAAACCAGCGTGAGGTTAAATGATCTAAAGATCATAAAGTTTAATTTTATTGTACAGGGTCTGACGCGATATTCCCAATTGATTGGCCACGGCCGTATGTTTTCCGTTATGCCGGTCCAGTGCAGCTTCAATCATTTGTTTCTCCATTTCCTCAAGGGTTAGTAAACTGGAAGTTGCCATTCTTGCCCCTGATTTAAAAACAAAATCATCCGGTTTAAAAGTACCTGAATCACTCAGGATCACTGCCTTTTCAATCATGTGCTGCAATTCCCTTACATTACCAGGCCAGGTGTATTTCATCAGTTTATGCATCGCCTGGGTACTGATTTTCAAACCAGATTTCCTGTATTTTTTTTCGTAGTATTTCAGAAAATAACCGGCCAGCAATTCAATGTCCTTTCCACGTTCCCGCAGAGGCGGGACTTCAATCCAGATTGTATTGATCCTGTAAAGCAAATCCTCACGGAATTTCTGCTGGCTGACCAGTTGCTCCAGGTCACTGTTGGTAGCACTGATCAGTCGAATGTCAATATTGATCTCCTGGTTTGATCCTACGGGGGTTATGGTATGGTTCTGAAGGATGGCAAGCAGTTTGGACTGAAGAGATAAAGGCAGGTTGCCAATTTCATCCAGGAATAACGAACCTGAATGGGCCAGCTGGAATTTACCAATGCGATCCTCTTTTGCATCTGTAAAGGCACCTTTTTTATGACCGAACAATTCACTTTCAAACAAGGTATCGGGAATGGTTCCCATATCCACTGTAACAAGAAATTCACGGTGCCGCTCCGATTTGCGGTGGATTTCCCGGGCTACCATTTCTTTGCCGGTCCCATTTTCACCTGTGATCAACACATTGGCATCTGTTTTAGCCACCTTGGAAATCATTTGCATCATGTGCATAATGCCGGGAGATGATCCGACAATGGGTCGCTGTTCCTGGTTAAGTTCACGTTTAATGGTCTGCTCCCTGTGTTTTAATTCCTCAACCTGTTTATTGGAGCGCCTTAGTTTAAATATGGATTTGATAGTGGCCAGCAGTTTTTCATTTTCCCAGGGTTTGAGAATAAAATCAGCGGCGCCCTGTTTCAATGCTTTTACTGCAAGTTCAACATCTCCATAAGCTGTGATCATTATAACCTCAATAGACGGAGCTGCGCTTTTTATCTCACCCAGCCAGAATAATCCCTCATTACCTGAATTGATGCCGGCTGAAAAATTCATGTCAAGCAGCACCACATCAAAATCATCTTTTCCCAGCTCCACTTTAATTTGATTCGGGTTAGCTATTGTAACCACCGTTTCAAATTCGAGTTGCAAAAGCATCCTGAGGGCACTCAGTGCGCTTTTGTTATCATCGACAATCAGAATTTTACCAGCTTGCATTTTCGTGACTTGTATGATCAAATTTATCGAACTTTATGAAGAGTTTCATGAAAGTGTCCAAATATTTTACATGAGACAACCATTTTTTTGACATTTTTAAAATCCTGGTTTTAAATATAGTTCTGTAAATGTTATAGTTATATAAGTGGCATTGCATTTGAACAGCAATGCTCATTATCCGTCAGTATGAATTGGAATATAATTGCCAGCCTATTTTAAAATGATAAAAACAATTGCCTTAACAAAGATCTTCCGAACGGATGAGGTAGAAACCACCGCCCTCGACCAGATCAGCATGGATGTGAAAAGAGGAGAATTTGTAGCCGTTATGGGACCCTCGGGTTGTGGGAAATCCACCCTGTTGAATATTATCGGGTTGGTGGATCAACCCACTTCCGGCCAGTATTATTTTGAAGATCATAATGTGTCCTCACTGAACGAAAGTGAACGTACCCGCATGCGCAAGGGAAATATCGGGTTTGTTTTTCAAAGTTTTAACCTGATTGATGATCTTACCGTTTTTGAGAATATTGAACTTCCGCTTGTGTATATGCATATGAGGGAATCGGAACGCAAAAAAAGAGTTGAAGCCATTTTGGAACGAATGAAAATAGGTCACCGGAAGAACCATTTTCCCCAGCAGTTATCAGGTGGGCAGCAACAAAGGGTAGCTATTGCAAGGGCTGTTGTGGCCGAACCGAAGCTTATACTTGCCGATGAACCCACCGGTAACCTTGATTCAAAAAATGGATTTGAAGTAATGAAATTAATATCCGGGCTAAACAAAGAAGGCACAACCATAATCATGGTAACGCATTCGGAGCATGACGCAGGTTTTGCTCACAGGGTAGTTAACCTGTTTGATGGCAGAATAAAAATATAATCAATATGAAAAGCCTGAAATATTTTTTGCGTATTTATTTACGTAACTTATTTACTTATAAGCAATTTGCTTTTATAAATATCATTGGGCTGTCAGTTGGCCTTACGGTAAGTTTACTGATCCTCCTGTATATCCGGTATGAAACCTCATTCGACAGTTTTAATCCCAATTCCGGGCAGATTTACCGGATTGCATCTGAAAACATCCAGGAAGGAACACTGGGAGCGACTACTCCGATTGCCTTATCGGATGTATTGAGAAAGGACTATCCTGAAATTGAAAGGGTGATCGGACTAATGAGAACCTGGGATGATATTAAAGTCGGGAAAGAAAGGTTTGAGGACGAGAAAGGGGCGATTGTTGAAAAGGATTTCTTTGCCTTATTTAATATTCCGCTGATAGCCGGCAATCCGAAAACCATTTTTGGCGATCCCTATGAGGCAGTGGTAACGAGCGACTTCGCCAATAAAATCTTTGGGAATGACAAGGTGATGGGCAAAACTTTTGAATATGAGAATCACCTTTTTACAATTACCGGGCTTATCCGGCCCATCCCGTCCAATTCCCTGTTCAAAATTGATTTTTTTCTATCCGATGGATACCGGTATAAAACGTATACCGATTTAAGCCAACGGTGGTATGAATTTGGCCTTTATACTTTTGTAACCTTCAAAGGAGGCAGTATTCCCAACGGTTTTGAACAAAGACTTTCAAATATTGAAAAACTGTATTATCCTGATTTCATGAAAAACAGGTACAACTACAGGGTGATCGCTTTCAAGGGGAGCCACTTGAATGATTCTCTTGAAAACGATATGTCGCCTTCGGTATCCCCGCTGTATCTTTGGTTGCTGTCCGCAATTGCCCTTGGAATCCTTGCCATTGCCTGCCTGAATTTCATGAATATATCCATTTCGAATTCCGGAAAACGAAACATGGAAACCGGAATAAAAAAAGTTCATGGCGCTACGTCAGGCGCCATTATCAGAAATGTTTTCTTTGAACTTGCCCTGTTTGTATTGATCAGTCTGGCCATAGCCTTCCTGGCTGTTCACCTGATATTGCCCTATTTCAATAAACTGGTGCAAAGAGATATTACTGTAGATCTTTCTGATCCCATTTTCTGGATTGGCATTCTCGGATTTGGGGCGATCACATTATTGAGTTCCGGACTGTATCCGGCGATTTTCTTTTCAAGACCTGCACCGCTGAAGGTACTGCTTCAGAAAAGAAATACGATTAAAAGCAATATTGCTTTCCAAAAGGGTTTTGTTGTATTGCAATTTACACTGACTATAATACTGGCAATAACCCTGCTTGTTTTATTCAGGCAAATCTGGTTTTTACGGCACCATGATACAGGATTTGCTAAAGAAAACCTTGTAACCATACCGGTCCGGTTACTCGGTAACAATGGGGATGAAAGATTGAAACAATCGGCATTATTTATTGAGTCGGTTAAAAATTACGAAGCCCTTTATGGTTTTGGAAAAGTATCCCTTACGGAATTTGTTCCGGGATTCGGATTCAGAAACCTGTTCAAGTTGTATCCTGATACTGAAAGCACCGAGGAAGGCATAGAAATGCTTTCATGTGATGTGGATGAAAATTTCCTCTATGTTTTTGGCCTTAGCCTGAAGCAGGGAAGATTTTTTTCCAACAACTACCCGACAGATCGCGATGCCATTCTAATCAACGAATCAGCCCTCAAAAAGCTAGGGTGGACAACCATTGACGGAAAATTCATCGGGCTTTTCTCAAAGGAAAACAGGAAAGAGGTGATAGGTGTAGTCGGAGATATTAATGTGAATTCCCTTCAACATCCCATAAGGCCAATGATTTACCAGTTTGGACGTCATCATAATTATCCGGGATACCTGACTGTTAGGATAAAGGCTGACAAGAAGAAGGAAACACTGCAATTTTTTCAGAGCCAGTGGGTAAAATTGTTTCCTGACATACCCTTTGCATTTGAAAGCATTGATGAAAAATTTAAGACTGCTTACGGGGAGGAGGAAAGGCTGATGCAAATCATTGGTATTTTTTCTGTCCTGGCCATCCTTTTGTCACTCCTTGGCATTATGGCATTAAGTGCCCTTGAATCAGAGAGCCGAACCAAGGAAATAGGTATTCGTCGGGTAAATGGCGCAGGAGTGCCTGTTATTCTTTCCATGCTGAACAAAAGTTTTCTGAAACTGGTTGCGGTGGCATTTCTTATTGCCTGCCCGGCGGGATGGTACGTCTGCAGCCGGTGGCTCAGTCATTTTGCTTATCACACGGAAATCAGCTGGTGGATATTTGCCATCGCCGGATTTCTTATCCTGGCTGTTGCCTCGCTTACTGTAAGCGTGCAATCATATAAAGCGGCCTCACGTAATCCGGTTGATTGCCTGAAGTATGAATAGTTATGCAGTTCTGCAGAACTTTTAATTCATCATTCATAATTCACATTCATTCTATTCATATTCCCTGTAAGCCCCGAATCTTGCCAGTCCGTCTTCTCCCAGGGAGGCAGGAACAGGTAGAAAGGGTTCATTTAACTGCTTGCTGATCTGCCGCCATAAGTCGGTGCGGGTGTATGTTTGATGGACGTGCTGGAAAGGAACACTTAATAATAAATCCTTTGCTTCCTTATATTTTCCTTTGTCTATCAATAACTGCACTTTCCGCTCAGTAATCCATTCGTCATTCAGGGCTTCCACCTGCTTTAACCAGTGTTCGCGCTCAGCCAGCGTTTCTTTTCCAATTTTGCGGAGCACAATGTCTCTTTCTGCAACAATCTGCGGATGCAGCTGAAGCCAGTGTTTCATGAATGTCATCAAATGCTTTTGCTGCTGCCGGTATATCCCCCTTAATTTTCAACAGGCGTCCCAGCAAAGCTTTTGACAACCCTGATTTTCCTTTCGCGAGCACTGTGATGGCCTTTTCGCTTTCGCCAATGCCTGCAAGCCAGGAACCATAGTAGAAGCGCCACAAATCGGATTTATCCGGCACCGGCTTTGCCAATGGCCCAGGAGAAAGCGCTATCAAGATCCTCCATTCCGGAAGGTGCCCAAAGGCATTTTTCAACAGGAGGAGGATCCGGAAGAGCAGATCTTGTTTTAAAGGCATCCGTTAATTGTATCCACACAGCCACACTCTCTTCCCTGGCCCAGTCAAAAAGAGGTATTTCTTTTACTGGTCTAAGACTGGACTGAGGAACTTTCAAGGCATAAATGCTCAATTGGCTTATCTGTCGGAAACCAGTATTCAACGTGCCATTTAAGCTCCCCCGGCTGCAATTCTGCCTTAATGGATTGATTGCCAAGCGGACCTCCCTGAATTTCAATATATGGTTCATGTCTTGCCGTACTCAACAGGGACCATGCGCTGTCATTCCCCGTGCCGTAACTCCAAAGTTTTATACCTGGAGCAATTTCCTCTGAGGCAATATGGTATAATCCTTTCCCTTTTGACGGGGTAAATACACCAAAGGAATTCACATCTTTTGTCAACCAGAAATATCCAGTCATTTCCTTTATATCTGACTGGTACAAGGGTCCCTTGCTCTTCCAGTCAATTGTATCCATCACAGATGAATGAGAAAGAACTGTACCGTTGGGAAACTGGAATTTTGTGTCCGGTGCAGACTGAACAGCGGCATTTGACCATGACATCCATGGATATGCCCTCGATCCCGGATTATAATATGCTACTCTCTGGGTTAAAAAGGTATCGTTTTCTCCCAGAGAGTATTCCACAGACCAGTTCATACCGAACCGCAGTTCCCGTTCTCCGCAGGTAACGTAGATTCGCTCGGAAGTACGATCAATGCGGTAACTAACAGGTTCATTCTGTGAAGGAGAATGGGATATCGGAAAACTCACCTCGATGCCTCCTGCAACGAAATAGAAACGTGGCAATATTCGTGTTGGCCTGATGACGTCGGGCACATAAAGAATTTCCCTGTTTGTTTGTTTCAAAACAATGGATGTGATCTTACCCCCCAGATCGGGGCAGATTGTCACCCGCATGAAGCCATTTTCCAGGGAGACATACCGGTATTTTTTCAATACCGGCCGGTTGGAGGTTTCGCAATAACTCACATACGGGTACACTCCGTTCGGATCAAATGCCGTGGGAACAGGCCCGGAAGGCGTAAGCAGATGGGTCAGAAAATAATCCTGGTATTCAGTGCATTGCAAGTTTCTTTGCGGTTCAATGCAGTAACTTTTGGAAGGGATCAACGAAATAAGGATCCATGCAACGATATACTTCTTCATCATTTTATTCTTTTGTACCTGCAAGGGCATCACTTAAACCGACGATCATTTTTTCGCCCCTTTGAATCATACCGGTAATTTTTTGGGTATCAAAATCACGTTTGCTGAGATCAGGGTCTCCAACAAAGGTGTTCAGAAGGGCCTCCAGGTCCGTTAGCGCGTTTTTTGCCTTCGAATTGACGGATTTACCTGCCAATTCCTTTAAAATCCTGATCTTTTCATAATCTACAATTCCCTCCCTCAGTTTTTCAAAGCGTATGCTGCTGTTTCCTCCCGGGTAAACAAGGAAGCAGTCTCCCGCAGGCCATAAGGTATGCCTGGCATCCCTTACCGGATCAGCGGGCCAGGCATCATAGGCCCAGCGCAGAAATCCGTCATATCCATAGGCTGATGCATACCAACCCACATATCTTCCTTCAACCGGAGGTGAAAATACAAAGGTATTGGGCCTGGAAGGAGTGCAGCAAATATAAAAGGTGGTTGTGGCTCCTCTTGATTTGCGTTCTGCCAGTTGTTGCTGACTGGGTTCACTGCCAATCACAGGTGAATAATCATCCAGTATCTGTGTCAGTTCAGGATGCCAGTCCCCGGCATAGGTGATCTTCCATTCCCTGGAATTTTCCTTAATGATCTTTGCCGCTGCCAGCGTATATTCCAACGGATTTTCGTTTATTCCGAGGTAGGTCTTCTGCATCCATCCTTTCTTAAGAAGATGTGCTTTCAGGTCATTCAGAAACAGGTTCCAGAACAATTTGAATTCCGGAGAACCAGGTGCCCATTCCTCATAAACATAATTCCCTGTTGATTCATCCAGATACCGGAAACGGTGGCCCCAGGGGACCGGGGTATAAATTGTTATGGCTTCATCAATCCCGGTTTCCATGGCCAATTGCACATATTTGTCAAAAATGGCATAATCAAATTTCCAGGTTCCGTCCTTGTGTTTAAGCCATTCTATCATGGTTCCTTCTATCATGTAGGAATTATCTGACCATGGGGAATGAACCGCATAGGTGGTAATGTATTTACCCCCTGCATCGGCATACAATTTCATGTGCTTTCTCAAAAGGGCCAGATGCTCCTCTGACCAGGGCTCAACATGATAGTACCAGGCAATGACCCATGGATTCTGCCAGAGGTCAAGTCTGTATTTCCAGTCATGCGGCTCAGGCAGCACCTGTTCCTGAACCCTGATCTTAACCGGAAGTCTGGTATGAAATTTTTCGGAGAATACTTCCACAAAGCCATTGTATTCACCTGGCACTGCATCACGCGGAATTTCAAAAGAAATCCAAATGGGTCTTACTGATTGGCCCGGAAGATCAAACCGGTCAAATTTCTCCAGGCGGTCAGGCATCAGAAATGCTGTATCCGTTGAAACCGCATCACAGGATGCCCCTTTGTATTCATAAGGGTAATTTGACAAGACGTACCTCACCATACTGGCGGATATAATGTCCTTTTTAAGCAGGTGTCCCTTTGAATCAGAAAGATCTCCGGTAACAATGCGGACTTGCTTCAAGGTGTCAGGAGACCAGACGAGCACCTGCGCATTCAGTCGTTCACCCTTCCATCCGGTTGCCTCCCAGGAAGAAGAAACCCCTGTCAACTGAGGGACCTCACTCCTTAAATAGAGTTCATCGGTAGTACCGAAAGCCACATTAAGTCCCGGGGATTGTTTTTGCCATGAAGCGGGATCTGACGGTTTATCAAATGTGAATTCCGCCTGGTAATGCCAATCCGGGATCATCACTTTCCGCGGGATCAACCTGGCCTTTTTGCAGTTGTGCAAAGGGATGTCCGGTAAAAAATCCGGTCAGGATCAAAAGGAGAAATACTTTTTTCATTTTTTTCTGGTTTTGCTGCTTCATGTATCAAAATTGATCATTCTTTTTCTGATCCTGATAATCATTTTATAAAATTTGCTTTAAATAAAATATCATCCTATATTATAAGCTGATATTCTGATGATAATTTAATCAAACCACCTTAAACCTAAAAAATGGAAAAACTAATTTCATGCTGCGGACTGAATTGTGAAACCTGTGAAGCAAGAATTGCCACAGTTCAGAATGATGACAACCTGAGAAAAGCCACTGCTGAAAAGTGGCAAAAAATGTACAATGCGGCCAGTCTTACACCTGAATCAATCAATTGCACCGGCTGCAGAATGGAAGGTGTAAAATTCGGACATTGTGAAACCTGTAAAATCCGGCTTTGCGTAAATGAAAAAGGATATGAAACCTGCGGTGACTGTGCCGAAATGGCCACATGTGACATAGTGGCGATGGTTCACAAATACATGCCTGAAGCCGTAGAAAATCTGAAGCATTTAAACTAGGTTTGCTGAAGAATAGTGCATTTGTGCAAAATAAAGACCGGCAAAAATGAAAACTAAAATTTCCGGGTTGAAATTTCCAGTGGCTTTACTATTTGTGCTGATTGCAACAGCTATATGGGTAATTTCCTGTAAAAGTCCACACAGTACATCTTCCGGCCAGTTGAAAAATCCGGCGACGGATTCTCAGGCATGGGCCATTGTGATTCACGGAGGTGCTGGTCCAATGACGAAAGCGAACCTGGATACCAGCCTGGAAAGACAATACCGGGAATCATTGACAATTGCCCTTCATACCGGGAAGAAAATACTGGAAGAAGGAGGCACTGCACTGGATGCAGTTGAAATGACAATCCGGGTAATGGAAGATAACCCGTTATTTAATGCCGGCAAGGGAGCCGTTTTCACACATGAAGGGAAAAACGAACTGGATGCTGCCATTATGGATGGCTCCAACCTGGCGGCAGGAGCAGTTGCAGGGGTTACCGATATCAAAAACCCGATCAGTGCAGCCCGGATGGTAATGACCAGATCGCCCCATGTTTTGTTAACCGGGGCAGGGGCATCTCAGTTTGCGAAAGAACAGGGACTTGAAATAGTGCCCCCGTCCTATTTTTTCACCCAAAGAAGGTGGAATGATCTGCAGGAAATTCTGAAGAAAGAAAAAAACGGAACTGTAGGCTGTTGCGCCCTTGACAGGCATGGAAACCTGGCGGCAGGCACTTCTACCGGGAGGAATGGACAACAAACGGTATAACCGGATAGGCGATACCCCCATCATAGGAGCAGGCACCTATGCCAACAATGCTACCTGTGCAATTTCCGCTACCGGCCATGGGGAATATTTTATCCGGTGGACCGTGGCACATGACATTTCAGCCCTGATGGAATACAAGGGCATGTCAATTCAGGATGCAGCTGACCTGGTTGTGAATAAAAAACTGGTAAAGGCGGGAGGTTCAGGAGGCGTAATTGGCCTTGACCGCAAAGGAAATATTGCCATGCCATTTAATTCCGAGGGCATGTTTCGGGCTTTTGCTACTGCAGACGGGAAGGAAACCGTACTCATCTACAAGCCATAATGAAAAACCGGGTCTTTCTCCTTCTTGCCGGATTATCTCTTACTCTTTCAAACCACATGGTCACAAACCGAAGACCCTCGTAGATTTCAGGAATTTTCCCATCGTTATTAGCATTCAGTTCCATTCCCTGGCCATGCCTTTCCGGGATCTGAAATCCAATTTCAGAAATATCGGCAGTCGGACTTGGCACTGAAGTCAGCCTGAATGGATCTCCGTAATTGGGTACAGCAATTCAACATCATCTGGTTTCGCAACAGTAACACCGGGAATGGATTACTTTTTAACACCCAGATTTCGTGGAAACCTTATTTAATTTCCATATTCATATGGGGAATTAAAAGCCGGGCTGGGTTATCAGATTGCGTTCAGGCCAACTGAATCCTTCGTGGAAAATAAGGGCAAATGGACTTCCGCCGGCAGAAAGGGAAAGGGAATGTTGGCTGTTTTAACGGGTTTATCCCTGGGTTATCATGAATATTCTGAAGATGTGTATTTATCACCTTTTGTTTCCTATCAGGCCGTATTCCTGAAAAACTATGGCAAGAGCATTCCCCTGATGTCGGAAACGCTTATCCAGGCCGGACTGAGCATCCATCCAAACTAAATGACGTACTATGGATAAGAACATAAAACCGAGGGTAAGCCGGGTCCTGTTTTCCGCTTTCATATGTGGATTTGTTTTGATTAAGTACCTCCGCCTTGGGTCAGGTGTTTAAACTTGTCCCTTGCGAAAACTCAGATAACTTCAGCACATAGTCGCTGATGACAAGCCTGAAATTCAGAAAGTTATAGATGATCTGGTTCAGCAAGGTGTTCCGGGAGCTGTTGCTGCAATTTATGACACGAACGGGTTATAGACTTATGCCTGTGGATATGCCTGCATTGAGGATAGTACACCGATGGAGACCATGTTACCTTCAGTACCTTCAAAGCATTTCAAAAACCTACATTGCCGTTGCCATCATGAAACTGTTTGAGGCGGGTAAGATCAAACCTGGATTCACCCATAACTGCAATATTTACCTGAAAAAATAAAGAAAAACATTGTTGATGCGGATAAGGTTACAGTGAATATGCTGCTTAACCATACTTCGGGTTTGCCTGAATACAATTATGCTCCGGTTTACATCACAAGACTTCTGCAAAATCCGCAGCGAATTTTTCAGCCTGAAGAATATATAGCGTAATATCAGGGGGAAGTCACTGGATTTTGAACCCGGAAGCAGGCATTCCTACCGGAACACCAACTATGTTACTGCTTGCCCTGATTGCTGATCAGATAACAGGCGATCATGGAAAATACATTGAGGAGGAAATTTTCAGACCGTCTGGGACTTACCCATACCTTTTACCGCATTAAACAGGGCAACTCTTACGGCAATAAACTCGTGAACAGTTACTGGGACAGGTTTGGAAACGGAATTCTGGAAAACGTTTCTGTATTGCAGAACACAAATGTTGACCTCCATGGTGGGTGATGATGGTATCATCACTACGCCTGAAGAGGCTGTCCTGTTCTTGAAAGGATTAATTGAAGGTAAGCTTGTATCAAAGGCCTACCCTTGAAATGATGCAGAAATGGGCACTTGGTGATGACGGCAAACCTGAATATGGATTAGGACTGGATTATGCGACCTTCAATGATCTGCCTGCAATCGGCCATAGTGGAGGCGGACTGGGTGCGGGATGCCAGCTATATTATATCCCTTCGAAGAATATTTACTTTTTCCTGGGCATTAACATTGGTACAGTAACCGAGTCACCCATCTTCGAAAAGGCCACCCCTGTTGTTGAGAATCTTCATAAAGCCATACTGCAGTGACCTGGTAGCAGTAACGAGTATAGGAGCGGAAAAACATTTTTTAATCAGGGAAGTTAATCCTGTCAAGGATCATCTTATATCCCACCCCGTGCACGGTAAGTATGATTTTAGGATTATTGGGATCGATTTCAATTTTCTGCCTGAGCTTCATAATAAAATTATCCACTGTGCGGGTTGTGATATCATATTCAATACTCCAGACGCTGCTCATCAGGTCATCGCGGTGAACAGTTTTTCCGGCGTTTTTATAAAGGAAATGCAAAACTTCAAATTCCTTATGTGACATTTTCACCTCATCATTTCCCTCCAGGGCCTGGTAATTTCTAAAATTTACCTGGATATTTCCGATGTGGACCAGTTCAGATTCACCTGATTCTTCTTTTCCGCCCGGAGTCCTTCGCAATATGGCCTTGATCCTTGCCAGCAATTCCCGCAGGCTGAACGGCTTTGTAATATAATCATCCGCTCCGAGCTCGAGTCCCACTACCTTATCAATTTCTTCACCCTTGGCTGTAAGCAAAATGACCGGGGTTTCCACCCCTTCTTTTCTTGCTGTCCGGCAGATGTCAAAACCAGAAACTCCCGGCAGCATTACATCCAGGAGAATAAGATCATAACTGCCGTGCAAAACCTTCTGCAGGCCCAGGTTGCCTTCCATGGCAGTATCCACTTCATAACCCTCGAATTCAAGGTTGTCCTTCAACCCTTTTATCATGTTTAATTCATCTTCTACAATCAATATTCTTTTCATGACTTTTTGATATTAAAAGGGAACAAAAGTCTGAATAAGGATCCTGCACCTGCTGAACTTTTGACATAAATTTTTCCCGCATGTGCATCCATTATATGTTTTACAATTGCCAGACCCAGCCCGGAACCCTTCACCCGGTTGGCCAGATTTTTCCCGGTAACACGGTAAAATTTGTCAAAAATATACCGCTGATCCTTTTCTGTTATTCCAATGCCCTGATCTTCCACTTCTAAATAAACAAAAGTGTCCTTCTTACCGGTCCTAACCACAATATGCTTATTATCTTCACTATATTTCATGGCATTATCAATCAGATTCACAAGAGCCTCAGCAATGGCATCCCTGTCGGCCCAAACAGGCGGTAATGTATTATCGGGTTCAAATGAATAGGTAAAACCCTTCGTTTCCAAGGTATACCGGAAAGTCAGCGCAGTGCTTTCAACTATATCATTCACCTGGGTGGAATTGAAAAAATATTTCCTTTTTTTATTATCAATTTGTGAAAAACTTAGAATCCTGTTTACAATTCCGGACAGTCTGGCCGTTTCATGCAGGATCACTGAGTAATATTCATTGACCCTGGTTTTATCCGTTATTCGGCCCATTTCCAGTGTCTCGATATACATGCTGATCAAAGCCAGCGGTGTGCGGATTTCATGGGAAACATTTGAAACAAAATCACTTTTGAGTTGTGATAGTTCTACCTGCTTTGAAATATTTCTGAAGATCAGCCAGGCCCCGAAAATCAATAACAAATCCATCATGCCGATCAGCATCAGATTCCTCTTCATCCTGTCCCTCGCCAGATCGCTGATAGTAAGGTTTTTTAATTCAATGCCCATTTTATAACCTGTCATCAACCAGAATGGTCTTTTATTGGATACTCTTCCCGCATTGATTTGTTTATTGGTAGAATAGAAGGGCTCCTTCTCCCCGTCACGGAAAGCAGCTATATAAAATTTACCTCTTGCAATTTCCTGCATTTTTGGATCCAGGACCTGGCCAATGAAGTCCTCAGGTTTAATAACCAGAACATTTATGATTTCTTTGCCGTTTACAGTTGGATAAAAACACGATCCACTGTATCCCGCTTTCATTATTTCCGATTGTCTCAATTTTTCTATATCCGCCCCTTTTGTAAGTGCTTAAACGCTCTAAAGTCTGCTTGTTGTTTTTCAATGCTGCCAAAATTTCCTTGTGCATTTTGCTATCAGCACTACTTTCCGGTACAGATCCCAGAAAATTCAGTTTTTCATCAAAAAGTTGCATGCTTATTACCGGTGGCATCTCCTTAATCAGCATTTCCAGCTTTTGTATATCTTCCGGTTTATTGCTGTTCATGCTTTGCTCAATCCTGCTTGCAAGGTTGCCGACTAAATCATCGGAATATTGATTGATCGAAAAAAGAATTGCATCAAGCTGGTTCCTGTAAATGTCCTGGATTACTTTTTCATTCTGTCTCAGGTTGCCGATTTCAAAAACCGAAAAGATTAAAAGTGGCAACACGATGATTAACAGGATCAGCAATCCGATTTTACGTAAAGAAGAATTCACAAAAGGATATTTTTCTAAAGTTAATTATTTTGAGGGACATTATTTAAAACAGAAAGGTTGTCTCAAAGCATAAATTTCTTTGAGACAACCTCAGCACGCAGAATCTATTACCGGTTTGTTTTATTGTTTCTCCAGTAGTCAATATATTTAGTCTGGCTTATGATACCAACCGGTCCCTCATAAATACCACCTGTTCCTCCGGTATCCAGAACCCTTACTGCAATAACGTACTTTTGTCCTTTCTTCAGAAATCCTGCTGGCAGGTAATAACCGCGGAAAGCATTATACTCAGCACTCGGAAAAACATCAGGATTCGATTTTGTAGGAAAGGTTCCCGTTGATCCGACCAGAGTTCCATTAATATAAACCTGGTCGATATCATCTATTTTGCCCATCAGAATTACCATTCTGTCATCTGCAGTATTGCTGTTGTATGTAAATGTTTTGCGATACCAGGCATATCCGTCGTAGTCCCTGTATCCCTGGTCCTCCCATCGGGCAGGAACCAGTATCTCATCCCAGAGGCTATCATCAAAGTCAATATCCTTGCGTCTCATATCATCTCCCGGCCTGAATTTCCACAAAGACTGAAGATTGACATCAAAGCTGACCGAGGCCTTTCCGCCGTAAATTCCGATTTCACCCCCGACTATACCGCCCGCCTCATACGAATCATAAACCTTTACGGCAATCACATTCATGCCATCGAAATTGATATATTCCTCGGGGATATAATAAATTCGTTCGGCATTATAAGCAGTTACAAAATGAGGTGGAAAGCCACCGCTGGAACCAATTTTACGCCCGTTCAGATATACTTCATCCACATCATCGATATACCCCATATTCAGGTAAAGCATCCGGCCTTTCAGGCTGGAAGAAATTGAAATTTTTTTCCTGTAAAATGCATAGCCGTTATATCCGTTAAATCCCTGATCTTCCCAGGGGGAAGGAACCTTGATGGTTTCCCAGCCGCTGTCGTTGAATTTCGGTGAAATCCAATCGTTGTTGATGCCAATTGAGAAGGACCAACCTCCTTTTAAGCTTTGGATAAGAGAAAGATCTCCCTGGAAAGCGCTCATTTGCTGTGGCATGAAAATTATGCAGAAGAAGGCAATGGCTAATGGTAATCTCATTTTATGCAATGTTAATTGTGAATTCATGTTAATCCCTCCTCAATCAGTTTTCAAAAAATGAATCATAAACAAAGTCCCAGAATGACTGGTTTGAATAATGCTTGTTTTTATACTTCCGACAATTATCACTTGTCATGATCCCGACAGGTCCCTCATATATTCCACCCCGGAGCTGTGAGTCATATACCCTGACTGCGATGGTATTATTACCATCCGCTTTCAATAATCCTTCCGGAATTTTGTATATGCGGCGGGCATTATATTCCCAACCGGTTCGTTTATATTCTCCGTCCCGTTTAAGATCATAGACGCTTCCAATGAATTTGCCATTGAGATACACCTCATCAATGTCATCGATCTTTCCCAGGGAAAGGTACATGTCCTTAGTACTGAAATTTTTGGGCAGGATGAATTTTAAACGGTACCAGGCGTAACCATTATAATCATCATAGCCCTCGTTTTCCCATTCTGAAGGTACATTAATGGGTTTCCATGCTTCATCATTGAAATCGGGTGAGCGCCAGTCCTTGTTGTCGCCGGTATGAAATTTCCATCCGCGGCTTAAATTCAGGTTGAGAAAATCATTATCAATGTCCACATACATACCGATTTTTCCATCAAGGATGCCCCCATCCAGAAACGTATCATATACGCGGATGGCAATTACAGCATCCTGATTGGCTTTGAGATAACCAGGAGGAATGGTATATTTCCTTGTTTTATCGTATGCCGTTTTGAAGTTTGGAGGAAACTTACCGGTTCTTCCAAGTAGTTTTCCGTTGAGGTATACCTCGTCCACATCATCTATTCGTCCAAGCAGCAAATAAATTGTATAATTGGAAGGTATTTCACCCACATGGATTTTTTTGCGGTACCAGGCATATCCGTTATAATCATTATAACCCTGGCCTTCCCATGCGCCGGGTACGTTAAGTTCATCCCATTTGGAATCGTCGTATGAAATACCTGCCCATCGGATATCATCACCAATTGAAAACTTCCAGAATCCAGACAGGGAGGTCAGCTTCCGTAATTCTTCGGCGTGGGATGATATACCAATGAGCAGGATAAATGAAAGTAGAACTGTTCGTTTAAGTAAAAATGCTTTCATATGGTAAGGTTTCAAAAAGTTTATCAAGTGTATTTTTACAACGATGAATTATTTATTACATGATTACCATTGTGGCCTCATAGTTTTTGCCTGAGGACATTGTTTGATCCTCAACCGGATCATTACTGTCTGAATTGCCACAAGGGCTAATCTCTTTTGCCTGGTAATCCGGGTTAAGCGGAACAGGATTTTTAGAAATATTTTTTGAGTCAGCGCATTCAACCATTTCAGACCCGTTGAAGAAATTTACCGATGCCATTGAATGGTCGTGATAGTTCATCAAACCAGCCGAGAACAGGATGAACAACATTGCGATTACTTTTATCCGTTTCATGGTTTCTATCTTTTGGGTATAACCTGGTTAATTATGAGATCAAAATTACATGCACCTCAGTGAAACTCTGTCACAGGGAAGTAAAGAATTGTAACGAATTGTCACCGCATCTGTAAAATCTTGCAAAATATGACAATTACACAGAAATCTCATTGCATTCGATTTTACCGTTTCGGAACAATGATTAGGCAAAGAACTCTGTGTTAGAATTCTTCATGCGAGCAACGCGAGCAAGCATCTGCTGCGAAGGATCCCTTCGGAAAATCCTGCGAGAAAAAAGCCAGGAAAACATAAATTAATCTGTGAGATCCTGCGAGACTCTGCGAGAAATATTAAGGTTTATATACCACGAAAACACAATATTCTGTAAGTTTGAATTTGAAACCATTAATTATTTAAAATGCCTCAGAATCAATACCTATTTGGTGGACCAGTCAGAAATCTGTTGATTTTTTGTATGTTTTTTTCCCTAAACTGTTTTGGACAAAAAGCAGAAAACACACAGGATGACGTAAAATATCAGAAACTGGCCCGCGATATTTTCAGGGAACTGGTTGAAATAAATACTACAAGCACCAAAGGCAGTACGGCGGCGGCTGAGGCCATGGCTGCCAGGCTCATGGATGCCGGCTTCAAGACAAGTGATATTCAGATAGTCGGACCCGATTTACTGCATAAAAATTTGGTAGTCAGATACCATGGCAAAGGAACATTGCGGCCTGTTTTATTTATCTGTCATCTTGATGTAGTGGAGGCATTGCCGCAGGACTGGTCAACAGATCCGTTTAAATTTCTTGAAAAAGACGGGTATTTCTATGGGCGGGGGACTACTGATATCAAATGCGAAGATGCAGATCTTATTACCAATCTCATCCGGTTAAAACAGGAAAAGTTTGTTCCCGACCGTGATATTATTGTTGCACTGACTGCTGATGAAGAAGGCGGTTCCAACAATGGTGTAAACTGGCTTCTGACAAATGGCCGTGATCTGATCGATGCGGAATTCGGCATTAATCCGGATGGCGGAGGCGGATCCCTGAAAGAGGGCAAGCATAAGTCAATGGAAGTTCAAACCAGTGAGAAAATATATGCATCGTTTGATGTTACTGCCAGAAATAAGGGTGGACATAGTTCCCTGCCGGTTAAGCAGAATGCAATATATGAGCTTTCTGCCGGACTTATCCGCTTGTCGCATTTTGACTTTCCCGTTAGGCTCAATGAAACCACGCGCAATTATTTTGAACAAACCGCACTAAAAGAAACCGGACAGGTCAAAACCGATATTCTGACTATACTTAAGAATCCTTCTGACACAGCGGCTGCAAACCGACTGGCAGCCTCCTCTGCATATTATAATGCCATGATGCGGACTACCTGTGTGGCAACCATGCTGAATGGGGGGCATGCTGAAAATGCCTTGCCACAAACAGCAGTTGCCACGGTTAATTGCAGGATGCTTCCTGAAGATAATCCCGAAAATGTACTGGCCACGCTGAAAAAAGTAATCGCTGATACTGCAATTACAATTGAATGTACTTATTCTTCATTTGTCGCACCCTTGTCATCACTCAGGGACGACGTAAAGATACCTGTCGGGCAGATATCGGAATCCATGTGGCCGGGAGTAAAAGTAACACCGGTAATGTCAACAGGAGCCTCTGATAGCAAATATCTTCGCAGGGCTGGAATTCCGACTTATGGAGTTTCGGGGATGTTCACAGATATGGATGATGTGCGTGCACATGGAAAAGATGAACGGATCGGGGTAAAAGAATTCTACGAGGGAGTTGAATTTATGTACAAATTTATGAAAGAAATTTCTATTGCCGTTGGCTCAAGCCAACGGTAATAGATAATCTCTTTTGCAGGCTCCATGAGTAACCCTATAATTGAAATAACCAACCTCTCAAAATTCTACGGAAAAACGAGGGGAATTGAAAAGGTAAATCTGCAAATCCAGGAAGGAGAAGTTTTCGGATTTATCGGACCAAATGGCGCAGGTAAATCAACTACAATACGTATTCTGCTTAACCTGATCTTTCCAACCAGCGGAAGAGCGAGGATCATGGGAATGGATGTGATCAGAAAAACAAAGAAAATCAAGGAACTTGTCGGGTATGTTCCTTCTGATGCGAATGCATACGGCTACATGAAAGTACTTGAATTTCTGAAGTACTGTCATCGTTTCTATCATGTGAATAATAATATTGAGCGGATTTATGAGCTTTCCACCTGGTTTGAACTGGATCTGGATCGTAAAATTTCTGATCTGTCCATGGGAAACCGAAAAAAAGTAGCTATTGTGCAAAGTTTGTTACACCAGCCCCGGCTCCTGATCCTGGATGAGCCCACCACGGGCCTTGATCCTCTGATGCAGGCGAAATTCTTTGAATTGCTTCGATTGGAAAATCAAAAAGGAATGACCATTTTCTTCTCCTCCCATATCCTGAATGAGGTTCAAATGGTGTGTAAACGCGTTGCCATTATAAAAGAAGGGGAAATTGTCCAACTCGAGGATATTGAAAATCTGAGGAAAAAACAACTAAAAAAGGTATTCATCGGATTTGGGGACAATGGGAGCAATGAAAACGTCATGATTCCAGGTATGGTAAATCTGATAAAGCTTCCGGGGAACAGGATTTCGTTTATGTATTCAGGAGAAATTACTGAATTAATCAATTTCCTGTCGGGAAAGAAAATTACCAACCTAACCATTGAAGAACCCACCCTGGAGGAAATATTCATGCATTATTACAAATAAGCCCGGCTGTATGAATAATAATCTTTTTTTAAAAGAGATGCGAAGAAATGCAATGAGCCTGTTGCTATGGATCATTGTAATCACCCTTTTAATCTCTTTTACTATGTCGGTGTATCAAACATTTGTTGAAAACCGGACCAAGGTTATGGGGATGATTAGCCTCGTTCCGAAAGGTGCGCTGCAATTCAAAGGAATTTCAAATGTAAATGATCTGATTTCCGTATTGGGATTTTATGCAGTGAATAACGTTATTTACATGATGGTACTTGGAAGCATTTTTGCGATGGTTTTAGGTTCCAACATTTTACTCAAAGAAGAATACAATAAAACAGCTGAATTCCTGCTGACAAAGCCCCTCACCCGGAAAGAGATTTTTTTCAGCAAGCTGGCGGTCCTGCTTATACAGGTGATCACATTGAATTTGGTTACCGCCCTGGCAGGCTTCATCAGCTTGAAATTGGTCCAAAAAGATCCTTTCAGTTTGAATGCATTTCTTATCCTGTCGCTTTACACGCTTCTGCTGAACTTGCTCTTTGGGGCAACCGGAGTTTTTCTGTCGAACCTGGTTAAAAGGCCAAGGCCCATTACCACGTTGGGCATCGGATTAGTACTGTTCCTGTATTTTATTTTTACTCTTTCCAAAATTACAGAAAGTGCAACCAGGATCGGTTATATCAGTCCGTTCAGATATGTCAATATGGAAGTAACCAGCCCCTCTTATCATCTGGAACTTTGGAATTTGGTATATTTTGTTGGCTTTACTATAATTCTAACAGCCATATCTTATAGGCTATACTGCCGGAAGGATATCTATTTATAGAATTATATAATGCCGTTGGCTTAAGCCAACGGCAAAAGATCTATTTATTAAATCTCCTGAACAGGGTTGTTACAGTATGTCCTCCAAATCCAAAAGTGTTATTGAGCGCAACATCTACCTGATGTTTTGTAGCTGAAAGCGGGGTCAGGTCAATTTTTGGATTGATCTCCGCATCGGGTTCAACCAGGTTGATTGTGGGTGGGATCATATTGTCTTCAATAGCTTTCAGGCAGGCAATGGCTTCAATGGCGCCGGCTCCTCCCAGCAAATGACCTGTCATTGATTTGGTAGCACTTACATGGATATTCGTTAAGTGGGAATTGAATACCTTTTCAATTGCCTTATATTCACTCACGTCACCCAATGGTGTAGAAGTGGCATGCGCATTGATATAATTTACATCTCCGGGAGTCAATCCGGCATCCTTGATAGCTCCTTCCATGGCGAGTATCGCACCCAACCCATCAGGATGTGTGGCAACAATATGATAAGCATCTGATGCGGCACCGTATCCTGCCAGCTCACAATATATCTTTGCCCCGCGTTTCAGGGCATGTTCAAGTTCTTCCACCATCAATATACCCGAACCCTCTCCGATTACAAAACCATCGCGTGACTTGTCGAATGGACGGGAAGCACTTTCCGGAGAATCATTTAAGGTAGATAAGGCCTTGATTGAATTAAATCCCCCAACAGAAGCTTCAATGATAGGAGCTTCCGAACCTCCTGCGATCACTATTTCAGTGCGTCCGTTCCGGATCAGATCCAGTGCATTGGCAATAGCATTGTTCGAAGATGCACAGGCAGATATCAGCGTATAGCTCACACCATGAAATCCATACCGGATAGAAACCTGTCCGGCCGCAATATTGGGGATCATTTTTGTAATGAAGAAAGGGCTGAATCGCGGGTTCCTGCCATTTTGACCAAAACTCAGGATTTCATCCTCAAATGTGCTCATTCCCCCCATTCCGGTAGCAATTATCACCCCCACCATGTTTTTGTCCACCTTTTCAAGATCAATTCCTGAATCCTTTATGCATTCATTGGTAGCAACCAGGGCATACTGGGTGAACAAATCAAGCTTTCTTGCATCCTGCTTATCCATGATTTGAAGCGGATCAAAATTCTTGACCTCACAGGCAAATTTTGTTTTATGAAGGGTGGTGTCAAATTTAGTAATGGCTGCTGCACCACTTTTCCCATTTTTCAAATTTTCCCAGAAATCTGCAACATTGTTTCCGATGGGTGTAACAGCCCCGATCCCGGTTATGACAGCTCTTTTCATATTTGTGTTTTTGTGAATAATCCTTTCTTATTACTACTTGTCCCAGTCACTTCCAGGGATGCTTCGGCACAGTCACTGGTTACCACTCACCTCTCCAATAATTGTCTGGTAGATGCTCTTGTAATCAAATTTATCTAATATCCGCGCTAATTGCAGACTTGCAATCAGACTGGATAATAAAACTACTGCTTTATTTTTTGGTTCCTCTTTAAATATAAAGATTTTTTTTTGTTTTCCGGATTCCAGGATTGAAGTAAGCCAGTTTAATATCATTTCGGTCAGTTCTCTTCAACTCGGCTTTGGTTGAGTCATTTAACGTATTAAAATCGGGTCCCAGGGAACCCATTATACATAATTTTTTCTCCCGGTGGCTTTTAATATAAATCTTAACAAATGTTTCCAATTGCTGCAATTCATCAAATCCATGACTATGCATGTTCTCCACCATTTCCTCAAAACGCTGGACGTTCGTCTTTACAATACTGGTTCCCAGGTTTTCCTTTGATGGAAAATAATAATGTATCGCGGCATTCTTTATACCCAGTTCGGATGAAATATCCAGGTAACTGAAGGCATTATAACCTTTCGAGCGAATCAGGCTTTCGCCCAGTTCAAGTATGTTTTCCCGGGTGACTGACATAGCTTTTCTCATATAATACTGTCGGCAAATATACTTACTAATAAGTAAGTTTACAAAGTATATTTACGATTTACGATTTTAGATCTGCTTTTTATGGAGTCTCGCACTGACAGGTATGCAGCGCTTGTAAAAATCCTCGGGGAAGGATCCTTAAGAATTATCTTCTATAACTGGCAGCGTGCTCCGAATCCTTCAACGTAAACAAATTGCCGGATGCCGGGCGATGGACACTGGAAATACTGAAAAAGTATAGCTAATTGCCATAATATTTTATAACTTGACTAGAATCTGCCGATACAACTATCAATATAAGCTAAAAAATGATAACGAGGCTAAATTCCTTGTTCCTGTGCAGGATAAGTAATCTTATGCTGCTTCTGTTCATCTTCTCATTCAGTCTGACTTTAGCGCAGCAAAAATCAAACCCGGGAATTCCGGACTCTTCGAAGCCTGATTCCTTGCAATTCTCCGGGAAGATTATCGTTGGGTACGGAACACAAAAAAAAGAGGAGAATACCGGTTCCATCGCGCATGTAAAATCCGGTGAATTCAATAAAGGCTATATTAATGATCCCATACAGCTGATCCAGGGAAGGGTGGCCGGATTATCCATCAGCAAACCCGGAGGTGATCCGAATGGTTCGTTCGATGTACGGCTGAGGGGTTTAAATACACTACAGGGAAATACATTGCCGCTGGTTGTTGTGGATGGTATTATCGGCGTATCTCTTGATAATGTGGATCCGGCCGACATTGAATCTTTTACTGTTTTAAAGGATGGAACAGCGTCTATATATGGAATGAGGGGCTCCAATGGAGTAATCATTGTGACTACAAAAAGGGGGAAACCCGGCAGAGCAGTGATCGAATACAATGTTTACGGGTCTGTGGAAAAGGTGGCAAAAAATTCCCCGGCAATGAGCTATGACGAATGGAAGGCCTTATCAGAGGAAACAGGGCTGGGAACCGACTTTGGCAGCAAAACCGACTGGTTTGATGAAATTGAACAGACCGCCTTGTCCCAGGCGCATAATATTTCAATCTCAGGTGCCACTCCAACCACCAGCTACCGGGCTTCCATAAATTACCGGCAGGGAGATGGTGTACTGATAAATACAGGATACAGCCAACTCGGCGGGAGGATTAATTTCACTCAAAAGGCATTAAAGGAACGTCTTACAATTGACATGAATCTTGGCGCCACCGAAAGGGAATCAAAATACGGTTTTGACTATGCGTTTCGTTATGCTTCTATTTATAATCCCACCGCCCCGGTAAAAAGCAGTGATCCGGAATATGTCAAATTTGACGGGTATTTTCAACAGTTAATTTTCGATTATTATAACCCGGTTTCCATGCTGGAATTAAATAAAAATGAGGGAAAAACAAAAATGCTGGACATTTCAATAAAAGGCACCTATGAAATTATAAGTGGATTGGCTGTAGATGTTTTTTATGCCTACATGAGCAATGCGAATCTGAAGGGGGTTTATTATGATAAAAACGATTTCTGGGGAGGATATTGGAGAAACGGACTGGCTTCAAGATCGGAGGACAATGCGTCAAGCCGGCTTTTTGAAGTAACCGGTCACTGGAATACCAGCATCGGCTCTTCTTTATATCTTACCGCCCTGGGGGGCTATTCTTACCAGGATTTTACGAACGAAGGATTTACTGCCGAGGGAGGTGATTTTCTTACTGACGATTTTACTTTTCATAACCTGTCAGCCGCCCTTGATTTCAAAAATGGGAAGGGCACGGTGACCAGTTATAAAAATTCAAACAGGCTGGCCGCCTTTTTTGGCCGGGTAACCCTGGATCTGAATAGTATTTTGTTTTTTTCTGCAAGCGCAAGGTATGAAGGCTCTTCAAGGTTGGGAACAAATAACAAGTGGGGGTTATTCCCATCGGTTGGCGCCGCGTTGGAATTAGCGAATATATTAAATACCAGTTCGATACAAGGTCTTAAATTCAGGATGAATTATGGCGTAACCGGCAACCAGCCTTCTGAAAGTTATATGTCACTTCCCCGGTTAGGCCCCATGGGAAATGTTTATTATAACGGGAGTTATATCCCGGGATATTCGCCGGTGAATAATCCTAATCCCGATCTAACCTGGGAAAAAACAGCTGTTTTTGATATGGGGTTGGATCTTTCACTTTTCAAATCCAGGTTATCGGGCTCATTGGATTATTATACCCAAAAATCAAGTGATCTATTGTATGGATATAATGTAGCTATACCACCAAACCTTTATTCGTACTCCTGGATAAATATGGGAAAAATAAAAAGCAGGGGATTGGAATTAATCCTTACAGTTGATGCTGTTAAAAGATCCAAATTCTCCTGGAGCTTTTCACTGATCCATTCCAACATAGTTGAAAATACGCTGGTTTCACTTTCAGGCAATTATAATGGCACTTATCTGAACTTCACTTCGCAATATCTTGGTTACATGGGTTCTCCTGGACCTTGCGGTTGCACGGGATTTGCAAAAGTTGAGGAAGGAGAACCAATCGGTCAGATATGGACCTATGTTTTCAAGGAAGTAGACGAAAATGGCTATCTAGTAATGGAAGATATTAACACGGACGGATCTGAATATCCGACCATGGACGATATGGCTCATACAGGGGACGGTTTTCCCAGGCGTCAACTGGGAATCGGGAATAGTTTTACCTATAAAAACTGGGATTTGAGTATTTTCTTCCGGGGCGTTTTCGGGCACGATATTATCAATTCCTATCGGGCGCTTTATGAAGCCCCTGTAATGATTTATTCCTATAACCTGCCAAAAACGGCCACCGATATGAGAAATTCGGAGACAAATACCCTGATGAAGCAATCAAACTTTCCTTCCAGCCTGCATGTTGAAAATGGTTCTTTCCTTTCCCTGGATAACGTGAGTGCAGGTTATAATTTCCATTTGCCTGCAGGTTCCGCATTCAGTAAGATAAGAATATACCTGGCCGGCAATAACCTCTTTTATATAAACAAATACAAGGGCTCGGATCCGAACCCAAGATACACAGATATCGCTCCGGAGCTGGGAACTTATAACAATCCCCTTGTGCCCGGTTTTGACAGAACAAATACCTGGGCCCGCACCCGGTCATTAACTTTGGGTGCAAATGTTGCTTTTTAAAGATCTCTTTCGATAACCTACACCGGTTACCGGTTACCAATTACTGATTACCGTTTACCGTTTACCAGAACTGGCAACACAATCCGGCTCGGATATCCCTGGTCGTGATAGATCCGGATTGTGGCTTTTTGAAAATCCTCTGCTTTCGCCTTATAAATATTGACAAACTTTTGCGGATTTCTGTCCACCAGCGGGAACCAGCTGCTTTGAATCTGAACCATGATGCGGTGCCCTTTCTTAAATGTATGGGCTACATCGGCAATATTAAAAGTTACCTTTTCAATTTTATTTGGGATAAACGGTTCAGGTTTTTCATAACTGTTCCTGTAGCGACCCCTGAATATTTCGCCATGCACCAGCATCTCATAACCACCCATGGGATATATTTCAGCGGATTCTGCGGATGAATAAATATCAATATCATTATAAGAAAGGCTGTCGGGAAAAACATCGATCAGTTTTACTACAAAATCAGCATCTGTGGTTGAAATAGATACAAATAAATCTGCTGTGACAATCCCGGTTAAAGTGACATCCTCCTTTAGAACTGAAGTTTTAAATGCCAGCACATCGGTCCTTCGTTCAGCAAACCGCTGGTCATCCGTCATATAATTCCGTGTCCTGTTAAAATGAACATCTTCGGTATAGGGAACAGGTTTTGCCGGATCGCTGATGTATTCATCAAAACCAGCTCCGGCACCTGGTAAATTCCAGCCTAATTGCCCATTCTTTTGCAGATAGATAGCCTTATCAGTTTTGCCTGCCGGAGGCCATTGATCAAAGTGATGCCATTCATTTTCGCCTGTTATAAAGATGTTGGCTTCTGAAATTTTTGAAATATCCCCCTTCCCTTTGAGAAAATAATTAAAAAAAGGAATCTCCATATTTTGCTGATACCAAATGGATGTGTTGCTGTCAAAATAAATATTGCCCACATGGGTACCATCTCCGTTTGCCCATTGGGTATGATACCAGGGGCCCATCACAAGTCGGTTAAATTCTTTGCCCGGATTGTTCTGTTTCTGCTGCCTTATATGAATTCCATGCACCCCAGTTATCTTCTGCATCAAACAATCCACCTACCCAAAGCATGGCCGGATGCAGGTTTTTTGTGGCATTTCGTGCATCCCGTGCTTTCCACCAGTCATCATAATTGGGATGTGCATACAGGTCTTTCCAGAATGCCACACTATCCCCGGTAATTTTGGCGAATTCTGATAAGGGTCCGGTTTCGAGATAAAATTTATAATTGTCATGAACGGGAAAGTCGATGGTTTTGGGTGCCACATTCACCGGGTTGAGGATGTGGCAGGCCAAAACCGCCACCCATAGGGGAATAAAAGCTGAATGCATCCATAATGAAAAATGCACCGTTATGATGAAAATCGTCGCCAATGAACCAGTTGGTAACCGGGGCCTGCGGACTCACAGCCACCAATGCCGGATGATTGCTTGCTGCAGCCATGGTTGAATAAAAACCGGGGTAGGATATCCCGAAAACACCAACCTTTCCGTTGTTATGCGGGATATTTTTTATGATCCAGTCAATGGCATCATAAGTATCACTGGCTTCATCAATGTCATTCTTGGTTTTTTTATCGGGATTGAATGGCCTGATGTCCATATATTTTCCCTCACTCATCCACCTGCCGCGAACATCCTGGGTAACCATAATGTATCCTTCCTTCAGGTATTCCTTCAGGTAGGAATTCCAAAAGTCCCGGAAGTTGCCTTCTCCATAAGGAGCACATGAATAGGGCGTGCGTTCGATCAATACCGGGTGATTTTCGGACGAATCCCTGGGATAGTAAATGGACGTAAATAGTTTCACACCGTCCCGCATGGGGATCTGCCGCTCGATTTTCACATAATTCTTTAGAACCCATGACTGGTCAATATCCTGTGCAGACAGGAAACAAAAGACACTCGCTGAAACGATGAGAAATAAGAATCTTTTCATGACGGGAATGATATTGAATAATACCTTACTTACACTAATAAAGATAAATAGATCCCGCGGATAATTTATTTAAGCGGGGCCTTTATTCTCTCGCTGATCTCGCTGATCTCGCAGAAAAAATATCAAGACTCATTCAAATCCGATCTTTGCAAGGATGTTTTCAAACCGGGGATCTCCATGGAGGGGCCTGAATAATGGTTCTACTTTAAGCCAGTACATTTCCACCTCATGATCGGAGTACCCCTTTTCCAGAAAATGAATCGCCTTTTCCTTATCTCCCATGGCTGTATATAAAGCGGCTACATAAAAAGAAGGACTGCCGAGAGGTGATTTATTGGTTCTGCCAAGCAACTCATAAAGAAAGAGTGCGGTTTTATTTTTATCTCCTGTTTTATAATACGCAATTCCCAGATGTCCCAGGTAAAAGGGGATAAGCGCATTTGGATTCTTATCCATTTTAAAATCTTCAAAATATTCTAATGTCTTATCGTATTTTTCAAGGTAAATTGTCAGTCTGAGAAGGGCTGAAGATGCATACCCGCTGTCAGGGAAAAGGCGGCTTATCTTCTCTGTTACCTCCCAGGCACTGTCAGGCTGGTTATTATAGTAAAAGGCCAGGGCCATCTCAACCCAGTTCAGGAGCGATTCTTTATTATTGATGAAAGAGTTTCTTGCTAATGCTAATGCTTCCCCGTAGTTTCCCGAGGCTAAAAGGTAATCCGAAAAGAAACTTTCAAGGGCAGCATTTGATGGAACGAGTTGTTTACAGATGTTAAACTCTTTCTCAACTGATTTAAAATCCCAGTTATAGTACAGACTGAAAATAGCCCTGGAGGTATGTCCCAATATAGAATTCTGATCAAGTTCCAATGATTTTTCAATAAGTGGCCCTGCCGCTTTCACAACCTGCTCCCTTTCGATATCCCCTTCAAATCCACCCCTGAGAAGCCAGTAATAGGCCAGCAAAGCATAGGCATCTGAAAATGCCGGATCCAATGATATTGCCCTTTCCAGCTTTATTTTGGCGCGGTAAAAAGGCAGGTGTTGTTTCCATGCCTGTAGATACAGGGTATAGGCCTCTGTATTGACAGTGGATTTAGTCTCAATCCTTTTCTTTACTTCAGGGGCTATAACGACTTTCATCCTCCCTGCGACCTGCTGGGCAACATCACTTTGTATCTCAAGCAAATTTGATGCTGTCATTGTCCGATTATAATCTTCTGACCACAATACCTTTTCATTTTTTCCATTAACCAATCTTACAATTATTCTGACGTAATTCCCACTCTTGCTGACATTGCCTTCCAGTATATATGACACGCCCAATTCCTTTGCTATTTCGCTCAGCGAAAGTTTTGTTCCTTTAAATCTCATTGACGAAGTACCTGAGGAAATTTTGAGTCCCCCGATCATAAACATGTGATTCAGTATCTCCTGCATCATCCCGTCACTGAAATATTCCTGTTCAGGATCATTGCTCATGTTTTCAAACGGCAGTATGGCAATTGATTTATCCAGGTTAATTAAAGATGATTTTGAGAGTGCTTGAATAAAAAAATATCCTGAAATAGCCACAATGATCGCTATGAGCAGCCATAGGCCATATTTTGGTTTGAGCATTTTAGATTTTTCAGGTACCGGCCTGTCAAAAACGACTTGTTCTACGGTTGTTTCCTGCTTCTCCTGTACCGGGCTTTTCAAAGCGGCTACAATATCTTTTATTGCATTTGCCACCTTATTGATCTGATCGCGGTAGTAGGTATGGTTAAGGTTTTCGGAACGGAGATCATCGGGCTTTAATGGACGGTTCACCCCGGCTGACCGGTAGATAAATTCAACCGGCCGCATGACGCCCCCCAGCACTTTTTCAATATAGTTTTTATCCTCGGCATCAATATCATGTATTTTTACGGGCAGAACCCGGCTGGCATAATTTCCGTTGGCCAGTTTTACTTCTCTTCCCAGGGGATCTTCTTTTGCCAGGTTATTGAAAGCAATAAACTCATGATGCCAGGCAAAGCTGTTGGGATCAACATAGGTTCTGGAAATGACAGGAATGAATATAAGGCATTTTAGTTTATTCTGAAGGCTCTTATCTACAATATGTGTTTCACGCAAGCCGTCATGCGGGTTCTCATCAAAGTAAACCGAAACGTCTTCCTTAAACGTTGCTTCCAGTTCCCGCTTCAGGTGGTCGACAAATTCAGTCACCCACCCGTCGTATTTGTTGTCTTTCTGACGGTAACTGATAAAGATATCATATGTGTAGCCGGGCAGTAAGGCAGACATCAGGCATTAGCAGGATATAGATTTATAATTTAAAACAAATGACCCTGAAATAAGTTCCCCTGCCGGTTTAAATTTTTTATACCTGCTAAATAATAGAGGGTCAGCGTATTCCCAACTGCTTTTTCACCCATTCAACCCTGTCCTTCCTCACCTCCGGTATCATCATCTCATGTTCTGTATCGTACCATTTTACAAGTTTGGGTTCACTGGCGGCATTGAAAAACTGCAGTGCCGTTTCTTTGCTGATGTATATGTCCTTGTTCGCAAATTGAAAGAACAGCGAAGCTGGACGCGCATTTGAAATGTAACCAATCGGATCTACCGGTGCAAGTGACTTCCTGTATTTTTCAGCCCCGCCTTCTGAAGGTTTTTTCCAGTATTTTAAAGACCAGTCACCAAAATTTCCCATGCCGGTAACCAAAACACAAGCCTTAACCCTTTTGTCAATTCCGGCCATGATGGAGCCGAACATAGCGCCATAATCATGCCCGATAAAGGCAATCCGGTTCATTCTCAATCCCGGGCTGCATAAGAAGGATATCGACTGCCCGGCGAAGATCAATGGTCTGGTCAATCACCTGCTGCCTGTCCTTTTCACCTGAAACCGGCGGTTCTGTCCATGGAAAATATCCCTGGATCAATATCGAAAGCACCGAATGATCTGCCATTTCAACGGCCTCATCCAAAAACTCGTTCCGGTTGCCATTTGGACGTCCAAGCCAATGAAAATAGACAATCCCGGCATAGGGGAATTGCGATGAAGGCATCACAAGGTATGCCTTAACCCTTCCGTGAACAGGATTACAGGATACATAACTGATGCCCCTTACAAGGATATTATTTTTGTAAAATGCAGTATCCTCACTGATCTTATAGTCTGCTTTTGCATCATAGGAAAACAAACCGGAGTTTACCTGATTGTACGCGATCCGGGGAGCAAGGAGCATCAGTCCTGCTATCCAGAGCACCTTCAATAATATTTTATGTTTCATTTTGTGCTGATCCGGTAGTTTTAAGGCTTAATTGAAATTTTCAAGCAATTCCAGTATACATCCCAGGTTTTGCGAGGCATCGATATAGCTGTAGGCGCCCCCATCCCATCCGCCGCGCTGAACAGTGGGATTTCCCAGCATTTCAAATCGCTTTTCCACTCCGTCAATACCCTTAACCTGGAAGGCAATATGATGTATACCTTCACCATGTTTGTCAAGGTATTCCTGCCAGGTGCTTTTGCCACCCATGGGTTCAATAAGCTCGATCTGGATGTTTTCAAGAACTACGAAAGCAAGTTTGGCCTTCGCATTACTGGAATTGCCCTTGTATAGGGTTGGTCTTGAAGAATTGGATTCTGCAATACTGACTTCAGGAACTATTATGCCCAGTAATTTCGCCCAGGCATTGCGGGCAGCATCAATATCTTTTACCACAATGGCCACCTGGGCCATGCTTTTGGAAACAATAACCGGTTCCTCTGACTTTTTTTGTTCTGAATAAAATGCAACGGAGACTATCCCTATTATCAAAATGAATGCAATCAGAATATTTTTCATGGATTTCAGATTTAGGATATTATTACTGAAATAAAGTTAGAGAAATTTCACCACAAAGAATTCAATGGATAACACGAAGGACACAATACCACCATAATTTAATAAGGCATTTAGTAAATGCGCACTAAGGCACAAAGCTTTTAATATTGCTTTGTGCCTTAGTGCCTTAGTGGCAAAAATTCTTCAGGTCTCTATTTAATCAGCCTTTAAGTTCTTTATTCCTGCTTGAATCTTCCCAGATCGTTGATATTGGATATGCGTATCCGCTCCGAACGTTCCTTGTTTTCTCCCCTTGCATTACGCAAAAATACTTCAAGTGATTTCCAGTACACGGAATCCCGGTTGGCATCCAGCATAAGCAAATAACCCATGATTATATTCCCTGCCATTTCTACCAGACGGCGTGCATGAAAATCAACATATTCGCTGTCTCCGACAGAGGTTACCCTGTTGGCTGCTTCTTCGTATTCCTCGGTCATGCTGATCAACATACGCCGGTAGGTCTGCAATTCAGGTTTTATTTCCGTCATCTCATACTCCCTGATCTGCGTAAGATAGCCACCGGTTGTAATTCCCCTGATGGCGGCAACTACCTGCAACTGTGTTGTACCTTCATAAATTGACGTTATGCGGGCATCCCGGTAAATCCTTTCAATCGGGTAATCTTTCATGAATCCTGAACCCCCGTGGATCTGGAGGGAATCATACGCCAGTTTATTGCAGTATTCTGAAGCAATACCTTTTACAAGAGGTGTAAAGATATCATTCAGCTTCTCGTATCTTTTCATTTCATCCTGTTCCGCCTTTTCAAGTTTATGCTTGGAAGACAGGTGATTATATGCCTTAAAAATATCCACAAAGCGTGTGGTTTCGTACATCAGGCTTCTCACAGCGTCCAGTTTGGCTTTCATTGTGGACAGCATTTCATAGATGGCCGGGAATTTGATAATGGGTTTTCCAAATTGTTCCCGTTCTCTTGCAAAATTCAGTGCCTCACGATAAGCAGCTTCTGCAATTCCAACCGATTGAGCGGCAATTCCAAGCCGGGCGCCATTCATCAGTGACATAACGTATTTAATCAATCCGAGCCTGCGTTTTCCAACCAGTTCGGCGGGTGCATTTTTAAATACCAGTTCGCAGGTCGGTGAACCGATAATACCCATTTTATGCTCTATCCGTCTTACGGTCACGCCCTGGTTAATCCTGTCGAAAATGAACATTGATAATCCGCGTGCATCCGTTGAACCTTCTTCGGTCCGGGCCAGAACAAGGGATATTTCTCCGTCTCCATTGGTGATAAACCGTTTTACGCCGTTCAGATACCATTTCTGATCCGTTTCATTGAATGTAGCCTTTAGCATCACAGCCTGCAGGTCCGAACCGGCATCCGGTTCTGTAAGATCCATTGCCATGGTGGCTCCCTTTGAAACACGGGGAAGAAATCTTTTCTTTTGCTCTTCGGTGGCAAACTCATGAATTGTCTCAGCACAGTCCTGAAGTCCCCAGATATTCACAAAACTGGCATCTGCACGGGATACGATGTCCGCGATCATTGTATAAGGAACCATCGGAAAATTAAGACCCTCATATTCCCGGGGAAGGGTAATGCCCATCAAACCTGCCTTAATGATTGCATCCAGGTTTTCCTTTGTTCCCCTGGCATAGGTTACCCCCTTTTCGCCCAGTTCAGGACCTTCCTGGTCTACACTTTCCGCATTGGGTGAAATGATATTGGCACATATGTCACCTACAATTTCAAGTACCTTGTCATAGCTGTCCATCGCATCCTCAAAATCAACAGGTGCGTAATCATAATGTGCTTTATCGATGTAATTGCGTTCTTTTAAGAGCCACAATTTTTTTCATCAGGGGATGGGTCAGATGAAATCTCAGTTCGGGATTATCTAAATAGAAATTGTCCATTTTCTTAATTTATTATTGAGCGAAAGCCTGTTAGAATGATTACTTGGTATTTTGCCTGTAATATTTGATCATTTTGGGAATGATCTCTTCCAGGTCACCTGTAATTACATAATCTGCAATTTTGTTAATAGGAGCTCCGGGATCATTGTTTATGGATACAATAAGAGCCGAATCCTGCATACCGGCGATATGCTGGATCTGGCCTGAGATTCCGCAGGCAATATACATTTTGGGACGAACGGTTACTCCTGTTTGTCCGATTTGCCTTTCATGAGCGGCAAACCCGGCATCAACCGCAGCCCGTGAAGCACCCACCTCACCCCCGATAGTGTCGGCCAACTGGTAAAGCAATTGAAAATTTTCTTTTGATCCAACTCCATACCCTCCGGCAATGATGACAGAAGCATTTTTGATGCTCACTTTTGAAGCTTCCATATGCCTTTCAATAACCTCCACGACAAAATCAGTGTCCTGAACATACTGCCCGAGATCCAGATGCACTACCTCTCCCTGGTGGGTATCTGAATAAATTTCCTTTTTCATCACGCCTTCGCGGACAGTTGCCATTTGCGGCCGGTTATCCGGGTTAATGATGGTGGCAACGATATTCCCGCCAAAAGCAGGTCGTATCTGGTAAAGCAGATCGGTATATACTTTCCCTGCACGCTTATCCTCATGGTCACCAATTTCCAGACTTGTGCAATCAGCGGTCAGACCGCTTTTCAGTGCTGAAGATATGCGCGGACCAAGATCACGGCCAAAGGTGGAAGCACCCAACAACACAATCTGGGGGTTTTCTTCCCGGAATAATTTTACCGCTATCGAAGTATACGGCAGAGTGGTAAATATCTCCAGTCTGGGATCATCAGCAATCCATACCTTGTCAGCTCCATACATGTAAAGCTGTTTTTCCATGCCATCCAGTTTATAACCGATCACCAGGGCTTCGAGTTTGCATTTAAGCTGATTGGCGAGAGAACGGCCTTTTGTCATCAGTTCCAGACTGACATCTACAATTTTTCCGTCTTCAATTTCACAGATTACAAAAATGTTGTTCACAATACAGGATATTTGTTGAGTAATACGAATATTTTTTGGGAAGACCGGTATTAATTATCCAATGGTATGGTTATCGATCAGTTCCTTCATGAAATCATTGATACCCTCATCATCGGGAGATATTTTTTTTGTTTCCTTGGCCTGGAAAACAATGTTCTCAATTTTTTTCACCTTGGTGGGAGAACCGGAAAGTCCCAATTGCTCAACATCAGTTTCAATATCATTCACACTCCATTCAGGGATGTCAAGATAGGGGCGCTCATTGTAAAGGGTAAAATAGTCTTCTGATGCATCCTGACGTTCAGTAAGCGTTCTGGCATGCTTGAATTTCATTAAAGCACGTGCATTTCTTGGCCTGCAATCAGGAGCAGAACTGTTTATTGTAATCACACAGGGCATTGGAGCCTTAACCGTTTCAACCCCGCGTTCCAACCTTCTTTTCATTATAATTTTTCCATTATCCGGACTTTGTATTTCTTCCACATAAGTAATCTGCGGTAGTCCGAGCTTTTCAGCAACCTGGGGTCCAACCTGGGCAGTGTCCCCGTCAATGGCCTGGCGTCCGGCAATAATCAGATCATAATCCCTGATTTTCCGGATAGCACAAGCCAGGGCATAGGATGTTGCCAGTGTATCTGCCCCGGCAAAAGCCCTGTCAGTTAAAAGGATACCTTCATCTGCACCGCGGTACATAGCCTCCCTGATTATTTCAGCAGCCCTGCCGGGTCCCATTGTCAATACTGTGATCCGTGTTCCGGGATGTTTCTCCTTTAATCGCAATGCCTGCTCAAGCGCATTCAGATCTTCAGGATTAAATATGGCAGCCAGCGCAGCACGGTTTACCGTACCATCGGCCTTCATGGCATCTTTACCCACGTTACGCGTATCGGGTACCTGCTTTGCCAATACAATGATTCTTAAGTTCTGCATAAATATTGAACCGGTTTTTAAAAAAATTGGAGTGCAAATGTAGAAAAAAAACCGATTTACAATGATTTGTTATTTAGAATGTGATTGACATAACAGTTACTAACCTCGATATTGTTGCACTTCAACTATATCGTTATCTGTAATTTATTTTTAAAAACAACAAACACAGGGTGAAAATAAATACAGAAAATAAAAATTTATCCGGCGCTGCATCCTTTAAATAATAAAACTGTCTTTGAAAATATAATCTAATTCAAAATGAATTTATCCGGTTTCAATATACCTATAAAAATGAAGACTGTACAATTTATCAGGATCCTGCCCCTGATCTTTCTCTTTTGCAATGCCGAACTGCATGCGCAGAAAATAGTCCAGATTGTAAAGGGAACTGTTATCGACAAACAATCAAGAATCAGCCTGCCCGGGGCTACAGTTTATATTCCCGGCACCAACCCGGTTAAGGGAACAATTACAGATGAAAATGGCAACTTCAGACTTGAAAATATAGAAACCGGCCGGATTCAAATTTGTGTCCGGTTTATGGGTTATGAACCATTGTGCATTGACAATCTTAATCTGACATCCGGTAAAGAACTGGTACTGAATATTGAGATCCAGGAAGCTGTTACCAATATCAATGAGGTAGTTGTAAAGGCAGGCCAGAATAAAAGCAACGCTGTCAATACAATGTCCACGATCAGTTCCAGGACCTTTTCAATTGAAGAATCACAACGGTATGCGGGTGCGCGGAATGATGTTGCCCGGATGGCACTCAACTATGCAGGTGTTTCAGCCGGCAATGATGCTACAAATGAAATAATTATCAGGGGCAATTCACCCAATGGATTATTATGGCAATTGGAAGGGGTTGAGATATCAAACCCCAACCATTTCGGATTTATGGGAGCCACAGGCGGTCCGGTTGGCATGCTCAATAACAATACCCTGAGTAATTCTGATTTCCTTACCAGTGCTTTTGCGGCTGAATATGGAAATGCCGTATCCGGTGTATTTGATCTCCGCCTGCGCGAGGGAAACCATGATAAGCATGAATTCCTGGGACAGGTTGGATTTAATGGCTTTGAATTTGGTGCTGAAGGCCCGATCTCAAAGAAAAATAATGCATCTTACCTGATTAATTACAGGTACTCAACCCTGGGTTTGTTTCACATGTTGGGAATAAGCCTGGGTACCGGATCTGCAATACCGGAATACCAGGATATCAGTTTCAAGGTGGTGTCAAAGCTGGGAAAAGGGAAGATATCCCTGTTTGGCCTTGCCGGAAAAAGTGCAATCAATTTATTATATAGTGAGATGGATTCCTCCGACATGGAGAATTTTTATTCGAGTGAAGGATTGGACGTTTATAATAAAAACAGGCAGGGAGTAGTGGGTCTTACCTATTTCAGACGGTTGAATGAAAAAACCTATGCTGAAATTAATACTTTCTGCCGATGGTCTTCAAAACAAGGAAAAAATTGATACTGTCCTCACTCAGCCTGAATCGGTCCGTCTCTTCGAACTCACAGATTTTAATCAACAAAATTATTCAGCCAACCTAAATATAAGCACTAAATTTAACAGCCGCCTGAGTTCAAGGTTTGGCGGGGAAGTGAGAAGCATTCATTTTTCGCTTCACGACAGTGTATACCTTAGTGAATACGGATCCTTTTTTAACCGGTACAATGATCAGGGAAAAACAATGCTCCTCAGGGCTTATGCAGAATTTAACATGAGGCTTACTGAAAAGCTGACTCTGAATACAGGTGTTCAGGCCATTTCTCTTACCCTGAATCCCCAATGGAATTTTGAGCCCAGGGTGGCACTGAAATATGCAGCTTTCGATAATCATACCTTCAGTATAGGCTATGGAAAGCATAGCAAAATATTGCCGATGTTCGTTTATTTCCGGAGGCTTGACGTAAACGCTGTGGAGTTTACCCAGCCAAACAAGGACCTTGACATGGTAAAGGCCGATCATTTCGTAGCTTCATGGGACTGGCAGATCAATTCATTCACCCGCGTAAAGGTGGAAGGCTATTATCAGCATCTGTACAATGCGGCAATCGAGGCAAAACCAAGCAGCTTTTCCATGCTGAACAATAACTCATTTCAGTTTTCAGTACCTGATACCCTGGTCAATGGCGGAACCGGCGAAAATCTGGGCCTTGAGTTTACCCTGGAACGATTCATGAACAAGGGTTTTTACTACCTGGTGACCACTTCCGTATTTGATTCGAAATACAAAGGGAGTGACGGTATTAAAAGATCGACAGCTTTTGATGGAGGTTATGTTTTCAATAGCCTGGCAGGTAAGGAGTTTAAGCTTAAGGGAAAGCATGAGAACAAGAAAAAATATATTACAACCGATATTAAGCTCACTGCAGCCGGCGGTCAGCGATACACGCCGGTAAACCTGGAGGAATCAACCCTGAAAGGTGAAACTGTATATGACGAGGAAAGAGCATACAGTGAAAAATTCCGGGACTATTTCCGCCTCGATATCCGGCTGGCATTTAGAATGGATAATCAGAAGTTTTCCCAGGAATTTGCATTTGATGTACAAAACATTACCAACAGGTCAAATCCATTGTATATGCAATACAATCCCAATACAGGTGAGACCGAATTTGTGAACCAGCTTGGGATCTTTCCAATGATGCAGTACCGGATCGTGTTTTAAGGAAAAACAGGACTGTTTGTCCTGTCAGGGATGAAATCTTATTTTATTCGGACTAAAGCAGATAACAGATTTACTTTCTTAACCAGTCCTTTTTCAGAAACAAACCGGTAACTTATACCGTCAACTTCCAGAATCACATCAGAATATTCAACAGTAAGTCTCATGGATTGAGGCCTGGCTTCATTATATATAAAATTTGCCAAAACAAAGGCCTTTTCCAACCCATCCCCCCGACCGAAATTCCACACTTCATCGGGCTGTGCCAGCCTGTGACCATCGTAAATCGAATCACCCGGCATTCCCAATAACAGCTGATAAGCCAAATCGGCCGTTTTTCCTTTCAATCCCTCCAGGCGATACCGGGTTTCTTTCCAATGCAGTCTTTACAAATGGCTTCCAGTCAATTTTATCCATCTGCCTGTATGCATACAAGGACAACAATGCGACTTCATTGTTATCGGATTTTGCCGATATATAATCCAGGATATCCTGCCTTGTCATTTCCGTATTTAAGTCCAGAATTTCAGTATTGACCAATTGCTTTTTAGGATCGGGAAGCCGCGGCTGCACATTCAGAAATTCACCCAGCTCTTTGAAAAGCAATTTTACTGTTTCTTCCTTGTTACATTCGCTTGCCCTGGTAAGCTGCAGAAATTTTGCACTTAATTCTTCAATGTCAGGTTGCCTATTTTCTTCCAGGAATTTTTCTGCATCCTGGATCATGATCCGGTTTTTTAACGGCGTATGGCTGAATTCCTCATCATCAATCTCATTCAGCAGGACCTCGCGTGTTGGCAGGGTAAAGCTTGAGCGTGAATTGTGTTCATAAGTAAAAATAGTTTCAAGACCGATGTAATGCTCGTGGCCATGATTCATGAACTTATACTGAAAACAGGATTTAAAATTCATGTTATACCGCAGAAAATTAATAAACACCTCCGGTGTAAGCGGTGTAGTCAGAAACTGCTTAAGCTTTTCAGTAAAGCGCTGATAGGATCCGGGATGAATGGTAGCCTTTTCAAAGGCCTGATGAATATACCCGGTTATGTGTGAAACCAGGCTGACCTTTTCATTTTCAAGCGCCCTTCTGGCACGGCTTGACATGGAAGTGCCATTAAACCACATCTTTTTTGTAACGATTCTCCGGTTGTTGGTAAGCACACCCTCATTAATATCCACAAAATTCTGGGAATGAAGTGGCGTACCGATCAGAAATATATGTTCAGGCGGAATGCGACCTACAATAAACAGGGCTGCCGCATATAAGGCGGATAATGAAACGCATTCCCCGGCACCGGTCATGAATGATTCCTTGAAATGAAATGATGTCATGGCCTCCACAGTTTCCGTCTTCCAATAAGGGATTACATTGCCGTTGTAACTATCCAGTCCGAAATGGCGCCGGATATCAATATCAAAATAATATTTATCGCCTTCATACCCAAACAAGGCATTTGACTGGCTGATCAGATCCATATCAATAAAACCGGAAAACCGCCTGATCTCCTGTTCCTTTGTTGTAAGTCCCCAGGTATCCAGATCAAGATTAAATACATAATGCTCCATGATGTACTGCTTGATCCGGTTGATCTTATATACAAAAGATTTTCTGCTGAATATCCTTAAACCACGGATCGTCACGCCATTTCCAGATAATTGGGCTCATGATATTGGCTATGACAAGAGGATAAAGAAGTTCCGGGAAAACATAGATCTCCATATCAGACAGGGAGAAAGCAGAAGAGTATTTTTCGAGTGTTGGTTTATCAGTGAAATCAGGATGGATCGACATGGAATGGTTTTAAAAACGCGTAAAATTAGTTGAAAAATAAATGCATTATCATAAGCATCTGTGAAAACCTATTTCACAAAACCGTTTTGAATTACATTTGTTAAAAATAAAGAGAACTAATCAAACCCGGTATTCTTGACAAATGTATTTCAATACTTCGCTGTAGCAGGTTTTATCAATGCCCTCGTATTAAGCTTGCTTTTGCTCCTTAAATAGAAAAAATCACCTGGCCAAGTTGTATATGATTGGTTTGGTGTTGATTGTCACCTTTCAGGCTATCCTCAATGCCTTTGACAACCGCGATTTTTTTCTTGCATGGCCTCATTTAAGCAAAATATCCTGGCTTCTTCCGAGCCTGTTTGGCCCCCTTGTTTACTTATTCACTATTAAGTTATGCGACGAAAGACCAGTCTTTTCGGCTAAAGATCTGTTCCACTTTCTGCCATTTGTTTTATACCTTACCTTGCTGCTTCCATGGTATTTGCAGCCGGCAGAGGAAAAAATCGCCTACCTGGGGAATTTTGAACTGGCAAGTCAGGATGATTTCGGGTTTTTAAATCAGCTGAGCATTCTGCTAATCCTGATCTATCTGCTGGCTACATTAAGGTTTTTGAACAGGTTCCGCAAAAATATAGAAGAAACGTATTCTGAAATTTCACAGAAGCGCGTGGAATGGATGAGCACATTTGCTTATGCTGTGCTGGCTATACTGATTTTTTCAGCCTTCGGATTCTATGGACGTAAATGGCAGATTCCCTTTCTGCATACCCTGTATCACCTTAATTATGTTCTGCTTGATTTTCTTGTTTACTGGATTGGCTATAAGGCCCTTCTTCAGCCGGTTATTTTTGAATCGGCTGTCACAGCATCTCCCAATCGTCCGGTAATCCAACCTCCAATACACAATAACAGATCCGGTTCAGGAAAATGAAATAATTGCCGGTTCCGAAATTAGGAAATACACCCGTTCAGGTCTGGAAAATGAGGAAGCTGAAAGAATATACGGGGATCTGATCCATTTCATGAAAACCAAAAAACCGTATCTCAATCCGGAACTAAATATCTTTCAGCTATCCGACATTCTCAACGTGAAAAAGCATCATCTTTCCCAGGTGATCAATGAGAAGTCAGGGATGAACTTTTTTGATTTCGTCAACACTTTCCGTGTTGAAGAGATTAAGCGAAACCTGGCTGATCCATCCCTGAAAAACCTTACACTACTGGGAATCGGGCTTGAATCGGGATTCAATTCAAAGGCAACCTTCAATTCTGCATTCAAGAAGTTTACCGGGCTTACCCCGTCTGATTTTCAAAAAACACTAAAGAAAGAAGTATGATTTTGTCGGCCCGGACGACCGGGTCATGATGGCGCCGTAATTTTGGCCCATCAATCAAAACCATACACGATGAACGCAATAAAAATTATTACTGTTTGGCTGTTGTTATCGGTCACCTTGCAGGCACAACAACCTGATTCAACAATTAGGAGGGTAAACAAATATCAACTGGGTTTCGGACTTGGTTATCAGAGCCGGCAACTGATCGATGAACAGAAATCAGCCCTTGTCTATCAGTCAAAAGAATTCCAGGGAAAAATCTTTTTTAATAAAGAAAAAGAACGGTCGCTGTTCCTTTCCGCGCCTTGATTTCAGCCTGGGTTCATTTAACGCGAAGCACAATCCGGGTCGCTACTTGTATTCTGTTACTATGATATTGATGGCAATGAGACAATTGACTCTATGCCGGTGACCTCCGGAATTACTTGCGGGCAAATTAAAGATAACTTACCTGCGTAGCATTTCCAATCAATCTTTGCGATGGATGGCCGGCGGTACTATTCAGGATCAGCTCATTTATCCTGAAAATTATATCGGATTGTTGAATTCCCTTTCACTAAATGCAGCTGTATATGCTTCCAAAAAAATTTATGAGAATCATACAATAAGTGCAAAACTTGAAGTACCGGTTGCAGCAATAAATACAAGGCTTCCCTGGCATAACACGGCAACTGATCCGGTTAAATCGGAAATGTCAACTTTTTTTAAAAAGGGCAGCCGTTTTGTCACCCTGGATAAATTTCAATCGTTTCAACTGAATCTTAATTATTCCTGCAGATTATCATCCCGCTGGAATATCGGCGGTGATTACGAATTTACCTGGTTACGGGTTCCCTATTATCAGCCGATGAAATCATTCGTGAACAGAATAAGTGTATTTACAAGTTATAATTTTTAATTATGAAAACTCTTACGTTGGTTTTACTAATGTGCAGGGATTATCCTGCTTGGTAGTTGCGAAAAAACAATACTCAATCCGGAGTATGAAGATAATGCCGTCGACAATTTCGAATGCCTCTGGCGTAATTATGACCTGAATTACGGACAATTCCTTGTGAGGAAAATAAACTGGGATTCGCTCCACACAGTCTACCGGGCCCAAATCAATGAACAATCGGGTACTGATGAATTATATCTCGTTTTTAAAGGCCTGATCGGTAATTTTCATGATGACCATGTATTTATCGATCCCACAGAGCCGGGGTATGCAAGGATTGAATCAGGACGTTCAGATACGATGAAGATTCAAACGGATTTTTCAATCGAACAAATCAGGGAACATTATCTGATCTCCGCTGAGCAATATTCCGAACATATACTTTATGGTATGTTGCCGGACAATATCGGATATATCCAAATGGATGTTTTTGCGGATCCCCTGAGTTTCATACAAACAGCATTTGATGATATTCTGAATAAATTGAAAGATACCCGGGGTTTGGTTTTTGATATCCGTAAACTCGAAGGTGGAGAGGACAGGCTGGCAAAATTCATCGCCGGACGATTCAGTGCTGAAACCAGATTATATATGACTTCCCGGAAACGAAACGGACCCGGGCATGATGACTTTGAATCGCCTGTTTCATGGTATGTAAACCCGGAAGGATCCCTGCAATATATCAAACCTGTTATACTTCTCACCGGCAGATTTACGGCCAGTGCGGGGGAGACCTTCACCTGGGCGATGAATGAAAATGCAAATGTTATCCAGGTAGGAGATACAACCCTGGGAGCCTTCTCTGATATCATGGTTATGGAATTGCCCAACGGATGGTATCATACGGTTCCTGTAGGAGATTACCGCAATTCATCGGGCGAAAATCTGGAAGGAACAGGTATTGCTCCTGAATATTTTGCCCGCAGCACAAAGGATGAAACGCTGGCCGGGATAGACAGGGGACTTGACAAGGCACTTGAATTGCTTCAACAATAATAATCACTGTATGACAATTGCAGAATGCTCGGAGAGATGGCTGATTCAGACTGAAAAAATCATTTGCCTTATTGAAAATGAATTTGGCATTCTGAATGAGGATCAGCTTAATTACAGGCTTCATGTGCGTCACTGTAATATTAAGGAAATCATGAATCTTCTTTATGTACATAATTCCAGGTTTATACCTGCCCTGAATCAGCGTAAACAGATGGCACATAGTGATACCGGCAAACAGGAATTTTCACCCGGATGGATCTCAGGATATTTTCTTTCCCATGCACGATTGATCCGATGTGTCAGCGCAGGCAGAAACAGGTCTCTTCCTCCGGAAGGAATTTCCGGCAAAAGCATAATTTCCGGGCTGCTGGAGCAGGAATATGCACTGAAAGAATTCATTTCTTCCGGTTCACTACTGGATATGAACAAAAGGATTCTGCCCTTTGCCCTGTGGGGTTTAATAAAGCTAAGTGCGGCTGAAACGCTTGAATATATGATGATTTATCATCAGGTATATTTTGCCCGGGCCCGCCATCTGCTTTTAATACAATAATGCATAATTGAATTTTTATCAGGAATATTTTAATTTTAAAGATCATGATTACAAATTATTTAAAACAAATCGTATTATGCGCAATGACCCTGCTTGCAATTACTACTGCAGGCCTGGCCCAGAGTACCCTAAGTCCGGACCAGCTTCGTGAGGACTTCACCCTTTTTGAAAAGGCATTGAAGGAAGCGCATCCCGGCCTGTATCGTTATAACACCCCGGCACATTTCGACAGCCTCCTGGCCCGGACTGCCCTGAAGCTGGATCATTCCATGACCCGGCAGGAGTTTTACCAGATTCTTTTGCCTGTTGCTGTGCAGGTTAAATGCGGACATACCAAATTTCATCCGGATGAAAACTGGTCGGACAATTACTTTTTTGGCACTGAAAAGGTTTTTCCTTTAAGGTTATACATTCATGGAGATAAGGCATGGATAATAGACAGCTACGATCCCAAACTTAACGCACCCAAAGGGGCTGAAGTCATATCAGTCAACAACCGACCCATATCGGATATCATCCGTACATTATTGCCCGGATTCTTTTCAGATGGAAACAATACCACGTTCAAGTACATTGAAATGAGTCATTATTTCAGCGCATACTATGCGAATCTTGTCGAAGCGCCGGATAGCTTTAATATCAGATACCATATTGGTAATGAATATATTACCATGAAAGTTCCATCCATATCCCATTCCCTGATTGATCAGTATGAAAAAACGCAGGAAAGTATCAGTTCCCCGGCAGAGCCCTATACCCTGGAAATACTGCCCGGAAATACTGCACTTCTTACAATCTCCTCTTTCTGGATGGGTAGTGAGAACGCTTACAAAAGCTTCCTGAAAAACTCCTTTTCAGACATCCGGAAAAAAGGAATTAATAATCTGATCATTGATGTGAGAAATAATGAGGGAGGCAATGATAAAAGGGGAGCTTTACTGCTTTCCTGGTTAATGAATGAAAAATTCAGGTATTATGATCACCTGCAGGCTGCAACCAAGAATAAATATTCATTTGCACAATATGCCCGTCTTCCGAAATTTTATGGAATCATGCGGCATCTGATCACAAAAACGGATAGCGGAACCTATTTATGGACACATAACCGGAACCTGAAAATGCAGAAACCAAAAAAGAATTCTTTTTCAGGGAATGTATACATTTTGATCAACGGGGGCAGTTTTTCGGTAACATCTGAATTTGCCTCTGTAGCACATTATCTGAAAAGAGCTGTATTTATAGGGGAAGAAACCGGCGGGGGATATTACGGCAATAACAGCGGCACCTTTGTTATTGTCACTTTACCAAACAGCCGGTTGAATGTTGGCATTCCCATGCTTGCCTATTACACTGCGGTAAAGAACTATCCCTTCAAAGATCGCGGCATAATTCCGGATCATGAAGTAAGCCCTGTCATTGAGGATATTCTTAATAAAAAGGATACTGTCCTCACCTTTACCCTGGAATTAATTGAAAAACAAAAATGAAGAACTTATTATAACAATCAGTATATAAGGCGATAAGTTAACGAAATACTTTATCTTTGATAAGCCTATATTACAAAAACCATGGATGAAGTATTAGTGATTGTCCCCGAAAATATGGGCAGGAATTTTATCCCTCCTGCCTTTTTACCTCCCGGTAAGGATGAATATTATCAGCGAAATGCCCAAACGGTTCCGCCTGCCAGCGGCTGGCGGCATCTGCGGTCACATGAAGTGGAAAGACTTGTAAAGAACAACAACACTGCCGTTAATTGGGATGAATTGCTTGTAACGGATGAATTCGATACAAGCCAGATCAAGAATACCCAATTCTATGGTCTTGTGCGGATCGGGCGCCTGAGAAACATAATTCTTCAGCATCACGACCTGAAAGTTCCGGCCGGTATTACAAACAGCCTGATCATTTCATGCGACATCGGCGATGATGTTGCTATTCATGATGTTCATTACCTTGCACATTATGTGATAGGCAACCGCAATATCCTGTTCAACATCCATGAAATGGATACCACGGACCATGCTAAGTTCGGGAATGGTATAATTAAGGAAGGAGAGCCGGAACAGGTGCGCACCTGGCTCGATCTCATGAATGAATCGGGTTGCCGGCAGGTCCTCCCTTTCGATGGAATGATCACGGCCGATGCCTACCTCTGGGCAAAATACCGGGATGATGCCGCCCTTCAAAAAGCCCTGGTATCAATTACACAGGCCAGCATGGATAACCGCAGGGGTTATTACGGCACAACCGGTAACCAGTGCGTAATAAAAAACTCACTCATTCTGAAGGATGTAAAAATAGGATCGAATGCCTATATCAAGGGAGCCAATAAACTCAAAAACCTTACCATTAATTCATCCCCTGAAGAGCCTACCCAGATTGGAGAAGGGGTTGAACTTGTGAACGGGATCATTGGCTATGGCTGCCATATTTTCTATGGTTGCAAGGCCGTTAAGTTTATCCTGGGCAATAATTCCAATCTGAAATACGGAGCCAGGCTGATCAATTCATTCCTGGGAGACAATTCCACCATATCCTGCTGCGAGGTTTTAAACAACCTTATCTTTCCGGCCCATGAACAGCATCATAATAATTCATTCCTGATTGCGGCTGTGGTGATGGGACAAAGCAATATCGCTGCAGGTGCAACCATCGGATCGAATCACAACAGCCGTGGCAATGACAATGAAATGCAGGCAGGACGGGGTTTCTGGCCGGGCCTGTGTACAAGCTTAAAGCATCCCTGCCGGTTTGCATCCTTTGTTTTGCTTTCCAAAGCAGATTATCCGTTTGAACTGGATATTCCGTTTCCTTTCTCGCTGGTAAACAATAACATTTCAGCCGATCAGCTTGAAGTAATGCCAGCCTACTGGTGGATGTATAATATGTATGCCCTTGCCCGGAATTCCTGGAAATTCAAGGATCGCGACAAACGGCGGATCAAGGCGCAGCACATTGAATTCGAGCCCCTTGCTCCGGATACTATTGAAGAGATACTTGTTTCGATGCGACTTCTTGAGATATGGACAGCCAAGGCCGTGCGGCTTCACCAGGGCAAATCGGTAAGTGAGATCAATGACGACGAACTGGCCCTGGAAGGCCATTCAATTCTTTCTGCTAAAGGATTGCCTGCAAATTTGGAAGTGCTCGGTGAAAATATGGAAAATACCCGTCGCAAAGTGGTTATCCTTAAACCACAGCAGGCATGGGATGCATACCGGGATATGCTGCATTACTATGCCGTCACAAACCTGATGACTTACTTTCAGTCCCGGGAAAAAACAACCTTTCGGCAGATGTTCACCGATTTGAGGGGAAACCGTGAAAAAGAATGGGTGAACCTGGGCGGGCAGGTTATGTTGACGCAGGATCTTGACAAACTTCGCTCAGATATAGGATCCGGCAAACTGACTTCCTGGAAGGAAATTCATGAGCGGTATGATCAGCTCTGGGAAAAATATCAGTTTGATAAGCAAAAGCATGCCCTGGCAACTTTATGCCACTTGCATGGAAAGGATATTCTGACAGATGAAGACTGGAAAGCTGCATTGGATAAGACCCTGGAAATACAGCAATACATCAGCGACCAGGTATACATCAGCCGTAAAAAAGATTTTGACAATCCCTTCCGTCACACCACCTTCCGTAATAAGGCCGAAATGAAAGCCGCCATTGGCAGCGTCGACGACAACAGCTTCATCCTGCAGGTAAGGCAGGATACGGAAAAGATGGAGAAGGAGATCAGGGGATTAGGGGCTTAGGCTGTAGGCTGTTAGGCTGTAGGCTGTTAGGCTGCAACGTCTTCGAAATTCGGCGTTGGGTGTTCCTTGTTCGGTGTTATTTTGCCCAAATAATACTGAACATCGAACACCGATTTACGAATATCAAAGTTCGGCAATACGTATCCAGTATCAAGCATCCAGCATCTGGCCCATATCATTCATAATTCATAATTAATAATTTATCTATTCATCATTCATACCTCAGCGCTTCCACCGGATTCCGGGATGCGATCCTGTAGGTTTGAATAATAGTTGTGCTGATTGCAATGATCATGGCGATCAGGCAGGATGCTGCGAATATCCATATATCCACCGACACGTGATATGCAAAGCCGTTCAGCCATGAATTCATACTGTACCAGGCAATGGGAATGGCAATGAGGCCTGAAATAAGTACCCATTTTACAAATTCCCTGGTAAACATCAGGATGATTCCATTCGTTGTATCCCCGGTGGCTTTCCGGATGCCGATCTCTTTGATCCGCTGTTCCGCCAGAAACGATGACAACCCGAGAAGTCCTATGGATGCAATAAATATGGCCAGGATTGCCAGATACAGGAATAACCGGCTGAGTCGCTGCTCATCCTTGTATAATTGCTCATAGCTCTTGTCGAGAAATCGGAAATCAAAGAGAAAATCCGGACTCAATACATTCCATGTTTTTTGAATATGCCCGATAGCCTCAGGCATACGTTTAGAATCAACACTGATATTGGCGGTTGAAAGCCACCGGGATTGAAGCGACATTACCAGCGGTCCAATAGGATTGCGCAATGAATTAAAATGAAAATCCTTTACCACCCCAAGGATTTCAAAACGCCGTTCCCCTGTTCCAACGATTTGTCCGATCACAGGCCGTTTGAGTCCGAAATACCGGATAGCTTCCTCATTGATAATTACCTTACCCGAATCTGAACGGCTGTTTTCAATAAAATTTCTTCCTTCGAGAATTTTCATGCCCATGAGTGGAATGAATTCTGCATCAATGCCCAGATAGGTAAATTGCCTGTTTTCATTTCCCACCTCCATGCTTTCCTGCCAGGTTACATTTTCCACGGATTGCGTAGACAGGGAAACCTTTTTAATGCCGGCGTTGTCAAGCAACATGCCCTTAAGAGTTTCCGGGTTTTTCATCAGGGAAGCATTAAGATTGATGTTGATCACATTTTCTTTGGAAAAACCAAGATCGGCCTTTTGCAAAAATACAAGCTGTTTATGCACTGTGAGAGTGGCAATTATAAGAACGATTGAAATGGTAAACTGTCCAATGATAAGAGCCTGCCTGAAAAACAGGGATCCGCGTCCCCTCGTTTTCTCGCTTTTGAGCGTGATAACCGGTTTGAACCTTGTAAGGTACAGGGCAGGATAAATTCCCGCTACAAGGCCAATTATAAGCGGAAGGGCAAGTATAAATAAAAACACCCAGATCCAGCTAATGGAAGTCAGGGCAAGTTGCCTTTGCACAAGGTTGTTGAACAAAGGTCTGAGCAAATCCATCAGCACCAGGGAAAATTCCGTGGCAATAAGGGCATAAATTACAGATTCTCCGAGGAATTGGGTAACCAGATTTGTCCGGCCTGCCCCCATCACCTTTCTTACCCCTATTTCCTTTGAACGGGTTGCAGACAAAGCAATGGTTAGATTTACGAAATTAACGCAGGCAATGGCCAGGATGAAAATGGCAATGATCATATACAAGCGCAGCATGGCAGGATTCGCCTTGGTTTGCGGGAAGTCATTTTTCAGATGCGTAAAATATATCTCTTTCAAAGGCCTGAGCGAAAACTGCGATCCTTCTTCCCCAAAGTTCGGATGACCCTTGTAATAGTTGTTTATTTTGCCGGCCAGCAGGTTAGGATCACTGTGTTCCTTCAAATAAAAATAAGTGTAATAATTCCAGGAGCTATACGTAGTGAGAAAGTCTGCATTATCATAAAAAGCTTTGAGGGAAACAAAGGGAGCTACAGCACTTATTTTAAGATGAAACCGGTCGACATCCTGAATAATGCCGCTTACGGTTAATGCAAGTTTGTTATTGACGAGAAAGGTCTTGTTCATTGGATCTTCATTTCCAAATAGCTTTTTGGCCGAGCTTTCAGTGAGTATAACTGAATTCGGATCATCCAGTGCATGTTCCGGATTACCCTTAATAAACCGGAAGGAAAAGATCCGTAAAAATCCGGAATCCGCATAAACCAGGTTATCCAGTTGCTTAAGGTCATCGCCGATTTTAATTGTTGCGCCCGATCCTTCCCAACAGGAAACACGCGCGGAGGAAATCACCTCAGGAAATTGCAGTGCAATCTCTGGTCCGTAAGCTGTTCCGGTCAGCGCCCAGTCGGGAGACTCCAACCGGTAGGTTGCATCATAGTGCGGATTAAATTTGTCATATGACATTTCATACCTGACATACTGGAAGATCAGTCCGAAAACGGCCACACCGATTGTGAGACCCAAAACCACAATAATTGAAAAGATCTTGTGCCGGTAAATATTTCGGAAAGCTGTGAGAAAGTAATTGGTAAACATGCGATAATTGGTTTGAAACCATTTTTCATCTTTCATGCCAAAAAATTATTGATCTGGTAATGTGATATTTATATATACAAGCCACTGCAGGAATGTTGGAATTTACAACAGTTGTGTCCGATTTATCATCAATTTTCCGATATTTAAACTAATTATGAATGATGAATTTGAATTATGAAAGAAAAGCCCAGGGTATTGATTGTAGACGATAATAATGAGCTTCTGTCGGGGATGAAGCTATTTCTTTCTCCCCACATGGGTGAAATTGTTACCCTTCGAAACCCTAACCTCATTCCATCCACAATACAGCAAAGCAGCTTCGACCTCATCATGCTGGATATGAATTTTACGGCGGGTGTGAATAGTGGAAATGAAGGGCTTTACTGGATGAAACGCATACTGGAAATTGACCCGACGGCCACTATTATATTAATAACCGGCTATGGGGATATCGAACTGGCAGTTAGGGCGATGAAGGAGGGGGCAGCCGATTTCATTCAGAAATCATGGGATGAAGAACGCATATTATCATCTGTTTTTACAGCCCTGAAAATAAGGGAATCCAAACAAGAGATAAAATCCTTGAAAAACAAAACCCAGCATCTGGGTGAAAAGATCCTGCATGAAGCGGACATCTGCCGTGGAAAATCCCCGGCCATGCAGCAGGTATTTCAAACTCTTGAAAAAGTGGCTAAAACCGATGCCAATATCCTTATCCTCGGAGAAAATGGAACCGGTAAGGAAATTGCAGCCCGTCAGGCTCATCTGCTTTCTTCCAGGAGTTCCGAAATATTTGTAACAGTAGATCTTGCTTCCTTGCCCGAAAGCCTTTTTGAAAGCGAGCTCTTTGGACACAAAAAGGGAGCCTTTACTGATGCCTTCGAAAATAAAACCGGGCATATCGAGGTGGCAGATGGTGGTACAATTTTTCTTGATGAAATAGGGAACCTGTCCCTGCCCATGCAGTCTAAAATTCTCTCTGTGCTTCAGAACCGTGAATTCACGCCTCTTGGTTCCACCAAAAAGATGCCGGTAGATGTAAGACTCATATCTGCAACCAACAAGAACCTGTTTGCCATGGTTGAAGAAGGACTATTCCGGCAGGACCTGCTATACCGGATCAATACAATCCAGATTGAACTTCCGCCCCTTCGGGAAAGGAAGGAAGATATTCCGGAACTGGTTGAGTTCTTCCTGAAAAAATATAACCTGAAGTACTGTAAAAGCATACTCGGTGTCACACCGGTGGCCATGAACAAACTGGTTTCGCATTCCTGGCCCGGAAATGTAAGAGAACTTCAGCATGCTATTGAAAAAGCCGTTATCCTTTCAGCAGGCCAGGAACTCACCCCCGACGATTTTCTTTTCAACAGGAAAAGCAATGCCGCCTCAGAAACCAACAGTCTGAACCTTGAAGAAAATGAAAAGCAACTGGTTTCCCGTGCCATTGAAAAGCACAGGGGAAACCTGAGTCAGGCGGCTAAGTCGCTGGGAATAAACCGTTCCACCCTGTATGAAAAAATTAAACGGTATGGGTTATAGACGTTTTACAATCGTGCTGGTTATTTTACAGATTATGCTGGCCATAACCCTGTTTACCCTGATGTGGACAATTTTCAAACCACGCATGGTGATCACCAGCATTAACCTGGCAGCACTTGCCATCCTGGAGATAATATACCTGATCTATTATATTAACCGCACTAACCGTGATCTGGCCAGGTTCTTTGATGCCTTCCGGTTTCAGGACGGAAGTGTCTCCTTTGCCATTCCGGAAAAACGAGAAAAATTTCCGGCCCTGTACCGTTCTTTTGAGAAGTTGTTGAAGGAATTCCGGCAATTACGCGCAAACCTGGAAACTGAAAAACATTTTTACCTGGGTGCCCTCAATCACATTGGGATGGGGTTGATTATAGTAAGTCCAAACGGGACAGTAAAATTCAGCAACCGGGCCATCCAGCGGATGGTTGAATCCGGACAATTTGACAATTTGAATTCCCTTGATAAACTTAAGCCGGGCCTTGGCTCAACAATCATGCAAATGTCGCCCAACAGCAAGGAATTGGTAAAGGTAGTACTGTTCAATGAGGTGGTTCAACTGTCTGTTCGATGCAGCATGTTCCGTATGGAAAATGATCTTTACAGGATTATCTCTTTCCAGGATATCAAATATGAAATCGAAAAAAATGAAGCGGAGGCCTGGCAAAAACTGATCCGCATTCTGACCCATGAAATCATGAATTCAGTGAGTCCGATTACTCTCACCTCCTCAGGACTCATCCAGATGCTTGAAAAAGAAGGTCAACTCCGTGATCTCGACAGAAATTGACAATGAGGTCCTGAACAATGTGCTGACCGGTTTGCAGGCAATCCGTAAACGCAGCAGGGGGCTTGCTTCATTTGTTGAAAATTACAATGCCATCAACCATCTGCCACAGCCGGTGATGACACTGGTACCCATCAACAGCTTTTTTGGCCACATTGAAATGCTCATGAAAGAAGAATTTCAAAGAAACAACGTGGTTTTTGAATCCCAGGTAGCTCCGCCCTCGCTTGTCCTTCATGCAGATGAAAGGCTGGTCGGCCAGATCCTGATCAACCTGCTGCGAAATGCACTGCAGGCCATGGATCAGGTAAAGGAAAAACACATCCGGCTGTCGGCTTTTCAAATGGATGAGCAGGTACGCATTTCCATTACTGATAATGGGAAAGGCATTCCGCCTGAACTGCTCGATTCGGTGTTTGTGCCCTTTTACACCACCCGGAATGAAGGAAGCGGGATCGGATTAAGTCTTTCGCGTGAGATTATGAAACTCCATGGCGGAGGTATCCGGGTTTATTCTGAACCAGGCAGGGAAACAACTTTTACACTGATATTTTAACTTCAATACAGCATGATGAAAATAATCCGCCTTTTTCTGGCTGTTTTGCTGGCAATTGCCAGTATGATTGCCGGGCTCGCACAAAGCATCCCTGATTCTGTGGTTGTTACAATTGAAACAGAGGAAGGAAACATCCGTGCTATTCTTTTCCAAAAAGAGGCACCGGTGACCTGTGCCAATTTTTTAAAATATGTGGAAGAGTTGGGAGATCAGGGTGGTGAATTCTACCGTACTGTAACCCTGGCTAACCAGCCCGATAAGAAAGTTAAAATCGAGGTGATCCAGGGAGGTTTCAATCTGAAAAATACAGATACAACCACAATTAAGCCGATACCGCTGGAAAGGACCAGCGTTACCGGATTGTCACACAAGGATGGAACGCTGTCCATGGCCCGGAGTGACCCGGATTCAGGGAGCACTGAATTTTTTATCTGTATAGGCGACCAACCCTCGCTTGATTTTGGTGGTAAACGCAATCCGGATGGCCAGGGATTTGCTGCCTTTGGGCAGGGTTACTCAGGGCATGGAGGTTGTACGGAAGATCCAGGCCCGCCCGGCGGTGGGACAGGCACTTACTCCTCCGGTGACGAATAATTAGAATTATTGCAGAAGTTAAGAATTAAGAAAAAGAATATCGAACAAGTGCCGAAGGCATCCCTTCGGGAGAACACCGAACGCCGAATTATGAATAATGAAGAAGATGCTGCGATACTGGATTCTCGATGCTGGAATATCCAGGATCCAGAATCAAATATCCATTATCATCTGCCTATCCAAGAATAACAAATTTTAGAATTTTTAAACCCTGAATTTAAATCCATTGTTCACCAATCACCATTCACCATTCACCATTCACCATTCACCATTCACCATTCACTATTCACTTTTCACTAATTCACCTCTAACTCTCTCCATGAGGGTAACTTCGGATACGGCGCATGCGGATTGGCCTGATACCAGAAACAAACGGATGAAATATCGGATTGCTGCGGGAGGTACCGGCCACCCTGGTGCCAGCCCAGATCCTGGATGGTGATCTTCAGATCTTTTTCAAAACGGATCGGATCGGCAATATGCCAGCGATAGAGTCCAAACCGTTGCTGCGATTTATAAGTGCCATCCGGTCGGATTACCTGCACCAGCCCGGAATACGGGGTACAAAATTCAGTATATTTCCCGTTCCGGTCAAAATTGTAGGAACCGCAGAAATAATCTTCTGTTCCTGTCCCGCATATGGTAGGGAATTCTTTGTCCCCATCGAGGTAAAATTTAATTTCGCCCTCGCCCCACCAGCCATTGTTATTCACACCCCACGCCAGGTAAACACCCACAAACTGCCCCTTGCCTTTTATGCCGTCTGCGATGGTATAAACCGAGGTTGTATTGGGATTTGAACGCCTGAACTGGGCATGGAAATAACCGGCATCGGCAGGAACCTCAGTGAGTGTGTAGTCAATCTGGTAATACAATGTCATGGCCTCGGCATCATTGAGGTTTTCCATGGTAATCCGGCATTTTTTATGGAAAGGCATGGGCCAGTAACAATTGAATGCACTTCCGGGATTAACGCATACTGCCAGTGAACTTAAAGGAGAATATTCACCCCATCCCATGCAAAAGAAATCCCCTACAGGACATTCGACCGAAGGTTCGGTTTCATCATCCCAGTAAATGCGGATAATTGAAAAGCGCCAGTTTCCGGTAGGTGTCATCCAGATATGCTGAATGGCGCCGGATCCGCTGATCTCGGCCAAAGTTACCGTTTCACCCGATTGAATACGGATATATGGATTGACCTTCCAACCCTGTCCCAAATCACGCGCAGCATTGGTGGCATTGGCTATGTTTATCTTGTCCTTATCCGCAGGATCAGCCATTCCTCCCTTGCCTTTTTCTCCTGTGAAATTCTCGGGACTGATTGACCGGGTCTGGGCATTCGATAATCTGAAGATATTGCCCATATTATTTTCCAAACCGTTAAACGGGGTCTGACTATAGGACAAAAGTGACAGAAAACAGAATCCTGCAATAAAAAAGAGTTGTTTTTTCATGATCAGGTGTATTTTGGTGTGTCAAAAGACTTAAATTTAGTATTAAATCATTCACATGCCAAATAAAAAAATGAAAAAGAAAAGCCTGCTCCCATGGTTAATCCCGGTGATATTTCTCTTCACCGGATGCCCGGATCAAAAAACCGGTTCACAGTCAAATCGTGCTCATTCTTTCAACGGCGAATATGCCGGAGATTATCTCAACCGTGTTGCCTTTCCGATAGGTGGAATTGGATCGGGAATGATATGTCTTGAGGGCACCGGTGCTTTTTCACATGTATCCCTTCGAAACAAACCCGATATTCTCAATTCTCCCTTTCTTTTTGCGGCCTTATCCATTAAGGGATTAAAAAATGGCGCGAAGATCCTGGAGGGACCTGTACAATCCTGGAAGATCTTCGGTAATCCCGGAACAGGAGGCGGTTCCAATGTGTTTGGATGCCCCCGGTTTGAAAACGCCGCCTTTTCAGCCCGGTTTCCCTTTGGCACAGTGAATCTGACGGATTCAGATATGCCTGTAGATGTAGCCATTACAGGCTGGAGTCCTTTTATTCCGGGAGATGCTGACAATTCAAGTTTGCCGGTAGGAGGAATAGAATATACCTTCAAAAATACGGGCGGAAAGGACCTGGAGGCTGTTTTCTCATTCAATTCGGAAAATTTCATGCGTGTTCAGATTCCCAGTGAATGGGGTGGTCAATATGTCGGCAAAGATTCCATCATGGAAATGGATAATGGCTTTATCCTGGAACAGCCCTGTTTCCCGGATAAGCCTCACTATAAGGGAGAGTTTGCTGTTTTTACGGATGCCCCATCGGCCACTGTTGATCATTGCTGGTTCAGGGGAGAATGGTTCGACAGCCGCACAATTTTATGGGACAACATTGAAAAGGGCAACATGCCTTCCAATCCGGTATCGGCCGGTGCCAAGGGAGCATCTGTCTATGTTCCGTTTACTTTAAAGCCTGGTGAATCAAAAACGATAAAAGTGTTTTTTGCATGGTATGTTCCTCATTCCGATGTGAGGGCAGGCAACGATCCTGAAAACGCCGCAGTCGTTGCTGTAAAAAAGCCGTCAGCATGCAAACCCGGTTCCTCATGCTGTGAAGAGATAGCATCCAGGTACTATGAACCATGGTATTCGGGTAAATTCAAGGATGTAAAGGATGTGGCAAAATACTGGCGAACACAGTATGATGATCTGAAAGGAAAGACAGAACTGTTTACCAATGCTTTTTACAGTTCCGATCTGCCACCTGAAGTAAAGGAAGCCATTGCGGCCAACCTCACCATCCTGAAATCACCCACCGTGCTGAGGCAGAAAGATGGAAAATTATGGGCGTGGGAAGGCTGCCATGATCAGAATGGCTGTTGCAACGGCTCTTGCACCCATGTGTGGAACTATGCCCAGGCTGTTCCCCATTTATTTCCCTCCCTGGAACGAACCCTGCGGGAGACTGAATTCATGGTGGATCAGAATGCTGAAGGACACCAGAACTTCAGGGCTAATCTGCCCATCCGTCAAACCACTCATGACTGTTCATGCAGCTGCAGACGGCCAACTGGGAGGTATTATGAAAATATACAGGGAATGGAGGATTTCAGGCAATACAGAATGGCTTAAAACATTATGGCCGGCCGTAAAAACGAGCATGGATTTTTGTATCCGGCAATGGGATCCGAGAAATACGGGTACAATTGAGGAACCCCATCATAATACCTATGATATCGAATTCTGGGGGCCCGATCCCCTTTGTACAGGCTTTTACATGGGAGCCCTCACGGCATTTATTAAAATGTCCGAAGCCATGGGTGAGGATGCAGGCCGCTATAAGGAATTGCTTTCAAAAGCAACTACCCAAATGGGAACCACCCTGTACAACGGTGAATATTTTATCCAGCAGGTAAAATGGAATGGACTTACCGCAAAAAATCCGATGGAGGAGGCTCAAAAGAGCCTGGGAACAACCTATTCAAAAGAAGCTCTTGAAATATTCAATCGTGAAGGTCCCAAATACCAGTATGGAAGCGGCTGCCTGAGTGACGGAGTGCTTGGCTTCTGGGAAGCCCGTATGTGCGGAATGGGAAATATAATGGATGATCAAAAGGTGCAAAGCCACCTGCTATCCGTCTACAAATATAACCTTCGCGCCGATCTGTCCGATCATGTAAATCCCCAGCGGGCCGGGTATGCCTATGGCAAGGAAGGCGGACTTATACTTTGCTCATGGCCTAAAGGAGGCCAGCCAGCCCTGCCTTTCGTTTACAGCAATGAGGTCTGGACCGGCATTGAATACCAGGTTGCATCCCACCTCATCCTGGAAGGTCATGTTAAAGAGGGACTTGACATTGTGAAAACATGCCGTGCAGCGATATGATGGCCGTATCCGTAATCCATTTGACGAATATGAATGCGGTCACTGGTATGCCCGGGCCATGAGCAGTTACGGATTGATCCAGAGTTTAACAGGATTGCAGTATGATGCAGTTGAAAAACAACTGACAATCGATTCGAAAATCGGAAATGATTTCAAATGTTTTATTGCCACGGAAACCGGATTTGGACTGGCCGGATTAAAAAAGGGCAAGCCGTTTATTGATGTGAAATATGGTTTAATTGACGTGAAATCGGTAATTGTTTCGGGAAAGTTGATGTCCGGCGGAGACATATCCACAGAAGAGTAATATATTTGCAGAATTAACAGAAAAAATAGAAAACTATGAAATTGAATCATTTATCTTACACTGCTTTCACTATCATGTTTATTGCGGTGCTTGCTTTCAGTTGCAAATCAAAGGCTCCAAAGCCCGAATCAAAAAGCGGGGTTGAATACTACCGCAATCTCCAGTTTAGCGAAGGTCCTTTTGACATTGAAAAAGGCACTCATAAGATTACCCCCGAAGAAGCCAAAAACATCAACAGTTATAAGTTTACCTATGATGATATGGGCCGCCTTGTTTCTGTAGAATATGTACGCGGAGATGTATTATTGGGATATTCCGAAATGGGAAATGCATCCAAAATAACTTACACCTATACCGACGGCATGCAGACCGGACATTTCTTTGACAGCAAAAATCAGCCGGTTGAATCACAGGGTGTTTTTGCCTATCAGTATAGCCTGGATGAAACAGGTATGAGGCGCGGACTTATGTTCCTTGATAAAGACGGTAAGATGATTGAAAGCCGGAATAAGGTTCATTCATTTACCTGGAGCAAGTTGCCCGATGGCATGATCAAGGAAAACCGCTATAACCTCGAAGGCAAGGAAGTGGTAATGAATGAATTCTGCCCGTTCTTTGAATTAAGATTTACCTATAATGACAAAGGATATGTAACCCGTATGGCAAACTACCAGGGTGATTCATTGTATAACTGTACAGCTGAAAATTGCGGCGATATCGGCGTATCTTATTTTTCTTTTGTTCCGAACGAGAATGGTGACCTGTTAAGCTTTTCAGTTCATAATGTGGTCGGACAATTGTCAAACCTTTACTGGGGCTGGGCAAAACGGATAAATAAGGTGGATGAGAACGGTTATGTTCTTGAAACAGCTGTTTTTGACCAGGATGACGAATACCTCAGCGGTAAAAATGTTCCTGTTACCCAGTATGAATACGATGCTCATGGTGCTGTTGTGAAGATAAAGAACATGGACAAGGACAGAAACCTGATGAATGATCCAAATAATGGAATTGCCATAACCGAATATGTCTATGATGCTTCCGGCCAGAGGTCTGATACCCTCACCTACAATAAGGAAAGCCAGCCCATTGCCATGAAGTAATTTTGCTCATTTAGTAAACATGAAGAAATTACCTGTTATTCTTATCCTTTCTATTCTTGTGTGTACGTTAGGCTGCACCGGAAAAAAGGAGGTCAAAACCGAAGAAAAGCCTGTTGCAACAGAAACACGTGTTGCAACAGAAGCAATTCCTGTTTCGGTCGGAACGGAAACATCCATGCTGTTAAAGGATCTGGAAGCCAACGGAGATTATGTAAACAGTAAGGAATTTCCTTCTCTCATCAAGGCTTCTCTTGTTTTTGACAACCTGGATAAAAAAATGCTTGTTATTGACCTGAGACCGGCCACTGATTTCAAAAAGGGACATATTAATAAGGCAGTAAATAAAAGGTTTGAGGATCTGCCTGCTTACTTTGAGTCAGGCATCAAACCTTTTGAATATGACAGGATCATCCTTGTAAGCGAAGATGGTCAGCAGGCCAGTTATACCACCTGCCTTCTCAGGCTCATGGGTTATGGGAACGTTTATGCCATGCGTTGGGGAATGAGCAGCTGGAACGCACAACTGGCAGCGGAAGGATGGCTCAAGGCCGTGTCGGGAAAATATGAAAACAAACTTGAAGTTACTGACAATCCGATGCCGCCTGCTAAAGCTATGCCCGAATTAAAAACTGGCAAATCAACCGGGGAAGAGATCGGAAAAGCACGTTATGAAAGTTTGTTCAAAGAAGGCACTGGTCAGATTATGATTGGAGCGGATGAAGTATTTGCGAATCCTGAGAAGTATTATATAATTAATTATGAAAGGAAGGACAAATACGAAAACGGTCATATTCCCGGTGCTGTGAGGTATAAACCTGATGGTACCCTGGGTATCATTTCCGAAATGGCCACCATTCCAATGGATAAGCCTGTAGTGGTTTATTGCGGAACCGGACATAATTCAGGATTTGTGACAGCCTACCTGCGGTTGTTCGGTTATGATGCAAGAACCTTGTCCTTTGGTAACAATGGTTTCATGTATGATAAGATGGTGGCACAAAAAGCCGCCCTCTCCTGGTTACCTTTTACAAAAGCCGAAACACATGATTACCCTGTTGTGAAATAATACCCCCCACCCCGTCGGGGTGTTGTCGTACCACCCCGACGGTGGTAGGATTCAAATTCCGGCTGAAGTATCAGGCCGGAATTTGTATTTTAATACCTCGTTGCTGTCTTTATCAGTCAGGACAAAAAGATCACGGTAACCCATTTGTGATAGGATCATCCATGCCTTTGCAGAAATTTGCGGATCATCTGAAACCAACAGGACAGGACCCTTATGGGCATGGATGGCTTTCAGATTTTCCTTGTCAAGAAGCCGGCCTGCAGCTATAAATAAGGTATCTGAAGAAGGATTTACCTGGCCTGCATCCCCATTAATCAATTTCACAATAAGCGGTTTGGTGTCGAGATGCGGCAACCTGTTCCCTGTTTAGTAAATTCCCGCCTGTAAATGATGCCTCAGCCAGTTTATGGGCATCCGGCTTAAAACCTCCCGGGGCAAATGCCCGGATGAGTACAAGTACAATAACAGGTAGTACAAAGAGGATCACAAGGAGGTAAGGACGAAGGTGTTTCATCTTTTTTTGCTTTTTCATTTGTTACTCACAACCGCCATCCAGTTTTTTCGGGTCAAACCGTTTTGATGCAATATAGGCAAGCTTCAGGCTGTCGGGCATGCTGTTCACCTCGTTAAACAGGTTCCTCGCCCTGAACCTGGTTTCGAACAGTGCATTTTCACGGGCAGAAATTTTGTCTCCTGTAAATTCACTGTTCATGATTGATGCATACCATGCATTTAATCCTCCCTTCATAACAAAGCAATTTTTATAACCCAGTCCAATCGCCAGGGTCTGGGCATAGCTTGCATTGATATCATCATTTGAATAGAAAATATGGCGCATCCCGGGATCATCCAGGTAAGGGGCGGGATCTTTTTTCAGAAATTCAGCATACGGAATATTGACTGATCCGGGGATATTGCATTCCCTGAATTCCTCGGGCGTGCGAAGGTCAATCAGTTGCAGGGTGCTGTCCTCTGTAACAACGAACCGGGCAACCTGGTCTGCAGTAAAACTATTGTTTTCATCCAGTACCGCAGCCAGAACCTGTGAAGGTTTTGCATGGAGGGAATACTTGCCCGACAGGGGAAGCAAAGCAAGAAGCGCCCCCAGGAGCAATAATATGGATGTTATGATCTGCCGTGTTGTCATTGTTTTGCTTTTAGAGTTCACTTGTTATATCAGGTCTGGCAAACTTTTTTTCAGCAAGTTCGGCCAGCCAGAACATACATGCTGCTGCAGCAATCAGCAGGAAAGTAAACAGTCCGGGTGAAATACCAAGCACCTCATTGATTTTAACCGGACCCTTATAATTTTCGTTTGCCAATTTTTGAATATGCGGATAGGTTTCTGCAAAAAGAAAAGCACCGGTCAATCCGCCAAAAAAGAAAAAAAGTGCATCGATCTTCCCTATTGACAGAGCGCTTAGTCCTGTGCCCGGGCAATACCCGCCCATGATAAAGCCGGCACCCATAATAACACCACCTACTATTGCTGCTCCCACATAATATTCATTCACAAAAACTTTGTTCATATCCAGCAGTCCGAAGTAGCTCATAAACTGTGATCCGACAAGTGCCACAATGGCCGCAGTAAAAAAAACCTTGATCACGGTGGTATCATAGCCATAAAACATGCCTGCCAGCTTCCGGCTCGAAGAGAATCCGGCCTGTTCGAGCGCAAAGCCGAAGCCAATGCCGATCAGCAAGGCGATCAGCAAATCAAGCCATACCGGGAAACCGGCTACTGAAGATATGGGTCCCATATTCTACTTTTTTAATTCAAATCCAATTTTTTCTGAAAAACCAGGCAAACAGGTAGGCCGAACCAAAAATGGCCATCATGGTAACAAACCCTGCCAGTGACAAAACGGCCATTCCCGAGAGTGCTGCACCACTTGTACAACCCCTTGCCAGCTGGGCCCCGTAAACGAAAAATATCCCGCCCAGGAAAGCAAATATCAACCGCCTGGTTTTGGAGATCGAAGGAGATTTTTCAATTTTAAATTTTAATCGTCCGGATATCGCGCCTGAAATAAATCCCCCGGCCAGTATACCCAATACCTCAATCGGCAACCAGTTTTTTAATGGTTTTTGTCCATTTTCAAAATACTTGCTGTAATAAACCGAACGGTCAGCATGGGGGCGATCCAGTGCACCTACAATCGAAACGACACAGTATTTGATTCCTCCGCTTGCTCCCAATCCGCGTCCTGACAAATACATGGCCATGAGAAGTACCAGTCCCAGCATTGTCCCCGCCAGGTAAGGATTCATATATTTTTTTTTCATCTGAAAATATTCTTTCTGAAACAAAAGTACACTTATTTCCTTTTACTTCTCTCATCTCTCACCTCTCATCTCTCATTTCTCATCTCTCCATTTCTCATCTCTCATCTCTCATCTCTCCTCTCTCTCCATCTCCCCCTCTCATTTCTCACCTTATCCCTCGTCCCTAGTCCCTACCTCCGGTGGCATAAGTTTATACATCACCGGCGTAACGAGCCGGGCCAGCAAAGTTGAAGTAAATAGCCCCCCGATAATTACCCAGGCCAGGGGCGAATACATGTTTGATTTTCCCAGTGCTATCGGAAGAAGTCCCCCGATAGCCGTCATAGTAGTTAGCAGAATTGGCAGGAACCGTATCTCACCTGCCCGGATAATGGATTCATCCAGCGGTGTTCCCTTTTGCCTTAGCTGATTCGTAAAATCCACCAGAAGAATGGAATTTTTGATCTCGATCCCGATCAGGGCAACAAATCCGATTGCAGCGGAAAATGACAGGGTATATCCCGTAAGGAAAAGCATCAGGATACCTCCCATGATGCCGAGCGGAATAACTGACAATACGATGAGGGTTCCCCGGTATGTTTTGAATTCGAGGATGAGAATGGCAAAAATACCAAAAATAGCCACCAGTATGGCGGAGCCAATACCCGCAAAACTTTCCCTGCGGCTTTCGATCTCTCCTGAAGGAATGATTTTAAATCCTTCCGGCATGGGTAAGGTATTTATCCGCGACATGATGGCACGGGTCACCTTGTCGGTATTATATCCGGTCTTTACAAATGAGGTGAGCGTCATGGACCGTTCATTATTGTAATGTTGTATCAGCGTGGGAGAGCTTTCAAATCCGAAGCTGGCAAGCTGTGACAAAGGTATCTGGGCTCCGGTTACGGAAGAAATATAGATGTTGTCCAGACTTTCCATGGTATGGGTATTCCCTTTAGGCAGCCGCACATTGATTGTATATTCCTTTCCGTCCGGTTCCCTGAATTTGCCGGCACTGATACCGGCCAGTGCCATCCTCACCGTTTTGTCAATTTCCACTGACGGGATTCCAAAAAGGCCGGCCTTGGCCTGGTTTATATTGATCTTAATATCGGTAAGCGATTCACTGAGCGGGTTTTTTACATAAACTGTACCCTCGGTGGCCTTAATTATCTTTTCAATTTTTGAAGAAAAAGATTGAAGGGTATCCAGGTCATCCCCGACAATCCGGAGGGCTATAGGAGCGTCGACGGGAGACCCGTTCTCAAACTCATATACATATATTTTAGCGTTAATATATGTCGCGAGTGTATCCCTGAGTTCATCGAGGAAACGGGTCATCTCAGGCTGTGTTTTCAACTTCATCTCGCACAGCAATTCCCCCAGATTGGCTTGCTCGGTTTTTTGGAAGGTGTTGTAATAGATCATCGGATTTCCTTTGCCTATGTTGGACATGAAATATCTGATTTCCCTTTTTCTGCTCACAACCGATTCAACAAATCTTACCGCCTTGTCTGTTTCATGGATTGAGCTTCCTTTCGGAGTTTCGACAGTAATAAAGAATTGCTGCATGCCGGCTTTGGGAAACAGGCTGAAGCCAATAACCGGTATGAGGAACAATGAACAGGTAAAGAAAACCAGGGCTCCCAATACAGTTTTTACAGGATGGTTCAATGACCACTGAAGGGCCTTTCCATAGGTAAATTCTATTAACCTGTTAAGTCCCTGCAAGATCCGGTTCCCCTTCGGATCGACATTGCTCTTCAGAACAAGGCTGGCAATAAAGGGGATTATTGTGAGTGCCACAAAAAGAGAGGCAACAACTATATACACAACCGAAACCGGCAAGACGCGCATATAGTCACCGGCCATCCCGGGAAGGAACATCAGGGGAAGAAAGGCAAAAATCAGGGTGGCTGTGCATCCCAGCACTGCGGGACCTATTTGACGGGTAGCCAGGATTGCCGCATCCATGGGTTTGTGACCTTCCCTCACCCATCTGGAAATATTTTCCACCACTACAATGGAATCATCTACAAGCAGCCCCAGTGCAATCACACTTCCCACAATGCTCAGCTGGTTTATGCTGTATCCCGTAAGGTATAAGGCTGTCAGACCTACCAGAACAGACAGAGGAATGGACACCATTACAATGCCGGAAGCCCTGAAACCCAGTGGAAGCAGGGTGATTAACACCAGCAGAATGGCAAATGTAAAATCGAATTGCAGGCGACCCAGTTTGTTTGAAACATTTCTTGCCTGGTCAAATCCTCTTTCCAGTTTAATTCCGGGAGGCAGGGTCTTTTCAAATGCATCGAACCTGCTGTAAATTTTATTCCGGATGTCATGAATATTCTGTTTTTGCTTCATGCTGGCGATCAGAAACAACGCCCTTTTGCCATTATACCGTCCGAAGTAGCGCAGATCTTCATAATTCCAGGCTACCTTTGCCACATCCTTAAGATACACCACCTGCCCCTTGCTGGCCCCCACAATGGTTTGTTCAACCTCACCGATATTTTTATAATTGCCACTGGTCTTGATATTGAATTTTTTGGGTCCCAGCTCCACGCTTCCTCCGGGAATATTGGCATTTTCGCTTTGAATGGCATTCATTACCTGGGTAAGTGATAAATTCAGCTGTGAAAGCCGGGGAAGATCAACGGCAATACGGAGTTCCCTTTCGGGGTAAGCGACAGCCTCTGCTTTTTTGATACCCGGAATAGCATCAATCTGGTCCCTGATCTCTTCTGCATATTTTTTCAGATCGGCATAACTGTGATTTTCCGATACGAGTGCACTTTGAATTATATTTGTATTCCCCGCCGAGACCTTGATTGCTTCAAGACTGTATAAATCAGCTGGCATGGAGGATCTTACCGAATTGATCTGGCGAAGTACTTCATCGTACTTCTTGTCCGGATCAGTGCTGGCGGTAAATTCGATCACCACCGAACAGGCTCCGTCTTTTATTGTGCTTTTTATGGTTTTTATATCGTCGAGTTCATTGAGGCTTTTCTCAACCTTATTCACTACCAATTCCTCCATATCCGATGGAGAGGCTCCGGGATAAATGGCAAATACCGGAATAATGGGAATTGGAAATTCAGGATCCTCCGATTGCGGAATATGAAGAAAGGAAAAAATGCCAAGTGCAATCAGGAGAAGAAATACCACCACGGTAAACTGGTAGTTTCTAACGGCAATTTCAGATATCTTCATGACAGGCTGCTGATTAAAAGATTCAGTAACTATTTGATAATTTCAACATGATCTCCTTCCGAAAGGTAAGCCGCACCTTCAGTAACCACTTCGGTCACTTTTTCGAGTCCCTGTGAAATGGTAACATCAGATCCATATACAGCCGAAACCCCAACCTTTACTCTTCTGACAATCATTGAATCATTTACAACATACACATAACCGGTATGCCCCTCAGCCTGAACCAGTGCCTCAACAGGAATAACATAGAATAATTGCCGGTGCGCAGGATGGATCTCCAGGTTGGCGACAAATCCCGAAGCCAGTTTATACCCATTGGGCTGAAGTTCCAGTTCAATTTCATAAGTCCCCGTCAGGGGATTTGCCGATTCACTGATCTGGCTTACCATGGCGTTAAAAATTACATCGGGCCATGCATCCATGGTGACCCTGGCGGAGTCGCCGGGTGAGATCCTTACAAAGTCACGATCTGCGAGACCGGTTTTTATTTTCCAGAATCTGGCATCGGTCCCGAATACAAACACCGGATAACCCGGAGCAATCACTTCATTGGTCTCTGCCAGCTGTTTTAATATCGTTCCGTCATCCGGGGCAATTATCCTTGAGTGGTCAAGGTTGAATTCCGCCATATCGAGGTTTGCCCTGGCCACATTCAGACCGGTTTCTGCATTCTGCAATTGCTCAAGGGTTGCCACACTGTCAGTGTAAAGGTTTTTCACCCGGTTAAAATCCCGTAACGCCTTCTCATATCCATTTTTAACCTGGATCACCTGTGACTGAATTTCAGACAAATTCAGGGTGGCCAGGACATCCCCCCTTTTCACCCGGTCTCCTTCCTCCACCTGGATGTGGGCAATAATGCCACCTGTTTTAAATGACAACCGGGTTTCCCGGCTTGAGGTAACTATTCCGCTGGAATGTACCGGTAAACTTATAAGGGATGTGGTTACCTTTTCCACTTTGACGCGGAGAGGCAGTGAGGGTGACTCTTCACTGGTTACATGCCTGCATGACCAACCGAAGCAGGTCAGAATAATCAATATGCACAGCGGTAGTTTCATTTTGGTTCAGTTTATTCAGGGTTTAACAAGTGCAATCTCTTTTTCAAATTCGGCAAAATCAGATAAATAAGTATATCGTGAAATAATCAGGTTTGCTTCTGCCTGGGTTAGCGAAGTCCTGGCATCCAGGAATTCAACCAGTGTGGATTGACCTTCGTTGTATTTCCGGTTTACCAGCCTGAAACCCTCCCTGGCACTCTTTACCTGGCTTTCTGCGGCTACAAGACCAATTTCCGTTGCTCTTAGCCCGATGAGCGTGCTGGTTACCTCCAGTTCAATGCGACTCCTGGCTTCCTCGAGCTGCTTATCAAGAATTTCTTTTTGCACATAGGCTTCCCTGATCTTTGCCCTGTTCTGGAATCCCTGGAATAGCTTCCAGTTTAATACAACAGAGGCCTGTAAATAATCCTGATCACGGTTGAACTCATATGTCTCTCCCTGGAATCCATAGTCTGCCACAACCAAAAGATCCGGTAAAGCCGAGGATTGATTCATTTTTATTTGAAGCGCAGATATATTGCCGTATTTTTCAAGATATTTCAGCTCCTCCCGGTTTTCCAGGGCCTGTTGAGTATAATTTTTTAATTTATCAGCCAATCGGGGCATTTCCGGAAGCTTTTCCGTAAAAATGGTATCATTAAGGGGCTTATTGAGCAGGAAATTAAAATAAGCTTTGGCAGTAAGTCCGTTCTTCCTGGCTACAAGATACTGCTGGTCAAATTTGCTCAGTTCAGTTTGTGACCGGTACAGGTTATCGCGGGTTACCTTGCTGTTTTCCACCAGCCGTTCATTTACCCGTACATTCTCCAATAGCAAAAGGCGCGTCTGCTCCAGCATGGTCAAAATACTCCTGGTCATGCCCACCGCATAATATGCCTTCTTGATTTCCGCCACAAGCTCCTGTTTATACTGGTTCATACTGATCTCCTCGGCATCGGCCAGTTCCTTTTTGATTTTTGCATTGTAATACAGGTCTGAATTAAAAACAGGCTGAATAAGCCTGAGCCTTGTATCCTGCTCATGCGGCCGGAGAAACAGAAACTCCTGATTTTCAACTTGCGGAAAAGCACTGGAGGAGGTGAGCTGGTTCAGGGTGCTGTAAACAGGATTCAACAAATCCCCGATTGGAAATTCAATGGTCCGGCCGCCTTCCGCCACTGAATAACGGGCATTGACAGCCAGTGCAGGATAGAACAATCCCCTGGCCTGCTTCAATGCCTCAAGACTTTTTCTGAAACCGGCTTCCTTCTGCTGCAAAGCCAGGTTATTTTCCAGGCCGATAGTAACGTATTCCTGCAAGGTATCCTGTGCAGAAACCACTGAGACCTGAAAAGCTAAAAGCACGAGAATTACAGTTTTCATCCAATTATTGTTTAGCTACTATATATTTAAAAATTGTCCAGGATTTTTCTTGTGTTTTCATAAATAACCTTAAAGAGCCGATCCACCAGATCGCGATCTGCAGGAGAAGCGTCTTTATAGATCTGTTCTGCAAAACCAAAAAGTTCCTTTTCATAGTTGACTATTCCTAAAAAGATATGATATCCTTTATCCGATAAACGTAAATTGATTTCCTTATTGTTTCGCATATTGTACCGGGCTATATATCTTTTGGATATCAGCCGTTTAACAATCTGGGAAACTGCCCCGCGGGTAACTCCGGCGAGGTCGGCGAGTTGAGTCAGATTGATTTCAGGATTCTTACCGATTATGGAAATGGCATGAATTTCACTTACGTATAACAGATCACCGGTACCCAGGTCTTTTGGCTTTTTTTCAATAGCCGAAAACGTATGAAGGATCTTTAGAAAGGTATCGATCATTGAACGCAATTGCGGATCCATATTATTTTTGTTTAGTTACTATACAAAAATAATACTTATGGTGGAAATATCAAAAAGAATGTTATTCCTGCGAAAAAAAGGGTATTGTTTTATCCGACAAAACCTTTAACCCGGGTGAAATAATTTTAATACCTTTCAGTATGATTTTAAATCTGCCAATAATGAAAAACAGTACAGGATTCTTCAACACAATTTTCTATGTTGTTTTCATCTCAGCCATTGCAGTGGCCGGGTGTAAATCACCCCAGGATAAAGATATGTATCTGGGCGTGAAGATATCTGACATTGATACAGCCCTGAATAATCATCTTCATAATTTTTATCCCCGCATTGTGGATACCCTTCACGGGGGATACTGGACGAATTTCGAATATGACTGGACCCTGTCGAAAGACCAGGATAAAATGCTGGTTTCCCAGGCGCGGGGTTTGTGGACTGCTTCCAGGGCGGCGGAAGTATTTCCTGACAATAAAGTATACCGGATGGCGGCAGATCACGGCTTTAATTTTCTTACAAAGCACATGTGGGATGAAAAAAACGGCGGTTTCTGCCAGTATTATTTTACAGACTCTCTAATTAAGACGGATCCTTCCTTTAAGCTGATATATGGGAATTCCTTTGCCTTGTATGCCCTGGCGGAATATGCCCGGATAAACAAAAGCGATTCGGCAATAAACTGGGTAAAAAAGGCATTTACCTGGCTTGAAGATAATGCACATGATCCAGTAAACCTGGGTTATTTTAATATTGTCTTGCCCGGGAAACCCATGCCTCCGGTAGATTCGTCATCTGCAGGCCTGGTCCGCCGGGTTAACTGGAGTGGTGCAGATCAGAAGGACCAGAACACAAGCATCCATCTAATGGAAGCCCTCACCACCACCAGCCAGGTGTTACCCGACAGCCTGGTGAAAGCCCGACTGGCCGAAATGCTCATGCTTGTGAGAGACACAATGACCGATCCCCAGGGTTACCTTCATTTGTATTTTTCGCGTACATGGAAAAAGGTTTCCCACCGGGATTCTTCGAAGCAATATATCCTCGCCCACCTGGGCAAAGACCATATTTCTTTCGGCCATAATATTGAAACTGCCTATTTGCTGGTAGACGCATCCGAGAAACTTTATGGAAAACCGGATGAAAAAACACTGTCGGTTTCGAAAAAGCTACTGGATCATACACTGGCCAATGGTTTTGATAAAAATTACATGGGAGTGTTTGATAAGGGCTACCTGTTCCCGGGTGAAAAGACAATTGAGATTGTTGACAGTACCAAAACCTGGTGGGCCCAGGCGGAAGCCTGGCATGCCCTTGCCCTGTTCAATAAATTATATCCAAAAGAAACATTGTATGCAACTGCCTTTGAGCATATGTGGAATTATATCCAGAAAGATGTGATCGATCATCAATATGGAGGATGGTATAATAGCGGGGTGGACATTAACCCCGGAAAATAAGAAGTTCAGAAAGGCACATGCCTGGAAAAGCTGCTACCACGATGGGCGTGCGCTTTTCCAGGTATTGTCCTATGCCAGGGAACATTAAACTTCCTTTTCAGGGTTTTCATGAAACCGGCTGTGCATGTTTCTCCAGTAACCGGGCCGGCAATGCCTTCCCCATTCCTCGTTGAATTTTTCTTTTTCTTCAGGAGTCATGGATGCCATTTTTTCTTCCATACGTGATTTCCAGTAATTGATAACGACCGCTGTTCCAATGATGGGCCCGATGATGATTAAATCCGAAAGCATGCAACAGGATCTTGGAAAGTACAAAAAGGCCTACAGCCTGCCAGAATGTAAGTACCGGACCATGGAAGAGCACGGGAATAAGCTGATTCCATAAAAACATGACAAGGTAACCCAGTCCGATCAGTGCTAAAATGCCAAGCAATCCAAATAAGAGGGATCTTATAATACCATCTGTATTTCATTTTATTTGTTTTTAGTTTAATTTTTATTCAGTAAAAAACTCCTCGTATAATTCTTTTAACCGTTCACGCAACAGGAGAATTGCGTAACGTTTTCGTGTAATTAATGTATTCACCGGTGTGCCCGTGATCTCCGCAATTTCTTTAAAGCTGAGATCCTGTAATTCATGCATGACAAAGACATCGCGCTGTTCATCAGGCAATTCTTCCAGGGCATCAGCAAGCATGGGCCATACGGTTGACCGGAGAAACAATTTGTCAGGATCCTCCTGCGGGATCATACAACAGATCTTCAAGTAAAAGAGGAAAAAACGGATCGTCATCAGCCTGTTTCTGCGCCAGGCTTTCCAAAGAAACCGGTTTGCGCTTCCGATACCAATCCGTTATGCGGTTGCCGGCTACCTTAAATAACCAGGATGCGGCTTTTTCAATATTTTCCAATTGCATCAGGTTAACAAACTGGTAAAAAACATCCTGCAGGATATCTTCCGCATCTTCATTATTGGAAACCCGCTTCCGTATATAATTTTTCAGCCTTGCCCTTTCACGGTCAATGATTTTCAGCATGAAATCATTTCTGGCTGCTGAATTCATTACTATGTTAGCGGGTTGTTCCAATTACAGATATGTTTCTGTACTTATAGACGAATAGGAAGAGAAAATATTCTACTTTTAATAAATAAAATGTTAAAAACAAAAAACAGGTTATTGTGTTGGAATAGAGTAATACCCTAATTAATCGCATATGATTAACCTAAAAGTAATCCTAAGCTATGAAACAATTTTACCTTTTTACAACCTTTCTTATCTTATCATGCCTGGCCTTTGGAAAAGAAATTGATGAAAATACAGCCAAACAGGTAGGGCATTCATTCCTTGTAAACAGTACCAATTCCCCGGCTCTTAAAAGTACGGTGTCTTTGAAAATCGCCTACAGGGCCGGAGGAAAGTCAGGTAGCTCAACTTCATTAAAGGCTTCCACCTATTATTATGTTTTTAATGTGGATTCAAAAGGATTTGTCATTGTGGCCGGAGATGATGATGTGACTCCCATTCTGGGATATTCGGATGAAACAAATTTTGATCCTGCCAATATTCCGGAAAATGTGGCAAAATGGCTGGAGGGCTATAAAAGTGAAGTCCGCCGGATCATCGAAAATCATGTTAAGGCCACTCCTGAAATTACGGAAGCATGGACCCGCCTTCGGAATGGACAGGGTTACAGCACCAAAGCCACGGAAAAAAGTGTCACCCAGCTTTTACAGACAAAGTGGAACCAGGCGCCCTATTACAATGATATGTGTCCTTATGATAATGCTTCAGGAGAACTGTCTGTTACAGGATGTGTTGCCACCGCCATGGCCCAGATCATGAAATACTGGAATTATCCGGAAAAGGGCACCGGTTACCATTCCTATAATCATGACCAGTATGGAACCTTATCTGCTAATTTTGGAAATAATACTTACCAGTGGGCATCCATGCCAAATGAAGTCAATTCAGCAAATTCTTCAGTCGCCAGCCTGATGTATGATGTAGGAGTCAGTGTGGACATGATGTATAGCCCGGAGGGCAGCAATGCCTATGTGATTTCCGCCCAGAGTCCGGTTGTCAATTGTTCAGAATATGCACTAAAAACTTACTTTGGCTATAAGCCTACCTTGCAGGGAATTGAACGGGTGAATTACAGTACTTCCGATTGGATTGCCCTGCTGAAATCTGAATTTGACGCCTCACGTCCCGTACTTTACGCTGGTTTTGGAAGTGGCGGAGGTCATTGTTTTGTGGCCGACGGATATGACAACAACAATTATATTCATTTCAACTGGGGATGGGGTGGAGCCTATGATGGATATTTTGAAGTCTCGGCGTTAAATCCGGATGGACTTGGCATCGGTGGGGGAACAGGAAGTTATAACAGCCGCCAGCAGGCTGTTATTGGAATTGAACCTGTCTCGAATGTTCAGCCTTTCGAACTCAAATTATATGATCTGGTCACACTATCATCGAATCCCATTTCCTATGCCCAGCCATTCACTGTAAGTACCAATATTATCAACTCAGGTACAGGAACATTCAGCGGAGATTATGCAGCTGCTGTTTTTGATGATTCCTATACTTTTATTGACTATGTTGAAATCAAAACAGCCCAGTCCCTTGAGAGCGGGTATGTATATACCAACAACCTCGTATTCTCAAGTGCCGGGATGATTACCATGCTGCCTGGAAATTACTTTATCGGCATTTTCTACCGTCCCACCGGCGGAGAATGGACACAAATTGCCAACGGAGATTATACCAACATGATCCCGGTTTCAGTTACGTATTCCAATGATATTGAATTGAATTCAGCCATTGAAGTAACACCCGGAAATACACTCATACTGGGCGATGGGATATCCGTAAACCTGAATATCCTGAATAACGGGGCAACAACATTTACGGGTCAATATGCCGTTGGATTATATGATCTCAATGGGGACCTGGTACAAACAATTGATATCATGGATGAAACCGAAGGTTTGCCTGCCGGATATACCTATTTATCCCCCTTCCTCACCTTTAGCAGCGCCACCCTGGACGTGGAACCTGGTTCCTATCTGCTTGCGGTTCTTCATAAACCTACCGGCGGTGACTGGCAACTTACCGGATCTTCGAACTTCCAGAATCCCATACAGGTCATAGTACAGTCCGCCGGAATTCAACCGGATGCCTATGAGGATAACAACGTTGTGAATGATGCCTATGAATTACCTGTGACTTTCTCGGCAAATTCTGCCCATGTTTCCAGCGCTGGCTCAAACTGCCACGTTGGCAATGATTATGATTATTATAAAATCGATCTGCCTGCAGGATATTCCTATATAATTGTCTCCCAGGTTGCAGGATTCTTACAGCAGTAATGACGGAAACACCTATACGCTCGATGCTATTTTCTCCATGTCTCCGGATGGAACAAATTGGACGGATACCTATGATGATATAGTGGATGGCGTAATCACCCTCGAAGACGGCGGACCAGTTTATTTTATGGTATCTCCGTATTTCATTGGTGAAACCGGAACTTACCTGCTGGATATGACCATTGAGAGAGCTCCTGCATCAGCAGTAAAGGAAAATGCATTTACAAGCCAGATCCGGGTTTATCCGAATCCTGCCCGTGAACATGTGATGATTGACCTCGATGCCTTCAATGGCAACCTGCAAAAAATTGAACTGGTGGATGCTACCGGACATCAGGTTATAAGTCCCGTATTATCTCCTTCAGGTAATATCAGTCGACCTGTCCCTGACCAATTTGTCCGAAGGGATCTATTTCGTCAGGATGTATACGGACAAGGGTATAGTAACAAGAAAAATAATTATCAAAAATTGAAAACACAATTATTTATCCTCCTGATTGGTATGAGTGCCTGCCATTCCGCCAAACAAATGCCGATGTCTGCCCCTAATGATGCAAAGGCAGCTACTGCTGCGATTTCCGGACCACCAGCCCTGGTATATAAAACCAGGGCTGACTATGACAAACTGGTGCCAGTGATCATGAATGACGCCAAAACGGTCATAGTGTCTTACCCGAGTCCCAATGATCTGAAAAACAGCCAGGGATATTTGCTGCCTGTGCCTCTTAAAAAGGGCTATCTTCTCGACAAAAAAGGGATTGGCAAAAACGTTGCCTTTCTCAACATTACGTATGAAGAATTCGCAAAGCTCAGTGAACCGCCGTCAATGGAACAACTTGAAAAACTGATTCTTGACAAGGATCCTCTGGTTGAATTATGCGATTGCGGAAATATCACCCGTTTTACTGATCCTGTTAACCAGCTGAATGATTACATTAAGCATCATTCCCTTTCTGAACGCTGCAAAACAATAAAAAAGGAGAAGAAATGATGAGGTTATTTGGTATATTCGCATACATGACTCTATCTAAAAACAATTTCCATGGAACGCGAAGAATTTAAAGAAAAGGCCAAACAAAGTATTGATGATTTGTTTGTCCAGATTGAAAAGCTGGAAGCCAAAATGAAGAAGGCCAAGGCGGATGCTAAGGTAAAATACAAGGACTGAGATCGACGAACTCAAGCAAAAAAAAGCAGAAATGCAGAGTGTGCTTGACAAGGTGGAAAATGCAGTGGAAGATAAGTGGGAGGAAGTGAAAGCTGCTTTCAATGAAAGTGCCCCTTCCTTTAAAGAGGGATTTGCCAGATTGGGAAAGATCTTTAGTAAGAAGTGATGCTTGATATTGGATGCTGGATACTTGATATATCCAGCATCCAGCATCCAGTATCCAGCCCTATTTCACCTTTTCCAATTTAACCGGATAGCGATACCTGGTAAACTTTTGCATCATACACTTCCTTCAGGAAGAGTGTATGCGGATCCTGGTAAAACTTAACAAAATCAGGGGCACTGGGATGTCCTTTGAAAGGAGCAAAAGCATCTTCGCGGATTTTGCCAGGGATTGCGCCACACAAGGACATAGGATAGCGGTATGGGCCGCAGGGTTTCAAGAATGACTCTTGTCCACCAGTCAGTTTGTTTTGCAATCGGACCTCCGGCCTCACTCACAGCGCCTGGCTTTCCCTTTTTCGGCAGCCAGCTTGCTTACAATTTCGGCACAATTTTTAAGCACTCCGGCATATTCCGGTCCCCTGTCATACAGGTCAAATGCCAGCATATCGATGATATCATCACCCGGATAGCGTTCCAGGTATTCCTCCTGAGTTTGGAACCTGTCCGTTGAATAGCTGAATAACAAATGATGTATATGTTTTTCATCCCGTAGGTAGGTTACGGTAAACCGCCAGAGTGCCTTATACTGTTCAGGAGTGCAGAGGTTTTTACCCCACCAGAACCAGCTGCCGGTATGTTCATGATAAGGCCTGAATAATATAGGCACATAGGTGCCTTTTTCGGTTTTCAGGCTCAGGAAGAAATCAGCAAGCCGGTCAAGATATTTTACAAAAAGTTCATGTTTGGATCCGCCGGGAAGTATGGAAGCCACCACTTCCTTTGAAGTTACATCCCATGCCGATCCGCCGGTCAGCGGATTATTGCCATGCCAGCTCACCGTATTCACTCCTCCCTGCTTATAAAAGGAAATAATGCCTTTCCGGATATTCGAAAAATAAACCGAATCCAGGCTGTATGGATTTCCCTGTTCCAGGTGTCCCAATTCCCATCCGCAAATGCCGGGATAATCCCCGCATACATCCTTGATATCTGAACGGCCCGGTTCATTATACCATCCGTTTCCATAAGCCAGGTCATCCTGGTGACCAAACATGATCCCTTTGTTCTGCAAGATCCAGGAGGTTTTGAAATAATCCTTTTGTTTCCGGCGTAGCCTGCGGATCTGACTGGGCTGCCAGTTGCAGTCCGACCGCTGCAAAGTAAAATGAAAAATACATATTTCATATGACAGTATTTTTATCGAATTTACGATTTATTTTAAATCCTGTACGGCCAGGCCGACCTGTCCAAGCTATCGGCTGTGATCCGTCCATACGATCATTCCCCTTTCCATTCCGATTCCTTTTCCCGGAAAGAAATATCATATTTTTCCAGTTCCTGCAGCACAGGTTCATACACCTCAGGATGAGTGGGGATATAGCAGCCTGTAAGTTTGATCTGACCGGTGAGAACCATCTTGGTGGCAATTCCAAGGGGAAGTCCTACCGTTTTTGCCATGGCGGTGTTCACCTGGTCATCTCCCGTAACCACCAGGGAAGATGTCAGAAAGGTGGATTGAGTGAGCACCTTTCTTTCTGTAGATGAATTTATGCCACATAACAAGCATATCCTTATCGTCAGGATCCAGGGCCCATTTCTTTACCAGGATATGTTCAAGTACCTGGGCAGGTGTTGCATCTTTCAGCCCGATGGGGTATCTCCGAAAATACCCAGCCATTCCAGTTTTTCCCGTACATCTGAATCCTGGTCAATATGCATATATTGATAAAGCTTGGTCTTTACCGGATCCTCCGCTGCTGTAATAGAGAAATGAGTTGATAAACTCCTTGTACGTCATTTCTTCCGTGTTTTGCATGATGTAAGTGTCATCCGTGGCACCAAGCTGAACGAACACATCCCATGCACGGCAAAATCCGGGACGTCGCAGTGTTCCCCTGTATACAGTAGGAACTCCCTCAAGATTATATTTCTCAATATATTTCAGTGAATCCCGGTTGGCATAACCTTCAAACTTTCCATAGCCTTCAATATCGATTACTTCCGTACGTCGGAATAACCGGTGATAGGGAATGTTCTTGTACCTTCCTTCCTGTATGAACCGGGCCGGGCCTCCCTGTCCCGCCAGTACCACATTTCGCGGATTCCAGGTTATTTTATAATTCCATGGATTATTGTCTGATTCAGGAGCAATAAGTCCGCCGGTAAATGTTTCAAAACAAAGCAGTTCGTTGCCTTCTTTCTTTAAGCGGTTGATGACCCGCATCGCCGACATGTGGTCAATGCCCGGATCAACACCCAGTTCATTCAGGAACAGGATACCAAGCGATTTGGCCTGTGTGGACATTTCATTCATTTCAGCCGATTCATAGGAGGCAGTGAGCATGGATTTTTTATGCTTCAGGCAACTCAGGGCTACCAGTGGATGAAACCTGGCCGGAAGCATGGAAACCACAATGTCGGCTTCCATTACCTCAACATCAAGCTGCTGCTCATTGAAAATATCCAGGCTGATCTGACGGCTGGCCATCGGGGCCTTTTCAATTGCCTGTTTTTCATCGCGGTCTGCTACAGTAAGTTCCCATCCATATTCCCTTGATTTTTCAAGCAGATATTTGATCAATGTTGTAGAAGAACGTCCGGCACCAATAAGCAATATTTTTTTCATGCTATTCTGATTTATTAACTGTTAACCCATTCCTGAAGATATGAATAACGCTCTGTCAGCCTGCCTTCCCGGGCAATGGTTGCACGTTCAATGATATTCTCACTATCCTCACCCAGAAGAAGGGGTATTATGTTTTTAACAATATGATGGCCAAAGTCGATGGATGCTTCTTTCGGCAAACCACACGGCAAATTATCAATTGTCATCATGGTCACATGTGCGGGATCGCTGAATGGTCTTTCTTCCTTTTCCAGGATCCTGTTATAGTCATAATAGGGCTCGGCAAACGTGGTAGTTCTCAGGGAAGAGGGCACAGAACCCATGATGTCACAGGTAATATCAGCAATGACCCGGATATTGAAACCGGGTTTTCGCATATCCTGTGCTGTAAATAATACAGGTGCATGAGGATCCCAGTAAGCTGCCATGATAAGGAGGTCTGTTTTTGGACAGAACCGTGCGAAATTGCTGGCATACTCCTGCGGAAAATTGAAAAAATGGGCAGGTTAAATTCCTTTCCTGACTTATGCACATTATATTTTGAGGGGTCGAGCTGGGTATAAACCGGTCCGTCGAAATGTTCACGCGTGAAGATATTCTTCCATTGTAACCTTTCTGACCGCAAAGGCATTCAGCATTTCCTCAGCACCACCGGCTACCCTTCCATCGCCGGTAAGGGCTATTCTTATATTCCCGGGATTGTTAGCCGATGCCCTTTGCATCATATCCTCCAAACCATTGCATTCCTGTGCCGGAATCAGCGAGTTATTGCCACTTCTCAAATACCAGGCCCTCAGCCCGATGTAGGTTCCGGCCAGACCGGCCCATCTTCCAAATCCAATGATGCGCACACCCTCTTCCATCGGTGAGCATTTCATAATCTATAAGACGGATTTTCTTTTCCAGAATGGATTGAAGCAATCCCTTATTATAGGATTGCTTTTTTATTGTATGTGAAAAAATGAAATAGGTCTTGTTTTGCAGCAGATATTGGGTTTTCACCTCCTTCACACCCAGAAGTACATCACAATGATTCAGATTTTCGGTCAGTTCAATCCCTTCATCAGAATACTCTTTATCGGTAAAACACCTGGTTGGGCTTGGCTGCACAAATATTCTGATGCCCGGATATTCATCTTCAACCTGCCTGCATTGCGCGGGTGAAAAGGGTACACGGCTGTCAGCCGGGGTTTTTGTTTCTCTTAGTATGCCTATATTCATGTAAATCAGTATTCAGTAATCGGTAATCAGTATTCGGTATTCGGTAATTTCGATGATCAGTGATCGGTATTCTGCAATGCCCGTAGAGCATTCATTATTGCAGTACTTGCAGTCTTGCAGTCTTGCAGTCAATTTCTCCGGAGAAACATCTCCCTACTCACCTCTCCTTACTCACCTCTCACCTACTCACCTCTCCTTACTCCCTACGTCCCTACTCGTCCCTCGTCACTACAAAAGATATTCCCTGAGCAAGCGGCAAATCCGTACTAAAGTTAATCGTATTTGTTTGCCGGCGCATATATGCTTTCCATGCATCTGAACCTGATTCACGGCCGCCGCCAGTATCTTTTTCGCCGCCAAATGCGCCTCCTATCTCGGCTCCGGAGGTACCGATGTTGATATTTGCAATGCCACAGTCAGATCCCTGATGCGATAAGAATTTTTCCGTTTCCATCAGATCGGTTGAAAAAAGTGCCGATGACAATCCCTGGGGTACGTCATTGTGAATGCGTATTGCTTCGTCAAGTGATGAATATCTTATCAGGTATAATAAGGGGGCAAAAGTTTCTTCCTGTACAATCGCATAATGATTTTCCACCTCGGCGATACAGGGAACAACATAACATCCCGAAGTACAATCTCCATTTTCGTAAGGGTTGCCGCCATAGAGTATTTTTCCTCCGGCTTCCTTCACTTTTTCGATGGCTTCATAAAATACTTTTGCTGCTTCCTTATCGATCAAAGGTCCAACATGCGTTTCCGCCATGAATAGGATTTCCTATCTTCAGGCTTTTGTATACTTCTACCAGTTTGTTTTTAAAAGAATCAAAAATCGATTCATGTAAAATGATCCGGCGTGTGGATGTACATCGCTGCCCGGTTGTACCTGCCGCTCCAAATACAATGGCACGGAGTGCCAGATCAGGATTCGCCTTGGGAGAAACAATGATCGCATTGTTTCCGCCCAGTTCAAGAATGGTCCTGCCAAGCCGTTCCCCTACGATCCTTCCCACGCGTTTTCCAATTTTTGTGGAACCTGTAAATGAAATCAAGGGAATATTCCTGTCGGAAAAAAGGTCATCCCCCAGGTATTTTGAACTGGTTGCCAGCAGATTGAGGACACCTTCCGGTACATCATTTTGTTTTAGAACTCCTTCAATTATGTGGTGGACTGCCACTGCACACAAAAGCACTTTTGAAGAAGGTTTCCAGATCACTACATCACCACACGCAAGGGCAATCATGGCATTCCATGACCATACAGCCACGGGAAAATTAAATGCAGACACAACGCCAACAATCCCCAGAGGATGATATTGTTCATACATGCGGTGGCCCGGTCGTTCAGAATGCATGGTAAGGCCATATAACTGACGTGACAAGCCAAGGGCAAAATCACAGATATCGATCATCTCCTGTACTTCACCAAGACCTTCCTGGTAGATCTTGCCCATCTCCCAGCTCACCAGTTTACCGAGAGGTTCCTTATACTTTCGCAATTCAAGCCCGATCAGTCGGATAATCTCCCCGCGTTTCGGTGCCGGCACCATTCTCCAGGTTTCAAATGCTTTACCGGCCTTTGAAACAAGCTCTTCATATTCCTTCCGGGTAGCCTGTCTGAATGCCAGCAATGGCATTCCCGTCAACCGGTGAATACGATGTGAGCACATCCCCTGAACCTTCGGTCCATTTTGTGCCTGTGCAGATTCCCGGATTTACAGACCTGGATTCCAAGCTCTTTCAGAACCTGCTTAATGTCAAAATTGACTGTTCATAATATGTTAGGATTTTCGGTTTTTGATTTATTATTACCGCGATCATGAATGTCGCGGCAATTGATTATCTATTACTGATCACCGATTACTGATTACCGATTACCGATTACCGCATTCACAAGTCCTCCCTGTTCCAAAATCTGCAATAGCTTACCCGGCAAGGGATTAAAATGGAACTGCTGATCCCCGATCGATACAGTACCTCCGGCCATATCAATTTCAACCCGGCTACCCTGACTGTATGCATTAACCGCTTCCGGCATCACCAAAATAGGCAATCCCTGGTTGATGGCTGACCGGAAGAAAATACGCGACACCGATTTTACCAGAATAGCCTTTATGCCTGCATAGGCAAACCCAACAGCCGGATGTTCCCTGGAACTGCCACAACCGAAATTTTCACCGCAAATGATAACATCTCCTTTTTTCACATGGGAGGCAAACTGCCCGTCAAATCCTTTCAGGAGATGGGGAGCAATTTTTACCGGATCAGCGCTGTTGATCTCATAGGTAAGATTTCCGGCAAACATCTGGTCGGTATTCAGATTATCAGCATCCTTATAATTCCATACTCCATTGCTGTAACGGTTCATCCCCGGCCTTAATACTGACAGTCTCAGTTTGTTTTACATGAAACGGGAAACGGTGTGTCTGACCGTTTTTTTTCGTAGAAGAGATCAGTCCGTTAATTGCAGAAAGCGCCACAGTAGCCGGAGACGCCAGATAGATAAATGCTTTTGGATTCCCCATTCTGCCCAGGAAATTGCGGTTTGCAGTGGAAATAATGTTGATACCGTCAGGAGGAATTCCCTGACCGGTTCCCAGACAGGGTCCGCAGGACGGAGTAAGAATATTGGCTCCGGCTTTGAGGAAAACTTCGGCCAATCCCTCCTGAACTGCCTGAAGGTAAATTTCACGCGATGCAGGTGTTATCAGAAGCTGCACATCGGGGAGCGACTTTCTTATTGCGCAATATACCGGCGGCAATTCGCAGGTCTTCAATCCTGCCGTTGGTGCATGTGCCGATTAATGCCTGTGAAATGGGTATACCTCTGACCTCATCAATGCTTTTCACATTATCCACATGATGGGGACATGCTGCCAGGGGATATAGCAGGCTCAGGTTAATTTCATATTCCTTCAGGTATACAGCATCCTGATCAGCCCAAACCCCGGAATACTTTTTGCCGCAGATAGGCTGAAAGCACATCATCTGCAGGGAATACTGCATTTTTTGCCCCCATTTCAGATGCCAGGTTGGCAATTGTCATACGGTCAGCCACGGAGAGCGAGGAAACCCCTTCCCCATGGTATTCGATTGACATGTAATCGGCCCCCGATGAGCCGATCATGCCAATGATATACAACGCCAGATCCTTTGCATAAACACCTCTTGGAAGTTTACCCTTCAGGCAGATCTTTATTGAATCAGGTACCCTGAACCATGTTTCACCCTGTTTCCAGAGTCCGGCGGTTTCTGTTCTGTCAATTCCGGTTGCCATTGCATTAAATGCCCCGGCCGTGCAGGTATGACTGTCGCTGCCGGCAATGATCATCCCGGGACGGGCATATTTTTCCATGAGCTGGTGGCAAATGCCATCCCCGGCATCATGAAATTTCCTTATTCCCTGTTCCGTTACAAAATTACGGATTTGCTGATAATCATTCGCTAATTTGCTGTTTGTGGGAGGTGCATTATGGTCAAGCACAATCAATAACTGATCAGGATTAAATACCTTTTTCCCTCCCATTTTTCTGAAATGTACTTTCTATACTGGAAGTATTATCATGGGTAAGAATAATATCAGGCTGACGGAATACAATGTCACCAGCCGGAGCCCCAAAGATTTTTTCTGCAAATGTTTTTCCTTTCATATCGATATTTATAATAACAATAAATCGCCCGTTTTGTATATATTCATCTGTACAGGAGAAAACGGATCGAGAGATGCCATTTTATTGTTTCTCTTATTCAGAATTGTACTTTTTACCAGATCAATGACTACCGTATCCCGGTTTTTAAGTTCCAGGACGCTGAGATCATTGTATGTCAGTACCGGAAATCCGGCATTGATCGCATTGCGCTCATATATTGCTCCAAATGACCGGGCCAGGATGGCCTGGTTCTGCAATGATTTGAAGCAGTCCACAGCTTGTTGCCGGGAACTTCCTGAGCCAAAATTTTTCCCGGTGATAATGATATCCCCGGCTTCCGATTGCTGGGCATAATTTTCCCATCCTTTCAGGTTTCCGAAAGAATATTTGCCCATCTCATTTATATCAGTGATGGCCAGGTGCCTGTTATGATAGATCATATCGGTATCTATATTGTCCTGAAGGACCAGCCATATCTTTCCTTCAATGATTGTATTTTTTTCTTCATGCCCTGTCTTCCTGACCTCAGCGGCTTTTTTTTCTTTGACTGGTACACTGAAAACAGAAGGCTTTCCGGGAATATCATCTTCTGTTGTGATATGCCCGGCAATGGCCGAGGCAGTAGCCGTAGATACCGAAGAAAGATAAACCTGTCCCTTTCCCTGTTTCCCTTCGAAATTCCGGTTCCCTGTACTTACTGTATATTCTCCCGGGCCCATTCTGTCCGATTTGTCCGGATGCACATCCTGCACATCCTGCATTTCCAAACAGGACACCAGCTGATTTAAATATTTCGATAAGTCCTTCCTCCAGGCATGATTTCCAGATTTCATCTGTCGCCGGAACAATTTTAAGTACAACTCCCGGGGCAACTTTTTTGCCCTTCAGGATCCGGGCAGCTTCACGCATATCCTCCATCCTGCCATTGGTGCAACTGCCAATAAAAACCGAATCTACTTTTGTCCCTTTCACTTCTTTCACGGTCACCACATGATGCGGTTGCCCGGGAAGAGATACAACCGGAGAATATAATTCTATATCCAGCACATGTTCCTGGAGATAACGGGCATCGATATCAGCATAGACGCCTTGAACAGGGGAATAAGATCGGGATTCACAGTAATGGATCACCTCATCCGACGGAGGGATAATAATCGCAATGGCACCCATTTCCGTGGCCATCGAAGAAATCGTGATCCGCTCATCCAGCGTTAGCTTTTTCACCTCATCGCCATATAATTCAACCACGTATCCCAGCATGCCATCTGCACCAAACCTTTTCAAAAGGTTCAGGGCAATATCCTTGGCAGTGACATTGGCTGGCCTTTCACCGGTGAAACTGATCTTTACTGATGTCAGGTACCTTAAACCAAACAGATCCGCGGGCCCAGGCGGCGGCAATATCACGATCGCCCATTCCCTGGCCGAAAGCTCCGATCGCCCCAAGGATATTTGCATGGGAATCGGTTGAAACAAGTGTGTAACCGGGAAGTGCCAGTCCTTCATCCATAGCAAGATGGGTGCCTATGCCGGAATGGATATCATATACATGGATCCCGTTTTCCCGGGCATAGATCCGGCATTGTTGCTGATTGGCAGCATAAAGCTGGTCGGATCCGGTTGGATTGCAGTCAAATGTGAAAAAGGTTTTATTGCTGTCCTGAACCGAAAGGTTGTTCGCCTGCAGATTTTTAACTACCCCTGCCCCGCCAAAGTCCCTTGCCAGTCTTACATCAATGGCAACATCCACAATTTCTCCAGGTACTACTTTTGATTTCCCTGAATGTGCAGCCAGTATTTTTTCGATTATAGTCATAAGAAGAATTTACGATTTACGATTTACGATTTACGATTGAACGTCAACTGGTTGCCATCTGTCACTTGTCCCTTGTCCCTCGTCACTTATTCTTAAATGGCAGAAAGGTCATAAAATCTGCATGATGCACTATATATGCTTCTGCAGACCTTTTTACCAGATCACCTTCCGCTGCATGGGCGGCTATGATATGGCAAACTTCCGGCGGAACACCGCATTGCTCGGCCAGGGATACCCCCGAAAACGGATGTCGCAGGTATTCCCCATATTTTCCCTGAAAGGATTTTCCGGTCTCATCAATTTCATATTCGAGCATTTTACCTACATCGGCCAGAATGGCGCCGGCTATCAGCACATCCATATTTACCGGCAATTCATTCTTAAAAAACTCCTTGAACTTAAGCCCGCTTTCGCGTGCAATATGCACCACGGCGCGCTTATGATCCATAAAGCTGACCTTAAGATTGGGACCGGCCAGCAGGGTAAACGGAATCTTTCGCAGGTCCTCCGGCTTGAGCACACTTTTCTGCAATGCCAGTTCCCAGGTCCTGGCGGTCTTCTCGCGAAGATCCGAATCCTGTATCCATTCCAACTCAGGCCACAGGCTTTTTACACTTTCTGCCAATGATGAATTCATGATCCTTATTTTTGATTCGTCTTTTTTTTCGACATAACCTAAGATTCGTATGCACTACTACAGCAATCCCTAAAGGGATTTTTCTTCCTTGTCACTCGTCACTTGTCACTCGTCACTTTCCTTATAATTTCCTCTCCCATCTGAAGTGTCGATGCCGCACCATGCTTCAATGCATCCGGACTTCCTTTCATCTTCATCATATCATAGGTGCGCACTTTGCCTTCGAGGATCACCTCAGCAATGGCTTTTTTTATTTTCTTAGAAATCGCATGCTCATTCAGATATTCGAGCATGAGGCATGCAGATTCGATCATGGCAATGGGATTCACAATTGAAACCGGGTAATCGGCATATTTTGGCGCCGAACCATGAGTGGGCTCAAAAACAGCTACCGACTCCCCAATGTTGGCACTGCAGGCAAATCCCAGTCCACCGATCAGACCTGCAAAACCATCCGAAACAATATCGCCAAACATGTTTCCGGCCACAATTACACCATAGTCCTCCGGATTTTTCGTGAGCCACATCATTTGTGCATCGATATTGGTATTCCACAACTCAATGTGATTGTATTCCTTTTGTATCGCACGGGCCATCCTGTACATCATACCTGATGTCTCCCTGATTACATTGGGCTTTTCACAAAGTGTCACCGATTTATACCCGTTTTTATCGGCATGTTCAAAGGCAGCACGCAGTATTCGTTCAGTAGCTTTCTTGGTGAATATGCGGGTAGAAACGGCAATCTCTTCCGGCGGAACATTCCCGAAGTTTTTCCTGAAACTGGGATGCGAATTCAGCGCCTCATACACAATACCCTGCGGATGGCTCCATTCCACGCCACAATACAACCCCTCGGTATTTTGCCTGAATATGACCACATCCACCTCCGGTTCTTCAATTTCTCCGCCAGGTCCCCGCCGGATGAAATTGAGCGGGTTGCCCCTGTATGTGCGGCATGGCCTGATACAAATATCCAGGTTGAACATCTGGCGCATGCTAACAATGGGGCTTGCATAAACATAGCCTTTGCCCTTTAATTCATCCGATAATTCTGAAGCCGCCTCTTCCTTTGGTTTGGATGTGATGGCGCCAAACAATCCAACACGGTGCTTTTTAAGCAGTTGAATGGTTCTTTCGGGCAGGGCGTTTCCTTCACGGCACCAGAATTCCCATCCGATGTCGCCATGAATGTACTCCGCATCAAATCCGGCAGCATTCAGCACCCTGATTGCTTCATCCATTACTACCCGGCCTATTCCATCGCCCGGCATGGTTACGATAGTATGTTTTGCCATAATAAATATTAAGTTTTTCACTGATTTGTTTTCACCTGATAAACAGAGTCTATAACAGTACCATCCACCCACTTAATGGCCGCCACGATCTTATCGGTAAATACCGGTTTCTGGGGCCTCCCGCAAATAGCTTCAGCCTCTTCCTTCAATTCCCTGATTGTGCGTATGGGTAATCCTGAATCTTTTACCTTCTCCATGAGATCCTTTCGCAGGGGATTAATTGCAATTCCCCTTTCGGTGACAATTACATCGATCAATTCACCCGGTCCGCATAAGGTGGTCACTCTGTCAATGATCACTGGTATCCGGTCGCGGAACAAGGGGAGAGGGAGGATCACATTTTTCGAAAACAGACAATTCTGCCAGCCGCCGATACCGTGTAAAAGATAACCATCTGAATGGGTCACCACATTGGCATTGAAATCAAGGTCCACTTCTGTAGCTCCGAGGATGGCCACATCCACCATACTGGCAAAATTGCCCTTGCTATGGTAATTATAACTTGAAAAAGGGCTTGTCATCACGTGCCTCGGGTTGTCACGGATTGACCGCACGCCATCCAGGTCGAATGTCTGCCCATCGAGAATGTATTCAACAAGTCCCTCTTCAAGCATGCTAACAAGGTACTTATTGCTTCCGCCCCTTGCAAACCGGGCCTTTATTCCCTTTTTGCGCATAATGTCCCCAAAAAAGTTTCCGATGGAGAGCGCCGTACCCCCGGCTCCTGCCTGGAATGAGAAACCATCCTTTATAATGCCGGCTTCTTCGCAGAATCGGGCAGTTAATTCAGCAATCAGCAGACGGTCGGGACTTTTGGTGACCTCAGTGGTTCCTGATACTATTTTTTCGGGAATTCCAACCTTATCTACTTTTACTGTGAAATCCACATAATTTCCCGGGATCTGCCAGGGAATACAGGGAAACGGAACCAGGTTATCAGTAACTACAATTACCCGGTCGGCATATTGGGCATCCCCCAGGGCGAAGCCCAGCGAACCACTGGCCGAGGGACCATTGACCCCGTTGGCATTTCCAAAAGGATCAGCACAACCGGCGCCGATGATGGCAATGTCAATTTTTACATCACCATCCTGGATGGCCTGATAACGTCCTCCATGGGAGCGCAGCACTGCCGTCTTTTTCATCCTGCCTTCAGAACAATAACGGCCCAGGGGACCGTTCATGCTTCCTTCGATATGGCTTATGGTGCCATCGTCGAGGTATTTCAGAAGGTAAGCGTGACACGAAAAGGAAGCGGACGGGAACCAGCAGAGATTCTTCACCCCGAGTTCGCTTGCACAATCAAATACCATATTGGCCACAAGGTCGCCTTCCCTGAAATGATGGTGTGTGGAAAGGGTCATGCCATCCCTTAGACCAGCCTTTATCAAGGCTTCTTTTAAGGAAGTCACCTGCTTGTTTCCATCTGCCGGGTAATCGATATTGGAAGTAAGGCGGGGAGCATGCCTGTAACCAACCGGCATATGCTTTCCTACTCCTTTAAAGGGCACAACAGGCTGACCATTGATGTGGTCAGGGACCATGCGGCCGGCAGCATTTTTTACCAGTTTCTCACGCATGGCTTTCCCTCCATTGTTTGGTGATCAGATTTGCCTGTTCTGCCTGCCTGATGATCCGGAGTGATCTTTTCACCACGGGAGGATCAATCATTTTCGAATCAACAGCCACCACACCCAGTCCTTCTTTTTCAGCTTTCTCAAAAGCCAGTACAATTTTTTGGGCTTTTGCTATTTCCGTATCATCCGGAAGGTAATTTTTATGGATTACAGGCACCTGCCGTGGATGAATGCATCCCATGCCTGTAAATCCGAGCGATTTTGATTCTTTTACATTCCGTGCCAGGGCTTCCATATCATCAATATCTGAAAAAACTGAATCAATAGGTTGGATGCCTGCAGCGCGGGCGGCATTTACAACCATACTGCGGGCAAAAAAAGATTCCCGGCCTTCAGGTGTTCTCTGGCACGCCGATATCTGCGGTATAATCTTCCAGACCAATGGCCAGGGCTACCACATTTTGTGAAGCCGACGCAATTTCAGCTGAATGTAAGACGCCTGCAGCCGATTCAATAATGGGCATCAAATGAATTTTTGTATTCTCATGACCAAGAATTTTGGAAATGGCCTGATCTACTTCCCTGACCTGCCTGGCCGACTCACATTTTGGCAAGAGTATGAGGTTTACCGGATGCGGGATAACAAATTTCAGATCCTCCAATCCTGCAGGAAGCTGATTAATTCTTACCATTCGTTCTGCCCCGTAAAAGTCAACCTGTCGCAAGGCATTACGCACAAGAAACCGTGCTTCGTATTTTCTGTCAGGAGCCACTGAATCTTCGAGGTCCAGAATTATGCCATGGCATCCATAAATGCCGGCGTTGATCATAAGTTTTGGATTATTCCCGGGGAGATATAAACGGGATACGCGTTCAGCATCGCGTGCAGTGGCATAAATATTTTGTGGCAGAACAGGTAAAAGATACTCTCGGTCAGTCCCGGTCTGTTTACGGATGACAGCTTCTATCCGGGCTGCCAGAACAAACGGGAAGCGCCCCGCGATCCTCAATTTCAAGGAGTGCATGGGTGATGCCATAAAAGGCCAGCATATCCTTGCACAGACGCATGATATCGTCCCCGTAAAGGGTTTTTACCTTACTGTTGAGGGTGATTGCATTCTCCTTGCCTTTGGTGCGTGCGAGACTGACAAAACAATCAGACCGCACACCATCACCCCTGTTTCCTGCAATTTCGATATTGGTCATATTTATTTCTGAAAACATGGAAAATGTACTGAAAATGTACCACAGAAACCCTGATTGTTATCATTCCATTTTTTTTACACTGCGGTTTTTGCATCCGTCCTTTTTGTTATAATTTTGGAAGGCCTCGTCTAAATCCAAAAAACATACACATGAAAAAGAAATTATATATCAGAAGGAGTATCCTGATTAACCTGTTTCCGCTTTTTTTATTTTTTATCAGCATGCAGATGCAAGCCCAGAATACTCTTGAAAAAGATGTGATCAATACAACAGGAGGTCCGGCCGAGATTACATTTATCGGACACGGATCCCTCATGATCGTATTCCAGGGCAAGGTGGTCCATATTGATCCATTCAGCCAGCTGACGGATTACTCGGTTTTACCAAAGGCAGATCTGATCCTCATCACCCATGAACATGGCGATCACCTTGATTTAAAGGCCATTCAGGCAATAAAAAAAGACAATACACAAATTTATTATACTGAAAAATGTGCAGGATCCCTTCCTGGCGGAAAGGTGATGCATAACGGTGACAGCCAGTTATATGGTCCGTTTAAAATTGAAGCAGTACCGGCATATAACCTGGTAAATGGCCCGCAGGCCGGAATGGTATACCATAAGAAAGGAGATGGCAATGGATATATCCTTACTTTGGGAGATAAACGGGTTTACATTGCCGGTGATACAGAAAACACCCCTGAAATGAAGGCACTGAAAAATATCGATATCGCCTTTTTGCCGATGAACCTGCCTTATACAATGACCCCGGAAATGGTGGCAGATGCAGTAAGGGCATTCAAACCAAAAATCCTGTATCCTTATCATTTCGGCGAAACGAATACCCAAAAGCTGCTCGATCTCCTGAAAGATCAGAAAGGAACCGAGATCCGGATTAGAAAAATGAAATAAAGGGACGAGGGATAAGGGACAAGGGACGAGGGACAAGGAAGAAGAATCCGTTTAGGGATTACCTGTCGGTAGAAAAGTAGTGATCTAGCGAATCGCCAGTAATCCCCGGTCAATCCTTCTGATTGTTTCGTCTTTTCCGATCATTTCCATGATATCAAACAGATGCGGGCCTACGCCGGAACCTACCAGCAAAAGCCGGAGGGGGGCCATTACCCGGCCAAAGCCAATTTGCTTTTCCTCCACATATTGCTTTACTAATGATTCCAGGTATACTGACCCGAATTCAATTGCCTGAAGAAGCAATTCCCTTGTATCTGCCATGATGGCCGGGGTCTCGCTTTTCCATACCTTCTTTTGCATGCTGCGGATCATAAGTTTCAGGGGCCTGGAAAAAATAAACCGCCTGTTCCCATAAATCCTGCGGAAAAACCATTCTTTCCCTTACGAGAGAAACAACCCGGCTCAGGTATTTCAGGTCTGCCTTAATTCCCTTCTTATCCAGAACAGGCATCCCGAGTGAGGCAATTTCTTCATCTGTATGGTTTTTCAGGTATTGCTGATTGTACCATTTGGCCTTTTCAGGGTCAAAGCGGGATCCTGACCTGCCCACGCGTTCCAGGGAAAAAGCCTCAACGAGTTCATCAAGAGAAAATAACTCGCGTTCGGTTCCGGGATTCCAGCCAAGAAAAGCAAGCAAATTATCCACGGCTTCCGGGAAATAACCCGATTCGCGATAACCGGAGGATATTTCACCGGTTTCCGGATCTGTCCATTGCAACGGGAATACCGGGAATCCCAGCTTATCTCCGTCACGCTTGCTGAGCTTTCCCTGCCCGCTCGGCTTCAGAATAAGGGGAAGATGGGCAAATTCGGGCATTTCTGATTCCCATCCGAACGCCTTGTACAACAAAACATGAAGCGGAAGCGAGGGTAACCATTCTTCCCCGCGGATCACATGGGAGATTTTCATCAGGTAATCATCCACTACATTTGCCAGGTGATAGGTCGGCAATCCGTCGGCCTTAAACAATACCTTGTCATCGAGCAGGGATGTATTAAAAACCACTTCTCCACGGATCAGGTCATTCGCTTTTACCTCCTCATTTTCGGGCATCTTAAACCGGATCACGTACGGTATTTTTGAATCGATTAAAGCCGTCACCTCCGCAGAATTGCGTGATAAGGAATTATTTAATCCTTTTCTTGTGGATGCGTCATACTGGAAGAGTTTTCCCTGGGATTCATATTCCTTTCGCAAAGAATTGAGGTCCTCAGGAGTATCAAAAGCATAATAAGCATTTCCGCTTTCAAGCAGGGTGTCGGCGAAACCTCCTGTATACATTTCTTTCGCTTTGGCGATATGGTTCAAAAGGCCCGCCTATGTCCGGACCTTCACTATAATGAAGACCACACCAGGCAAGAGATTCCATGATATAAGATTCCGCGTCGGATACATACCGGCCCTGGTCTGTATCTTCAATACGAAGGATGAAATCGCCGTTATGCTTTCTGGCAAACAAATAATTGAACAGGGCAGTTCTCACTCCGCCAATGTGAAGCGGACCCGTGGGACTGGGAGCAAAACGAACACGAACTCTTCGGGACATGGTGGCTAATTTTCTCCAAAGGTAGTAACATTCCGGAAACTGATACTGGATGCTCGATGCTGGATGCTGGATGCTGGATACTGGATGCTGGATGACTGGAGGATATCCTGAGAATAGAAGCTGAGGCCAGTATGAAAATACGTAGAATAACACCTGAGACTACAGAACACTGAACGCCGAATTTTGAAGATACTAAAACGAAATACGGGTTGCAGAACTGCTAAAACTGTAGAACCGCAGAACTCAGCATCCATATCCAGCATCCAGTATCCAGCATCGGGATTGTCTCCAGCATCCAGTATCAAGTATCCAGTATCCAGTATCCAACATCCAGTATCTTCAATTTATCCCTTATCTTTGTTCATTATTCATTCTTATCATTCATCATTCATCATTCATAATTCATCATTCATAATTCATATTATCTCCATGCCCTCCGGTTTCCCCTTACAAGATTACTACTCCAGGATATACAAAACATACGATCTGGTAAACCGGCTGTTTACCTTCGGACAGGACAGGAAATGGCGGCGGCAAACCATTGAGGCATGCCTGAAAGATAATCCGAAAAATATACTTGATTTATGCTGTGGCACGGGTGACCTGGCACTTGGAATTGCTGCGACGGTCAAACGACCGGTAAGCATAACCGGTTTTGACCTTAATGCCAGCATGCTGGAAATTGCCAGAAACAAAGCAAAAAAACTGGGCATCCGGTCGGTGGATTTCCGCCAGGGAGATGCGGGTTCCATGCCTTTTGCCAGCCATGAATTTGACCGGATCACCATTGGATTCGGATTCAGGAACCTGATCTGGCAAAACCCAAACCAGGCAAAGCACCTGGAAGAATTAAGCCGGGTGATGAAACCCGGGGCAAGGTTGCTGATACTTGAAAGTGCTGTTCCTGAAAATGCCTTTGTCAGTTTCTTTTACCGCCTGTATCTCAAACTTATACTGGTACCTCTCGGAGGAATATTATCAGGTGACTGGAAAGCCTATCGGTATCTTGCCGGATCCTCATCCGGCTTTTATTCCTTTTCCACCCTTAAAAGCATGATGGAACCTTATAAACTCATCCTGCAGTCAGAAAAAAAATATTTATTTGGTTCTGTAAACCTTCTTATAGCCACGAAGAAAGGAACATAATTCCTGACCTCTATTTTGTATAAAAGTGATTTATTATCTTTGCCTCATGATTGAACAGCTAAATCATTTCTGCAAAGGCACCTTTATCAGCTATCTCGGAATAGAATTTCTGAACTACGGCGAAAATTTTATTGAAGCATCCATGCCGGTGGATAATAAGCTGCAACCCATGGGTTTGCTGCACGGCGGTGCTTCCCTGGCGCTGGCAGAAACGATTGCCAGTGGTGGTTCGTTTTTGCTTGTCGATCCTGAAAAATATGATGTTTTTGGCCTGCAGGTATCGGGTAACCACATCTCTACAATAAATACAGGAACTGTGTATGCCCGGGCTGAAATTATTCATAAAGGTCGTTCAACACATGTATGGGATGTAAAGATAAGGGATGAAAAAGGTAAACTTATTTCCGTGGCCAGGGTTACTATGATGATCGTGAAAAAGACCAAACAAGCCTTTTAATGCAGGATGTATTACAAAATAAAGTCACTTTGCTGAGGGCCGTGCAGGTATGCCTTGATAAAAAACTCAATTTTGCGGCATACAGGCTTCCCGGCAAATCTGAAATTACGGTTGTCATTCAGCGTGATCAGGAGATCTGTGAATTGCAGAACCTGGTCAGCAACTTTCCTCAAAAAGGATTTTTAATAACTCCATTTTCCCGGGATACAGGGGATAAAACCTATCTCATACGCCCTGATTATATCCTGCGCAACAGCATCAGTGAACAGCAGCTAAATGAGATCCTTTGCCTTCCTGACCTTCCTGAACATATCATCCAGTACAGTCATTCGGAAGAAACCCAAAAAGAGCAGTATATCAGCCAGATAGAAAGTATTATTGAAAAGATAACAGCTGCTGAATTTGAAAAAGTTGTGCTTTCAAGGGTGAAAACAGTTTTCGGAAATTACAGATCCCGGCTGACAGGCATTTTTAACGCGCTTTGCAAAACCTATGATCACGCCTTTGTCTACCTGTTTTGTGTAAACGGAAATTGCTGGACGGGAGCCACCCCGGAACCTTTTGTCTGTTCCAAAGAAGGAACTCTTATAACCGTATCCCTGGCGGGTACGCGTCCCTATGATGCCAAAAACATGGATATTCACAACTGGAACAGGAAAGAGCTGCTTGAACAGGAATATGTTACGCGCCATATTGAAAAAGTCCTGATTGAGTTTTCCGTTAAGGATTATACACAAAGCGGACCCTACACTTCCCGTGCGGGAAATCTTTCGCACCTGCGTACTGATTTTACCTTCTCGGTTCAGTCTGCAGGTTCCAAATTGCCTTTGCTGATCAATGCATTACATCCTACCCCGGCTGTATGTGGTATGGCATCGGGAACCGCGATGGATTTCATTCGGTCTGCAGAAAAGCACAGCCGGGAATATTACACTGGCTTTTTGGGCCCTGTTGGTATTGATGACCTTTTACAGCTTTATGTAAACCTTCGATGTATGAAAGTACTTGATGATCAGCTTGTATTGTTCATCGGGGGAGGAATAACACATGATTCAATACCCGAAGAAGAATGGGAAGAGACTGAAATTAAGGCAGATACATTGTTGTCAGTGCTGCAACAAATCAAATAGATGCCTCATCCAAAACAACATATTTCTGACCTGGCTGAAATATGCCGCCTGAAAGGGATCAGACACATAGTTATTTCCCCGGGATCGAGGAGTGCACCCTTAATCCAGTCGTTTTACCGGGTATTCGGCGAAGATTGTATAAGCATTGTAGATGAAAGAAGTGCCGCCTACTTTGCCCTTGGAATTGCCGAATATACACGTACCCCGGTTGTTTTGATCTGTACTTCGGGAACAGCCGTACTGAATTATGGTCCTGCCCTTGCCGAAGCCTATTATCAGGGTGTTCCTCTTTTGGCGGTAACGGCTGACAGGCCTCGTGAACTGATCGATCAACAGGATAACCAGACCCTCCATCAGCCTGGCATTTTTAGAAATTTTGTCAGGGCTGGTTTTGATCTGCCGCAGGTCATTACCTCAGCGGATGATCTGTGGTACGCCCACAGGTTGATCAACGAAGCCGTGGATCTGACTCTTGCCCCCTGCGAAGGTCCGGTACAGATAAATGTACCGCTTACTGATCCTTTGTATGATGAGCTGCCTCCTCCTTCATCCCCTGTAAGGATCATCAGCCAGGCAACTCCTGAAATTGAACTTCGGCTTACTGCAGAACTACTGGAGGAATGGAAGCAGGCCAGAACGATCAGTTATCATTCATGGTCAGGATCATCCCGGTTCATTAGTGATTCCATACCTTCAATCCCTTTCAGAAGACAGCAGGGTGATTGTATTGGCTGAAAACATTTCCAATATTCCTGGTGATAAAATAATCCGCAATTCAAATCTCGTATTATCCCGAAACCGCAAGGCAAGCCCTGAATATCCTGATCTGATCCTTCACAGCGGGGGACAGGTAGTGTCGAAAGCTTTGACCGGATACCTGAGAAGGGCTGTTCATGTTAAATGCTGGCGGATAGGAAATGATCCTACCATCATCGATACATTCAAGCTGGCCACACGACGTATTCCGTTTCCGGCATATGCTGTTTACAAGGCATTGGCAGGAGAAACAACTGCATGCAGGTAAGTCCTCTTACCGGGATTCCTGGCTGAAAACAGGCCAGGCTACCAGCCAACCAGGCAATGCAGATCATCCGGGACCTTCCTTTCAGTGATCTGAAGGTCTTTAGCCATGTATGCATGTCCCTTCGGCCTGAAATGATTCTCGTTCCGGGAAACAGCAGCATAATCCGCTATGTACAATTATTTGACGACGGTCTTCAAAGAGAATGCTTTGGTAACCGGGGTGTTTCAGGAATTGACGGATCCTTATCCTCTGCAGCAGGAATAGCGTTTGTTTCGCGTAAAATGACTCTCTCCATTCTGGGTGATCTTGGATTCATTTATGATTCAAACGGCCTTTGGAACCGTGAGCTACCCCCAAACCTTCGGATTCTTGTCATTAATAACGGTGGCGGAGGCATTTTCCACATTCTGAAGGGACCCTCTGACCAACCTGCGTTTAAAAAATTTATCGAGGCAAATCATGCCGTTGATCTTCAAAAACTATGTGCTGCCTTTGGTCTCGGTTATTTTTATGCAGATGACGAAAATTCACTGGCCGCCCAATGGGATACCTTTCTTACTGATAGTGGCCGGGCCGCTGTTTTTGAGGTTAAAACCGATGCGGTACTCAGCGCTTCCACCTTCAGAGAATTAATGCAAGCAACGTGATGAACCTGAAAATCTGATTATTATGAATTCTTCCAGAAACTGGACCCCCATAAAGGAATACGAAGAGATCCTGTTCGATTCCTTTGAAGGAATAGCCCGTATAACCATAAACAGGCCGCGCTACCGCAATGCATTTACACCGGATACCACGAGGGAAATGTGTGATGCCATGACCTGGTGCAGGGAAGATCAGTCCATTTCAGTAGTGATCCTGACCGGGGCAGGAGACAAGGCATTTTGCAGTGGCGGGGACCAGAATGTAAAAGGATTTGCGGGCTATGTGGGAAAGGATGGAGTTCCGCGCCTCAACATCCTCGATCTGCAGAAACAGATCAGGTCATTGCCAAAACCTGTAATTGCCATGGTAAACGGTTACGCCATTGGCGGTGGGCATGTTCTGCATGTAGTATGTGATCTTTCCATCGCTTCCGAAAATGCAATCTTCGGACAAACCGGACCGAGGGTTGGCAGTTTTGACGCCGGATTTGGATCGTCTTACCTGGCAAGGGTGGTAGGTCAGAAAAAAGCACGGGAGATTTGGTTCCTATGTGAACAATATTCCGCCCAGGATGCACTTGCAAATGGGACTTGTAAATAAAGTGGTGCCGTATGAATTACTTGAAGATGAAACTGTGGCATGGTGCAAAAAGATTATGCAACACAGTCCCCTGGCCCTGCGCATGATTAAAGCCGGATTGAATGCTGAACTTGACGGGCAGGCCGGTATACAGGAACTAGCCGGAAATGCAACCATGCTGTATTATATGACGGAAGAGGCACAGGAAGGTAAAAAGGCGTTTTTGGAAAAACGTACGCCCTGATTTCAAAAAGTATCCTAAATTGCCCTAACTTTGCTAAACATGAACATCAGGATCTGGATAAAAGCCTTTCGACTACGGACACTGCCCCTGGCTTTGTCCAGTGCCATTCTGGGCAGCTTCCTTGCATACGCGCAGGGAACCTTCCAGTGGAAGATCTTCCTGCTTGCAACAACTACCACTCTTTTTCTGCAGATCCTGTCGAACCTTGCAAATGATTACGGTGATGCCATGCATGGTATCGACAGCATACACCGGCTGGGACCTGGTCGCGTTACCCAGAGCGGGCTTGTTACAAAAAAACAGATGCGCCTGATGATCGCACTTTTTATCACTCTTTCCCTGGCATCGGGATCGTTATTGATATTTATCGGACTTCACCATATCGGCTGGAAAACAATCCTTGTATTTTTTCTGCTGGGTGTATCCGCCATTTTTGCTGCCATAAAATATACAGTGGGAAAAAATCCCTATGGTTATATCGGCCTCGGCGATATCTTTGTATTTATCTATTTTGGTATTGTAGGGGTAGCGGGAACCTATTATCTCCATGTAAACACGTTTGATCCCTGGATATTATTGCCTGCCTCGGCCATTGGACTGCTCAGCTCCGGTGTACTTAATCTGAATAACATGCGGGATATCGAAAATGATGCCCGCTCGGGGAAACGAACCCTTGTTGTTTATATCGGCAAGCAGGCCGCCAAGATCTACCACCTTGTGCTGATTTCACTGTCCATTTTATTCAGCGTGGTGTACACTTTTATCCATTTTAGTTCTTTTTACCAGTTTTTGTTCATTCTTACCTGCCCGCTTTTTATACTGAATGTAATTGTGGTGATGAAAAATACCGAACCCGGAGAACTGAACATAGAATTAAAAAAACTGGCTTTGAGCACATTTGCTTTCTCGGTAACCTTTGGACTGGGGCTCATACTGCGATGATCAAAGCACGTCTTGCATACCGGGAATTTGATTTCCTGAGGCCGGCCACTACCTCCCGTGGCACCTTCCTTCGTAAGAAAGTATACTTTATCGTCCTTTATCATACCGACGATCCTACCATATCCGGAATCGGGGAATGTTCGCTTTTCCCCGGACTTAGCTATGACGACAATAAGGGTTTTGAAGCCCGGCTGAAAAAAACAGTTGACCGCATTAACGAAGGTGAATACGGATCGGATGCGGAATTGGTTGAATGGCCATCCATAGGTTTTGCCCTTGAAACAGCCTGGAAAGACATCCGTGTAATGGGTACCAAAGTTTTGTATCCTTCGGGATTTACCGATGGCAAAGATGCTATTGGTATCAACGGACTTATATGGATGGGCACCCGTGAAGAAGTTAACCGGCAGATAAGGCAAAAAATAGAGGATGGTTTTTCCTGTTTGAAGATGAAGATCGGAGCTCTCAGCTTCGATGAAGAACTTGAAATACTGGAATCTTTGCGTAAGGAATATCCGGCCGATGAACTCGAAATCAGGGTTGATGCCAATGGAGCCTTCAAGCCCAAGACAGCACTTGAAATGATCAAAATGCTTTCTGACTGTGACCTGCATAGCATTGAACAGCCTATACCTCCGGGCCACCCGGAAGCCATGGCAGCTATATGTGAAACTTCTCCCATACCGGTTGCGCTGGATGAGGAATTAATAGGAAAACACGCTTCTGCCGACAGGAGAAAATTGCTCGACGTCATCAAACCTCAATATGTGATATTGAAGCCCGGCCTGCTGGGTGGCGTGGCACAGTGCGCAGAATGGATCCGAATGGCCAGGGAAAGGAATGTCGGATGGTGGATTACATCAACACTGGAGACCAATATCGGACTCAATGCAATTGCGCAATGGACTTATACACTTAAGAATCCGATGATGCAGGGACTTAGTACCGGCTCGCTCTACGTGGCCAATATTCCTTCTCCCCTTTATCTTTACGGTGAAAGATTATGTTATGATGCTGAAAGGAACTGGGATCTTACGGGACTCTATGAGGCAATCCTGCCATGAAAATTGATTCGCTTACAATTCATAATCACGCATACAGTCAACAAACCCTCACTGAGCTTTGTGATTCAAAGATCAGGAGTAACGAAACACCTGCCTGGGAAAAAGAGGTATATGCCTTTATTCTTCAATGGCTCGACGACTCTGATACGATTATTCAATATTCCTCCGGCACAACCGGCAAATCAAAAATGATACGGCTTCAAAAGCTGGCCATGGTAAGGTCCGCCGAGAGCACCTGCCGGTTTTTTAAATTGACCAGGGGGCAAACTGCTGCATTATGTCTTCCAATGGAATATATTGCCGGTAAAATGATGGTTGTGAGAAGTATCGTATGCGGTCTGAACCTTTACCTGACCGAGCCTAAAAGTAAACCGGATTTTCACGATATCGAAAAGATTGATTTTTGTGCAATGGTGCCTTTTCAGGTTGCGAATACCTGGCCCGCTAAAAATGATTTGCCTCCCATCCGGATCCTGATTATTGGCGGGGCTGAAATATCAAAGGAAATGGAATATCTGGCGAAAGATATCCCGGCAGAGGTTTATGCAACCTATGGGATGGCCGAAACCTGTTCCCATATTGCACTAAGGAAGATCAACGGGCTGAATCCTGACAAATCCTACAAGGCCCTTCCCGGTATAAAACTTGAAACGGATAAGCGCAACTGCCTTGTCATTAAGGCCTCATATCTGCCGGAGCCTGTCATTACAAATGACCAGGTTCATCTCGAAGGAAACGGACGATTCAGATGGGTCGGACGGTTCGATAACCTCATCAACTCAGGTGGCATCAAGATAGTGCCTGAAGAGGTGGAGGCCGCTCTGGCAGAAAAAACAGGAGTGGAATTTGCGCTCATCGGTTTGCCGGATCCAAAATTGGGCCAACGCCTGGTGCTGGTAACTGAAAAAAACAAGGAACCCATTGCTGACGATATAATCCGTTCGGAACTGGCCCTTATAATTCCGGCTAAGCTAATGCCCAGGCACATTGTAAGAATTGAGAAATTCCCGAGAAATACATCCTTTAAGATCGACCGGCTGCAACTGACCCGATCAGTTTATGAAATGATATGAACCGGGCTCTTCACCTTTCTGAATTTCAGATAAGGAATTACATCCTCATTCTTAAATCCCGATGTTCCGTCATATTCAATTGTAACAACAGGAATACCCGTTAATTCTTCAATCCTTGGTGCCATGGCCTCTGTAACAAGTGAAGGGCAGCAATAGGAAGGATTGGTTTGAATAAACAGATCAATATCCGGATGCTGGGTGACAAGCTGGTGAATTTTTAGAATATTTTCAAATGACTCCCCGCGATGCAGCAAATTAATTCCAAACTTGTCCATCCATCCATTGAGATCGGATTTTTCCTCTTTCTTTGATTCACCGAAGATCTGATTAAAATAAGGGGCATAATTGTCTTCAACAATTGGAATCAGCGATTTTAAAAATTTCGTCCTGGCATAATCCAGGTAGCGGCCTTCTTTAAATGCTCTTGCTGTAAACGGTTCCACAATTATCTTTATGTAATCACTGTAAGGAGTAGTAATCACCTCACCCCCGTTTTCCTCGATTATTTTAATTAGGTTCTGGTTCATAAGGTCATTATCACGAACATAGAGATCTCCAAAAATAGCCACCTTTGTTCGTTCAGTCTTCACTGTCTCAATTTTCATGAATTCGCCGACCAGGTATTCCAGGATTTTATCTTTGGGCCTTCCATCTCTGAATGCTTCCCGAAGCAAGGCAAAAGATTCACTTATAACCACATTGGTTCTGCCCTTTTCTTTTTCATAAGGCCTGATCATACATCCTATCTTCCGTATATTGCCACCGAACATATAAGCCAGGTAGGCATTAATTGCCGTCTGCAGCGAAATATCATAAAACATCAGATCCCCTGAATAAATGGAAGCCTTCTCCAGTCCTTTCCCATAATCCTTCAGCAACTTTTGCATGTATTGGGGAAACATGCTGAGATTGCATGAAAGGGTTGACTTTATTATCCAAAGGACTGTATCGGAAGGATTCAGTTTCCTGGTTTCAATGTAATCAATGGCATTCTGAACTATAATATTCAAAGGCAGGCACTGGCCGGTATTATGACTGAGACTCCGCTGAATGGATTCATTTGTGCTGTCAATGAGGCGGGCATCCAACCCGCTGTTCTGCAAAACGGCTTCAAGTAAAGGGCCCACCTGCGGATCCCAGGACGGCAAAAGCATTGTCTTATTTTTCAGATGCACGGTCTTTCCGAACTGCCAGTTGAAGCCTTCCCAATTCTTATGTACTTCAGGACTGATGGGGGAACCTGCCCTATGTTTGCTGTAATGATTCAGAAAGGTGCGGATGCCGGCTTCAATGCGGGTTTCATAACCAACCGAAGAATCATGTTCATCGAGTTGAAGAATAAGGTAGGGCTTACCCCTGGCCTCGTAAATTTCTTTGAAATACTCAATAACAAATGAATCAGGTGTACACTTAAAGGAAGTGAGCAGAATGGGATAACATGAATCTGTTTCTAAAACTGTCTCGGAAGCCTCCAGAATTCGGGTAGCAAACTTCCATTTTAAGGCTTTTATCAATTCCTCGTTGAGCAAGTTGTTCCCCTGTCTCGAGGGAAGCATATCCATATAAAATGTCTTGATTCCATGCTTTTCAATAATCTCAGGAATGTGGCTGTTCATTTCAGGCGAAAGAACGGTATAAGGCCGGCCCAGCAGCATAATATGAATATCTTTGCAATTTGAAGACTCTTCCAGGTAAAGCTTTTTCCATTTTATTTCCCGCTCCCGGATATATTTTTTTGCATTGTAATACGCTCTGGTTACCTGCAAAAGTCCGCAATCTTTTATGCCAATAGCGTGCAGCATTCTATACAGTTCCAATCTGACAAAAAGCTCTCCCTGGGTTGATTTTAAGATGGGAGAAAGGATCCTTTCTTTTGGTTGAAATCGTTTCTGAACGGAAATAACAGAGGATACAAACTGGGTATAATAACAGTACTGATTGTGTGCACCGTTTTCATTACCCTCCGACAGGTATACAGGAAGAAAAACATAATCGGCCCTTTTCTGAAGATAGTCCACATGTGCATGCATGGCCGCTATTGGGGTGCAAAATTCAGCACTGCAAAGGTTCTTGCCGTCTTTAACAACTGTATGGCAATCTTCGCTTGAAATTGTATTGATTTTCAGTAACTCAAAAAACCGGCGCCAGAAGGGTACCTCGTCAAATAAATGCAAACCGGCCGGAATGCCGATAACAGGACTTTCCAAATGTTTCTGCGTTCGCGTATCAAATACTTCCTTCCTTTTCCGTATCAGTTGGAAACCCAGAGCTTTATCCGGCAGAAATCGTTTTGTATTGTAATCCCGTCCACATAAAAATCCATAGGCTACAATTTCCCCGTCTACTTCAGCCACTTTCAGTTTACAGTGATTGGTGCAAAGCTGGCAAATCTCCGAACCGGCAGGAATTGTTTTTTTATACAGGTCCAGGCCTCTGAAGGATGTACTGGACTTATTCATATCGCATAATTCCAATGCCACTCCCATGGCGCCCGTAAGATGACAATATTTTGAAACTCGGATAGGTTTCCCAAGCTTCTGTTCAAAGGCTGCCACGAGAGCTTTGTTCTTTGCTGTTGCGCCCTGGAAAAATATCTTCGATCCGATTTTTGCAATGGTAGCTACCTTTGACAGATAATTTTCACGTGTGGCGTGCAGGACTGCTGCCAGTATTTCGTTAACGGCATATCCTTCACCGAGATAATGATTCAGGTCACGCTCCATAAATACAGTGCACCTGTCACTGGCTAACGGGGCACGTGTCTTTTCAGCCCGGCTGGAGTATTCTGACAGAGGGCATTCCAGCTTTTTAGCCTGTTCTTCAATAAAACTGCCAGTGCCCGCAGCACATACATTGTTCATAACAGAAAACGTCACCATGCCATCATGCATGAGTGTGAATTTTGAGTCCTGTCCGCCTATTTCAATGATCGTATCCGTTTCCGGATCCAGTTCGTAGGCTGCCTTTGCGTGTGCCGTAATTTCATCGGGCATGATATCCGCGCCCAGGATGGTTCCGGTAAATTTCCTTCCGGATCCTGTAGTTCCTGCTCCCCTGATATTTAAATGCAGTCCTCTGTTTTCAGCAACCTCACTGATCGCTTCGAAGATGACCTGTACCGCCTGAATGGGCTGACCGGCCGTTCGGGTATAAAAACCGGCAATGACTTCCCTGCTTGTAGTAAGCAAAACTGCCTTAGTGCTTGTGGAACCGATGTCAATCCCAAGATACAGATCCACGGATGATGATTGTTCAGGCAGATTATACAGATCGATTTCAACCGGTTTCATGAAGGGGAAATACTTCGACTCAAAGCGTGCATGTTCATCAATACTGAAATCCGGATATTCTGAAAGTTTAAGTTCCAGCGGGGGGTAGAAACATGCTTTTTTAGTGTTCTCCGATAAAATGAGTTCATCGGCCTGTTTTATGAGCATGGCAGGAGAAGCCGGTTCCCGGCATGCCATGGCGGCTCCGATAGCGCCATAAAGCGGGGCAAATGGATCAACTGTAATCACAGCACCTGTCAGCTTTTCCATGTGACCGATTACAGCTTTGTTTAAGGCCACTCCCCCGGCTGCGACCACCGAACTTCGCGTATTGTCAAGTGAAACTGCATCAATAATGTTTTTGGCTAATCCATAGGATAACCCGTCACATATTTCCCGCAATGTATAGCCTTCCTGCTGCGCATGAATGAGGTCGGTTTTTGCGAACACAGCACACCGCGAGGCAATCAATGGAAAATTCCCCCGGTTGCTGTAGGCCAGGTCGCTGAATTCCTGAATGCTTTTGAGGTTGAGCCTTTCTGCCTGCTGATCCAGAAAATTTCCGGTTCCTGCTGCACAGGATGTATTTGATCTGTAATTAAGGTACTCGCCCTTGTCATTGAAAGTAGCCAGTCCAAACTTCTCGGCCCCGATTATAAGTAACGCCTTCAAACCCGGATGAAGATAACGTGCCGCGGTAATATAAGCAATACGTGAATCTGTAATTTTCCCCTGTTTCAGAATGGATGAGGAGGAGGATGTATAGCCGAATGCCCTTACCTGGTTCAGGTTTATGAGGGATAATTCCCTTTTGAGGTTTTCGGCCAACCGGCCATTATGAAATGAATAGGATGAATGAATAACGGTAAAATCCTCACCAAGCAATACGATGGCCATGGAAACCGATCCGATGTCCACTCCGAGATAGAATTTTCTGCCTTCCATAATTCCCTCCTCCGCTGAAGATCGTTGGAACACTCAAGAAAGGTACATCATAAAAATGAAGAAAAACAATTATCCAACCTTTTGTTATCTTTGTTTTCACTAATAATTTCCTAATCCTTCCGGGAAACATATATATTTGATTTGCTTGTCATTACAGTTCCAATTGATTTTTTGTTCCAAGTTTTAATATAAAACCATTCACTATGTTTATTCTTTTTATCGGTATTATTGCCATCGTCTTTGGCTTTTCCGTTGCCAAGGCAAATTCTCCTCTACGCCAACACGCTACTCTGATCAAGCTTCTCGGTTTGGGTGCAGCGGTTGTTGGCCTTCTCATGACCTCCCTTGTGCAAATTGAACCGGGTGAGGTAGGCGTTCAGAAACTTTTTGGAAAAGTGAGCGACAACACTCTTCAGAGTGGACTTAACTTTAAGAATCCGCTGGTTGAAGTGGTGCCTTTCGACATTAAAACACAGAATTACACCATGTCGGGAGTTGAAACCGAAGGCGAGGTGAGAGGGGATGATGCAATCCGTGTTTTGTCTGCCGATGGCCTGGAAGTGATCATTGACCTTACGGTACTCTACAGGGTAGTGCCTAATAAGGCGCCGAATATCCTGAAGGAAATCGGGACGGACTACCGGAATATAATTGTCAGACCAATTTGCCGTACCAAGATCAGGGACAACGCCGTATATTATGATGCAGTGGCTTTATATTCCGTCAAAAGGGATGAATTCCAGGATCGTATTTTTAAAGGAATCGAGGCGACCTTTAAAGAAAGAGGATTGTTCCTTGAGCAGCTTCTCGTCAGAAATATTACGCTGCCAGCTTCCGTTAAAACCACCATTGAATCGAAAATCAATGCCGAACAGGAAGCACAGAAAATGACCTTTGTGCTGCAAAAAGAAAAGCAGGAAGCCGAACGGAAAAGAGTGGAAGCACAGGGTATAGCCGATTATCAGCGTATCATCAGCCTGTCGCTTGACCGACAAACAGCTTCAATACGAAATGATCAAGGCCATTGCCACCTCTCCAAATGCCAAGCTTATCATAACAGGCGGGGCAAAAGGTACACCGATTATACTGAATGCCAATTAGCAAAATAAATATTGCCGTTGGCTTAAGCCAACGGCAATATTTTTATTTGGCAAAATAGATCAGGTTATTCCCCCTCGTCATTTCCAGCCCTTCTCTTTAACAGATCAGGGGTAAGAATGATCATATGTCCAATAGGTGAACCATTACGGTAGGAAATTACCCTTAACGTTACCGGGCCTTCGGGTATCAAAACCGGCTCTGTATATTTGGGTGAATAATTATCAGGCATGGTGCCATCAATTGTATAATAAATGTCCAATCCTGAAATTTCCGGTTCCATTTCTGCCCACATCTTACCGTCTTTCATACTCACTTTAACGATGGCATCATAAATGGCCTTTGAATAATTCAGGCCTGCCAAATCTGAGCGCTGGAACTGGTATTCAACGCGCTGAACAAAATTGTCCCAGTTTTTTAATTCGTTGGGTGTCCAGAAGTCCTCAGCCAGTGCCCATGCACGGGGATAAGTCATGTAAAAGGCTGAACGCAGGGTGGGCAGCTGTTCTGTCCACAGGTTTCCCTGTCCGCCGAGGATATATTTTGCATCCACACCTTCCGGCACCGGATTGAAGCTGTAACATTTCTTCATTCTCAGATTTGCATAAATTGGAGGATCAATTGTCGGATCGCCCTGGGTATAATCGATATAGGCAAATGTTGTCGGAGTCATCACAACATAATGTCCCATTTTGGCCGCTTCAATGCCACCCTTCACACCACGCCAGCTCATGACAGTAGCCTCAGGAGAAATGCCCCCTTCGAGAATTTCATCCCATCCGAGTAATTTTTTCCCCTTGGTTTTTAAAATTCCTTCAAGCCGGTTCATAAAATAACCCTGTAATTTTTCGACTTCAGTCACATTCAGCTTTTTCATCAGCATCTGGCAGCCTGAATCCTTTTCCCAGAAACCTTTGTAGCACTCATCTCCTCCCACATGGATATAGGGATTGGGGAAGAGTCCTGCCAGCTCGGTAAACACCTTGTCAAGAAACGCATACACATTCTCATCTGAAGGATTCAGACTATTATCGATAAGCATCTTGAAAGTTCCATCCCCGGGCCATATGGCAAAATTTGACCCCGGACTTACCTGGATACTGGTATCCTTTGTGCAGCTAAGTTCAGGATAAGAGGCAATGGCTGCCATGCTGTGACCGGGAACATCAATTTCCGGTACAATAGTAACAAACCGATCCTGCGCATATTTAATAACTTCCCGGATATCATCCTGGGTATAAAATCCACCGACAGTAGCAGCTTCACCTGCCTTTGGAGGTATGCGGCTTCCGAAATGACCGTAACGCGGAACACGCCATGCGCCAACTTCCGTGAGTTTAGGAAGGGATTTTATCTCTACCCGCCATCCCTGGTCATCCGTAAGATGCCAATGAAATGTATTGAATTTGAAACGGACCATCTGATCGATATACTGCTTCACCTCATCCTTCGTAAAGAAATTCCGGCTTACGTCAAGCATAAGTCCTCTCCAGCCGAAACGGGGATAGTCGGTTATACTTACCGCAGGGACTTCCAATTTTACCTGGGCAATCCCCTTTCCTTCAATTTCTTTTGGCAACAGCTGATACAGTGTTTGCAGGCCGTAAAACAAGCCGGCCGGCTTATTGGCTGTAATTACCACTCCCTTTGACGACGACACCAGGGTATACCCTTCGTCACCCAGTTTTTGATCCGGTGTTCCATTCAGATTAAACTGAACCGCACCCTTTTTTCCCTTTTCCAATTTCAGTTTCGCACCGGTGGATGCATTCAGTTTCTGAACCAGCATCCCGGCAACAGCTTCTCCCTCTGGTTTATCATAACTGACAACAGCGGCAGGAGTCAGTACAAATGAACCGGTTGTAACCTGCACACTAACTGGTTGGGGGATCACGTTAACTTTCGTTTGTTGCCCACTCATAATGCCAACAGATAAAAGCATAATTAATAAGAATACATTTTTCATTGAAATAATTGTTAGTTGTTAGTTGTTAGTTGTTAGTTGATTGTTATTACTCCCCTCTCATCTCTCACTCTATCTCATCTCTCACCTCTTCTCATCTTCCCTCTCACCTCTCATCTCTCACTTCCCTTCTTGTCCCTAGTCCCCAGTCCCTAGTCCCTCTTTTCAGAATTGGAAACAAATCCAATATGCTTGCTGTCGGGTGACCAGGAAGGAACATTGATTGTCCCCTGGCCGCCATACAAATAGGCAATTACCCTTGGTGCACCTCCATTGGCAGGCATGAGCCGTAACATCACCCGCTTATAGGACGGATGATCAGCCGGACTGACTTTCGTTGAAAAGGATACAAAAACTATCCATTTGCCATCAGGCGATACATGGGGAAACCAGTCATTATACTCGTCAAAGGTGAGTTGTTCCCTGGCGGAACCATCAGGTTTCATACGCCAGATTTGCATTGTCCCTGTCTGGCTGCCGTTATAATAAATCCATTTCCCATCGGGTGAACCTTCGGGACCATCCACATGGCCTGATTTATTGAAAGTAAGCTGGACTTCCTTACCACCGTTCACCGAATTCTTATAAATATTGTAAACAGGCGTATCACGCTGGGCAACATAGTAAACTTCCTTATTATCGGCAGACCATCCATGCAGATACGAAGGTGCACGGTCTGTAATCTGTTTGGGAGTTCCCCCTGTAATGGGCAGTACAAATATCTTTGAACCGCTTCCCTCGGGACTATGGCTTATAGCCACCATTTTTCCGTCAAAGGAAATTACATGATCATTGTTCAGTCGATTGGCTGTGCCTGTATTTAGTTTTTCAGGAGTACCGCCCTCAACCGGAATTGTATACAGTGATCCATTTTCATTAAACAGTAATTTCTTCCCGTCCGGCATCCAGTTGGGAGCCTCAAACCGGCCTTTCGATTCATGAATTACTTTTCGGGTACAATCAAAAACATTCATTGTTTCAAGCCGGCATCCGATATACCCTTCCTTGTCAGGATTATAACCTGTCATTACCGGCCTGTCAATACGTACGTTCCATACTTTTGCTTCCTCAATGACATCAGGATTATGCGAGCAGATAAAAATACCGGCAAACACATCATCGGGCATATCATTCATTTCTGTGCTTCCGACCGTTTGCAGCGGTTCACCAACCTGTGCAGCGCGAAATGTGATTTTCTTGCCGTTCCGTTCAACCTGGATAATCTGGTAGCTTTTCTTTATTGCGCGGATCTCATCCTGCGGGTCGCGCATAAAAGCACCTTTGAGCATACGCCACTGAAGTACGGTCAGTCCGTCGCCGTGTACAACAGCACTGGCATGAGGAGAATTATCATCCAGTGTCTCACGTACCATCCAGCCTATCTTCCGGTGAGGATCGGTACCCTTTCCAACAAATGCAAAATTGGCTGTAAGAATAAAATCGCCTTTGATTTTTTTATATGCATACTGAAATTCATCGCGTTCGAACCAGATGTTATAGCCTCCGCCTTTTATGGAGTAAGTCTGGCTAACTTCATCATAGTTCACTGTACCGGGTTGTTTCGGTTTACCTACATCGATATGATCCTCAAAGATCCCAACCGGGTTGGTACCGGCAAGAGCACTTCCCAGAACAACTTGTGCAAGCATAAATGTCAAGATTTTCATCATATTAAGAAATTAAAATAGTCGTAATTATTAGAAATTTAGGACAATCAAGGTAGCCCATTTTTAATCCACTACCAAATTATAGGCTGAAAATTGCAGAAGTTGAACAAACCCATTCCGTAAGCACTGGGCATGTTAAATTTAATCCTGAAAGAAATTCCTGGTCTGAGTGCTTTTTCTTACTTTTATATTCAATAAAAGGAATACTCCTGCTCCATGATAAAAAATTACTTCTTACTTGCCTGTCGGTCCGTCTGGCACAATAAGATCTATACTGCGATCAACATTATCGGTTTTGCTGTAGGTATTTCAGCCTGCCTTTTCATTTTACTGTGGATAAGGGATGAGAGAAGTTTTGACAGATTTCATTCCAAATCCGACAGGATATATAGGCTGCTTTCAGGGGAAGATTCAAGAATACAGCCACGTACTCCTCATCCGATGGCACAACAAATGGTCCTTGACTTTCCGGAGGTTGAAAAGGCTGTCTCTATGTCACCCATCTGGGATCCGGGACTCACACCAGCGCAGTTTTCAGTCAAATATGAAGATATCGTTTATGACGAAAAAAGGTTTTTTTCTGCCGATACTGCTTTTTTTGAAATTTTCGATTTCCCTTTTCTGGCAGGCAATCCGAAGACTGCCCTTAAAGAGCCCATGAACATAATCATTACCCGTGATATGGCTGTAAAATACTTCGGATCGGTTCGTGAGGCCATGGGTAAATCACTGAAGATAAATGATCAGTCCTATATAACAGTAAATGGAGTAATCGAGAATGTACCCTCCAATTCTCATTTCACATTTGATTTTCTGATATCCTATGTGACGATGAAACAGATTGACAGGCAAATTCACAACGGTGTGCTGAGTGATTATTATACCTGGAATGATTTTGGACATTATAATTATTTGTTATTGAAAAAAGGAGCTGATGTTAAACAGCTTGAAAAGAAATTGAACGAATGGCTGCTGGTTCAGAATTTCATTCCCTTAAACGAAAAATACCGTCAGATCGATCAGGGATGGCAGGTTTCGGTTCAGATTGCAGCCAATGAATGATATACATCTTCATTCCAACATCATTTGGGAACTGGGGACAAACGGAAGCATACTGTATGTCTATATATTTTTCACTGCAGCCCTGCTAATCCTGATCGTGGCATGTGTAAATTTTATGAACCTGTCAACTGCGCGTTCCCTCAAACGTGCAAAGGAGGTAGGTGTCAGGAAGGCTATCGGGGTTCAGCGTAATCAACTGATAATTCAGTTTTTAACAGAATCAGTAGTTTTGACCGTGCTGTCTGCCCTTGTTGCCCTGCTGCTTGTACATGCATTTCTTCCCGCCTTCAATAGTTTCACAGGAAAGGAATTATCTCTTTATAGTTTGCTGAATCCGAAACAAGTATGGAAACTTTTTGCCGGTGTTCTGATGATTGGCATTTTCGCAGGAAGTTATCCCGCGTTTTATCTTTCATCATTTATTCCGTATGAAGTGCTAAAAGGTAAAATACAAACCGGAGGATCACAGTTATCTATCCGTAAATTCCTTGTAGTTTTTCAATTCGTCATCTCCATACTCCTGATCATATGTACAATGGTTATTTACAAGCAGATATCCTATCTCAGGAATCGGGATCTGGGTTTTAACCAGGAACAGGTGGTGGTGATTTCAATGAAGGATGATGAAATACGCAAACAATTTGGGACTATCCGGACTTCGCTGCTTGCCAATCCCGGTATAATTAAAGTAGCAGGTGCATCCAGCATCCCGGGTGGCCAGTTTAATCAGAATTCGATATCCTATGAAGGATCAGGTGATGAAAGACTGATCGCTGAGACTTTTGTAACATCCGATTATTTTGATCTGCTGCAAATAAAAACGTCGGCCGGACGGGTTTTTTCAGATGATTTTATGGGCGATACCACGGCCTCATTTGTGATTAACGAATCAGCAGGACGATTATACAAATGGGACACCCCGGTGGATAAAACCATAACCTATTATGGTGATTCCTATGTGAATGCAAAAGGTAAAATAATCGGGGTAGTGAAAGATTATAACATACATTCCTTGCAACAGCCTATGGAACCCCTTATCATTCTCCTGGGCCGCAATGATCTTCTTACTTACTTGCTGATAAGAATATCTCCGGATAATATTCCGGCAACACTGGCATTTATAGAAAAAACCTGGGGTAATTTTGATCGTCGCCATGTGTTCAGCTATTCTTTCCTGGATAGTCTTTTTGCCTCACAATATCAAAGTGAAAAGCGAATGGGTACCATATTCTGGATTTTCGCTCTCCTGGCTGTATTCATAGCATCGCTTGGATTATTCGGTCTCTCCAATTTTATGATTGAACAGCGGACCAAGGAAATTGGTATCCGGAAGGCACATGGTGCCGGTGTGGTCAATATCCTTATCATGCTTTCGCGCCAGTTTGCGGTGTGGGTAATGATCGCCAGCGTGCTGGCCTTGCCGATCGGATATATAATCGCGCGAAACTGGCTTCAGAACTTTGCATACCGCACTAATGTCGGTATACTGGTTTTTGTTCTGGCTGTTCTTATTGCTATTGCAGTAACCCTGCTCACCATAAGTTACCAGGCCTGGCACACAGCACGGATGAACCCGGTGGAATCGCTGAAATATGAATAACGGGACGAGGGAAGGGGACGAGGGACAAGAGGAATAGAGAGATGAGAGATAATTTATTATTTTGAATTAATCATTTCTTCGTTCCGGATGTTATAAATTGCATATGAAACGTAATTTTCGAAAATGGTTGAAATTAGGGGCATTTTCACGGCTTGTCTCAGGTTAATGTTTGCAGGGATTCTTTTTTACCCCACGCTGGTTTTTGGACAGGACCTTCATGCCACTGCAAACATGCCGCTAATTGAAAACAGTTCTGAAGGAAAGTCCGGCTACTATGTCATACTCCTGTCAGGAAACGGAGGATGGAGGGATCTCGATAAATCACTGACGGCTTACCTGAACTCAAAAAATATATCTGTCATTGGACTGAATACCAAACAGTACCTGCTTTCAGAAAAAAAACCTGAACAGATTGCATTTGACCTTGAAACGTTGATGGATCAATATGGCATCAAATGGAAACAGGATAGGGTTGTTTTTATTGGATATTCAATGGGTGCCGAGATCCTTCCGTTTGCAATAAACCGAATGAATACCAGATACACAGGAAAAATAGAAAATATTATTTTAATCGGACCGTGGCAAAAAGCAACGTTTAAGGTTAAACTGGCTGATTATATTTATGAAACTAATGAAGGGGAGGAAATATATCCTGAATTATTAAAAGTGAAACATATAAACACCTATATAGTTTGCGACGACAATGAATATGCATTATGTCTCAAACCAATAGATGGCATAGTGGATCATGATGAATTACCCGGAGGTCATCATTTTGGAGGCGATTATGACACCCTGTCAAAATTAATAGGTAAAAGATTGAAACTGGAATAAGGCAAACCCGGCTAAACCAATAATTTCTATTCTCTTATGTTTGAAGAAAAAACCGACCCTTCTGATCTTATCCCACTTTACATAGGAATTACCGGTCACAGGGATATCCGTAATGAGGATAAAACCTCTTTGAAAGAGTTGATTAAAAAAATACTGCATGAAAAAATAAAACAGTGCCCGAACACGCCCATTGTTTTGCTAACCCCACTCGCGGAGGGTGCCGACAGGCTGGCTGCATGGGCTGCACTTGAATGCGGTATTTCATATATCTGCCCCCTGCCCCTGCCCGTTGACGAATACCGGAATGATTTCATTACCAGGGAATCCCTAAAGGAATTTAATGAGCTTCTGGAAAAATCTGAAATGTGGTTTGAAATACCTCTTCCGGATGGAACACTTCCGGAAGATTTACAAAAAGACAAGGCAAAAAGGGACGAACAATATTACCAGATCGGGTTTTATATTGCCAGGTACTCACAACTGCTTATTGCTTTGTGGGATGGAGTTGAGCAGGTAAAAAGAGGTGGTACAGCGCATATTGTGAACTTAAAAATAACCGGCCTCCCGTCTGAACATCCCCAATTAAAACAAAAACTGAAGAATCTCCAGACCGGCCCAATATATCACATTCTCACTCCCCGCAAAAACTCCAATATAGAGGGTGATTTGCTGGGCGGGAAAATGATCTATCCTGACTACGAGGGTTCGGATCAATCTGTGGCTGCAGCTATGGATCATCGTTTCCTGAAACACATCGATACGTATAACCGTGACGTAAGGAAGCTTGTATCTGCATTGCCAGAAAATGATCTGTCGCCGGAACAAAAAATTCCCGGTTCAATTGCTCGTTTTCAGGCAATTACAGATTTACTGGCAACCTATTTTCAAACCAGGCGTTTTTTTGCGCTGAAAGTTTTACTGGTTCTTACCGTAGTTGCCTTCATGTTTTTCCAGGCCTACGCTGAATTCTGGCACAACAGGCCTTTGCTGCTGCTTTTATATCCCCTCACCATGGGTATTGGTGCATTGTGGTTCCTGAGGGCAAATCGCCGGCATTATGAACAGAAACATGAAGATTACCGAGCCTTGTCAGAGGCCTATCGGGTTCAGTTTATTCCTGGATTATGCCAGAATCAAAGCCAACGTATCGGAGTATTATCTTCAAAAACACAAAGGTGAACTTGAATGGGTGATCTATGCCCTGCGGGCCACACCTTTTGAAAAGCACCTCATCGAAAAACAAGGTCAATTCCGGGTATTTCTTTCGATAAGACCCGATTAAATTATATCAATGAAAACTGGGTAAAAGCACAATTGGATTATTATCAGAAAACCGGTCATAAATACGAACGGTTTCACCTCAGATACAGAAAAACGGCCAACCGCTTTTTCATCGGGGCATTAAGTGCTGCAGTTATTTTGTTTGCATTCAGCATTTTTACGGAATACATACCAGACTTTTTAGAAGAAGACCATGAGATATTTCATTCAGTCCTGATTGTATGCACCCATAGCTTTCTTGTTATTTCCGCGGCCCTGATCGGCTACAGTGAAAAAATGATTTTTTCCGAACAATCCAAGACTTGTCAGCAAATGGTTCAGTTGTTCCGGATTGCACACGAAAAGCTGAACAAGGCTATTGAAACAAAAAATCAGGAAGAAGCCCATGAAATTATCTGGGAACTGGCTTTGGAATCCCTGATGGAAAACGCCGACTGGCTATTGCTCCACCGTTCAAGGCCGATGGAGATTCCAAAGGGCTGACACTGGGATCGGTGGTCGGTAATCGGTAACGGTAATCAGTATTCGGTAGTTCGGTAATCGGTAATTTCGGTTAGATCTGGAATCGCGAAAATTGCGGAATAAGCCCCGCAACAAAATCGCAAATCTGCGTGCCGAAGGCATCCCTTCGGGAAAAATTTGCGAGAGACTAAAGCCCCGTTAATTCTTAACAATCTGCGAGATCCGCGAGATCCGCGAGAAAAAACCCGTGTGATCAATGGTTTCCGAATGGAATTGTCAATCCCAGCCAGGGCAGGGCAATAAAAGTCAAATCCGCGGTAATAGGCATAACAAGTCCAAAGTCGAGTCCTGCCTTTTTAATCACCCACCTGAAACCTGCAGATAAAAGAACCAGGGTTTCACCACCCATATTCATATAATAATTCTCCGTAATCAGGTAACCCCGGGCACCGGTCCTGGCCAGGGCACTCAGACTAATTAACGGGGATTTGGCCCAGCCCGAACCGCTAACCCCATACCCAACCCCAAGGCTTATATTCATGTCCCTTGAACCTGCCGTGGTTAAGCCATACAGCAATCCAAATCCGGTTCCGCTTGCCCCCAGCACAGTACCCACAAGAGCACCTGCACCCACATTGAATTTATCCTTTACCACGGGAATTGAAAATTTCGGTGTAATCCACACCGGTGTTTCACCGCCTCCAAAAAGGAATACCGGTAAAATTCCCGCACCTATTGAAAAATAATTGGTTACTCCGTAGCTTACCTGGTTAAACAATACCCATATATTCTGATAATAGCCCTCGCCTTTTTTCAGACCATATCCGTTAGGTGACCATAAATACCTCGCAGATTGGGGATTCTCGAACCAGTATTCGCCTTTCTTTATATTACCTGGATTTATCGGGGTAATTTTTACGATATCCCTTTTATTAAAGGTCAATTGTCCCAGCTTTTCAGTTTTAAGGATCAGGGTGGAACTATCCTGGGAAATAATATGTCCGATAAATTCATTCCCGTCGTTCATCTCCACCCGGGTGAGGGAAGTGGAATCTGTCTCTGCACCTGAGCCTTTATGGAACCAGGTAATTGCCACAAAATAAGCAAAAAAAGGATTTTGGCTGGGATCTTTTGCATTGCTATTATTTTATAGGTATTCATATAAAACCCCAGTGTATGAATTATGTTGCGAATTGATATCAATTTGCCGGACTTATTAAATAAGATAATGAAATTAACCTGTTTCCTGATATTACCGGGAAAGCTCTGAAGAAATTTCACCTATTAAGTTGGCAGGAAAATCATTTTTCAATCTTCGCCTGGTCTTTGAATCCCAATGAAAGTGCAGTTTTGAGATAGATAAGGCTCATTTTTTCATTACCCTGCTTCAAAGAATACAGGGCATAATCATAATACACATCCGGATTTTCAGGTTCGGCCTTCCGGTATACGGCCAGCATGTGGATGATCTGCCTGTTATCAGGTTGTGTATGGATAAGGACATTAAGACGAGAATAAAACAGGATCCCAAGAAACGCCTTTATCCGCATAAAATGATCCTTCTGTGCTGCCGGTTGCGTTGGCTATTTCAAGGGACAACTGTTTCAGTTCATTGAACCACCAGGTTGAATCCCGTGTCATGGATGCTTCTGCATAGGCCTGGTTAATCCGGCTTTCCAGCATCAGATCCGATTCAATTTTCATGATGTCGCCTTGAAGCCCCGGGTTATTTTTGAATTCCTCCCATTGCCTTTTTGCTGTCTTGTTTTGCGGATCAAACTGAAGAGCAAGTTCACCCGCCTTCAAGGCAAAAAGAATTTCATTTTTGGTGAGAAGGCTATCTGCCTTTTTCGACAGGCGCACGGATTCCTCTTTGAGCAAAACATCTCCGCCGGAAATCGATTTGCCAGCGATGAAAAGAAGTCCGTCATAAATCATCTCAACGGGCGGCCATTCATGAACTCCCCTGAAATAGCCCGATATCAGTTTAGGCTGTCCTGATCGTTTTAATGGATTATAGTAGGTTTCGGAAAAATTGAAATCAGTTGTTCCTGCAATCATGTAAACAGGACATGATATTCCCTCAAGGGAATTCCCCGAGGGACCGGCACCGAACATAAGTACACCCTGCACAGAGTGTATCCGGGCATATTCAAAAGCCATTCGGGCACCTCCTGAAAATCCGGCGATATAAACCTGTGAAACGGAATATTTCTGGCTAAACTCCCTGATAAGCAATTCAATGGCCTGGATATAGCCTTGAAAATTATTCCGTATTCGGTCGGAACCCACAACAAGACAGGGAATTTTTGAAACAGCAGGCTGTACCTTGTTTACAGCCATCAGTCCATCCCCGCCTGAATCCAGAAGGATCAGCAGGGGAAGGCTACCGTTATACTGTGCAGGCCGGATATAATGGTATGTATTCAATGTGTCGGACTTTGCATGTTCCGGGAGCGACAGCCGTATAATTTACTGCATGGATATTTCTATCCTGACGACAGGAAGTATGAAGGAATACCAGAAGTAAAATAAAGGCGATCCTGTTCATACTTCAAAAATAAGGAATTATAAGCTTCTTTTCTTTTGTACCTTTGCTGAATAATACATGAAAAAGTTAGGCTTAAAAATAGTAAAGGTCGCAGGTATTGCTGCGATAATCCCGCTGATCCTGGTATTGATTGTTTTTATCAGGGCATTTGGTATCCTTCAGAGTAAAAAGGAACTGCAAAGCTATAAAAATGCCATTGCTTCTGTTGTACTATCCGAAAACGGGGAACTAATCGGAAAAATCTTTACTGAAAACCGCACCAATATTACCTATGATCAGCTTCCAAAACACCTGATCAATGCTCTGGTCGCTACAGAAGATGCACGTTATTTCAAACATAAGGGTATTGATTCACGAAGTCTTGTAAGGGTTTTCTTTAAAACAATTCTGTTCAAGAATAAAAATTCGGGAGGAGGAAGTACAATTACGGAGCAACTCGCCAAAAATATGTTTGGCAGGAAAAATAAAGGCCTCTTTGCCCTGTTTATAAATAAGACAAAAGAAGCCTTGCTGGCCCGACGGCTTGAAAAGATCTTTACAAAAGAGGAAATCATTGCCCTGTATCTAAATACGGTTCCCTTCGGAGAAAACGTATATGGTATTGATGCAGCCTCGAGGCGCTATTTCAATAAGACTACCGGGACGCTGAAAATTGAAGAATCAGCAGTTCTGATAGGTATTCTCAAGGCAAATAATCTTTACAATCCCCGCCTTTATCCCGAAAATGCAAGGAACAGGAGAAACACTGTATTGGGCCAGATGAAGAAATATGGCTATCTGAAGCCGGCGGAAGCCGATTCACTCGGTAAGCTACCCCTTGTGCTTAACTATTTAAACCTTGAATCGGAGGGACCTGCAGATTATTTCCTTTACCAGGTAAAAAATGAAGTCAATTCAATATTGGAGGAGGTGTATACCTCCACCGGCAAGAAATGGAATGTTGAAGAGGACGGGCTCATTATTACAACCACGTTAAATCTTCCCCTTCAGAAACTGGCTAACCAGTCATTTCATGATCATCTTTCCGTTATGCAGAAAAGGTTGAATAACCAATACCAATCGGGATCGGGAAGAAAGTTCATTACCCGCCTTACCGAAAACGAGTTAAAGAAAACCAATCTTTCGGATAAAGCCCTTGAAGTGAAACCCAGGCTGATTTTCGACTGGCAGGGGACATCTCTGGATTCCATTTCAGTTGTTGACAGCATGAAAAGCAGCCTCCTGATGCTGCATGCAGGTTTGCTGGCAATGAACCCGGTTACCGGGGAGATCAGGGCCTGGGTCGGCGGAATCGATTTTAAAACCCATCCATATGACCAGATACTGGCCCGCAGGCAAACCGGGTCAACATTTAAACCCATCCTCTATGCAGAAGCATTGGAAGAAGGTATTAAACCGTGCAATTACCTGGATAATGATTCCATTGTGGTTTCTGGATTGGAAGAATGGAGTCCGCGAAACTTTGATCATTCTGTGGGGGGAAAATATTCGTTAACCGGGGCCCTTGTTCACTCTATGAACATACCCACTTTTAACCTTTTTTTACGGGTTGATTTTAGCCGGCTGGATTCCTTGTGGAAAAGATTAGGATTTTCCTTCCCCCTGATAAATAATCCGTCTGTGGCTCTTGGCACAGCTGAAGCCAGCGTTGGTGAACTTGCAGTGGCCTATGCCGCCTTTTCCAACGGCGGTTACCGCGTTACACCTCAAAAACTTATCTCAATCAAAAGTGCGGATGGTAAAGTAATCTGGCAAAACAAATTCGATGCAATCAAAATGAGGGTATTTTCCTCAAGAACAGTTATGTTAATGAATGCCATTCTGCAGAAAGCGGTCAGGGAAGGAACAGGCAGCCCTCTGGCCTCCGTATTTGGAGTTACAATTCCCATGGCAGGTAAAACAGGTACTTCTCAGGACTATGGTGACGCCTGGTTTGCTGCCTTTAATCCCAAATTGGTCATTATAAGCCGCGTAGGTGCTTCATTGACTTCCGTGCATTTCAGGAGTGGCTCGAACGGCTCGGGAAGTGCGCTTGCTTTACCCCTCGTGGGTCTTACACTTAAAAATTTACAAACCAACCCTGAATTATCGGCTGAGTTTGTGGGATACTTTCCCCCCCTTCCTGCTGAATTGCAGAATGAACTTGATTGTCCGGATTTCAGGGAAAAGAATGTAATCGAGAATTTCATGGGCATCTTCAAAAAAAATAAGATCGATTACGATAATTCCAATCCCAAACAGAAGAAAAATTCATTTTTCAAAAGACTATTCAGGAAAAATAAATAACCATATGCTACTCATCATCCCTTTAAGCAGCTTCAAGGGCTAATTTATCATCTTCACCTTATTTCCCGCAGATATTTGAAAATCCTTATGTATTTTTGAATAATATGAAAACCAAAAGGATATATCAATATATTGCTGTTGTGGCATTGATATCGCTCTCCATCAGCATCCTGGTTCACTTTAACACCATATTTTCCTTTTTTACACCCTCTGACCAATATATGCCGGGAAATCGCCGTGGAGAGACCTTCCCTAATATTCTGGGTGAGGTATTTGTTACCTTCCTTGTAACGTTTTGCTTGTTCATGCTCAATTACTATGTATTAAAACCAATCAATAGTTCTAAACGGTTGAATTATAAAAGCATTTTATTTGCAGTTATTCTAACTCTCCTCGCTGTTACTCTATTGAGTGACACTTTTTTTGCCATAAAGCACTTTCTCAGATCCACCACTCATCCCGGCAGGTTTAATTTGTTGTATACCTTTCGTGATCTGTTTATCGCCCTGGTTGTACTTTGCTGTGTATTTATTATCAGGAATATATATGAAAAACAAGCCATTAGGCTGGAAAATGAAAGGTTAATGCGGGAAAATCTGCAAAGCCAGTATGAATCGCTTAAAAACCAGGTAAGTCCGCATTTTCTCTTCAATTCACTTACCGCCCTTAAGTCGTTGATCAGGGATGATACAAAAAATGCACTGCTCTACTTAAATGACCTTTCACAGGTCCTTCGGTATACCCTTCAAAGCAATAACAATCCCACTGTTACTTTACTGGAAGAAACGGACGCAGCCAAATCCTATCTGTTCCTGATTAAAATGCGCTTTAATACAAGTCTTCACGTTGAATTCAATATTCATGAGCGTTACAATTACTACAGGCTGCCCCCCCTTGCCATTCAAACCCTTCTTGAAAATGCAGTAAAGCATAATGAGATCAGTAAAAGAAATCCGCTTGAAATAACAATTATTACATCGGATAACGAGAGCCTGGTAGTCACTAATGCAATCCGGGAAAAGATTTCAACTGAACCGGGTACTGGAATTGGTTTATCGAATCTGGCAAAACAATACAAATTACTGTGTGGTAAGGATATTCTTATCTCAAAATTGAATAATGATTTCAGGGTGGAAATCCCCCTTCTAAAACCAACCGAAAATGAAGGCAGTAATAGTTGAAGATGAGGAACTGGCCGCACGAAATCTGAAGTCAGTTCTTAATGAAACTGATAACGTGCAGGTAATCGCCACGCTTGAAAGCATCGTGGAAACTATTGAATGGTTTAATTCCCATCCCTCCCCCGATCTCCTATTCATGGATATTCACCTCGCCGACGGATCTGCATTTGAGATTTTCGACCGGATTAAGATCAATTGTCCGGTCATTTTCACTACTGCTTATGATGAATATGCCCTGAAGGCTTTTAAGGTAAACAGCATTGATTATTTATTAAAACCGATTGACCTCAATGCAGTTCAGCGGGCACTCAATAAATTGCAGGATCTCTCCGCTTCAAGCCATTTCCAGAGGGATATGCAGAACCTTCTTGCTTCATTTAAAAAAGCGGCAACCTATAAAACACATTTCCTGGTTCCTGTAAAAGGGGACAAGCTCATGCCGGTCCAGGCCAGTGAAATTGCCTATATATATATTGATGCAAGCCTGGTGAAAGCGCTCACTTTTGACGAAAGATCATTCCGGTTTGAATATACTCTCGATGAGCTTTCAGATATGCTGGATCCTGCAGATTTTTTCAGTGCTAACCGCCAGTACATTATTTCCCGGAAAGCCATAAAAGACATTGATCTCTGGTTTAACAACCGGTTATCCGTGAACCTTAAAGTAGCTGTTTCTGAAAAAATTCTGATCAGCAAGGCCCGCATCCCTGAATTCAGGGACTGGTTCGGGGGTAAATAGATAAAGATGAAAAGATATATCCTTCATATATTGGTTGTGTTTACAAGTTTCGCAGCAGCTTTTTCCCAGCCAGGCAAAGGAAATGGATTCAGTTACTACAAAGACATTACTTATTTTTTGCAGAATAATCATGCTTTGAAGCTGGACCTGTATATCCCGCAAGTTACAATACTTCCATCCGGAATTGGAATAGAGGTGGAGGATCAAAACCAGAATTCCTTGCAGGAAACCGTTATGGCAGCCTGGCCGGTGATCATCTGGATTGCAACCGGTGGGGCTGATAAATTCCCGTGCCCGGTCAGCTCCTATGTCGGAAATGGTTACGCAGTAATGAGTATACAGGTGGAACAGCAATCGGAGATTTTGAAAAATGCAGGGAAAGCAATTGCGTACATGAAAGCCAATGCGGCAGCATATAATCTTGACACAGCGAAAACCGGCATTATTCTCTGTACCTCTAACGGATACAAAGCAATTGTTTGCCGCAATAAACTGCAGAATTTATCGCCAGCAGATACAACAGAAACTCAACTGCGGATTTTGGCAGAAAACGATACTGACTATATGGCATTGCAGTCAGAAGAAAATACTTCCAGACTACTGGGATTCTTTGACAAGCACCTGATGGACGGAAATCATTTGGAATCAGATCCGCTAAAGCTAACATGCCCCCCTGATTCCTGGGCCGATCCAATCACTAACCCCATTCCCGGGACGACATATAATTTATTTCCAACACATGTAAGAGGAGAAAATAAACAGGGAAGCTATCTGGTGTATTTACCCCGTGATTATTCAAACTCTGATAAAAGATATCCGGTAATTTACTGGTTGCATGGAGGCAATGGAAATTCACGTGAGGGAGCCTGGATGTGTGATCGGATGGACGCTGCCATGAAGCGGGGTACCATGCCGCAGTGTATTGTGGTCTTTGTTCAGGGCCTGCCTGTTGGCTGGTATAACAATTCAAAGGATGGAACAATGCCTGTGGAGGATGTAATAATAAAAGACCTTATACCTCATATAGATGCAACATACCGTACAATTAAACTGCGGGAGGCACGAGGAATAGACGGTATGTCAATGGGTGGCTACGGATCCCTGCACCTTGGATTCAAATACCCGGAATTATTTGGTGTGGTATCTTCCATTGCACCCAGTATTACCTCCTTTGAAATGGAAAGAAAAGAGATTTTGGCTCCAACTTTTGAAAATGATACTGACTATTTTAATATCAATAGCCCTTCCAACCTGATTCAAAAAAACGCAGACTACATCAGGAACAATACAAAAATCAGGCTACTCGTGGGTGACCAGGATTTTCTGTTTGACCTGATTAAAAAATTCCACCAGGAACTCAATGATCTTCGTATCAATCATCTATATGCCATCGCCAGAGGTGCAGGCCATGATTACAAGGATGTAATTGCAAAACTCGATTTCGATTCATTTACTTTCTGGGCCACCTCTTTTAGTCCTGTTACCGGCACTAAGTAGATTTGTGCTGAGTGTGCAATCTCAGCTGTCCGATTTTCACCTCTCTCCGAAGTCATTTCACCCTCCATTTCTTCTGTCTCACTTACTTTCCAGTATTTATGACACATTACAGCCCTATTTTAGTGCCATAAACGAAAAATAATTCCATGAAAACAATAAATGCAGTATTAATGATTGGGCTCTTAAGTTTCGTTCTCACGAATTTAAAAGCACAGCAAACCTCCGGTACCGATTCAAAGTCCTCGATAAAGGGAATCCTTACGGAGGAGGTTGATACCATCCCGGTCGGATTTGCTAACATAGCCCTTTACAAACAAGGTGACTCCACCCTGGTCACCTGGACCCTGGCAAAAGAAGATGGTTCTTTTGAACTGACCAAAGTTCCGGTGGGTACCTTTAAACTCGTCACGGATTTTATCGGGTACAAAAGATTTGTGCAAAACAATATTACGGTGACCAAAACCGGTACGGTAACAGACCTGGGAAAATTAAAGCTGGAATCTGAAACCACAGCCCTGGGAGAGGTTACCGTTGTTGGTGTCCGTAAAACTTCAGATTCCAAAATCGACAGGAAAGTGATCGATGTTTCAAAGGACATTAATTCCACGGGAGGCACTGCAGTGGATTTGCTCAGAAATGTTCCGAATCTGACAGTTGATGCAAATGGATCAGTCAGTTTAAGGGGAAATTCAGACGTCAGCATCCTGATTGATGGCAGGCCCACCTCCATTGATGCGGCCAGACTGGATCAAATTTCTGCCTCCGAAATCGAGAGTGTTGAAATTATTACAAACCCAACTGCAAAATATAATCCTGAAGGCAAAAGCGGCATTATTAATTTAAAACTGAAACAGAAGAAAACCGAAGGGTTCTCCGGAAATGCCATGCTAACCATGGGCACCTGGAATAAATACACCACGTCGTTGAGCCTGAATTACAATAAAGGAAAATTTAACGTATTTGCCTCTTACATGGGAGTGTATAAAAAAACCCAGTCTGAACGCTATCTGTTGCGCGAGTCCTATAATAGCGATACAGCTCATTACCTGGAACAAAATGCAGATTCAAAGCTGGATATTAAACTGAACAAATTTTCGCTTGGCACGAAAATGAACATAAATCCACAGAATTCGCTGACAGTTAGCTTTACCCAAAATTATTCCAACAAAGTGGATGCCGATGGAACCTTATCACAGTATTTTGACAGATCCATGAATCCTACCGGAAGTGTATTTACCGATAATTCAGAAAACAGCATGGGCAGTTCGCAGGATTACCTGCTTGGTTACCGGAAAACCTTTGATAAGAAAGATGAAGAACTCACAATCGATTATACTTATACTACTTCTGTCGATGATCAGGATCAGCCTTTGGTATTTAATTATCCGGATTATACAAAATCCACTGAAATATTTAATCACTCTACCTACCATAATTCCGATTTTCAGTTAAACTGGGTTTTGCCTGTCAGCGACAATTCCAAATTGGAAAGCGGTATTCAGGGCATCATCCGCGGCACAAATAATGATTATTATCAAAACATCCTTCAGTCAGACAGTTGGGTGGAAGATACCAACAGCAGCAATAACTTTGTTTATAACGAACAAATCTATTCCGTTTATAGCATGTATTCCGGTAAAAAAGATGCTTTCTCATACATTGCCGGACTAAGGCTGGAACAATCCTTTATCGACGGTCACCAAACCGTAAATTCAGAAAAGATAAGCCAACAATATTTCAATTTCTATCCCTCGGTGAATCTGATGTATTCCCCTGATCAGAAAAATGAATTCCAGTTTAGCTACAACCGACGTATTAACAGGCCGACAGCACGTATGATAAATCCATTTATTGACATGTCAACTCCCGATGTATACAGAAGCGGAAATCCTAATCTGAAACCCGAATATGTAAATTCGTTTGAGGCCGGGTATAACCGGATCTGGAAAAAGGCAAACCTGGGATTCACACTGTTCTATAAAGATATCACTGATCTGATTAATCCTGTTAGCAGCCTGGATAGTAATGGAATCAGTCATATTGCGCCGCAAAATATTGCAAAAAGCCGAAATCTGGGTTTTGAACTGACATATGATCAATTGCTCCTGCCGTGGTGGAAACTCACAGGCAATGGAAGTTTTTACAGGAATGCAATCGAGTCGGATGATCAAAACTTATCAAACAGTGATTATTCCTATAATGCGCGGTTAAACAATGTATTTACGCCCATGAGCAAGACATCACTACAGCTTGTAATGAATTATACAGGTCCGATTATCGCCATCACATCAAAAATGGAACCCCAATTTTCAATTGACCTGGCAATAAAGAGAGATTTCCTGGATAACAGGCTCAGCCTCACAGCCCGCGTAACGGATTTATTGAATACACTGAAAAACAGTTATACAGCCTGGGGAGATAATTTCTATGCCGAAAACTGGCGCAAGACAGAAACACGGGTTGTATATTTCAGCATCGCCTATAACTTCGGCTCCCAAACAAAGAAAACAAAACCGAATGGGAACGTGGAAAGCACCCACAGTACTGAAATATTCTAAATCCCTGTCATTCAGTTCAGCCGAAGGCGATTGCCTAACTCAGATCTCGCTGATTTTCCCAAAGGGATGCCTTCGGCACGCTGATTTTCCCGAAGGGATGCCTTCGGCACGCAGATCTAAAAACCGATTACTGATTACCGATTACTGATTACCGATTACCGATCTTACCGGTTATCTACCTTCTCCGGATTTAAATCATGTTGCCTCAACCTGAACTCTGCGAGTTCCGTAAACCGGGTTCCCGGCTGCCCGTAATTGCACCAGGGATCAATGCTGATTCCTCCGCGGGGAAGGAATTTACCGGCAACTTCAATATACCTGGGCTTTAAAAGCTCTACCAGGTCATTCAGGATAACATTTACGCAGTCTTCATGAAACGCTCCATGATTTCTGAAGCTGAAAAGGTAAAGTTTCAGACTCTTGCTTTCCAGCATTTTCATATCGGGAATATAGCTGATATAAATAGTGGCAAAATCAGGCTGGCCGGTAATCGGGCACAGGCTGGTAAACTCCGGGCAGTTGAATTTCACCCAGTAATCCCGGTCGGGATGCTTGTTTTCAAAACTTTCAAGCACCGATTTATCATAATCAAAATGCAAATCGGATTCTTTACCCAGGTTTTTAAAGTTTTCCATGACCTGATTGTTTTAAGTGAGCTGTTCCGGACGATTTTAAATGATAAATATTCCTGCAAGCCTGTTTGACGCAGGCGGCAAGACGGGCATTCCCCGCAGCCTTCTCCGGGAATCCCGTTATAACAGGTCACAGTCTGTGACTTTACGATATCAAAGATTCCAAGTTCGTCAGCCATTTCCCATATCCTGGCTTTGGTTTTCCACATCAACGGGGTATGAATAACAAACTCATGGTCGAATGCCAGATTGATGGTAGTATTGGCAGAAAGGATAAAATCGTTCCTGCAATCAGGGTATCCGCTGTAATCTGTTTGTCCAACCCCAATCACCAGATTGTCTGCACCCACCTGTTTTGCATAAATGGCAGCATAGGTAAGAAAAAGCAGGTTACGTCCTTCCACCAGGGTATTGGGAGGTTGATCCTTTGAAACCGGCTCATTTATTTCGATTTCACGGTTTGTAAGTGAATTCTTGGATATATTTGAAAATGTATCAATTGCATGTATCTCATAGGAAACATGAGCAAATGCTGCAATTTTCGTAGCAGCTGCAATTTCTGAATGATGCCGCTGGCCATAGTCAAAACCAAGGGTGGATACCTTGTCAAATTTCTTTAGTGCCCAGAACAAACAGGTTGTGGAATCCTGTCCGCCCGAAAATAATACCAATGCCTGATTATTTAACATGTTATTACGTGCTAACCTCAAACAATAACATCCTGGTTTTCATAATCTAGTTTTTTACGTGGTAAGCTAGTACACGAGGTGATGCAGCAAAGAGACCGTAAAATTAGGATAATTCTTTAGTTTATCAAGTTCCTCAATAAGGAAGACAGCCTATTGCCAATACCTGCATAAATCCTTATATTTGATAGCCTTTATTGATTTTACCGTCATATATGGCCCATCAAAATACAATCAAATATTACCCCTATAAAAAACTTACCGACCGGTTAAATCTTTTTCCGCAGGGAGCTGTTGCTTCTGAATCTGCTTTTTGAAATACTGAAGATCCTTTTTTCAGAAAGGGAAGCAGGACTTGTTTCCTAATTGCCCATAAAACCTTTTAATGCCAGGAAAGCTGCAGCGAATATGGAAAATCAGGGAATCAGATGCACAGACCATATTAAATGACCTTGCTGACAGGGGATTGCTTATTGATGGCTGAAGAGAATGACGATGTACTTTATTCCATGCCTCCTCCCATGGCAGGCTTTTTTGAGTTTTCCCTAATGAGATACAGAAATGATATTGATCAGAAGACCCTTTCTGAACTCTTTTATCAGTATATGAATGTTGAGGAAGACTTTATTAAAAATCTCTTTACCATCGGGGAAACCCAGTTAGGAAGAGTATTTGTCAACGAAGAGGTGACTTTCAAATGAAAATGCACTTCATGTGCTTGATTATGAGAGAGCATCGGAGGTAATAAAAACTGCTTCCATCAATAGGTATCGGGATCTGTTATTGCAGGCACAAGATGGAGCATCTTGGAAAAAACTGTGATGCTCCCATGGATATCTGCATGACATTTAACGACAGTGCAGATTCACTGATACGTCATGGAATTGCCAGAAAAGTTGATGTTTCCGAAGGGATTGATCTTCTTACAGAAAGCCAGGGAGAATAACCTTGTACAGTTCGGTGAAAATGTTCAGGAAAAGGTGAACTTTATCTGTAACTGCTGCGGATGCTGTTGCGAAGCGCTGATAGCTGCCAGAAGATTCGGATTTCTTAATCCTGTGCATACAACCAACTTTATTCCGTTTATCGTTGAGGAGAATTGCAATGGTTGCGGAAAATGTGTTTCATTATGCCCGGTAGAAGCAATGACCCTTGTATCCTCCAATAATCCCGAAAAGCCAAACTGGAAAAAAGCAAAACTGCATGCAGGATATTTGTCTTGGATGCGGTATTTGTCTCACCGGCTGCAATAAAAAAGCCATTGAACTTCGCTTCGCGGAAGAACGGGTAATCACACCCGTTAATTCGGTTCACCGTGTTGTCACGATGGCCATTGAGCGGGGCAAACTTCAAAACCTGATGTTCGACAACCAGGTAATGTTCAGCCACAGGGCCATGGCAGCTGTGCTTGGAGTAATTCTAAAACTGCCTCCCCTGAAACAGGCACTGGCCAGTCAGCAATTCAAATCAAGATATCTTGCCGCCTTGCTTAGAAGGTTTAAGTATGCCTGATGATTTTTTAAACCTCCACTATTTTAAATGGATTATAGGAAATGGCATTATCAAATACATCCTGATTTTCCTTCTTTTTAACCCATCTTACCGCCATGGCTGTAAAAGGCAGTATGAGTATTTCATAAATTGTTTTCAATAAGGCCTGGGTAGCGATCATGATAATAATTGAACGGAAGGGAAATGTACCGGCAAAGGCCAGGGAAATAAACAAAAGGGAATCCGCCGTTTCACCGGCCATTGTCGACAGGATAGCCCGCAGTCCAAAGTGCTTTCCCTGGCTGAATATTTTCATCCTGCTCATTATAAAGGCATTCAGAAATGAACCAACCAGGTAGGAGGCGATGCTGGCAAATACTATTCTCGGGGTGGATCCCAGTATTTTGGCATAGGTTGACTGATCCGTCCAGAAAATGGCTGAAGGCAAGGATAATGGAAAGGCTGAAGAAAACTACCATCAGGATGTTCATGGCAAAACCCGCCCAGATGATCAGGCGGGCTTTTTTGTATCCCCATACCTCGGCGATTACATCATTGAGGATGTAGGCGACCGGAAAGATCAATACCCCGGCTGGAGCCGCAAAGGGTCCTATCTGAATGATTTTTACAGCTAAAATATTCGCCAGCAGGAGGCAGGTGGTGAATAATATGCCTGCCAGCATGAAAATAACGGAAACCTGGTTTTTCATCATCTAGTTTTTTACGTGGTATGCTAGTACACGGAACAGTTAGTCAAAGAGACCGCAAAATTAGAATAATCTCGGAAGATATCTCGCAGTATCTCGGGATCTCAGAATATATTTCTCGCAACAGGGCTTTCTTCTCTCGCTGATTTCCGTCAATTTCAAGGATTGTTATAAACAATCTCGTAGAGTTTGATCCTATCGAATGTCATTAGAGCCTTTGTGGCAAAAATTCCTTAGTGTTTCCGTTGTGACAATCCTTGGGGTACTTTGTGGTTACTATTTACGTAATTAAATTATGTTATGCCCAAAACCTAATAAGCTATCGGGTGTTATATAATGAGTGCTTTAGTTCCTTTTCAGGATTATTAACTCAATCCTATTCATATGAAGGATATCATTCGATTTGAATTGAATGGCAAAAGCGAAGAATTGCAGATTGACCCGAATCTGACCTTGTTATGGGTTCTTCGCGACCATTTCGGTCTTACCGGCACAAAATTCGGTTGTGGCATCGGCTTTTGCGGAGCCTGCACCGTGCATATGGACAATATGAAAGTGCCCTCCTGCCAGCTTCGTATCGGGAATATTAACGGACGTAAAATAACCACCATAGAAGGACTTTCCCATGGAGGCAATTTACATCCGGTGCAAAAGGCTTTCATAAAACACGATGCGCTTCAGTGTGGTTTCTGCACATCAGGTATGATCATGACTGCCTCAGGACTCCTGCTAAAGAACCCCAAACCCGCCAGGGAAGATATAATACAGGAAATGGACCATAACCTTTGCAGGTGCGGTGCACATACGAGGATCATTGATGCTGTTCTTACCGCATCAGAAGAAATGAATGGAGGGAAATAATCATGGATGAAAAAGTAATCATTCCACAAGGGATTTCTGATTCCAAATCCAAACCGGGAATTTCGAGGAGAAACTTTTTCAGACTCGCCGGAGGTGGTATTTTTATTTTTTTCAGTACCTGGGATCCTATAAAAGCATTGGCTCTTCAGGCTGAACAACGGGGTGAATTACCCACCGACTTCAACGCGTTTTTGAGGATAAATGAGGATGGAACCGTGACCGGCTTTACCGGAAAAATAGAAATGGGACAGGGACCTGTTACCTCGCTGACTCAAATGCTGGCTGAAGAACTGGATGTAGCTTATGATGAGGTGGATATGCTCATGGGAGATACTGATCTGTGTCCATGGGACATGGGTACATTCGGTTCCATGACAACCCGCATTTTCGGTATTCCTTTCCGCCAGGCTGCTGCGGAAGCCAGGGCTGTACTCCTCAGCCTGGGCTCGGAGAAACTGAAAGTTCCTGTTTCCGGTCTGGAAGTAAAGGAAGGCACCATCACCGACAAAAGCAACCCGGGGAAAAGCGTCACCTATGCCGAACTGGTGCAGGGAAAAAAGATTGAACGGTACCTGACTACAAAGCCCCCGATAAAGGACCCAAAAGACTATAAGATTGTGGGGAAATCCTATACAAGGAAAGACAGCCTTCACAAGGTAACCGGACTGGCAAAATATGCAGGGGATTTCAAAGTTCCGGGGATGGTGTATGCACGGATTCTGAGGCCTCCTTCCCATGGAGCAAAACTTGAATCAGTCGATACTTCTGAAGCGGAAAAAGCCGAAGGAATTAAAGTGATCAAAGAGGGTGATCTGATCGCTGTTCTGCATGAATCACATGATATGGCCGAGGAAGCCCTTAAAAAAATCAAAGCCACCTATACTTATAATGAGCGGGAGGTGGACGATAAGACTATTTTTGAATACCTGGTAAAAGCGGCTCCTGCCGGGAAAGAGTTGAGCAAATCGGGCAACCTCGACACCGGAAGATCACTATCCAAAATTGTTGTTGAAAGTGAGTTCTATAACAGCTATGTGGCCCATGCACCCATGGAAACACACACCGCGCTGGCCTATATGGAAGACGGGAGGATGATTGTGAGGGGTTCTACCCAGACGCCGTTCCCGGCACAGGAGTCAATTTCAAAAGCGCTTAACCTGCCCAAGGAAAAGGTTAGAGTGATCACTCCTTTTCTGGGTGGCGGATTCGGAGGAAAGTCAGAACACCAGCAGATGGTGGAGGCTGCCCGTCTTGCCAAACTAAGCGGCAAGCCTGTAATGGTTGTATGGACCAGGCAGGAAGAATTTTTTTATGATACCTTCCGACCGGCTGCAGTAGTGAAACTAACATCGGGTATCGATGGTAGTGGTCGTATCACTTTGTGGGATTACAATGTGTATTTCGCCGGGGAGGGAGGCTCCGAAACACTTTATGATATACCACATAAAAGGATAACGGCCCTGGGAACCGTTTGGGTTGATATTGGTGCACATCCCTTTGCAACCGGAGCATGGCGAGCACCAAGCAACAATACAAATACGTTTGCCAGGGAATCCCAGATTGAAATGATGGCAGCAAAGGCAGGCATAGATCCGCTGGAATTCCGTCTGAAAAACCTTAAAGATGAAAGGATGATCAATGTGCTGAAGGCTGTGGCAGAAAAATTCGGATGGACCCCTATCAAAGGACCAAGCGGCCACGGTGTTGGCATAGCCATCGGCTCAGATGTAGGATCTTATGTAGCCCATATGGCCGAGGTAAAAGTGGATAAAACAACCGGCAAAGTGAAGGTAATCCGTGTGGCCTGCGCACAGGATATGGGCCTTTGCATCAATCCCCAGGGCGCTACAATTCAAATGGAAGGCTGCATTACAATGGGACTTGGTTATGCACTCACCGAAGAGGTGCTTTTTACAGGAGGAAAAATTCATAGTGACAACTTCAATTCCTATGAACTTCCCCGATTTTCATCATTACCAAATATAGAAACAGTAATTCTTGACAGGCCCGACCAGCCACCCCAGGGAGGCGGAGAGCCTGCCATCATTTGCATGGGCGCTGTGATTGCCAATGCTATTTTTGATGCCACCGGAGCCAGGCTGTACCAGTTGCCCATGACACCTGCGCGGGTAATGGAAGCATTGCAAAAAGTGTGATCCCCGGAATATATAAATCTGCCTGACGCATTGGGAATAAAATTTTCCCGTAAAAGTGCGTCAGGAAAATAATAATTTATACCTTGTTATCTGTTAAACCTGGTTTGAATTACTATACCCATAAGCCATTGTCGGATAAATATACCTTTAGTGCATCCATCAAGGTTTGCATATTGCCGCAACGAAACCTAATAAGAATAATGCACGTAAAGTAAAAATAACATTGTGGAGTCCAGAAACCACGTAAAAACGGGGAATAACCGAAAATCCTTACGAGTAGGAAAATAAACCAACAATCTCATGGAAACACAAAAGGTCGATATGTTCATCATGACAAATGCCAAGTATTTTGAAACTCATCAGATCAATGAAATCAGGGAAAGACTGCTTGCAGTTGATGATTCCAAATGGGTTATGATTTCTACCATGCAATTTAAAGATCCTACGACCAGTCTAATTGTTTCCATTTTAGCCGGACATTTCGGTATTGACCGCTTTTTAATCGGGGATACAGGATTAGGAATTGGTAAGCTTCTAACTTGCGGAGGCTTGGGTATCTGGACGATAATAGACTGGTTCCTTATAATGCCTGACACCAGGGAAAAAAACATGCAGAAAATACGACCTTATCTTTTCTAATAAATATTGGGTAAGAAAAAGTTATACTTCATACTGTTTTTTGCCTGTGTGGCAGGATACGCATGGATTATTCTGCTTCATGTGATTAAATTCTCCACCACGGGCGAGCCAGAAGTATGTCTATTCAAATATCTTACAAATATACCCTGTCCGTCATGCGGATCGTCAAGATCTGTTCTCGCGTTGTTTAATGGTGATCTGAAAGCTGCCTTATGGTGGAACCCATTTGGATTATTGATTTTTCTTATCCTGATTCTTTCCCCGTTCTGGATACTATATGATCTATTGACCGGGCAATCAACCTTGTATCACATTTATACCAAAACAGAGCACCTATTTAAACGTAAAATTGTTTTCATCCCTGCCATATTATTGGTATTAGCGAATTGGATCTGGAATATTAAAAAGGGACTATGACATCTTCCTACAATTACTTATACGCCCTCTGAAGAAGAAGCTCAGAAAGCATCGAACAGCTACCTGATGTCACTGATAGCTTTTATTGGCGGACTTCCGTTGCCAATCGTAAATCTTCTTGCAACATTGATCTTTTACGCAGGCAACCGGAAGGCCAAGGGCTTTGTAAAGTGGCACTGCACCCAGGCCTTGCTCTCTCAGCTGATGGCTCTTCCATTGAACAGTGCATGTTTTTGGTGGACAATCTCCATCATCTTCACGGATGAAAAAATCAGTTCCAATTATATTGCCTACGCAATGACCGTCTTAGCTTTCAATATTTTTGAGTTTATTGCCACCATGCACACAGCCATTGCAGTGAATAAAGGCCGGCATATAGAATGGTGGTTTGTCGGTGGTTTAACGAATCTTATTGTAAAAGCATCATGAAAAAACTGCTGACTGAATTCATCATACTTGCAGTCCTCTTTTTTGGAACATGGTATGGCCTATCCAGAATTAACTGGATCACACTTTTTAAAATTGAGCAGGCTTCAGCCGACCTGGAACAAAAAATCGGGGATCTGTTCTGGAAATCACTTAAAACCTCTGAAGGTGAAATCACTTCAGATTCGGTAACCTCTTCAATAAAAGTACTTCTTTACCATTTATGCAAAAAGAATAACATTGACAGCGAAAACATCAAAATACATGTCCTGAAAAACGGTGAAGTAAATGCCTTTGCTCTTCCGGATAATCATTTGGTAATTTATTCCGGACTAATAGAGGCCTGTCAGAATGAAAGTGAATTTTGCGGTGTGCTCAGTCATGAGCTGGCCCATATCCAAAAGGGGCATGTGATGAATAAACTGGTGAAGGAAACAGGGTTGTCCGTTTTAGTATCCATGTCAACCGGCAATGGTAATTCTACCGTTGTTAAAAAAGCAATTGAGCAATTATCATCCACTGCCTATGACCGGAAATTTGAAACCGAAGCAGACCTGACAGCCGTTGAATATATGATCAACGCAGATATGGATCCTGAAGCGCTGGCCAATTTTCTCTATAGGTTATCAGATAGGAGCCTTCCGGAACAATTATACTGGATCAGCACACATCCGGAATCAAAACAAAGGTCGGTTAAAATCACGGAAGAAATAAAGGGCAGGACATTTCAAAAAATTCCGGTAATAGGATCTTCAAAATGGACTGCCCTTCAGAATGCAATCAGGCAAAATTCAAACTAAATTCTTGTTCTGCGTCCCTATTCTTTACTGTTCATCAGGGCATTCAAAATAGGTTTTACCCAGGCTTCTTTATCGATGTTATATACTATAAAATCGCTGTCGAACTGCCAGTAGGCCCAGCAAAAATTAAATTTTTCTGCAGTGCGGGCTACAAAGGCCGTATAACGGGCTCTTGAATCCATATCTCCCTTGTCATAAGCGCCAAATTCTCCCAGGAGAATGGGTCTTTTATTTTGCAATGACCAGTCTGCTGCCACCTTGAGTTTTGATTCCACTTCCTCCTTTTCAGCTGCCGTGCCTGTCCATTGTATACCGCTCAGGTCCTTATATTCCTTAGCCCATTTGGCACCCTGGTGTGTAAATCGCATAGGATGGTAAAAATGCACCGTTACAATTATATTCCGGTCATTTTCCGGAAGTTTGAGTGTATTTAAACTCTCTATACCATTCCAGTTAGCGGGACCGATGATAAGCGTTCGGCCCGGATTGGTTTGACGGATTATCCCCATTGCCTCAACAAGGAAATTATTCCACATATCCACGGTAAGCTTCTGGTTTGGCTCATTTAATATCTCAAATACAACATTGTCCGGTTTGTCTTTATATCTGGGTGCTACTTGTCTCCAGAAGGAAAGGAACATTTCCTTTTTTGCATCCGGATCATCAGCCATAGCCGTGAACTCATGTAAATCGAGGATAACCATAAGATCGGCCTTCATCCCCTCTTCAACAACCCAGTCGAGTGTTTTAAGCCACGCAGCACTTAATTTATGATCTTTATCCATAAATGAGAAGGGATAAAGATTTACACGCACCGAGGCAAAGCCTGCGTCTTTAATCATTTTGAAATATGATTCCTTGAACCGTCCTTTGGTACGGTCCTTCCAGAATGCATTATCATAACCCAGAATATTCACTCCCCGGCCCAGTTTGGTACATTGTGCATCGGCAGAAATGGTTTGCGCCTGGGAAAGACAGTTCATGGCAAAACCAGCCATGAACAATACCGCAAGGAATAAAGACTTTTTCATAAACCTACTTTTTTGGGCTTCCCTGCGATGGATTTGTCTTTGCCGTATTTTCGCCAAATTTAACAGCCTGGTCCCAACTTCCCGCGCACACATACCAATCGAAGGAGAAAGCGCTCAAACCATTGAGCGGACGTGACAGTACCACGGCAAAAGTATGCCGCGGAGCTGCCCAGACGGCCCCGTACAGAAGCTTTACATATTCTGCGTTTTCAAGTATATACGCGTTATCTGTTGCCCATTTGGATGTTGGCACTGCAATGGCAAAACCCTGGGTGCGGGGTGAATCCTTGTAACGTCCTGCCAGCATAACGGGTGTAGTTTTACTTGTACAGGGAGTTTTTATATCGGTAGCCTTCTCCGGATAAACTGAACTGTAGGCTGATGTCCACGGGGCAGCTCCTTCCAGAAGCCATTCCATGGGTCCTGAATCAGCAGGCCTTATGTTTACAACAACCTGGTGAAGTTTCAGGTAATACTTCGGAGTACCATTGGGATCTGAATTCGGTACCCAGCTGGCATCCGTCTGAATTGTATAGGGTGTGGAATAACCCGGAGGAAAGTTATCGCTTACCTGTCCCTTCCATACAGCAATCAAAGGATTCCGCACAAAGGCATTATTAACGCCCGCGTCAACCATCATGGCAAAGGCCGTCATGGATTTTTCTCCGTTGCATGCCACACCCCCGGTATTAGCAGGAACACCCATGCTGTTTCCACCCTGGCTTGGATGAAATGCCGACCAGTAAGGGCTGTAATGCTCCGGAGCAGTGTCTTTGCGGAATACAAACATTTCAACGTTCGCTCCTGCGCTATGACTGAATAACAGCTCTTCTCCATGATAGCGCAAAGAAATCAGTGATGCTCCGTGGTGAAGGTTAAAACGGGCTTCCTGTTCTCCGGCCGGATCCCGCAGCACAACCACCTGAACCGATTTAACTGATTCACGTGCCTGCCAGTATTTAACCATGCCAACAGGGTAATCTTCATATGTGCCTCTCACGTCGGGCATGGGCTGGGCAATTGCAGGTCCGCATATACCGATGAATGCAAAGAATATAAGTAAATTTCTCATAATGCTGCCTGAAAAGGTTTTTGTCTGTTTATTAAATATTGCTGTCCTCATTTCACACCTCCTGTCGTACCGATTGATTTTGAAAATTGAAGGGCCTTATCCCAGGAGCCGACCATCACATACCACACAAATTTCTTGGAAGTAATACCATCCAGTGTTTCACTGGACCCCAGATGAAAACTGTTGTTACGCCACATGTAATCACTATTGAAACCGCCTCCTACCTTGCCGTTAGGGAAATTGCTGCTTGGCATGGCAATAGCCAGTCCTACCTTTCGTGTCTTATCTGTATATAAGCCCTCCGGCCATATAGGTTGTCTTGGATGCATCGCAGGGACAATTTTCGGGACTGATTGCTTTCACATTGAATTCCCAGTTCTGGTAATCGGCAAAGTCATATCCAAAAGGTCCCATTACTTCTTCAGTGAGATGGGTGATCCGCTCATCGAGCTGCAAATAATATTTGGGTTCTCCACCCGGGTTTTTCACCCAATGGGCGAACGTTTCGAGAACATAGGGTGAAAAATAACTGGCCGGAATATTTTCGTCAACCTTTCCGCCCCACACGGCAAGAAGCGGATGAGGGTAAAATCCGTTGTTATGATTAAAATCAAGCATCATGGTAACCAGAATTAATGAATCAATTCCATTGCCACCGATACCCGTAACAGGAGACATGGCTGTTCCGTCGCCAGCCTGTGTGGGATTATAATCTCCGGCCCAGGGACCATCATCCCTTGAATTATGAAAGGCCATCTGTAAAAGACCCCCGCCATTATACTTCCAGGTATGTTCAATGCCCTTGTATACGAAGGAAACAATGGCACCGCCTTCCACCAGGTCGAAGAGCACGGTCTGTTCACCTGCAGGATCCTTAAATTCAACGGCCTGGTCAATTTCACCCGGCTCCATTGTGAATTCGACGAGCTTGAAATGACCTCTTATGGCCTCTTTGTCAAGTGGCACAAATGCCTGTTCTTTCTTCACTGAATTTGATGCCGGATTGGTCTGGGCATTCACAGCGAATGGCAAAACAAAACATGCCAGAAATATGACATGTTGCAATTTAATTTTTCGTTGCATAATTTTTACTCCGCTTTTAAATATTAATTATCGATGAAATGTAATCTGGATTTATGTGTTTTTCAATCCATTCTTCAAATCTATATATTTGTATTTCAATGAAATATAATAGATTCAATAGCCGGTTTAAACAAATATAAACAAACAGGCCTTAAAAACCAAGGTATTTTTATCAAAGCGGAAAATTGAGTCCGGGATCGATTTCCGGATCAATCACGATAGGTTGTGTATCTTGTAAAGCTTTTATCCTGGAAACCAAAAGGGAGATCCCCAATCCAAAAACTCCAATCACCGCAAATGAATAACGCAGTCCCGCAATTTCGGAGATATACCCAATGAGCGGAGGACCCATTAAAAAGCCCAGGAAGCTCACGCTGGTTACTGTTGCCAGGGCAATTCCCGGCGGCACTTTCTTGTGTTTACCGGCAGCACTGTAAACAGTGGGTACAATGCTTGATACACCCAGTCCCACCAGCATAAAGGCTATTGTACATGGGATGAGGTAGGGAAATAATACAGAAGTGAATAACCCCCCCGATATCATCACCCCGCAAATTTGAAGCAGTCTTTTTCGCCCGATTCTGGAAATAATACGATCAGCCATAAAGCGTCCCGAGGCCATCATGATCATGAATGAAGTATAACCCAACACCACCAGCGATGCGGGAGCCTTCACCACATCCTTGAAATAAACACCGCTCCAGTCGAACATAGCCCCTTCACTTGCCATGCTGCAAAAGCCGATGATCCCCAGTTGAACAAGTATTCCATCAGGCCTGGATAAGAATTTGCGTTTGGGGACATCCTTGTGTAAGCCGGGTTTAACTCTTACAAGGAATGGATAGTTGATCCAGACTATAATCCATACCAACAGGATAACTGTTATAAAGTGCCAGTGTGGCGGAATCTTCAGGTTGATCATTAGTAAGCCGATAAGGGCACCGGTAAATCCCGCAAGGCTCCATCCTCCATGAAAAGAGGCCATTATCGGCCGTTCATACAAATGCTCGGCAGCAACACCCTGGGTATTGATTGAAATGTTGCAAAGGTTACCGGACAAACCGAATAAGAACAAGGCAATTGCAAGTTGCCACCCTTCCCTCACCCAACCTATATTATTCAGACAGAGTGTATAAAGAGGAAGTGCAATGCTAGTACCCTGTGACTGCCGAAACGGGTAACAAGCCTTCCCGAAAAGGGCATCATCAGAAATTGTCCAACCGGTAAGGCAAAGAGAATACTGCCAAACAGGGCATCATTTAAATGAAGGGCAGTCTTAATTTCCGGGATCCGGCTGGCCCAGGAAGAGAAACAAAGTCCCATGCTAAAATACACAAGGGCCACTGCTATTCGTATGCGCTTCTTTTCCGGAATCATTATACCTTGCCAAATTGGGTTTTGCGATCTGCCATTCCTGTTTTCTGAACAATAAACTGGTGCAAAAGTATGAAATTGTTTATATTTGCCTGGCTTCAACATGCGTAATGTAATGCCATTCATATTAAGTAAAGCGGATAATATTTGGGCTGAAAGACCCGTTAATTCAATCATAAACCTATTCCCACAATAACCCTGTGTTCATTTTTATCGTATAATATCAATAATTAAAACTTAAGTTATGAGAAAGTATTTCTATTTAAATGTTCTGGTAATCTGTGCTTTTGCGTTTTTAACCGGATGTTCCAAAACCGACACTAACAAGAATGCGGAATTGCAGGTAATGCTGACGGATGCCCCTGCCGATTATGATGCAGTACTAATTGACATCCAGGATGTTCAGATCCATGTTTCGGAAAATGACGCTGAAGGCAGCTGGCAAAGCCTGGAGGTAAATAAGGGAGTTTACAACCTTCTGGATTTCCGGAACGGAATGGATACTGTACTGGCAGCCATGGAACTTCCTGCCGGAACAATTTCGCAAATGAGGCTGGTGTTGGGACCGAATAACCAGATCGAAACAGGAGGAGAGTTACATAATCTGGAAACCCCTTCAGCTCAGCAGAGTGGCTTGAAATTTAATATCAATGCAACCCTTACCGGCGGAGTGCTGTATAAGTTGTGGATCGATTTCGACGCAGCCCATTCAATCGTGCATAAGGGAAATGGAGGATATCTCCTGAAACCGGTATTACGAACATATAGTGAAGCCATAAGCGGTGCAATTTCAGGCAATGTTTCTCCTGCAGAAGCCCTGCCATATATAATGGCCATATCAGGGCCCGATACGCTTGGAACCTATGCTGCAGATAACGGCAGTTTTAGGATAACCGGAGTTCCGGCAGGAACATGGAATGTGAAGTTTAATCCAAAGGATCCTTTTGCCGATACAACAATTAAGGATATTAATGTAGTGAATGGAATTGTCACCCAGATGGATACCGTTTTCTTCACCCAGCCGTAATAAGCAAAATCCATAAAAGCAAAACCGGATCCTTCCTGAAGGATCCGGTTTTTTTATTTAAGCTGAGTAATACCCTTTTCTACAGGATACTTTCCAAATATATCTCTTTAAATTTCTGACAGATATTTGTACCTTTGATATGGATGGAAAATAGATCTGCCAATGACCATCTCATTTAGCGGTTTAGGTATGTGAAGTTTTTCTTATACCAATGAATCCTATTAAGAGGCATAAATATCTTTACCTGTTTTTGATGTTCCTTGTGATCATGGTTGGGGGATGCGTTTTCCCTTTCACAACCGCCAGTTATAAATGGGATATCAAATACGATAAAAACAAGCTGGCCTTTAAGAAGAAATTCCTGCAGAAAGCATTACCCCGCTATTCGGGTGACCGGCCGCCAAATATCCTTCTGATCGTGATGGATGACCTTGGGAAATCAGAGATTTCCTGCTATGGATCCACCACGGTGAAAACTCCTCATATGGACCAGATTGCATCGGAGGGAATACGGTTTACAGACTGCTATGTGACTGCCCCTGTCTGTGCACCTTCGCGTGCCGGACTGCTTACCGGCCGGTACAATGAGCGGTACGGGTTTGAGACACAGCCGATGGAGATTTATCCTAATAATCTTCCATCCTACTGGATAGGAAAATACATGATGAATACGGGAGAATTTGTCCTGGATGAAAAACCCAGGTTCCCTCCTGAATGGCAGATACAGAAACAGGGACTTCTTCCTACCGAAATAAACCTGGCTGAATTCCTTAAGATGAGGAACTATGCCACCGCCTGCATTGGGAAATGGCACCTCGGATTCTCCAAAGAACAAATCCCGAATAACTGCGGATTTGATTATCAGTTTGGGTTTTATGGCGCTTTTTCACTTTATTCAGAAAAGCGGAAAGATCCTGATATGGTCAATTATATCCAGGATTCCTTTAGTGCAAAGCATCAATGGAAAATGGGGAGGAAAGAAACCAGTGCCATACGCAGGAATGATAAAATCATCAAAGAAAGAAGATACCTCACCGATGCTATCAAGGAGGAAGCCATTTCTTTCATGGCTATCCATAAAAAGGAGCCCTTCTTTCTTTATGTTGCCTTCAATGCGGTTCATGTTCCTTTTCAGGCACCAAGGGATTATTATGAAATGTATGACAGTGTGCCTGACGAGAATAAAAGGGTGTATTACGCCATGGTATCAGCACTCGACGATGCCATTGGCGAGATGATGGAAAAGCTCAAATTACTGGGGTTGGAAAATAATACGATCATTTACCTGATAAGCGACAACGGGGGCGCTGCATACACAAAGGCTACCGACAACAAGCCTTACAAAGGGGGAAAACTTACCATGTTCGAAGGGGGCGTCAATGTGCCTTTCTTTGTAAAATGGAAAGGAGTATTGCCGAAGGGAAAAGTTTACAAAAACCCCGTGAGTTCCATGGATATCTTTATGACCTCTGCAAAACTCGCAGAATGTGAACTACCCGATGATCGTGTTTATGATGGCACTGACCTGATGCCTTATCTGAAAGGCACTAAGGAAGGAACGCCTCATGATTTCTTTTACTGGAAAGCAGATCATATCCATGCCATGCGCATGGGGGACTGGAAATACCTTCAAAGCATAAGGGATGGCTGGATAGAGCTGTACAATCTCAGGGAAGACCGGTACGAGCAGATCGATCTGCATACGATAAAACCGGATGAATTGATCAAACTTCAGGAAATGTTTGATAAATGGAACAAGGACCTTATGCCACCACTCTGGCCCCGTATCATGGACTATAAAATCATTATAAACGGAAAGGAATACCTCTTCCCGGCCTAAAAATATCTTTTAGCATGGATCCGATCCGGAAAATAATTCTGATTTCATGGCTGACACTCTCAAGCGGTCTCATAACTCTACCCTGCCGTGGGCAGTTCTTCTGGCTGGGATTCCAGGCAGGCGAAGGAGTATCGTGGTTTTCCCGCTCAGGAACAGGGCAACACCCGCTTGTCAGCAGGTGCCGGGACAAGTTTGGCTTTTTCATGCGCTATGGCACCCGGCCATATTACCAGCTGGCATTTGAATGGCTTTTTTCAACAAACCAGATGAAATTTGAGGTAAATCCCGGCACCACCGCTACATGACAATGTTCCGTTCCATAGTTTCAAAATCCCCCTTACTGCTGGTTATGAGATCATACACAAGCCCAGATTCAAATGGAGAGTCGGAGGGGGCATGTTCATTGGAACGAATACCATCCTATCATCCAATTCCTTTAATTTCACCCGGGAGGATATCCGAAAACCAGAATTCGGAGTGATAGGCGAAACGGGCATCCAATACCTGAATTTCCTGGTGCTGATTGATTACAATTATTCACTCAACCGGTTTTTCGCTGACGATGCAAGTACCTATGGGGTTAATGTAAAGTCACACCTCCAGATTTTCGCACTTAAGGTAGGGATGCAGTTTTAGGCGAGGGCTATTCTAAAGGTATCTTGATACAACATTAAATACCTGCAACCGGACAGGATTCACATTATAGTATTCGCCATTGTCCGGCAATCCGGTATTCTGCCGGTTTATTAATAGTATAATTGAAATTTTATTCCGGGGTATTACCGTAATACTGGTTCCGGTGAATCCGGTATGACCGAAAGAACCTTCAGGCGCGTTTTTCATAAATGAATTCGAAGGATCCATCATCCATCCAAGACCGTTATTGAATTTGTCTTTTGTCAGAAATGTTTCGATGGTTCTCGCTGATATAAAATGTACGGAACCAACCATCCCTTTATTAATCAGCATATCAACAAGTTTTTGCAGATCGCTGGCAGTGGAAAATAATCCTGCCGCACCGGAAATTCCCCCATTGGCATACCAGGTATTCCCATCATTTACCTCACCTTTTAGAATATAGGTTCGCCAACCATTCCATTGTGCGGGATTAATCTCTTTTATTTTGAATCCAAGGGTGGAATCATAAACCATTCTTTTTTCATAAGGATTGCCTGCAGATGTAGCTGCAATTTTGAGGGGACCCTTCAATGTCAGGGGATTATAAGTCAGTATTTTTCATTCCAAGGGGCTGGAATATGTTCTGTTTCATGAATTGATCCAGCGGCTGTCCGGAAACAATTTCAATAATTTCACCCAGGAGAATAAATCCCAGATCGCTGTAACGACGTTGTTCTCCCACCGGAAACATTAAAGGCAGTTCGCCGATCAATCTGTAACATTCCTGCTTGTTCGAAGCTAAGTAATAAAGCGGGTACCATTCATATAAGCCGGCAGTGTGAGTAAGAAGATGTCGGATTGTAATCGCTTTCTTATCCGGTGTATTAAAGGCTTTTATGTATTTGCCAACCGGATCTTCAATACTGATTTGATTTCTGTCTGCCAGTATCATAATCGAAGTGGTAGTTCCAATGACCTTCGTTAGGGAAGCTATATCAAAAAGATGATCAATTGTCATTATTTCCGGCGGGTGAAGCTGATTATGGTTATAATCATACTTTTGAGCATACCCATACGCGTGCAGGTAAATGTTTTGGGTGTCTTTTTTAACCAGGATGACAGCGCCGGGAATTTTATCCTGATCAACCTGGCTTTGAAGAATGCTGTCAATTTCAGTAATCAGCTTCAGCCTGTTTTCCTGTGCTATTGCTTCCTTGCTCGCCGAGATCAGGGCCAGAAATACAAGGAAGATTCCGATGAATATTGCTTTGCCAGGCATGGTATGTTTTTATATGTTGATATTCGATTATTTTATAGTAATTTTATCTGTCAGGCTATAACCGAAATGCATAAATCTAATACAGCACAATTATGAAAAACAAAGTTATAAAAGGAGTATTATTGGCATGTATAATGTCATTATTAATTGCTTGTAATCCAAAAAAAACAGAACCCGTTGTTGACAAAGAACAAATAAAAAAGGAAATACAGGACAAGGAAAATGAATTTGCTGCAACATACAATTCCGGAGAAAAGAAAAGCATTGGCTATTATGCTGATGATGCGACGACTTTTGCACAAAACAGCCAGCCATTAGTAGGAAAAGCAGCAATCATAGAATATTTAATGGCCAATTTGGATTCCACAAATAACTCCAATAAAATTTCTTATACAACCAAAGAAGTTTTTGTATCGAATGATGGCGAACAGGTGGTTGAAATTGGTTATTATAGAGTAACTGATTCCACCAATACTGCCGTTAATACCGGAAATTATATGGTATTGTTTGAAAAAAGAGACGGTCAAATATGTATGCGTAAGAGATATGAGTGCCTCTGATATGCCAATTGAATAAAAAGAGTAAGAAACTTAATAAAAAGAGGCTATCCGTTCCGGGTAGCCTCTTTTTATTATTGGTGTAATTATTAAATCAGGTGCAGTTTATTATCGTCTTCTGCCTCCGCCACCGCCACCCCTGGAGCCTCCGCTGTAACCTCCGCCACTCCTGGAACCTCCACTATAACCTCCGCCACCACCATAACTGCTGCTACCCCTTGATACGCGATGCCCCCGAGGATGAATAATTTGACCTGGAGGCTGAGGAAGACATGTTTGATGTTCCGGTTGACTGCCGGGTTGATGGAGAGGCGGATTGACGATTCGATGCAGAAGTTCCTGCTGAAGGGCGCGTTGAAGCTCCGGTTGACGGACGGGTTGAAGCTCCCGTTGACGGACGCGTGGATGCACCGGTTGACGGACGCGTGGATGCAGACGGACGGGTTGATGCGTTATTACGGCTATTATAATTTCCATTGGCCTTATTATGGTTAACAGTATTGGAGCTGTTCCTGGAATTATTGTAATTATTATAATTATTTGTATTATGAATTACAACTGTATTCCCATGATAACCATAACCACCATGATGGTAATAGGAATGATTAACCGCATAAATGCCAACTGCCATTACTGTAAATGCGGCAAAATAAGGCGGATAAAATCCGTAATAATAAGGTGGGTAATAGGGCACATACGCAGGAGAATATACATACTGTACGATTGGTGTTGATTCAACCACAACAGTTGTAGTTGTTGCAGGAGCACTCACAGTTACAGGTTCCTGGCCAGTATACCCGGGATTAGCAGTAACTGAAGGAGTTGCAGAGGTTTTTGGTTCAACAATATAATCTTTACCGTACAAATCCTTATCTCCGACAATCTGCATGGTCACTTTTTTATCCTTATCCTTTGATACTAAAATGACGGCAACATCCTGTGTTTCTTTTTCAGTGACAGCAACCTGAAGAATAAATGTAAAATCTTCCTTATCCTGTTTTGTAACCACTTTAATGAAATCAACTTTATTATCCAGATCCAAATCCAGGTTATTGATTCCTGTTTTTTCCAGATTTAACGATTTTTCAAAGTCTTCAATGGTCTTTGACTTTTGAAAAAGATCCAATACGGCATAAAGATCCAGGTTATCTCCCGGCAAGCCCAATAATGTCGTATCCTTTTCGTTTGACTCTCTGTTTGAGAAAAAACAGGAAAGCTCATCAAACTCATTGCTAGAACTAAAAATAGTAAAAATCTGTTTTTCATGATTATATGATCTAAGTAGAAATGAATTTATGATCAAATTAACAAAAAATATAAAAATCTCAAAGGAAAAAAGCAACACTTTCAAAGGTAGAGAAAATTTAACAGCAAACTGACCTCCTCCACCGGATATCAGTCATTCAATCAATCAATCAATCAACAAATCAGCCAATCAATCAATAAATCAATCTCAATCAATCAATCATTTAACCAGTGCAGCCGGATCAAGTGAATGCAGGAATTGATTTATCCTCAGAAAGCCCACACTGTTTGGTACGAAATCGGACTCTTTCCGGAAATAGTCTGCATCAATGGGAAATATCACAAGCTGTACGGCGGTTTTTGGCTTACTCCGGTCGAAATAATTATTGTTAAACAAAAAGAGCGGGGCGTCGTTTGGCTCGGCTGTAATCCCTGAAAACATGCCTCCATAATATGCCGGGCTCTTCAACTGGGTCGCAGTGATCCCTGTAAACTCCTGCCTGATTCCGTCGAGCATTACCTTGTAAGCAGGCTCCTTTTTAGATGCCAGTTCGTAGAAAGCAATTAATCGTTTATAGGCTTCTTCCACACTGCAGGGCAAATACAGGGCTTTACCGGGCTTACCCACCACTATGGCTGCATCGTATAGAATGACTCCCGGGCCAAGCTCTTTGATCATATCGGGTTTACATATTTCGTTAACAAGTGTTTCAGCTTTTGCAATCTCCTGACCCTCAGGTCCTCCTACGTTAAATGCGCTGCGCTTTAACAGGAGGATGTGATTTATATATAGTGATACCCGGGGCGGCTCAATAGTTTGCTTATATATCTTGCCTTTTGAATTAAACCAGGGACAAAGCCGGAAATTGATTTCTCCGATATACCCGTAGTTTTGCACATAATTTTTAAACCCATGGGGATATAACGGCCGTGATTCAACGGTGGGATCGATTCCTTTTGGATTGGCCATAACGGGATTCGTTTGGAGGACAGTCACGATATTGTCAAGTTTTTGCCTGAAAAGGACGATTTCGTCAGGCGTCATTCCAAACTCCCGGGAATACATTTTGGTATTCTCGTCGTTCAGATAGGCGTAGCTCCAGGTACCCTCCTTATCGGGAATGGGTGAGGGGTCCTGGGCAGTGAGTGTAAATGACTGAAATGAAAAAAGCAGAATAGTGAATAGGGCAATCCAAACAAGCAAGAGTTTTTTTGAATTCATAATTACCTCCTGAAGTAAATTTTTTAGTAATATTATATTACCAAGCAAGTTCTGCTAAAAAACACTTTCTTCCAAACTTTTTTAAAAGAATGGCAACATGAAGAATAACCCCTTAACAAGAAGGACTTTTGTGAAAAAGACCTCGATCGGAGCGGCTGGTGCTGCCCTGGCCACAAGTGGATTTGCCTCCGTTTATTCATTTATTTTACAGGATGAAAAACCCGCAATTCTGGGAGGCAGGCCGGTCCGCCCTAATGGTTCAGATCTCGGCGTTTCATGGCCCATATATGATGATACAGATGTTCAAATGTATCTTGATGCGTATAAAAGCAAAATTTGGTCGGAATACAGCAATTCTCCAAAAGAACTTTCTGTCCGTTTTGAGAAAGAGTTTGCAGCAATTATGGGCGCAGGTTACTGTGCTACAACCAACTCCGGAACAAATGCGCTGGATGCGGCACAGCGTGCCCTGGATATAGGTCCGGGGGATGAGGTAATAACTCAGACCAATACTTTTATAGCAACTGCACAAACCACATTTAATTTATATGCATTGCCTGTCTTTGTTGATACGGATCCTGAAACATTTATGATAAATGCCGATCTGATTGAGGAGCGCATCACCCCAAATACCAGGGCTATTCTGCCAGTACATATTGGCGGTGCTGCTGCGGATATGGACAAGATATTGGCAATTGCTAAAAAACATAACCTGGTGGTTATTGAAGATGCCTGCCAGGCTCATATGGGAGAGTGGAGAAATAAGAAGCTCGGGACAATAGGCAATCTTGGCTGTTTCAGTTTTCAGGAAGGCAAGAGTTTATGCGGGGGTGAAGGGGGTGCAGTATTAGGGAATGATGATAATCTGATGGCCAGGGTGGATGCATATACAAATAACGGAAGAGATCCCAGGGGCCTGGACAGAAGTTTCACCGGATCCAATTTCCGGATAACCCCGTTTGTGGCAGCCAACTTGCTGGGACAAATAAGGAGACTGGAAGTGCAGAGTTCACTCCGTGATGAAAACTGCATGTACTTTGAAAAGTTATTATCAGGTATTAAGGGGGTTCGTCCAACTAAAAAGTATTCAGGTCAGACCCGCCGGGCATATTACGAATATCAGCTGATTTATGAAAAGGAGTATTTTAAGGAATTGCCAAAAACGAAATTCCGGCAGGCGATGAGCGCTGAAGGAATTGAATTTGGAAACGGAATCGATTCATCCCTTCATCTCGATCCTTTCATAGAAACCTATTTTAACCTGAGGGGATTTCAAAAGATATTCTCCAAAGAGCGATTGGAAAAATACAGAAAGGAAAATATCTGTCCGGTGAATGAAAGAATTGGCAAAGAAACCGGATTGTCACTGGGGCAGAACGTTTTCCTGGGTACGAAAAAAGACATGGAGGATATTGTTACGGCAATAGTAAAAATACAGAAAAATGCCGCACTGTTATTATCAGTTTAATATACAGTTGATTAATCCTGTGACAGGGTCATTTGGATTGCATACTATCCGGATTCACGGTGTTCCCCGGTGTAAGCCCGACAGTAAAGAATTGGATCCCTGTATCAGGAACCCGCAGAGTTCTATTGCCCTGAGCGTCAATTAAACCCGACTGGGCATTGATCCTTTCTACCTGTGCGGCATTTACTTCCATAATAGGGATATGCAGTGAAAGTGCCCACAGTTCGGCTGAGGATTCGTGAAAGGGCCTGTATTGCTGGGCGGTTCCCGAATTGATGCAGTGCACAATAAATTGCGCTCCCATCTGCTGCAATTTCCAGGGCAGGTATGGATTCGGCATGGTAGTATAACCCGGTGTAGCCCAGAGATCATTACAGATGAGGATGCCAAAGCGACAGCCTTCCCATTCGAAAGTACGCAGGGTACCTTCCGCATATTCTGCCATTTCTCCGGTTCCTGGCACATCAAGTTCGCTGCAGCGCAATATTTTTGAATAATTCCCCAGGCTCTGTCCTTCGGGAGTATATACCTGCACCTGGTTAAAACAATATTCCTTTCCCTTTATAACCTCCTTGAAACAGGTCCCCAGCATTAAACCGACCTTCATATTTCGGGCCGCGGTCCTGACTTCTTCAAGGGCGCGAGACAATTCCTCCTGGTTAAAATCACTTGTATAACCCGAGAGGGACCCTTCCGGGGTTACCAGGAAGGTGGCCCCTTCCGTGGCCGCCCTTGTGATGCCCTCAAGGATCTGCTCCTTGTTTTTCCTGATGTCAGATCCGACAAGCATTTGCAATCCGGCCAGCCTGATCTCCGGCATAGCTTTTTTTGCACCGGGAGCGGGTTGCCCGAAGGTCAGCGGGATGCTGAGGACCTGTAAAAGCAACAAGGTTACTATTGAGGATAATATGCGATTCATTGGCGGGAACTTTACATCGTTTCAACCAACTAAATTAGTGAGAAATAGCGAACTTGCATATACCGGACATCCCTTCACCGGTAAAAGCCAAATCATCAAATTAATTTGCAGGGTTCTGGTGGGGCTGGCGATCTCTAATGCCCTGGTTGAACTGTTAGGGGTTTATAAGTCCAAAACATTTTAGGATAAATTTAATTACCCAAATTGCTACGCAAGGATATTAAATCTAACAAGTCTTTTGATTTGTCATAAAGTTAACGTATTTTTGCACTCCCATTCCTCTATGAATGGCGTTGATTTGAAAAATTGAATTACAATATATTGCGGGGTGGAGCAGTTGGTAGCTCGTTGGGCTCATAACCCAAAGGTCGTAGGTTCGAGTCCTGTCCCCGCTACTAAGAAAGGCCTTGATGCACAGCATCAGGGCTTTTGACTTGTTAAGCACTCCCACGGAGGAACGCGAGGAACGAAGTATCGTGTAATCCTCATTTCATTTATTCACCCCCGGCCCTCTCTACTTCGTAAAGAGGGGTGTAAAACCAGAAAATAGAATAAATTCTGATTAACCTGAAGTTTACTATGTCATTAATTTTGTTCCGGACATCAACTTCCGGTTTATTACAAGGAAAAACAAACCTAAAACTAAGATCTGAGCTGAAAGTCCAAACAGTATTCCTGACTCAATATGCTCCAGATCTATTGTAAGTATATGCCTTACACTCGCAATCAGTGCTATTTCTATTATTACCCCCACATAATTTGTGGTATCAGACTTAAGATACCCTATTAGTGATTGAATAAGTTCGATAACTATAGTCAGAAGCAGAACGGCTGATATCAGACCCTGAACCTGAGTGAAAAACAGTCGTTCCCTGTCAAATGGTTCAGTTGTAAAGATTGAATGCTCCGTTGAACCTGATAAATCCCTTGACCACAATAAATGTGAATTCCGCAACTGAATATAATAACACGAGCAAAAGCAAGAATATAAGCACCTTAACTGTGACTTTAATGATGGAATGTATGAATGAATAATTGGATCCACCATCTGATTTAAGGACCTCTTTTTCGGGTTCCTTAATGTTGGGTTTCTCTGTTGTCATAATATTAGATTAATTTATCTCAGCTTAATGGCTGTCACTCGTTTACTGTTTTCTTAACATCACTGATCTTAACTACTTTGATATCAGGGAAGACAGTCTCTTCACTCAACATATATCTTGAGGAATATGATCCCTCAAACAATCCTCCTGTATCAATCCAGTTTGGATGATCAATTTTTTCAGGGGAAATATAGAGATCAAAACTGCCATCAGTATTAAGTACAATCTCATCCATTGTTCTGAAACTGTTAATTTTCCTATAATTGGGAGTATTGTACCATCTATCATAGAAAACGTATGATGCATAAAGCGTTTTCTTTGGCAGGAAGCCATGTACATTCATGACTTCCCCTGGCTTCAGGCTGACCCAGCACCCTTCATATTTGTTGTCCTTGGTGGGGTATAATGCTCCGCCATATTTCGGGGCTCTGACCTGTGCTTCCTTTGAGGAATAACTGTTAAAGGCATTCTCGCGCAGCAGGGAATTTATGTCGATGGCTCCGAGGATATACTCATAAAGCATTTTTTCAGCCCTTTTCAATCTTTCAAGATAGCTTATTCCGGTTTTTTGAACACTATCGATACGTTCCAGCTTAAGTTGTGAGGGAATGATTGAATTACGATCCCTGAAATACTGCCTTACAAGAAATGCATGGTCCCCACTGGTAAGCGGAATCCAGTTTAAAACGTTTTCGGGTCTGACAGCTGATAAGTAAATCGTGAATGATCCGTCTGCATCAGTCTTGATGTCTTTAAGGCCCAGGTTTGCAGTCGCAAGATTAAATCCCTGAGCAAAGCCGTAAACCTGAACTCCAAGGTAAATTGCATTTCCATCCCTTCCGGTAAGCCGGTACTCAAAAGATGGATCAACCGGAGCCTGTGTGTATATTGTATATGGATTATCGCCTCCAAACTTCCTCGTTGGTGACATCCACTCAGTCAGTCCGGGATCGGCCGGATCTCCCTTTTCAACATAACTTTCCATAACCAGGCTGTAAGCACTGGCAAGGAAGAATCCTGCTCTCTCTTTTTCTGTTTCTGAAAGCCCTGCGCTTAAACTGTCTGCAATTGAGCTCAGCCTGCTAAAAGTGCTGCTTATCTGCTGAAGCGAAACAACATATTCATTTTTTGCAGTTGATACTTTCTCCCCTGCATCTCTGCATGACTGAATCGCAGCCATAAGAGATAACTAAAACTGTCAAAATTGTTTTTTTCATAATTGTTTAGGATTTAATTTTAATCGTTAGCCATAAAAAATATGACCTCATGGTTTAATTAATTACTGTTTATCCGGAAAATTACTCCTGAATAATTCCAGTATATTTCTGTAATCCTTGCATTTGTCAAAGAAATAGTCAGCTCCGAGTGCAATACATCGTTCTCTGAATTCGGCGGAGGGATAACTTGTAAAAATAATTACCCTGGTGCCGGGATCTGAAATTTTAATTTCTTTCAGAATTTCGATGCCACTAATATCAGGAAGTGATATGTCAAGAATAACAATATCATGCATCTCTGAGGAAAATACTCTAAGTGCCTCCTCTCCTGAAGATGCTTCATAAAACTCAAGGTCGGTTCTGATCAGGAAAAGGGCTTCCTTTAGCCTTTTTCTCAAAATTTCAGAATCGTCAACAATCAGTACAGACATATAAACTCAACTCAATTATTATTCACTTTTATATAAAAAATTTTAATTTTCAGAAACTTTTATTGAATCCAAACTGGTACAGTGCCCCCTTTGTCTCGTATGATGAAGACTTTGTCGGGAATTCCGCCAGCATGATGAAGTTGAAGCCGCCTCCGAGGGCTTTGCCAATAATAGGTGACAGGATAAGATCAGCACTGTTGTTTTCAAAATCTATTATTGGTCTTGGTTCAAATACAAAGAAATAGCCCTTTTTAGTGAACTTGGCAAGAAAAGCTCTGATTGTTAATACGCTGATCTCAGGATACAAAGGATCTTTCATGAGAGCAAATGTATACTGGGGCTGGAAAGCCAGGAATAGTGTCGGATTTATTGTGTATGAATAAGTCAGCGATGGAGTTGCAGTAAAATACTGGCTTCCTATTCCCGGCTTCCCGGTCGGCAGTGAAAATTCCACCGATCCTGCCAGTGCATTTTTACCCTTTACATAGAAAGCATTCAGAACTGAAAATTTTATATCTCCGAAGCCTGATGTAAATCCATCGCCCGGGATTGCCGGCGATATCATAACTGGCATCATATTTTGCGCTGAAGCTCCACCTGTTCACACCAACATTCATTGACAACCTGTTATTTATCTGACCCGCCGGTCCTGTTTTATCATAAACCAGCACTGTATATCCTGCACGTGACATTACACGGGTTGGATCCACTCCTGATTCAGCACGGATCTTTTCCAGTTTAAGTGAATCAGCTTTATCCTGTGCTCTGGTCATGCCAAAAGGCATGACAGCAACTAAAAAAAACGAAAATTTCAAGAGATACGCATTGATAGTGTTCATTTGCCTGGGTTTAATTCTCAATTAATGATTATCTAATAGAAGTTTTACTATGAGATTTACGGGTATATAACCACTGCAAAACTAAGGGTACACTTAATCTTACACTATCGGCAGGATTCTGTTTATGTACTAAGAAGGCCTGAACTCAGGGTATAGGAAAAATTCCTATGCTTTGGATTTGAATACGATTATTGGCTATTCCGTGAGGTTGTTCCTGAATGCATAAAAGGTTATTTCTGCATTATTTTTCAGGTTCATTTTCTTAAGAATATTAGCCCTGTAAACACTGATTGTTTTTACACTCAGAGATAATTCCTCAGCAATAATGGATATTGTTTTTCCAGAGGATATAAGTTTGAAAACCTGGAACTCCCTGTCGGACAGTGTTTCGTGCGAGAGGTTTTGACAGATTACCTCTGACTTCTGAGGTCAGCAGACTGGCAACTGACGAGGTGATATACTGCTTTTTTTCAAGTATTGATTTAATTGCCTTTACAAGTTCAGGGATAGAAGTATCTTTGGTAAGGTAGGCTGAAGCACCAGCTTTAATGGTCCTGATGGCAAACTGGTCCTCAGGATACATGCTCAGAATTATAACAGGGAGGTCAGGAATATGTCCCTTTATATCCTTCAGTACCTCCAATCCGTTTCTTCCCGGTATATTGATGTCAAGGATAACCAGATCCCATTTCTCATCCCTTATCATTGAGAGTATATCCGGTGAGGTACCTGCCTCCCCGAAATCAGCATCAGGAAATGACCTTGATAAAGAATTTATAAGGCCATCTCTCATAATTGCATGATCATCTGCTACCAGTATCCTCATTTCAAATAATATGTTATTAATAATTTATTGGTATCAGGTCTTTAAAATTAGTGAAATTTCTGTTCCGTCGCCCGGGGAACTGACTATATTGAATTCCGCTCCTATGGATATAGCCCTTTCTTTCATTCCAAGGATTCCGAATG
>CAWBNI010000027.1:0-102123 GCA_963790105.1 uncultured Bacteroidales bacterium | reverse complement strand
CAGTAAAGGCGAATTTTATTCTATAGCTGAAAGCTCCGTAAGAGAATTCAAACTCAAAATCATCGGCACTCGTTGATTTGCTCACGATGTTTTTCCCATTCATAAGAACAACAGGCTTTACACCATCCTTAAAAACTAATCTTCTTATTCCATGAAATCACCCCATCGCGTATTGCTTCATTTAAAATAGCATATCCAGTTTGTATCCTGGTTTCACCCCCGATATCAGTTATGGCTGTGACACGTCGTAAGGCAACACCATAATGGCAAGCAGTATATCACCCACTTTTAAACTGGCAATTTTCGGCTCAGATGCATCAAAATAATAGACATGCTCAGCCGTATCCATGTGAATAAGGGATTGAACTGCTAGGCTGTCTATAAACACTGTATTATCGGTTAGCGTAACGTTATACACACTGCTGGAATTTGAAGGAACTTGAGGAGGATCATCCTTTTTGCACGTATTGAAAAGAAGGACAAGAAAGGCTGAGATCAGGAGTAATTGTGAGTTTTTCATGATGATTTATCCCTGGGATTAGTTTAATACAAGATATAAATAATTTATACAGAAAAAATGATGGTTGCCTACCAGGTTAATTAACAGATAAATGAATTTTTTTAACATATAAAGATCTTCCTTGTTACTATTTCAGTAAGTAAAAGGAGGCACTGAAATGGCAAAATCATTGAGTGATGAGGAAGTAAGGTCCTTACTTGAAAATCCATCTGGCGTGTTTTTTGCTTCGCCTGAAGACTGGCGTGATCATTGGATTTATTTTCTTCTGGTTGATCGTTTTAATAATCCGCATACTCCGCCTGGTCCATCGGTTTATCCCTGCAATGTTTACCAGGGAGGAACTTTCGGGGGAATTATAAGTCAGCTGCCCTATTTAAGAAAGATGGGCGTTGGTGCGATATGGATTTCACCTGTCCTGTATAATCCGCAATGGTTCAAGGATTTTTGGGGCGGATACGGATTGCAGAACTTCCTGCGAATTGAACCCCGCTATTGCAGCAATCCTCCGGCAGCCGAAGCGGATCCTGAAATTGCAGACCAGGAGTTTAGAGACCTGGTGGATAAGGCACATAAACAGGAATTTATGTCATCCTCGATATTGTGTTTAATCATGTAGGAAATCTTTTTAATTATAACATCACTCAAGGATTCAGCTGTATGGAATGCGGCCGGGGAATATACGATCCATTGGAAAGACAGGAATGGGACAGTACAAAACCAATGGGATGACATATCCAGTATTCCGGACCTCACTGAAAATGAAGGCATCTGGCCGAAGGAATTTCAGCGGAACGAATATTTCAGAAGACGGGGTGATTTTAGCAATAGCGGAGATATCACAAAGGGTGATTTTGGATCCCTGAAAGAGCTGGTAACGGAGTATCTTATACCTGGCACAAGGGTATTCCCTGTAAGGGATTATATAATTAAAGCCTATCAATACCTGATCGCCAGGTTTGACCTGGATGGATTCCGCATTGACACGCTCCAATACATTGAATCTGACTTTGCCCGTGTTTTTGGAAATGCAATAAGGGAATTTGCCTTGTCTATCGGAAAAAAGAACTTTTTCACCTTTGGTGAGATCTGGATAGAGGATGACGAAACCCGCATTGCTGAATTTGTTGGCCGCGATACACAAAAAGACGAGAACTTCATTGGAATTGATGCAGCAATTGACTTTCCGATGCGTAAGCGACTATTTGATGTTTGCAAGGGATTTATGGCCCCGGCGGAATTGGCAGCCCATTTTAATTATCGCCGGGACGTGCTTAGGAAAACCATAAGCTCTCACGGGGATGCAGGTGCATTCTATGTTACATTTATTGATAATCATGATATTGACAGGCGGTTTCACAACAAGCAGTTCCCGGAACAGACCAAACTGATGCTGACCTGCCTGATGACAATGCAGGGAATTCCTTGTATATACGAAGGTATCGACCAGGGATTTGATGGTTTTGCCCCGGATAACGACAGGCGAAGGGAATATGTCCGCGAGACCCTGTGGGGAAGGCCGGATTCTTTTTCACAGCAGAATGAATTTTATTTATTGATCCGGAAATTATCAGCCCTGAGAAATCAATACCCGGCCGTCAGATATGGCCGTCAGTACTTCAGGGAATGCAGCGGCAATGGCATTGATTTTGGTTTTTCAACTGATTCAGGGGGCATCATCTCTTATTCAAGAATTCTGAATGACAAAGAAATCCTCGTATGCGCCAATACAAATTCCACTCAGTCCATTACTGTAAATATTGTGGTTGACGAAAATTTAAATCCCCCGGGTAAAACCTGGAAAGTGATTTTTTCCACACAGAACGATTTGATACCACCCCCTCCAACCACAGAAACCAATAAAATTCATTCAGTAAAAATTGCCCTGGCTCCCATGGAGGCTAAAATTCTAATCTGAGCAGGTTGACCCAAATCGCAAATCGGAAATCGTAAATTTGCCTTTGTCTTACCTTATCAGTTCCTCCGTAATTTGCACTGCATCACTCACATAGCTGGTGCATTTAACTCGTATACGACGGGTATCTATTTCCTTCGATTCTTCGGGAATGTTCATGTGCAAGCCATCAAGTAAATCAAGACAACTAACTGAACCGACCGATTACCGATTACCGATTACCGTTTCAAACATTATGGATCAACGCTTGTTTAATAACTTAAAAATCATCCAACAAAAAACCAGAAGGATTATGAAAACAACCGTTAAGCTCACACTGGCAATTTTAGTTTTGGGTATGACCGTACTGACCTCGTTTACAAGAGAAGAAAAAGTGAAATCATCCATCAAGGAAGAGAACATCACCTACGTTGCCGATGGTGTTACGATGAAAGGATTTGTCGCGTATGACAGTGATATAAAAGGAAAACGGCCTGCCATACTGGTAGTTCCTGAATGGTGGGGACTGAATGATTATCCGAAGAACCGGGCAAGGCAATTGGCCTCCCTGGGCTATATTGCCATGGCTGTTGATATGTATGGAAACGGTAAAATTGCTGCCGATCCCAAGGAGGCACAGGCATTGGCCGGAACATTTTATCAGAACCCGCAACTTGGAAAAACAAGGCTGGATGCCGCTATTAAAAAGATCAAGGAATACCAGCAGACTGACCCGGCAAACGTTGCTGCCATTGGCTATTGCTTCGGCGGATCGGTGGTGCTGAATTCAGCAAAACTTGGTTCAGATCTTAAAGGTGTGGTGAGTTTTCACGGGGGCCTGGCAGGAGTGAAACCGGATAAGAACCTGCTGAAGGCTAAGATCCTGGTTTGCCATGGCGGAAGTGACAAATTTGTACCCCAGCATGATATGGATGTTTTCAAACACCAGCTTGACTCGGTGGGCGCAAATTACACAGTAAAAGTATATCCCAATGCAACGCATGCCTTTACCAATCCGGATGCCACTGCTACCGGGAAAAAATTCAATATGCCCATCGAATATAATGCCGAGGCGGATAAAAATTCATGGAATGATATGAAAATGTTTTTTGCCTCGCTGTTTAAGTAATCAGACAAAATCTTCTGAAATATTAATAAGCTTCCGAATACTCATGGTACCGGAATTGTGCCTTTCTTAAAAGTTCTTCAAAAATCTGGCCGTTTTCCAGGGTATCCTCATCGTCTGATTCATAATGCCAGTTAACAATAAAAGTTTTTATATGATTGTTGGCATCAAGTACCTTGAGGAATTCAAGCATTTTTTTGGTTGAAGCACTATTGAGATATTCAAGATTGACATCCAGTTTTACTGACTCGGCAGTCAGTTTGCCGGCCCAATCAATCAACGGACCATAAAAATTCATCACATTTTCAGGTAGGGATCTTCCTTCTATGAGCATTCTGCCATCCGTCTTAAACTGGATTGCAGGTGTGCTGCTGGTTGGTTCAATTATCAAATTATTCATAACAGGTTGGTTTGTGTTGTCTGATTGATTGTACGTAAATGTTTTCCCCAGGATTGTTTCTTATGACGAATGCCGGATAATATTTGACCATTCGATGATTGCCATAAATCAAATGGCATATTCCTGTTTTTCAACAGATACACACAGACAATTATCCCTGTTTTTGCATTACTTTTAATCCTTAAATCCGCATTCATCATGGCTATTGAAGATATTATCGACCTCACCCATCCTATGGAGAGCAACATGCCGGTTTTCCCAGGTTCCCGGCCTGTAAACCTTATTACATCCGCCACCTTTGAAGAGGAAGGATATCATGAGATCAGGATGGATTGCTCTACCCATACCGGAACACACATTGATTGCGGTTACCATTTACTGAGCAATGGATTGAATACCACTACCACACCGGTCAGTCACTTTTATGGAAAAGGCCTGGTGGCGGAGTGCAGAGATATCCCTGCAGGCGGATCAATTTCAAAAGAATATCTTCAGCAAATGGAAACAGAAATCCTTCAATTCCGATTTTTTACTGATCCATACCGGATGGAGCCGTTACTGGGGCTCTGAAGAATATTTCAGGAAATTTCCCGTTTTGCAGGAGGAGGCCGCCAGATACCTTACTTCTTTTAACCTGAAAGGAATCGGAAGTGATACCATCAGCTTTGATCCGGTAGATTCAGGGGAATTGCCTGTACATCATCTGCTCCTGTCAAAGGGATTGATCCTGATTGAAAATCTTGTCAATCTTAAAAGCCTTCCTAAACATGATTTTACCTTTTCCTGTTTTCCGCTTAAAATAAAGAATGGTGATGGCAGCCCTGTGCGGGCGGTGGGAATAGTGTACAGGAATTAGGAATTATGAATTATGAATATTTTACGCGAGGGATTTTAACCGAATGAGACATTAATAATTGCATCATTCATCATTCATAATTTCCTTTACTGTACATTGTGAGTTTTTTTTCGTAATTTTGTGGGAATTTAAAACATCCGAAGAACTAAATGACAGGAACAAAAGTTCTTTATGTTTCCCAGGAAATAACCCCTTACCTCCCCGAGACGGAAATGTCAGTCATAGGCAGGAACCTGCCACAGGCTATACAGGAGAAAGGCAGGGAAATACGAACATTCATGCCAAAATACGGCTGTATCAATGAAAGGAGGAATCAACTCCACGAAGTGATACGGTTATCCGGTATGAATATCATTATCGACGATTCTGATCACCCGCTCATTATCAAGGTGGCGTCCATCCAGGCCGCAAGAATGCAGGTTTATTTCATTGACAATGAAGATTATTTTCAGCGGAAGTTCCTGTTAAGTGATGACAGCAACAATTTTTTTGAAGATAATGATGAACGGGCGATGTTCTTTGCACGCGGCGTTATGGAAACGGTTAAGAAACTGCAATGGCCCCCGAATATCATTCATTGCCATGGCTGGTTCTCAGCCCTCTTATCAGTTTATGTGAAAAAATTATACGATGATGATCCGGTGTTTAAAAATTCAAAGGTCATTCTTTCTTTGTATAACAGTGAGTTTACCAAATCGCTGAATAAGTCATTCAAGAAGAAATTAAGTATGGATGGCGTTTCAGAAGAAGATTTGAAAGGCATTGAAGATCCTAATTATCTGAATTACTGTAAACTGGTGGTTAAAATGTCGGATGGCATTATTATTGGCAGCGATCATATTAATCCTGAAGTTCTGAAATTTGTTGAGAAATCAGGTAAACCAGTGCTTTCTTATCAGGATCCGGAATCCTATATCGATGCATATTCTGCTTTTTATGATCAGGTGTTGAATAATGTCCTGACACTAAGTAATTTCAATCAAATCGTTATGTGTGGAATTGTTGGTTATATTGGCAGCCGTGATGTATATCCTCTTTTGATTAATGGCCTGAAACGTCTTGAATACCGTGGTTATGATTCTGCAGGCATTGCCATCCTTGATGACAAGGCGCATATTTATAAATGCAGGGGAAAGGTCATCTGACCTTGAAGCCCATATCAATGGCAGCAATACTTCCGGACATATCGGAATAGGTCATACGCGGTGGGCAACTCATGGTGAACCCAATGATATTAATGCCCATCCCCATAGTTCTGCCAGGGGAAAATTCATCCTCATCCATAACGGGATCATTGAAAACTATGCCCAGTTAAAGGAAAATCTGATTCGGCATGGTTTTAATTTTAAAAGTGAAACCGACTCCGAAGTATTGGTTAACCTCATTGAATTTATTTATCTGAAAGGCGGAGTTACAGCAGAAATGGCTGTCAGATTGGCACTTAGCAAAGTTGAAGGAGCTTATGGCATAGTGGTAATGTGTTCCGATGAGCCGGATAAACTAATTGCTGCCCGCAAAGGAAGTCCCCTGGTAATCGGAGTTGGAAATGATGAATACTTCATTGCCTCCGATGCCACTCCCATAGTGGAATATACCCGGAGCGTGATTTATCTGAGTGACCATAATGTTGCCGTCATTACAAAGAATGAACTGAGCCTGAAAACGCTCCGTAACCTACCTCTCACCCCTAAAATTCAGCAACTCGACCTTGAAATTGGGGAAATTGACAAGGGCGGGTATAGCCATTTCATGCTGAAAGAAATATTTGAACAACCCCGGTCTATTCTGGATACATTCCGTGGAAGGGTAGCGGCTGATAAATCAGCTCTTTTTCTGGGCGGGTTATTCCACTTCATTCCAAGGCTGGTGGAGGCAAAACGCATCATCATTATTGGTTGCGGAACTTCATGGCATGCAGGACTGGTTGGAGAATACCTTTTTGAGGACCTGGCACGGATTTCTGTTGAAGTGGAATATGCGTCCGAATTCAGGTACCGTAATCCCATATTGCGGAAAGAGGATGTGGTCATTGCCATCAGCCAGAGCGGAGAAACTGCCGATACACTGGCTGCAATAAGGCTTGCCAAGGAAGCAGGTGCCCTGGTATTGGGTATTTGCAATGTGGTGGGATCCAGCATTCCCCGCGAAACCGATGCCGGTGTTTATACACATGCCGGTCCGGAGATCGGTGTTGCATCCACCAAAGCTTTTACTGCCCAGGTGACTGTTCTGGCCATGATGGCTATTCTGATTGGTCATAAAAAGAAGTTACTCACCGATGAACAGTATACCCATTATATCCAGGAACTTACTACTGTTCCGGAGAAAATTGAACGAATCCTTCTTCATGATGAGGAATTCAAAAAACTGGCCACCCTTTATAAGGAAGTTAATAATTTCCTGTACCTGGGGCGGGGATACCTGTTCCCGGTTGCCCTGGAAGGCGCTCTTAAATTAAAAGAAATCTCCTATATCCATGCAGAAGGATATCCGGCTGCAGAAATGAAACATGGTCCCATTGCCCTGATCGATCATAACATGCCTGTGGTTGTACTGGCTATCAAGGACAGTTCCTATGAAAAGATCGTCAGTAATATCCAGGAGGTTAAGGCCAGAAAGGGTATTGTGATTGCCGTAGTAAATGAAGGCGATACCACAATTGCACAATTGGCCAATCATATCCTGGAGATCCCTGCCTGTGATAATATCTTTTCACCATTGCTGGCTGTTATTCCGCTTCAGTTGCTGTCGTATCATATTGCTGTGATGCGCGGATGTAATGTGGATCAGCCCCGTAACCTGGCCAAATCGGTTACTGTTGAATAATCAGCGGTTTACATACTGCTTTTCGTAATATGTTGAGTAGTCACCACTTACAACGTGGTCAAGCCAGGCTTCATTTTTAAGATACCAGTCGACTGTTTTCTCCAACCCGGTCTCAAAAGTAACCGATGGGTTCCAGCCCAGTTCCTGTTTCAGCCTGGACGAATCAATCGCATACCGGAGGTCATGGCCGGCCCTGTCGGTTACAAAGGTGATCAGCTTTTCCGATGTTCCTTCCGCGCGTCCCAGTTTCCGGTCCATAATCCTGCACAACAACAGGATAAGATCGATGTTTTTCCATTCATTGTTTCCGCCGATTGTATAGGTTTCTCCATTCCTGCCACCATGAAAAATAGTATCGATGGCACTTGCATGATCTTCCACATAAAGCCAGTCGCGGATGTTCTCTCCCTTACCATAAACCGGGATCGGATTATTTTTTTTGATATTGTTGAATGCCAGGGGGATCAGTTTTTCAGGAAACTGATTAGGACCGTAATTATTTGAGCAGTTGGAAACCACCACCGGCAAACCGTAGGTATGGTGATACGCCCTTACCAGGTGATCAGAACTGGCTTTTGAGGCTGAATAGGGGCTTCGGGGATCATAGGATGTATTTTCGTTAAAAAATCCTTCTTTTCCCAGTGAGCCAAAAACTTCATCGGTAGAAATATGATAGAACAATTTATTTTCCATACGCCCCTTCCATTGTTCCCTTGCACGCATTCAGCAGATGAACCGTTCCCAGGATATTGGTATGAATGAATTCCATGGGATTTGAAATCGACCGGTCAACATGTGATTCTGCAGCCAGGTGAATAATGCCGTCAAACCGGTGTTCGTGAAACAGCGCATTCACATTTTGAATATTCGTTATATCAGTCTTTACAAAATGATAATTATCCCGCTTTTCAATATCCGTAAGATTTTCAAGATTGCCGGCATAAGTCAGCTTATCAGCATTGATGATCATGTAATCGGGATACTTGTTAACAAACAGCCTTACTACATGGGAGCCGATAAAACCGGCTCCCCCGGTAATTAAAATTGTTTTACCCATTGATTTTTTTATGAATTACTTTGATTGCGAATACGCTTTTCCCAGTTCCAGGCAGATAGAAGAGTATCTTCTATACTGGCTTCCGCCTTCCATCCCAACTCCTTATTCGCCAAAGAAGTATCAGCATAAACACTGGAGATATCCCCTGCCCTGCGTGGCTGGAATACATAATTTACTTTTTGTCCTGTTGCTTTTTCGAAGCTATGGATTACTTCAAGTACAGACAATCCCTTGCCTGTTCCCAGGTTGAAAACCTCATAAGGTTTTTTGTTTTTGCCTTCGATAAGCCTGTTGATGGCTACCACATGGGCTTTTGCAAGATCAACCACATAAATATAATCACGGATACCGGTACCATCGGGCGTATCGTAATCATTACCAAATACACGCAATACATCCCTCAATCCTATCGCAGTTTGTGTAATATAAGGAACCAGGTTTTGAGGGGTTCCCAGGGGCAGTTCCCCGATAAGGGCCGAAGGATGGGCACCCACCGGATTGAAATACCGTAATGAAATAGCTTTCATCCCGGCATTTGCCGCGATTGTATCGCGGATAATTTCTTCCGAGATCTGTTTCGTATTACCGTAAGGTGAGTTGGCTGGCTTTATGGGTGAATGCTCGGTCACAGGCAAGGCATCCGGCTGCCCGTAAACTGTGCAGGAGGAGGAAAATACAAGGGAGGGTATCCTGAACTCGTTCATGACCCTCAATATATTAATCATGGAAACCAGGTTATTGCCATAATAATCAAGTGGCTTTTCAACGGATTCTCCTACTGCCTTTAATGCGGCAAAATGAATGATGGCTTCAATACCCGGATATTTCCTGCAGCAAGCCTGCAGCTTATCAAATTCTCTCAGATCGAAATTTTCGAAAGCAGGTTTTTTGCCGGTGATCCCTTCAATACCATCCAGCACACTGATCTGGGAATTATATAAATTATCGATAATGATGGCTTCATAACCGTTGTTCATCAGTTCAACAACAGTATGGGAACCGATAAAACCGGTTCCTCCTGTAACCAGAATCCGTTTTTGCATAACTAGGGTAAGGGGATTACGTGATTATTTTCAAGTTTGTATTTTTCTTTGCTTTCCGGGCATTCTGCAATGCCCTCCGAATTGAATTTCAGTTTATGGCCAAAACTACTCATCCAGCCTGAGTGGCGAGCCGGATTACCAACCACCAGTTCATAATCGCTTACATTTTTTGTCACTACAGCACCAGCTCCGATAAATGCATACCGGCCTATGCTTACACCACAAATAATGGTAGCATTTGCACCAATACTCGCCCCTTTCTCAACCCGGGTGGTTTTATACTGGTCTTTACGTGCCACGGCACTTCGTGGATTGATCACATTGGTAAAAACCATGGAAGGACCCAGAAAAACATCATCCTCGCATATAACGCCTGTATATATAGAAACATTATTCTGAACTTTTACCTGGTTGCCCAGAACTACTCCGGGAGATACCACCACATTCTGGCCAAGGTTGCAGTTTTCACCAATCACAGAGTCCTTCATTACATGGGTGAAATGCCAGATCTTTGTTCCTTTGCCGATTTTACAGCCCTCATCGATAATGGCGGAGCTGTGTGCAAAATATTCCTGGTTCACGGTTCAGTGTTTTATAAATTCGATAATGGAATCGGTAATGTACCTCAGCTGATCCTCTTCGAGTTCCGTATGCATGGGAAGTGACAGAACGGTTTCGCACAAATGTTCCGAAACCGGAAAATCGCCTTTATGATAGCCCAGGTATTCAAAAGCCTTTTGCAAATGACCGGCCACCGGATAATATATCATGGCAGGAATACCCCTGCTTTCAAGAAATTTTTTGAGTTCATCCCGGAAGCCATCCACAAGCAAGGTATACTGATGAAAAACATGGGTGCTGAAGGGTGATCTTTCAGGTATTTTTATTCCCTTCAGACCGCCCAGATTCTTATCGTACCAGTTGGCTGCCTTATTACGGGCTGCCGAATATTCATCAAGATGCCTGAGCTTTACCCGTAAAATGGCAGCCTGAATAGTATCAAGCCTGGAGTTCACACCGGTGAAATCATAATAATACCTTACCCGCATTCCATGATGGGTTATGGCAGATAATTTACCGGCAAGTTCTGAATCATTTGTGAAAATAGCTCCACCGTCTCCAAAGCATCCCAGGTTCTTCGTCGGGAAAAACGAAGTGCATCCGATATGCCCCATGGTTCCGGCTTTACAACTGCGTCCGTTTTTGTCAGTATAATCTGCAGACAAGGCCTGTGCCACATCTTCAATAACATAAATACCATGCCTCGATGCAAGCTGCAGAATTTCATCCATGTTTGCACATTGTCCGAACAGATGTACCGGAATAATTGCCTTTGTTCTGGGCGTAATTGCCTTTTCAAGTGACTGCATGTCCATATTGAAAGTTCCGGGTTCCACATCGGTCATAACGGGTGTTCAGCCCCAGGAGTGCGGCTACTTCAACAGTGGAAATAAAGGTGAAATCAGGGGTGATCACCTCATCGCCCGGTTTCAGGTCAAGTGCCATAAGACTGATTTGTAATGCATCGGTACCATTGGCACATGCTATTACATGTTTGACACCCAGATATTGGGCCAATTCAGCTTCAAAGGCCTTCACATCCGGACCTTTAATGAATGCACTTGTATTTATTACTTCCTGAATGGCCTGGTCAACCTCTGTTTTGATTTTCCTGTATTGACCATTCAGGTCACACATGCTGATCTTGTTCATTGATAATGCGGTAAAAAGTATAGTGCTACGAAGATAGTTATTTGGTGATTACGGATGCATATTTTATTAATTTTGGGAATTGGTTCTCATTTTCAATCATTAAACTGTGAATATATCGTTAATCATCAGGGATCTTTTGCTCCGGAATGAACAACTTGTCATTCCCGGCTTTGGTACCTTCAAAATAATTCATCGCCCGGCGCAGATCAGCAAGACGACCCAGGTTCTGATACCCCCTGCCAGGGAGATTGTTTTTGACAGCCAGTTGAAAACGGGCGATAACCAGCTGTTACTTTCCATTAAGAAAAGACACGGACTATCTGAGGCTGAAACAAGTGAGGCTTTAAAGAAATATATACTGCATATTGAAGAGGAGATCAGGTCAAACGGTTCAGTATTGATGGAAGGCCTGGGAATGGTAAAACGGGAAACCGCAGGGAATCTGACCTTTGAGCCCCTGACAGAATTATTGAATCCCGGAGGTGTATTTGCCCTCCCAAAGATTGAAATACCGGTTACTGAAAAAAGAGCAATAACAAGAACAGTCACTGAACATAAGACGACACTGCCTCGTCCGGAAGTCCGCAGGCGGATAAATTGGTGGATACCATCAATCGCTTTAATAGTGCTGGCCACGATCATTTCCGTAAGTTACTTTACCGGGCTGATCACCCATATTCCAGGTATTACACTCAAAAAAGAAGCAGTTGTTGTTAAAAGCAAGGATCAAAACAGGATTGTATTTGGAAACAAGGCCAACGTACCAGAGGATACTACGAAGGATTCCACGAAGGATACCATCAGAGAGGATATCAGCCGGCAGCTGGATCAGCGCACCGAGCGGGAAAATGCATTGCGTTTTGAGGATGAACAAAAGAAGGCAAATGAAGCAGTTACCGAAACACCAAAAATAAAGCCAACTGTCCCGGCCGGACCTTATCAGATTATTTCAGGTTCTTTTACCTTACCTGAAAACGCGGAACGGCAGATCCTTTCTCTCAGGAAAAAAGGAATTAATGCGGAAATGCTGCCCCGTTCAGGAAAATATTATATGGTAACACTCGGCTCCTACGCTACAAGTTCCGAGGCCCAAGCGGCGCTGGAGCTTTTGAAGGGACAGTTAGATCAGGATCTTTGGGTGATGAAAATAGGGACGAGGAACTAGGGACGAGGACACGGGACGAGACGGGAGCAGAGGGAGACAAATATTGATATTGTTTATTGTTTGAATTTTATGTTAGGCTAAAACTTATTAGTCATGCAAACCAAAATCTTAAGGTAGGCAAAAGTATTTCCCTTGTCACGAAATTTCGAGACACGATCCAAAAGAAGTCTATTGTATGATAGCAATGCGGGCATATTTCAAACATTGCAGAAGGAGTGCTAGACACAAAGGAATATTTCAATTTTATATGTTCGCTTGGTTCAGCCGCAGAAATTGAAGCACGATTTATTCTCAACTGGATCATCTTTCAAATAGACTGGAAACATTCAAGCTGAACTTGAAGAATAATACGGATGCTTATTGGATTAATCAAGTCATTTCAGATAGAATCTGAAAAATTCTAATAGATTCACACTAAGTACTAGGTGTCACTTATCCTTGTCCCTCGTCACTCTTGCCCTCGTCCCTAGTCCCTTCCTAATTGATCTTCTGGAACGCCTTCCACCACAACTCCGGAATATCGTGGTTGCAGGCTTGCTGATACTCCTCGCCGGAACAGGAGACAATCATTTGTTTACCCGTTTTTATTATTGGCACTTCCATCCACCACCTGCCTGTAACCTGGCTTTTGTAAAAAGTCAGGGCATGCTCCATATCCTGGTGATTTACCATGAAAACCTTAAAATCGGTGTTGGTCTGTGAAGGAATCTCCCTTTTCCGCTGGGTAAATCCCTCCATGAAATACCAGACTGCCTGCGCTGCCAGGTGGGCGGTCTGATCATGAGTGTCATATTTTGGATTCACCTCAAACAGGCCAAAGCAGGATACCTGCTCGCTCAATCCGGCATATCGTGCCAGCTGGCAGGCTTCCTCCGCAAGGAGGCCGTTTGGAGACGGATACCTCGTAGCAGGTGCTTCCGATTGTTTAACAGCAGAAATATCCATGCTTACCAGGTGTGCATCCCGAAGAAACGGCTCTGCAACCGCCAGGTTTGAACGTAAGGTACCCAGCCTGATCACGTCAAATGATTTTTCTTCCAGCTCTTCCTGTTGCTTCCGGTTGATAAGGTATTGCTGATGAGCCATAGCAGTGCATCCAAACAGTTTTTTGCCTTTGACAACATGTGACAGCCAGGAGGTAGAATGAACCGAACCCGCCTCTAAATCAAGCCGTGAGTCGATCGAAACAACATTCACCGTTTCCCTTACCAGTTCAAATGCCATATATATCCCCTGGGTCAGATCCTGTGTCCCTCCAAGTACAATTGCAGTTACCTGGTTGTTCAGAATTTCCATCATCACATCCCGCAGCCCGAAATATGAATCATTTATATTGGCAGACCGTTTTAGGTTTCCAAGATCGATTACCCGTAGTTTCTCATTTACACGACTCAGTTCATACAGCTTCATGCGGATGCGGTCAGCCGCTTCTGACGAACCGGCATTTCCGGAATTACGATCCTCGTTTACGCCCAGAATGGCAATATGGTAATTGCTGATTTCATCGATGGCAATGCTGGCTGTGTGAATCCGGATATTCCGGCCAAACAGCAATTCGCCCGACCGGAAAGATTCCTCAGGTTTATCCAGGGCTACCGGTTCAAAATAATCATTCAGATCCATGGATCTTATTATTTTTTCTTTTTCGTTTTTACAGGCGCCTCATGAATAATCTTCATGCATTCATCATAGGTAAGTGTTTTCGGATCAGTTCCCCGGGGAATTTTGAAGTTGTCTTTTTTATAACTGATATAGGGTCCCCATCTTCCGTTCAATACAGACAATTCCTTATCATTGTCGAACTGCAGGATTAATTTATTACTGTCCTTTTCCCTCTTTTCCGCGATGATTTCTATAGCATGATCCAGTTCAACAGTATAGGGATCGTCTCCTTTCCGGAGGGAATAAAACTTTGATTTATGCAGGGCATAGGGTCCGAAACGGCCCGTGGAGACAGACACATCGCTGTCCTCAAACTGACCGAGTAACCGCGGTAACTTGAAAAGACCCAGGGCCTCTTCCAGGGTAATGGATTCAATATTCTGACCCTTCCTAAGCTGCGCATATCTTGGCTTCTCTGTTCCGTTGGTATCCCCGATCTGCGCTACCGCACCAAAACGGGCCATACGTGCGTAAACGGATTTGCCGCTCTCAGGATCAGTTCCCAAAAGACGTTCTGCCTTGGTGACTTCTTTTTGGGTAAGTGTTTCTTCTACTTTTTTATGGAATGGGCCATAGAACCGTCCGATCATATCATTCCAGTTCATCTTGCCATCGGCAATTTCATCGAATTCCTTCTCTACCGATGCGGTGAAATTGTAGTCAAGGATACCGGCAAAATGCTCCACCAGAAAATCATTGACAATCATCCCGATATTGTCAGGAAACAGTTTTCCTTTTTCTGCTCCTGTTATTTCTGTGTTTACATGGTTACTGATCTTATCATGGGCCAGTGATACCACACTGAATTTTCTTTCCTTACCCGGCCGTTCTTCTTTAATAACATATCCGCGCTGCTGAATGGTAGATATGGTAGGGGCATAGGTTGACGGACGTCCAATGCCCAGTTCCTCCAGCTTTTTCACCAGACTGGCTTCCGTATACCTGGGAGGATAATGAGTAAACCTTTCGGTAGCCGTTATCGACAAATACGGCAAAATCATCCCCTCCTCAATCGGAGGCAACAGTGCCTCATCTTTTTCCTCCGGCTCATCATCGGAAGATTCCATATATACTTTAAGAAATCCGTCGAATTTTAACACTTCCCCCTCTGCGATAAACTTTTCTTTTTGTCCCGAAACTGTAATGGTTGCAGTGGTTTTTTCAAGTCTTGCATCGCTCATCTGGGAGGCAATTGTACGTTTCCAGATCAGCTCATACAGTCTTTTTTCCGTATTGTTGCCTTCAACAAACTGGTTGCCGATGTAGGTGGGCCTGATGGCTTCATGGGCTTCCTGGGCACCTTTCGACTTGGTTTTATAATTCCGGATATTTACATATTCTTTTCCGAATTCACGGGTAATGATTTCCTCGGCTGCGGTAAGGGCAGTATTGGAAAGGTTAACCGAGTCGGTTCTCATATAGGTGATCAATCCGGCTTCGTACAGGTGCTGTGCTATTGTCATGGTTTGTGACACGGAAAACCCGAGTTTCCGGCTGGCTTCCTGCTGCAGCGTTGAAGTGGTAAAAGGAGGAGAAGGGGATTTTTTGGCTGGCTTTTTGACCACATTCGCAACTGTAAAAATGGCCTTTCTGCATTTTTCCAGAAATGCCGTCGCCTTTGCCTTATCCGGAAATCGCTCATCCAGTTCGGCTTTCAAATGATATACCTTATTATTTTTATCCTTTACTTCAAAATCGGCAACAACCCTGAAGGCAGAAACACTTTTGAAATCGATGATTTCCCGTTCCCGTTCAACAATCAGCCTCACCGCTACCGACTGAACCCGTCCGGCAGACAAGGATGGCCTGACTTTTCTCCACAATATGGGAGAAATCTCAAAGCCAACAATCCGGTCAAGGACCCGTCTTGCCTGCTGGGCATTTACAAGATTCTGATCGATTGTCCTGAAATTTTCAATGGCATGCAGGATGGCTTCCTTTGTAATCTCATGAAATACAATTCGTTTGGTATTATCCTTGTTGAGTTTTAACTCTTCACTCAGATGCCAGGCTATGGCCTCTCCCTCGCGGTCCTCATCGGAAGCCAGCCAGACTGTTTTGGATTTCTTTACCAGGTCTTTTAATTCAGTGACGATTTTCTTTTTGTCGGGCGGAACAATATAATTAGGCTTGAAATTGTTCTTTATATCAATACCTAAATCTTCTTTGGCAAGGTCCCGAATATGACCCATACTGGACTTTACCTGAAAATCTTTACCAAGGAACTTTTCAATGGTTTTAGCTTTTGCCGGTGATTCAACTATAACTAGATTATTAATCATCCTATCAACGTTTAATGAGCATGCAAATAAATCAATAAAGCCCCTAAGTTCAAAATTTTAATTCAAATAATTATTACTTTTACCCTCTTCACTTGCTTTTTGTATGACATTAACCAACATTGACCGTAAAAAGTTTAACAAGTACTTCTGGATCATTTTTGCATCCCCGTTCGCATTGCTGGCCTTGTTACTTTTACTTGCCGCCCTGGGAGCACTGGGTTATATGCCCAATATTGCTACCCTTGAAAATCCGAAAATAAACCTGGCTTCCCAGGTGATCAGTGAGGATGGAAAAGTTCTTGGTTCATTTTATTATAAAAACCAGAACCGTACTTTTGTGGATTACCATGAACTTCCGGCTCAGCTTGTAAATGCGCTGATCGCAACGGAAGATAAAAGATTTTATCGTCACGCCGGTGTGGATGCCAAGGGACTGGCCCGTGTTGTAGTGAAAACCGGACTTCTTATGCAGAAAAGCTCAGGTGGAGGAAGTACGATAACACAACAGCTGGCGAAACTGCTATTTCATGAACCCCCGAAAACTATTTTCGGAAGGGGACTGCAAAAGGTAAAGGAATGGATCATCGCGGTGCGGCTCGAAAGGGCATACACCAAGGAAGAGATCCTTACAATGTACTTTAACCAGTGCGATTTCCTGAACCAGGCCGTTGGCATTAAATCAGCTGCTCAGGTATATTTCAGTACCGTTCCCGATTCCCTGAAGATAGAGGAGGGTGCCATGCTGGTGGGTATGGCTAAAAATCCGGCCTATTATAATGCGGCTGACTCAGCAAAACGCGATCGGGTGAAAGGTCGCCGCAATACCGTGCTGAACCAGATGAGAAAGTATCATTTCATCACCACGGCACAATGTGATTCGCTGAAGGGGCTTCCGCTCAAACTTAAATTCCAGCGGATTTCACATGACCAGGGACTGGCCACTTATTTCAGGGAACATGTTCGCCGGATCTTAATGAATACCGAACCGAAGCGTAAAAATTATTTCGACTACGAGCAGTATCGCGAAGATTCGATCAGCTGGTCGAATGATCCGCTGTACGGCTGGTGCAACAAAAACAGAAAACCGGATGGAAGCGCGTATAATCTGTATACCGATGGCCTTCGGATATATACTCCAATTAATTCCCGCATGCAGCAATATGCTGAAGAAGCGGTAAAGGAGCATCTGGGTGGTTTTCTTCAGCCGGAATTCTTCAAGGAAAAAAAAGGAAGCAAGCGGGCACCCTTTTCAAGCGATCTTACCGATAAGGAAATACAAGCTATCATGACCCGCGCCATGCTGAATTCAGATCATGGACGAAGCCTGAAAAACCAGGGAATGTCAACAGCCCAGATTGCAAAGGAGTTTCGCAAAAAGGTTCCCATGAAAGTATTTACGTGGAATGGGGAGAAAGATACGATCATGTCCCCCATGGATTCAATCCGGTACTACAAGACTTTTCTGCAGACAGGTTTTATGGCTATGGATCCGATAACCGGTAATGTAAAAGCCTATGTGGGAGGTATTGATTTTATAAATTTCAAATACGACCACGTAACCCAAAGCAAGCGGCAGGCAGGATCTACTTTTAAACCCTTCCTTTATATCCTGGCCATGCAGGAAGGATATAATCCCTGTGACGAGGTTCCCAATATTTCTCAAACATTTTATGTGAACGATACAGTTTACATACCCCGGAGTGACAGCCGGAAAGAGGACCTGGGCCTGATGAAAACATTAAAATGGGGACTGGCTACATCAGAGAATAACATTGCTGCCTGGCTGATCAAACAATTCAAGCCCAAGCCCATTGCCGATATCGCTCATAAAATGGGGATCACAAGTTATATTGATCCGGTTCCCTCTATGATTTATGGTACATCCGATATGTCAGTAGAAGAAATGGTTTCATCCTATGCCACGTTTGCCAACAAAGGAGTTCATACCCGTCCGGTGATGATCACCCGCATTGAGGATAAAAATGGCAATGTTCTGGCAGAGATCAGGCCTGAAAGGATGGAATCGATCAATGAAAAGACGGCCTACCTGATGCTCAACCTGATGGAAGGCGCAGCCGATTTTGGAACAGCCGCACGCCTGCGCTTCAGACACAATATATATGCACAGACAGCAGCAAAAACCGGCACAACCCAGCACCATTCCGATGGCTGGTTTATCGGCATTACTCCAAAGATTGTTGCGGGTGCCTGGGTAGGTGCAGAAGACCGGTCAGTGCATTTTGACAGGATGTCTCTCGGTCAGGGAGCTTCTATGGCCCTGCCCATCTATGCTTACTTTATAAAGAAAGTCTACGCGGATAAAACCCTCGGTATAAGCGAAAAAGATGTTTTTGAAGCCCCGCCTGACATGCCTCCCATTCCCAATTGCACGGAATACGCAAAGCAATTGGAAGAGGAGGGGGATTATACGCAGGATGAATGGTAGAAGAAGGGACTAGGGACTGGGGACTAGGGACAAGTAGTTGTTAGTTGTTAGTTGATAGTTGATAGTTGATAGTCATACCGGATAAGGAAAAGATTGCGGGACTGAACGACTTTTTCCTTACGCGTGAAAAGTAGGGTACAATTCAGCTATTGACCACTGATTACTGATTCACCAGATTACCGATTACTGGATACCGTTACTCGTCCCTCGTCCCTTGTCCCTTGTCCCTAAACAGTTTCTTCACCGCCTCTTCCACCCTGTTCACGCGGATCACGGAGATATCCTCCTTACCGGGCATATTGATCTTATCATAGGCTCCGGAGATGATAATACTCGTAAAACCCAGTCTGCCGGCTTCACGAATGCGGGTTTCAATGCGGTTAACAGGACGTATCTCCCCGGAAAGACCCACCTCAGCACTAAAACATGTTTTTTTGGTGATTGATTTATCAACACCCGATGAAAGAACAGCGCCAATCACTGCCAGGTCAAGCGCCGGATCGGTCACACGAAGTCCTCCCGCCAGGTTCAGAAACACATCGCGGGTGGCCAGTTTGAATCCGGCTCTCCTTTCCAAAACAGCCAGCAACATATTTAACCGCCTTACATCGTATCCCGTGGAAACCCTTTGCGGCATTCCATAGGCCGCGGTACTGACGAGGGCCTGCACTTCGATAAGGAAAGGGCGTATACCATCTATTGTAGCTGCTGTTGTTATTCCACTTAGCCCTTCATTATTTTTGTTGATCAGTACTTCTGAAGGGTTGGATACTTCCTTCAGACCATCCTGCTGCATTTCAAAAATTCCCAGTTCGGCAGTGGCCCCAAAACGGTTTTTTGTCGCCCGGAGTATCCTGTATAAATAGTGCTGATCACCTTCGAAAAGCAATACTGTATCTACAATATGTTCCAGCACCTTTGGACCGGCCAGTGTTCCATCCTTGGTAATATGACCGATAAGAAAAACCGGCGTTTCAGATTCTTTTGCATATTTCATCAGCTTTCCGGCACATTCCCGTATCTGGGTTATGCTTCCGGGTGACGATTCAAGACTCTCATCCTGCAAGGTCTGAATAGAATCAACGATGAGAATATCGGGCTTTATGTTTTCAATTTGAATAAAAATATTCTGAAGGGATACTTCACTTAATACGAAGCAATTTTCATTCTTCTTCCCGATACGGTCAGCGCGCATCCTGATCTGCTGGGTACTTTCTTCACCGGATATGTATAACACCCTGTAATTTACCATCGCCAGGGCAACCTGCAAGGCAAGGGTGGATTTACCAATGCCCGGTTCTCCCCCGATAAGCACTACAGAACCTTTTACAAGGCCTCCGCCCAGCACACGGTTCAGCTCGCCGGTCTGTGTATCCAGCCTCGCCTGGGATTCCGTATTGATTTCATGAATCCTGACCGGAACCGAAGCAGCCGTATAAAAGGCTGAACTTTTGGTACCCGCGGTTTTTGAAACCACTTCTTCAACAAAGGTGTTCCATTCCCCACATGACGGGCACTTGCCGATCCATTTGGGTGATTCTGCACCACAATTCCGGCAAAAAAATACTGTCTTTGATTTTGACATTATTGCTTATCGGTTAACTTACCGATTACCTGTGTGCTTGAGAACCCGGGGGTAAGATCAACGGTGAGCACCTTGCCTCCCCAGGAGGTCACCAGATCATGGCCAACAATTTCAACTGGTTTATAATCGCTTCCTTTCACCAAAACATCAGGTCTCACCTTCCGGATGAGCTCGAGCGGAGTATCTTCATCAAAAAGGATAATAGCAGAAGTAAAACTCATTGAAGCAAGGATATAAGCCCTTGTTTCCTCATCCAGGTAAGGTCTTGTCGGACCTTTAAGTCTTTTGACAGATTCATCGGTATTCAATCCGATAACCAGCTGGTCACCAAGTTCAGATGCCCTTACAAGGTAATCCACATGGCCCCTGTGAAGAACGTCAAAACACCCGTTCGTAAAAACTATTTTGCGGTTTTTAAAACGGGTCCGGGCCAGCCACCTGTCAAGTTCCGATCCTGACAGAATCTTTCGTCTGATTATATCTATTTTATGACTCATGCATTTGCATCATACTAACCTGTTGGTGAGGCTATCGGGAAAAATGATAACCGGAATATGGCTTTTTGCCGCTTCCACCTCAACCATGGCATATGACATAACTATCACAATATCCCCGACAACCACCTTTCGCGCAGCCGGACCATTGAGGCAGACAACACCAGTGCCACGTTCACCTTTTATGATATAGGTTTCAAGCCTTTCCCCGTTGTTGATATTGACTACCTGCACTTTTTCATTTTCAATCAGACCAGCAGCATCCAGCAGGTCTTCATCGATCGTAATGCTGCCAAGATAGTTCAGATTGGCTTCAGTGACCGTTACACGGTGGATTTTTGATTTAAGGACCTCTATATACATACCGGGCAAAATTACGAAGAAAAATTGACATTGTCTATAAGCCTGACCTTGCCAACCTTCACTGCCACACAGCCTATCTTGCCCCCTGGCTCATTCCAGGATTTAATGGGTTGAAGTGTGGTATCATCAGCAATTTCAAAATATTCAGTCTGTAAAAACGGATCTTCATTGATCCGGTCGGTTACAAATTTTCTGATCTCATCCGGAGTTTGGCGCGGAGCCATATCCCTTGCCTGGAAAAGCGTGGCGGAAATATGAGTTGCATGTGACCGCTCATCTGGCGTCAATAGAGCATTTCTTGAACTCATTGCCAGACCATCGGGTTCACGTACAATCGGGCAGGGAATTATTTCGACGGGCAGTTTAAAATCCTTTGTTACCTTTTTTATTATAGCCAGCTGCTGGAAATCCTTGAGTCCAAAATAAGCCCGGTTTGGCTGCACGATTTCAAATAACCGGGTAACAACCTGCGCAACACCATTAAAATGACCGGGCCGGTGTTTGCCCTCCATTACGGTACCCAGGATGCCAAAATCAAAAACACGGGTATCCGGCTCGGGATAAATTTCCTTTACACCGGGCATAAAAACCACATCACAACCGGCCTCTTCCAGGATTTTAATATCCTTTTCCGGCATGCAGGGATAATTCTCCAGGTCCTTCTTGTCATTAAACTGGTTGGGATTAACAAAAATGCTTACAACTGTTACCTCATTCTCCTTTCTGCAAATATTTACCAGTGAAACATGGCCTTCATGCAAGGCCCCCATGGTGGGAACAAAACCTGTTTTATATCCGGGCTTTCTTAATGGAACTAATAAACTGTCTGAGCTGTAATACCGTTTGTGCGACTTTCATATTTACCTCCGGCACAAAGATAAAAGAAAGTGACGAGTGACAAGGGCACGAGAGACGAGGAATGCCTTGTCTGCAGTCTGTTCCATTGTCGGACTCGTGCTCTTCCGTCCCTTCCTTAGAAAGCGTAAATAAAAATTCCAACCCTCCTTCTGGCCTGTTCCGGACCGATATCTCACCCTTGTGAAATTGTACGGCGTTTTTTACAATGGACAGGCCCAGGCCGGTACCCCCGCTTTTACGGTCGCGGCCTTTATCAACCCGGTAAAACCGTTCAAACAACCGGGGCAGATCATCGGCCGGCACACCTGTTCCTGTATCGGAAAATGAGAAGTAATAAAAATCCTTGTCCTCCAGGTATTTATCGATCCGGATGGTTAGATTTGTTTCCCCCATGCCTGATGGAATTATCAAAAAGATTCCGGAATATGGAATAGAGTAATACCGGATTCCCCTTTAGCGGCATGTGTTCGGGTAAGGCAAGTTCAAGAGAGATATTGTTTTCTTTTAATTGCAGTTCAAGTTCATGGGCTATATCGTTTATAAGATCAGGAATATCAACCATTTCCACCTGGTAAAGATTTGATGCCTCTTCTATCTTTGTCAGCAATGATATATCATTGATCAGGTCAGCCAGTCGACTTGACTGAATATACGCCCGCTGAAGGAAATCTGCCGTCTTGGCCTTATCCGTGTTCCCTTGCAGGATCGTTTCAAGGAACCCCTTTATGGAACTTACCGGAGTTTTCAATTCATGTGCAATATTTTCCGTGATCTGTTGCTTGAGTAATTTCCGTTTGGCCGGTTTGGTAATATCGTTGATTGAAATTTCAAATGTTCTGTCCTGAAAAACTACACTTTTCACAGAAAAAACCTTTCCGTTCTTGCTAACGGTAACCTCATAGGTAGGCAGTGAACCCGTCAGATCCGTATCCTCTTTCTTCAGATTTTTATCTACAAAATTTACCAGGGTAGAAAAATCATCGATCCTGAAAAACTCCTCTCCTGAAATAACCCGTTTATCGCTGATCTGGTTAAGAAAACTGATAAAGTGGGCATTATGGGTGATGATGGTCTTTTCCCGCGAAAATATGGCGATCCCTTCATCCAGCAAATTCAGATGCCGGATCAGCTTTGCCCTTTCTGCCAGCAGCTCTTCCTTGGTTTTATTCAATCGCTTATAGATATCAATAATATCCTGGCCGATAACACCCAGCTCATTCCCCGGAAAGATAATTTCCTTATCCATAGCTTCATTGGCCAGCGCCTTTTGAGTGAATTGCCGCAGAGTACGTATGGATTTGCCAAATTTATCATTGATAATAATTATTGTAAAGGAGGTAATAAAGAAGATCAGAAGAATAAACAGAATAAATACCCGGTCGGGTTGAATGAATTTTTTTACTGAGAAATCATATACCTCCGAAACCCTGACGAATTCATTGTCGAATTTTCTCGCATAATAATAGTATTCAATCCGGGTGGTGTGTGATTTTCGGATATCATTTCCATAAACTCCGGCAATCGCTTCCTGTATCTCCGGACGCTGAAAGTGATTCTCCATGGTGGAGGGATCCCTGACCCAGGAATCATACAGCACTTTCCCATCGGCAGCAATGAGGGTAATACGCAGCGATTTCTTTGAAATAAGATTATTCAGGGAATCCATCCGGTCAAAGTTGCCGGTTGAAATCATATTGTAGCGCCTGATATAATTGTTGACAAGCACCGAGTAATTGTCGAGCTCGGTATTGAGGGCCTCAATACGAAAATTCTTTTCATGACGATATTCAGAAACCAGCAATACTGCAGTAAAGAGTAACAAGAAAGACACTATATAGAATAGCCACCTCCTGCTGTAAGAGAATAAAATTTTCATAGGTTCAGTTAATCCATTTCGAAACAATATCCATATCCTTTCCGGGTAACCAGGTATTTTCCGTAATCACCCAGTTTCTTCCGCAAACGGGTCACATGCACGTCGACAGTCCTTTCAGTAACAGAAACATCCCTCCAGATAAAATCAAGGATCTGATCGCGATCAAAAATTCTGCCCGGATTTTTGAGCAACATATATAATAGCTGAAATTCAATGGGTGTAAGGTCTTCCCTTTGGCCATCAATGGTAAGCCGTTTCTTTTCCAGGTCGAGTTCAATGCCCGCAACCTTAATAGAATCTTCCGGTTTTTCACCGCCACTCCGGCTTTCAGCCCTTCTGCTTACGGCTTTTACACGGGCGATGATCTCCTTTACCGAAAAAGGCTTTGTTATAAAATCATCAGCTCCCAGGGAAAATCCGGTGAGCTTGTCATTTTCCGAATTTTTGGCTGTTATAAATATGATTGGCGTATTGATTTTCTTCCGCTTCCGGATCTCATCGGCCAGTTTGTAACCCGACATGCCCTTCATCATCACATCAAGCAGGAAAAGCTGGTACCTGTCAACTTTTAGCGCCAAGGCTTCCTCTGCCGAATTTACAGTATCCACCATATAACCTTCCGATTCGAGATTGAATTTAAGGATCTCACAAATATCCTCCTCATCATCTACTATAAGAATACGGTATGTTTTAAGGTCTGTCATGATTGGGAATTACAATTAGCAAAGGTACAGGCTGCACATTACAGCTATATTACAAATTTGTGACAATATTATTACAAAATGATACAGTTTATTACATGTTCATTGTAACAGTTTTGTAACACGATCTTAACATAGCTGCAACAAACGTGTAATAATCAATCCGCAACTTTGTACCGATGAAAAAAGACATAAATAATTCTGACAATATGAAAAAGACAATAACTAATTATTTTTTTGGCCATATGGGTCACTGAACGGATTCAGCCAATCGCCGGCTGATACCCTGCAGGAAAAACTCACTGCCATCGATGGCAAAACTAAATTCACTGGATGAAAGAGTGGCAGTGAATGAAAGTGATCTTGGCAAAGCTCACAAAAATAAAAGTATCCGGTTACATCCAGGCCCAGTTTGTAAACTACCAGGATGGATTGCTTAAAAACTAATGATGCCAACAACACATTTTTTGTCAGAAGGGCCCGGATAAAGATTACCTATGAAGCCACCGACGGACTTAAATTTGTATTACAGCCCGATTTCAGTACCGGCAATCTGTCCCTGAAAGATGCCTATGCCGTTGCCTCGCTTCCCAAACTTCCGTTCCCTTGCCCTATGGGCCGGCCAGTTCAACCGTCCGAATTATGAAGTGGAATATTCATCATCACAGCGTGAAGTAATGGAAAGATCAAGGGTTATCCTTACCTTTATCCCGGTGAACGGGAAGTGGGTGCCAAACTTGAATTTACCCCGGTTACAGTTCCCCTTAAACTTCAGATGGCCGTGTTGAACGGAAACTTTACCGGCAACCAGCTAAATGATGTGGATTCAAAAAAGGATCTAATGGCCCGTGCCACCTATTCCTTAAAATTTCCCGGGGCAGGTGTGGGTATTGATTTTGGTGCCCATGTATATTATGGCGGACTGATGGCAAAAAACAAGTATATGCTGAACTATGAAAATGTATTAGACAGTACGTCAGGCAATACCGGATCCTATATGGATAAGAAATGGGGAGGAGCTGAAATGCAGGTATATTTTGATCTTCTGGGCGGTATGGCCCTGAAAGGAGAATACCTGGCCGGTAAAAATGCATATCGCCGGTGATTCCAAATCCAATCCGAATAAAACAAAACAATTTTCAGGCTATTATGTCTATCTGATTAAAAATATCGGACCAAAAGAACCAGTTAGTGGGCCGTTATGACTATTTCGATCCGAATACCAAATTATCCGGTGATGCAGCAGGGAAGGATATTTATTATAAAACGCTGACCGCTGGCCTGGCAATTTTACCTCAATGAAAACATCCGGTTTTCAGCACAATATGAAATGCCTGAAAATGAAACAAACGCAGCCAATCCAAAAGATATTGCCGACAATGTGTTTCACTCTCAGGATGCAGGCGAAGTTTTGAAGAAGGGACGAGGGACGAGGGACAAGGTAGGAAAATCCCTTTAGGGATTAAATACGGTAGAAAGGAGAATCACGTTACGATACATGATACGATTTACGATTTAAAAAGATTGTGCAGAAATGAAAATTCAGAAACATAAAAATAAAACAAAATGAAAAACAAAAAATTAGTCCTAATGTCATTGCTTGCATTGGTATTAATCGTTGGTGCGGCCTTTATGGCAAATACCAAAATCACCGTGAAAGGATCTGATACGCTGGTCATCCTGGCCCAGCGATGGGCAGAGATCTATATGAAGGAACATCCTGAAACATCCATACAGGTTACCGGTGGCGGTTCAGGTGTGGGAATAGCTGCCCTGATCAATGGCACAACGGATATTGCCAATTCAAGCCGCCCGATAAAATCCTCCGAGGTGGAAAAACTGAAAGCCCGGTACAATACCCTGGGAGTTGAAATTCCCTGCGCCAAAGATGGCATTACCATTTTTCTGAACGAAAGCAATAAAGTGCAGGAACTAACCCTTAAACAACTGAGCGATATTTACCAGGCCAAGATCACCAACTGGAAACAGGTAGGTGGTGAAGATGCTCCCATCAAGCTGTATGGTCGTGAAAACAGTTCGGGTACCTATGTATACTTCCAGGAAGAGGTAGTTAAAGGGGATTATGCAGCCACCTGCCAGACCCTGCCGGGCACTGCAGCAGTTGTAAATGCAGTTAAAAAAGACAAAAATGGGATTGGCTATGGCGGAGCTGCCTATGCTCAGGGCGTAAAACACTGCAAGGTGAAAAAGGATGCTAAGTCAGCCGGAATGTTGCCTACCGCCGAAAATATAGCCAAAAACAAGTACCCGATTTCCAGGTATCTGTATATGTATCTTAAAAACCGGCCAACCGGTGATATCAAGAAATATATCGACTGGATCCTCAGTCCTGAAGGTCAGAAAGTAGTTGTTGAAGTAGGCTATTTTCCGGTAAAATAATATTCTCGTTTCTCAATTATCCGGTTTGAAAAAGAAAATAAAAAATATCGAAATCCTCTGCACCAGGACAGAAAACGGAATTTGCCAATTCAATTCTGAAAAAGCAGTTCCGTTTTTCCGACTGGTTCGCTGAAAAGGTGATCAAGACAATTGCGTTTCTTGTCCATCACAATTGTCATCCTGATTTTTGTTTTTGTATTCCGGGAAACGCTGCCTCTTTTTCACACGCAGAAACAGGAAATTGTCATGTCCGGAAACACAAATGCTGCTTCCGCCGGAGAACTGCAGCCGGAATCCTATTCTCCGGGTGAACCGGAAACCACTGAGCTGAAACCTGAAACCTATCTGGTAAGCCGGATATACAGCGCTGAAACCCGGAAACCTATGGCTGAGTTCCTGATTCAGCATAGCAAATCGAAAGTCCGGCTGTTACAGAAGAATGCACCTGCCTATATTGGAGATTATGCCGAAAGTGAAAACCGCAAAGCGATTGGCACATTTTTGTCAAAAGACTGGCAGCCGGTTTCCGAAAATCCGCGATATGGTCTTGTGCCCTTGTTTTTTGGCACCCTGAAAGTAACGCTCATTGCCATTTTATTTGCTGCTCCCATTTCCATACTGGCTGCCTTGTATACGGCCATGTTCGCTCCCAAAAAAATCAGGGAATATATCAAACCGGCCGTTGAATTGCTGGCCGGATTTCCATCCGTGGTCATCGGCTTTTTTGCCCTGATGATCCTGGCTTCTTTTTTTCAGGATCTTTTGGGATATTCAGGCCGGTTAAATGCCTTTGTCGGCGGTATTGCCATGGCACTTGCTGCCATACCTGTCATATATACCCTTACCGAAGATGCGCTCAGTGCAGTTCCCAAAACATATATGGAAGCCAGCCTGGGACTTGGAGCCAGCCTCAGGCAGACAGCATTCAGTGTAATTCTGCCGGCAGCTACACCGGGAATATTTGCAGCTGTATTACTGGGGATCGGACGTGTATTCGGGGAAACCATGATAGCCCTGATGGCCACCGGAAATGCAGCCCTTATCACGCTGAATCCTTTTGATTCCGTCAGAACCCTGTCAGCCACCATTGGCGCTGAAATGGCTGAAGTTGTTTTTGGAGATACCCATTACAGTGTGCTTGTTCCTTATCGGATCGCTGCTTTTTATTTTTACTTTTATTCTGAATGCCCTGGCTGAATTTTATTTCAGAAACAGGCTCATCAGACGTTTCCAGGGTAAAAAAAGCTAAAGACAGCATGAGCACTTACCCGAAATACAAAAGATACGATCATCAAGAGCCTTACAGCCATGAGTGTGATGCTTATCCTTTTTGTTACCATCTCCATGCTGACGGTTATTTTTATCGGGGGATGGAAAAATCTTACCTGGGAATTCCTCAGCCAGTTTCCCAAGGAAGGCATGACAAAGGGAGGCATATTTCCTGCCATTGTCGGAACTGCGCTGATGACACTGATCATGACTGTTGCTGCAGTTCCTTTTGGAGCTATTACTGCCGTCTACCTTTCTGAATATGCATCTGAAAAATCAGTCCTGGCCAGATCCATCCGTTTTGCAGTGAAAACACTGGCGGTGGTGCCTTCCATTATTTTCGGCCTGTTCGGACTGGGATTTTTCATCAAATTCGTTGGTGTGAATATGGATAATCTCCTGTTCCACGGAGATCTGCACTGGGGACAGCCCAATATTCTATGGGCCAGCCTGACCATGGCATTGCTCACCCTGCCTATCGTAATTGTTTCAGTGGAAGAATCCATCCATACCGTTCCCCGTGAAGTGAGAGAAGCCAGCCTGGCACTGGGTGCCACCAAATGGCAAACCATTAAGAAAGTTGTGCTGCCAGGTTCCATCACCGGGATCCTTACAGGCACAATCCTGGCCATCAGCCGGGGTGCCGGTGAAGTTGCCCCCATCCTTTTTACCGGGGCAGCCTATTACCTGGCCGAACTGCCCCATTCGCCCACATCCCAGTTTATGTCGCTCGGATATCATATTTATATTATGTCAACACAATCAACCAATGTGGATGAAACCCTGCCAATCCAGTTTGCCACCACACTGGTATTGCTGCTCCTGACATTTTCACTCAGTATGATTGCAGTAATTTTGCGTTACCGGATCAGAAAAAAAGCCCGCTAAGTGTATGAAAGATATTAAAGTAAGCGTCAAAGACCTTTCAATTTTTTATGGTGATAACCAGGCACTGAAAAAAATCAGCATGGACATTCCCGATAAAAAGGTCACTGCCTTTATCGGTCCGTCGGGATGCGGCAAATCAACCTTTCTGCGGACGCTGAACCGGATGAATGACCTGATTGAGAATGTGCGGGTGGAAGGTGAAGTGTTTATTGATGATGTAAACATTTATCAGAAAAATATTGACGTGGTCAACCTGCGGAAAAAAGTTGGAATGATATTTCAGAAATCGAATCCCTTTGCCAAATCCATTTATGAAAATATTGCCTATGGGCCGAAGATTAACGGCATCATGGGCAAAAAAGAGCTGGATGAGATTGTGGAAACTTCACTTAAGACAGGCAGCCATATGGGATGAGGTAAAGGACAGGCTGAACAATTCAGCGCTTGACCTTTCGGGCGGACAGCAGCAACGGATCTGCATAGCCCGCACCCTGGCCGTAAATCCGGATATCATCCTGATGGATGAACCGGCCAGTGCACTTGATCCGATATCCACCGCAAAAATTGAAGAGCTGATCCATGAACTGAAAAAGTTCTATACAATTATCATTGTCACCCATAACATGCAACAGGCTGCCCGAACCAGTGATGTTACCGCCTTCTTTTACCTGGGGGAACTGATTGAAATGGATAAAACCAGGACAATTTTTACCAATCCGTCAAAAAAACAAACCGAAGATTATATTTCGGGAAGGTTCGGATAATAGATACTTTCCTTTAAAGTGTATTCAGAACATTAAAGAAATTTACCAGGTTAATTTTAATTGATCTACTATGCAACCATTTTTTCAGGAAGAACTCGACAAGCTGCGGAAGCGATTAAACAAAATGTTTGTTCTTGTTACCATTCAGCTTGAAAATTCAAGCCAGTCCGTTACAAATGTCGATTTTGAAATCACGGAAATGGCATTGAAAAATGAAAACCGGATTGATAAGCTGGATATAAAAATTGACAAACTCTGCCAGCGGATTTTTGCCCTTGCTCAGCCTGTCGCTACGGATTTACGGTTCATCATGTCATCGCTTCGCATTGCAAATGAAATTGAACAGATTGGGGATATCGCATTTGATGTGATCGGCCGTTCTGAAACAGTCAGGCCTTTCCAGGAAACACTTTCAGAATACCAAATCAGTTGTCTTTTTGCAGAAGTAATAAATGTGAGCCGGCAGGCAACAGAAGCCTATACAAATAACAACAGCGAACTGGCCAAGAACATCATCCAACTATGCAAAAAAATCGAAGAATCCTGCAAGGTTATTTTTAACGAGGTGATTGCAAAAATGACAGAAAAATCACAGGTAATCACTCATTGCCACTGACCTCATCCTTATCCTGCGCGACCTTGAACGAATTACCAATCACCTTGAAAATATTGCCGATTCCATCGTGTTTATTGCAGGAGGGAAAGAGGACTGAGACATTCGGGGATTAAGGGAGGAACAAGTGACGAGTGACGAGGGACAAGTAAAAAAAGTTTTGCAGTTTTGCAGTTAAAGGTATGGTGTCCCCCGCTGGCGGAGGCATGGGGTGTACGTAGATAGTTCGCTTTCTACCTACCAGCAAATCCCTCATCGGGATTTTCATCACTCGTCCACTCGTCCCTTGTCCCTTGTCCCTATTAATAAATTCCAGATTCCGTTTCAATCCCGAAAATTTTGCCCGTTTTATGGGTGAATGAGCAAAGGTGTCTGTAAATTTCTCCTCATCCAGATCATACCATTCCTGTCTTGTCATTTCAAGCAGACCGGCCAGCGGCTTAAAATCTTCCTCGTTATTTTGCGCTGGATTTCCGGTTCCACGGGCAGACATCCTGGCAAATGTCGCAGCCGAAGGCCCTGTTTTGAAACTTTCCTTTAAATTCGGGACTGATCTCACCCTTGTTTTCAATGGTGAGGTAGGATATGCACCGGTTTGCATTGATTGTGCGGCCCGGCACAATGGCATCCGTGGGACAGGCCCTGATACAGCGGTTACAGTCGCCGCAGAAGTCGGTGATGGGTTTGTCATACTGCAGCGGGATATCCACAATCAACGTACCGATAAAGAAAAAAGAACCCGATTCAGGAGATATCAGGTTTGAATTTTTGCCAATCCATCCGAGTCCCGACCTTGCGGCCCAGGCCCTGTCAAGCACCGGCGCCGAATCAACGAAACCACGACCGCTGACAGGTCCCATTGAATCCTGCATAAACCGGAGCAGGTCATTCAGCTTTTTCCTGATCACATCATGATAATCTTTACCGTAGGCATAGGTTGAAATAACGGGCGCTTCAGGATCACGGGAACGAGCCGTGGAATAATAGTTAAGGATGACTGAAATAACAGATTTTGCTCCTTCCACCAGTTTTGAAGGATCGGTACGTTTGTCGAAATGGTTTTCCATATACGACATACCGGCATTGATAATTCGAATCAAGCCATTGCTGTAGCCTCTGTGCATCGTCGGGTAAAAACTCCGCCCTGGAAATGCCGCAACCGTTAAAGCCCAGTCTTGACGGCTTCTGCTTGATCATGGATGACTGTAATGATAGTGCATCCATCTTCTAATTTATTGTTTGAATATTAATAGCCCCGGCATTAATGCCGGGGCTAATATAAAATTCTGAAATAATTACAGTCTCTTCTTTACTTCAGTTGTTTCATATCCCTCAATGATATCGCCTGCTTGTATATCATTGTAATTATGGATATTAAGACCGCATTCCTGGCCAACAACGGCTTCTTTCACGTCGTCCTTGAATCGTTTCAGGGAAGCCAGGTGACCGGCATGGATAACAATTCCTTCACGGATGATCCTGATCTTGGTATCGCGTTTTATCTTACCTTCCTTCACCATACAACCGGCAATGGTTCCGACCTTCGTTATTTTAAAGGCTTCCATTACTTCAAGGGTGGCAACGATCTCTTCCCTGATTTCAGGTGACAACATACCTTCCATGGCTGATTTGATCTCATTGATGGCATCGTAGATGATGGAATACAACCGGATATCGATTTCTTCCCGTTCTGCAATACGCCTGGCCTGTACAGAAGGCCTTACCTGGAATCCGATCACAATGGCATTGGATGCAGCAGCCAGAAGAATATCACTTTCTGAAATCTGTCCAACTGCCTTGTGGATCACATTCACCTGGATTTCTTCGTTTGAAAGCTTGATCAATGAATCGGAAAGTGCTTCGATGGATCCGTCCACGTCACCCTTCACAATCACATTCAGTTCCTTGAAGTTTCCGATGGCAATACGACGTCCGATTTCATCAAGTGTAATATGTTTCTGTGTGCGGAGGCCCTGTTCACGTAAAAGTTGCTCACGTTTGGTAGCAATTTCCTTGGCTTCTTTTTCTGTTGAATATACATTGAATTTATCACCGGCCTGGGGTGCCCCATTCAATCCGAGAACCAATACAGGATCGGACGGACCTGCGACATCAATTTTTTTACCCCGTTCATTGTACATGGCCTTCACCTTACCAAAGTTATGTCCGGCAAGCACAATATCGCCTACCCTCAATGTTCCGGCCTGCACAAGTACTGTAGCCACAAATCCTCTTCCCTTATCGAGTGAAGATTCAATGATGGTACCATTGGCCAGTTTGTCGGGATTGGCTTTCAGATTCAATAATTCAGCTTCGAGGTATACTTTTTCAAGCAGGTCATATACATTCAACCCTGTTTTTGCCGAAATCTCCTGTGACTGGTATTTACCTCCCCAGTCTTCCACCAGGATATTCATCTTGGCCAGGGATTCCTTTATTTTTTCAGGATTGGCGGTAGGTTTGTCAATTTTGTTGATGGCAAATACCATAGGAACACCGGCAGCCTGGGCATGGTTAATGGCTTCAACGGTTTGAGGCATGATGCCATCGTCAGCAGCTACCACAATGATGGCTACGTCCGTAATCTGGGCACCACGTGCACGCATGGCGGTAAACGCCTCATGACCCGGTGTATCCAGGAATGTGATCTGTCTGCCGTCTTTTAATATCACTCCGTAAGCCCCGATATGCTGGGTAATACCACCGGCCTCACCGGCAATAACATTGGCTGAACGGATATAATCGAGCAATTTTGTTTTTCCATGGTCAACATGGCCCATTACGGTAACAATCGGGGGCCTGGGAAGCAGGTCCTCAGGATCTTCGACTTCTTCTTCCTGCTCGTCCTCGGCATCTACCGTAACGAATTCAACCTTATAGGCAAATTCCTCGGCCACGAGAACAAGGGCCTCAGCGTCGAGACGCTGGTTGATTGATACAAAAAGACCCAGGCTCATGCAGGCTGCAATGACTTCATTTACCGGAACGTCCATCAGCGTAGCCAATTCGTTCACAGTAACAAACTCAGTTACACGGAGGATATTCTTTTCGCTTTCTTTCTTTTCTTCCTCCTGTTGCATCCGCTGACTGACAATATCACGCTTTTCACGGCGGTATTTGGCACCCTTGGTTCTGCCTTTTGTCCCGATCCTGGCGAATGTATCTTTTATCTGCTTGTCAACATCTTCCTCACTGATTTCAAAACGGTAGCCTTTTCTTTTCTTCTTCTTCTTTTTATCCTTTATAACTTCAAGATCAGCAGTCCGGGGTGGTTTTTCAACACTTACACGCTGCGTATCCTTTTTAATTCTTTTTCTTTTCTTCTTTTCAGCGCTATCATCCTTATCCGCGCCGGCAGGTTCAAGGCTCATTTTGCCAACCACCGTGGGACCGGCAAGTTTTTCTGCCCTGGCTTTGATCACCTCAGGCAGTCTGCCGCCTGTTCTCGGTTTCATATCCTGATCCTGGGGCTGTGTTCTCTCTGCCGTTTCGCGCTGCTGATTGCTTGTCCGGGTCCTTCTTTCCACTTCCAGTTGTTCCCTGGTCTTTTTTGGAGGCCGGGTACGCTGGTTCATGGCGTCAAGGTCGATTTTTCCTACCACCTTAACTTCCACATCCTTGATTTCCTGTTTGTAGAAATTTTCTTCGGATTTGACAGGTATGATTTCCTGTGGCGGTTCGGGAATAATTTCTTCTTCGGGCTCAGGAACAATTTCCTTTGGAGGTTCTTCAACCGGTATTACAGGTTCTTCTTTTATTACCTCAGGTTCCGGAATTTTTTCCACAACTACGGGTGGAGGAGGAACTCTCTGCTTTTTCAATTTCTTTTTCCTTCTTTGGAGGAGGAGGAGGCGGTGGTGCCTGCTTTTTGGGCGGATTCAGATCGATCTTCCCGATCACATTAATCCGGATCGTTTCCTTTTCGACCGGATGTTCTACTTCCGGCTCATGATGAACTGCCGTAGCACGCAAATCCTTTACAAGTAATTCCTCTTCGAAATCCTGTACCTCGGCTTCTTTTTCATGATGAATATCGCCAATCGATATGGTTTCAAGCTTTTCACGCTTGTTCCGGAGATTGAGTTTCTCCGATTCCTTTTTCACATTCAGGTCAGAACTAAACTCCTTTAACAGCATATCAACCTGCTCTGAGGTGATCTTCTCATTCGGATTTGAATCGATCTTCACCCCTTTTTTATGCAGGAATTCCACAATGGTGGATATTCCCACATTGAGCTCTCTGGCTATTTTGCTTAATCTTGTTGTTGTAGTATCTGACATTCGCGAACTATGGTTGTTTTTAACGGTCAAAAATAGTAATTCCGACTAATATAAACGTAATCCGATCATTTATTCGAACTCCGAGCGCAGAATTTTTAGCACTTCCCGGATCGTTTCCTCCTCCAGGTCAGTACGTTTCACCAAATCTTCGGCATTCAGGTTTAAAACACTGCGGGCAGTGTCACAACCAATGGATTTGAGTTCATCAATGATCCAGCCGTCAATTTCATCGGCAAATTCTTCAAGGTTTACATCTTCCTCATCGGCATAATCAGTTTCACGGTATACATCAATTTCATACCCTGTGAGTTGTCCGGCCAGCTTAATATTAAGCCCGCCTTTTCCAATAGCCAGTGAAACCTCGTTTGGCTTCAGATAAACATCTGCCTTTTTGGTTTTCTCATCAATTTTGATGGAAGAGATCTTGGCAGGACTTAACGCCCTGGTGATGTATAACTGCAGGTTATTGGTATAATTGATCACATCAATATTTTCATTTTTCAATTCCCGTACAATACCATGGATACGTGATCCCTTCATTCCAACGCAGGCACCAACAGGATCAATCCGCTCGTCATACGATTCAACGGCAACCTTTGCCCTTTCACCCGGGATACGAACGATCTTCTTGATGGTGATCAGTCCGTCAAAAATTTCAGGAACTTCCAGTTCAAACAATCGTTCCAGGAAAACGGGAGATGTGCGCGAAAGAACGATTAGCGGGGTATTGTTGCGCATTTCAACCTTGATCACAACCGCCCGGATATTGTCACCCTTCCGGAAATAATCAGTAGGTATTTGCTCGCTTTTGGGAAGGATCAATTCATTTCCTTCCTCATCGAGAACAAGTATTTCGCGTTTCCAAACCTGGTATACTTCACCGGTGATGATGTCTCCGATACGTTCCTTGTATTTTTGAAAAATGTTGTTTTTCTCCAGATCAAGGATTCTTGCGGTAAGATTTTGCCTGAGCGCCAGAATGGCACGTCTTCCAAAATCAACCAGCTTAACCTCATCCGTTACCTCTTCGCCTTCTTCATAATCAGCATCGATCAACTTTGCCTCTGAGAGGGATATCTGTTTGTTCGGATCTTCAACCATTCCGTCTGCAACGACTTCCCGGTTGCGCCAAATTTCAAAGTCTCCCTTGTCAATGTTAATGATTACGTCGAAATTATCGGCTGAAGTAAACATTTTCACAAGCATACCGCGGAATACATCTTCCAGAACACTCATCATGGTAGCCCGGTCAATGCTTTTCAGATCTTTAAATTCTGAAAAAGTTTCGATCAAGTTAAGGTTTTCCATGTGTACACATTATTTTTTTAAACTAATCACAATTTTTGCGGATTTTATTTCATCAATCCGCTTTTCAAATAATTTTTTTACAACGACCTTCTTACGTGTAAGAACGTCTTTTTCAATTGATTCTGTTTCAAGTGTGATGGATCCTGCCGAAGCATTTACCAGCTTTCCGGTAGTTTTTAATCCATCAAACGTAATTACATCCAGCCACCTGCCCAGGTTCTTTTGATACTGCTCCGGTTGTTTTAACGGATTGTCCAGGCCCGGTGAGGATACTTCCAGTTCATAGTCCTCCGTCTCACGATTGAAGCGGGATTCAATAAACCGGCTGACAGCGATACATTCTTCGATTGTGATCCCCTTCATACTGTCGGCATGTACCGTAATCCGGTTTCCCGGACTTACTGTAACATCCACAAGGAAAAGTCCGCGCTTCGGCAATTCATCCTGAAGGGAAGACCTCACTAATTCAACCTGTATCATCGATCAGTTCAAGTAACAAAATAGGGGACAACTTGTCCCCTATTCGTGATAATTCTGCGCAAAGATAAAAATAATAATTCATTTTGCAAAACAATACTTGAGTCTGCTACAAAAAGTCATCTTTTTATGTATGCCACAAAGTCACGAAGGCACCAGGTTTATTATTTATTTCATATCCAAGTCATTAAGAAACTAATACTTTGTGTCTTTGTGTCTTTGTGGCGATAAAAGTGCATTTGGAGCACTCAAAATTGGTTTTGCCGAAGATTATTCAGTAATTTGTATATGTCAACCATTATTAACAAGCGAAAGATTATCAATGACCCTGTACACGGGTTTATTATAATTCCTACGCCCTTCATTTTTGATTTGCTTGAGCATCCTTACGTGCAGCGACTGCGGCGTATAAAACAGCTGGGTCTTACCAGCCTGGTTTATCCGGGTGCAACGCATACCCGTTTCCAGCATGCCCTGGGAGCGGTGCATCTGATGGGACTGGCCATTGAAAATATCCGTCAGAAGGGTACGGAGATCACGGAGGAGGAAGCTGAAGCGGTGACCGTGGCCATCCTGTTGCATGATATCGGTCACGGGCCATTTTCTCATGCCCTTGAAGAAAGCATGATCGCAAATGTAAGCCATGAGGAATTGTCGCTTTTGCTGATGAATAACCTGAACAGGGAATTTGGCGGAAAACTGACCATGGCCCTGTCAATTTTCCAGAACCAGTACCCGAAAAAGTTTCTTCACCAGCTGGTTTCGGGACAACTCGACATGGATCGGATGGATTACCTGATGCGTGACAGTTTTTACGCCGGCGTGGTGGAAGGGGCCATTGGTACCGAAAGGATCATCAAAATGCTGAATGTGTCGGATGATCAACTGGTTGTGGAAGCCAAGGGAATTTATTCAATTGAAAAATTTCTCATTGCCCGCCGTTTAATGTACTGGCAGGTCTATTTCCATAAAACCGTGATATCTGCTGAAAACCTCCTCGTAAAATTGCTGCAGCGGGCCGGGGAAATGGCTGAAACCGATCCTTCACTTGCAGCGACACCTTCACTGGAATATTTTCTCCGGAATAAGATCACCCGCGGGAAAATGGAAGATCATCCGGAAGAAACCCTGAAATACTTTGCCAATCTCGATGACGATGATATCATGGTTTCAGCCAAAGCATGGGCTCATCATCCCGACAGGCTGTTATCGCTTCTGGCGGATAATCTTATCCGGCGGGTTCTGCCCCGGGTGAAAATCCTGGAAGATCCCGTTCCTGATGACCAGATCGGAAAACTCAGGCAGGCAGTGGCCGAAAAATACAAACTCGATCTTAAAAGTACTGAATACCTTGTATATGCCGGCACAATTGCCAATAAAGCATACAGTATAACAACAGATACGATTAAGATTCTATACAATACAGGAGAAGTCAAAGATCTGGCCGAAGCATCCGATATCTTTCAGATACAGAATCTGAATGAAACCCGGAAAAAATATTTTATAAGCTATCCCAAAGATTTTGGCTTAAATTATTAATTTTGTGCCCACTGAAAAAGTCATGACCGAATGAAGTTCACAGCCAGAATTATTGCTGATTTTACCAAAGGTGAAATAATCGGTAACCCTGAAGAAGTTGTCACAGATATATCGAGAATAGAAGAAGGCAAGAAGGGGACCCTTGCATTTCTTGCTAATCCCAAGTATGAAAAATATCTTATACAGCACCGGTGCGTCCGTAGTACTGATCAACAAGGATTTTCAGGTTAACGGGCAGTTGAACAGCACGATTATCCGGGTGGACAATGCCTATGATGCATTTACCTCGCTGCTGGAACTGTATACCAAACTTACCCCTGAGAAAGTAGGAATTGAACAGCCTTCCTTTATAAGCCCTACGGCTAAAGTAGGTGAGAATGTATATATCGGTGCCTTTGCCTATATAGGTGAAGGCGCGGTGATCGGAAAAAATGTAAAGATCTATCCGCAGACATATATTGGCGATTTTACCCAGATCAAGGACAACTACAGTGATCTATGCGGGTGTTAAAGTATATCATGGTTGCGTGATCGGTTTCGATTGTATCATCCATTCAGGCACTGTGATCGGTGCGGACGGCTTCGGTTTTGTTCAGCAACCCGACCGCCAGTACAGGAAAATTCCGCAGGTGGGAAATGTAATTATCGAAGACCTGGTTGAAATCGGGTCAAATGTTACAGTCGACAGGGCCACCATGGGATCAACCATCATCCGCAGGGGATCCAAATTTGACAACCTTATCCAGATCGGTCATAATGTTGAGATCGGCGAAAATACCGTTATAGTCTCCCAGGCAGGTATAGCCGGATCAACCAAAGTAGGAAGCAATTGCATGATCGGTGGCCAGGTAGGACTGGCAGGTCATGTTAAAATAGGAGATAATGTAAAGATCGGAGCACAATCCGGAGTGAGCAACAACCTTAAAGACGGGGAAACCGTGCTGGGCTCTCCTGCCCTGGATGCTACCAGGCAAATAAAAGCCATGATTGTGTATAAATCACTTCCTGAAATGAGCAAGAAACTGGCTGAATTAGAAAAGGAAATGAAGGAATTGAAGAAAAAGCTGCAACTGGGATAACGGCAATCCTTACTAATTAAATGCTCATTTTCTTGAGATTAAATAATTTTTTATAATTTCGCCGTTGTTTTTTAGGTAATTTACTTAGTACTAAAATAATGGCTGATAAGCAAAGAACGGTTGCCAAACCGGTGAGTCTTAAAGGTAGAGGATTACATTCAGGAGTTGAAGTTGAGGTTAAAATATGCCCCGCCCCCGAAAATCACGGATATCAGTTTAAGCGCATGGATCTGGAAGGCACCCCGGTTATCAGGGCGCTGGCCGATTATGTAAAAATAACCGAACGCAGTACAACCATTGTAGACAAAGGTGCATCAATTACCACCGTGGAACATTTGCTTGCTGCCCTTTACGGGATGGGTGTTGATAATGCCCTCATGGAGATCAACGGTCCCGAAGTGCCTATCATTGATGGAAGTGCAAAACCATTTGTAGATGCAATTCTTTACGCAGGCATTGTTAGCCAGAAGGCTGAACGGGTTTATTTCCAGGTAAGGGAAAAGATTGAATTCCGTGAAGAAGCAACCGGCATTGAAATTATTGCTTATCCCGATGAAGAATTTTTAGTGGATGTACATATTGATTACAATTCCAGGGTTCTGGGACATCAATATGCCTCAATGAAAAATATTAACCAGTTTGAAAAGGAATTTTCAAGCTGCCGCACATTTGTGTTTCTCCATGAAATTGAATTTCTGCAAAGAAATAACCTGATCAAGGGAGGAGACCTTGACAATGCCATCGTAATCATTGACCGCCAGGTTTCCCAGGATGAGCTCGACAGGATGGCTGAGGTCATGAACAAACCAAAGATAAAGGTTAAACCGGAAGGCATTCTGAACAATGTGGACCTTTCCTTCAGCAACGAACCGGCCAGGCACAAGCTGCTTGATGTAATCGGCGATCTGGCACTTTGCGGTGTCCGGCTGAAAGGCCGGTTTATCGCCAATAAACCCGGTCATCATGCCAATGTTGAATTTGCGAAATTGATCCGGAAGAGCATCAAGGCAAGTCATCACAAGCCCTTGGCCCCGGCCTATGATCCGGACAAGGAACCTCTTTTCGATATTAACCAGATCATGAAACTGCTGCCACACAGGAATCCGTTCCTGATGGTTGACAAGATCATGTCAATGGATAAATGGACCATTACCGGGATAAAAAATGTAACCATGAACGAAGCGTTTTTCGTGGGTCATTTTCCCGATGAACCCATTATGCCGGGAGTTCTCCAGATTGAATCACTTGCTCAGGTTGCCGGAATTTTGTTGCTGTGCACTGTGCCCGACCCGGAAAATTTTCATTTATACTTTATGCGCATTGATTCCGTTAGATTTAAACGCAAGGTTGTCCCGGGAGATACCTTAAATATCCGGATGGAATTGAAGGAGCCTATCAAGCGGGGCATCGGATTATGCAAAGGCGAGGGGTTCGTTGGCGACCAGCTTGTTATCGAAGCTGAGTTCATGGCACAGCTTGCCCGGAAACCCTGCCGTCTGATTCTTTTATTTTTATTAACCATAAATTCTTTTCATGAGTAATCAACCACTTTATTCTCTTCACCCGGATGCCAAGATCGGTAAACAGGTTGAAATAGGACCGTTTACTACCATATATGGAGATGTCGAAATTGGTGATAATACCTGGATCGGACCCAATGTGACCATCATGGATGGTGCCAGGATTGGCAAAAACTGCCGGATTTTCCCGGGAGCTGTCATTTCCGGTATACCACAGGATCTGAAATTCCAGGGGGAAGTCACCACCGCCAGGATAGGCGATAATACCACAATCCGCGAATATGTCACAGTGAACCGCGGTACGAAATCCAAAGGCACCACCACGGTAGGTGATGATTGCCTGATCCAGTCGTATGTGCATGTTGCGCATGACTGCGCCGTTGGGAATCATTGCATTTTATCAGGATATGTTGGCCTTGGCGGAGAAGTCGTTATTGAAGACTGGGCAATCCTTGGAGGCGGAAGTCTCGTGCACCAGTTTGTACGCATCGGCTGCAACGTGATGGTTCAGGGAGGCTGTAAGGTTGTGAAGGATGTTCCTCCCTATATAATGGCAGGTAGGGATCCGGTTGTTTATGCAGGCCTGAACCTGGTGGGACTGAGAAGGAGAAATTTCACCTCAGAAAAAATACAGGAATTACAGGAGATCTATCGCACCTTATATATGAAGGGATTTAATAATTCTGATGCCCTGAGAAATATAGAGGCCAGTTTCCCTCCGTCTGTAGAACGCGATCATGTTATCGCTTTCGTTCACCAATCTGAAAGAGGGATCATCAAGGGATTGCTTGATGATGCGGATTGAGTAAAATTATCATAAAGTGCCACAGGATTTTTTTTGCACGAAGGCACTATGGCCTAAGAGAACCGTGTTTCGCTGAGCTGTTGATTTTACGAGCGAAGGCCAAAGAATCTCATGCATTCGATTACGTAGATAGCATCTGCGAATCTGCGTCGCAAAAAGCTCTTATTAACTGCGAATGATCAGCGAGATCCCCTACGCATCAGCGGATTCCAGCCCTGTGCTTCAATCTTGATCTCACCTCCCCCGGAAGTAACCATACGAATTCCAGCCGGAGCATCTGTCATATGTCCGATAATTGAAATTTCAGGGTGATTGCTGATTTTATCATAATTGCCAACCGGAACAGTGAAAAGTAATTCGTAATCTTCGCCGCCATTGAGGGCTGTGATAATGGGATCAATTTCAAATTCACCGGCTGCCCTCTTTGTTTCACTGTGAATGGGGATCTTATCCGCATAAATCCTGCATCCTTTTTCAGATGCCTGCGAAATATGCATCAGTTCTGAGGACAACCCGTCAGATATATCGATCATGGAGGTGGGCTTAATCTCCAATTCCCTGAACAGATCAACAATATCCCGGCGGGCTTCCGGCTTTAGCTGCCTTTCCAGGACGTAATCATATCCTTCCAGAGCAGGTTGCTGCACCTTGTGTTTTTCAAATAATAACCGTTCACGTTCCAGGACCTGGAGTCCCATATAGGCTCCTCCCAGATCACCCGATACACATAATAAGATCATTGATCCCTGCACCGTTCCTGTAAGTAAGGTCTTGTTCCTTCCCCTCACCGATAGCCGTACATGAAATAATCAACCCGGTAAGGGAAGAAGTAGTATCCCCTCCCACCAGGTCCACCCCATAAGCTGCACAGGCCAACCTGATCCCGGAATAAATTTCCTCCATCATACTGATGGTAAATTTTCGGGAAATGGCCAAAGAAACAAGCAATTGCCTTGGCCGGGCATTCATGGCATAAATATCGGAAAAGTTCACCACGGCAGCCTTATAACCCAGATGCTTCAGGGGAGTATAAACAAGGTTAAAATGAATGCCTTCCGCCAGCAGATCGGTAGTTACAACAACCTTACCTGTACTGTAATCAAGTACTGCAGCATCGTCTCCTATCCCTACTTTTGTGGACGGATTGATAAGTTGTATATCCCGGGTCAAATGCCGGATCAGTCCAAATTCTCCAAGACTCGAAATTTCGTCCTGTTCGTGTTCCTTTTCACTCATACCAATGGGTACAGATATTTATAAACCCCGGCAAATATCAGGATAAATTGATTTAGATTTAGTATATTTGCCATTATTTAGAATAATTCTAAATACACTAATGTACATGAGCATCACTGAAATTAAAATTTGGTACGATGGAAGAGAGTAAGGATCAAATATTGACGGAGGTTACCAAAGCAGACTATAAATACGGCTTTTTTTCTGACATTGAAACAGATACAATTCCCAAGGGATTGAGTGAAGATGTGGTACGGCTGATTTCTAAAAAAAAGAATGAACCTGAATTCATGCTTGAATTCAGACTGAAAGCATACCGGCACTGGCTCACAATGAAGATGCCCCAATGGGCGCATCTCCGTATTCCGGAGATCCGCTATGAGGATATCATCTTTTATGCTGCCCCAAAGCAGGTTGTCGGCCCAAAAAGCTTGTCAGAAGTGGATCCGGAGTTGCTGAATACATTTAACAAACTGGGTATTCCGCTCGAAGAACAGAAACACCTCACCGGTGTGGCGGTGGATGCTGTAATGGACAGCATTTCAGTTAAAACCACCTTCAGGGAAACACTTGCTGAACTGGGCATTATATTTTGTTCCATGAGTGAAGCCATCCGGGAATATCCCGACCTGGTAAAAAAATATCTCGGATCAGTGGTTCCCTATACGGATAATTATTTTGCCTCACTGAATTCAGCCGTGTTTAGCGATGGTTCGTTTTGTTATATTCCAAAAGGAGTAAGATCTCCCATGGAACTGTCAACCTATTTCCGCATCAATGCTGCCAATACAGGGCAGTTTGAGCGCACCCTGCTGATTGCCGAAGACGACAGTTATGTCAGCTACCTGGAAGGATGTACAGCACCCATGCGGGATGAAAACCAGCTGCATGCAGCCGTGGTTGAAATTGTAGCCCTCGAAAATGCAGAAGTAAAATATTCCACTGTTCAGAACTGGTATCCCGGTGATAAAAACGGCAAAGGCGGCATTTATAATTTTGTCACCAAACGCGGGATTTGCAAAGGAGACAATTCGAAAATTTCATGGACACAGGTGGAGACCGGATCGGCCATTACCTGGAAATACCCCAGCTGTATCCTGCGTGGAAACAATACCACCGGTGAGTTTTATTCGGTGGCAGTTACCAACAATTACCAGCAGGCAGATACCGGTACGAAAATGATCCATATCGGAAAAAACAGCAAAAGCACAATCATTTCAAAGGGTATTTCAGCCGGACATGGCCAGAACAGTTTCCGAAGCCTTGTAAAGGTGGTTAAAACTGCCGATAAGGTGAGGAATTTCACCCAGTGCGATTCCCTGCTGATGGGAGATAAATGCGGTGCACATACCTTTCCATATATTGAGGTGGAAAATGAATCGGCCATTATAGAACATGAAGCCACCACCTCAAAGATCGGCGAGGACCAGATATTCTATTGCAACCAGCGCGGTATCGATACTGAAAACGCAGTTGGGTTGATCATTAACGGGTATGCCCGTGAAGTGCTGAATAAGCTTCCCATGGAATTTGCAGTTGAAGCCCAGAAGCTGCTGCAGATCAGCCTGGAAGGAAGTGTTGGGTAGGAACTATGGGACGAGTGACGAGTGATGAATTATGAATTGCGCGGAGGCATAGGGTATGGTGTAAGAGAAATTGACGATTTACGATTTACGATTATACGATTTTATTTATTTATCATGCTTGAAATAAAAGATTTACATGTTAGTATTGATGGCCGGGAGATCCTGAAAGGAATCAACCTGGAGGTAAAGGCCGGTGAAGTTCATGCCATTATGGGCCCCAACGGATCAGGCAAAAGCACACTGGCAGCCGCGCTGGCCGGAAAAGACAGCTTTGAGATCACCCGGGGAAGCATCACCTTTCATGGGAGAAAACCTGATCGGTATGAAGCCCGAAGACAGGGCCCGCAAAGGATTGTTCCTTGGTTTTCAGTACCCGGTTGAAATTCCGGGTGTTTCTATCGTCAATTTCATGAAAACAGCCATCAATGAACAACGAAAATTCAGGGGCCTCGATCCGATTTCCGCTTCCGATTTCCTGAAAAAAATGCGCGAAAAAAAAGAGCTTGTCGGCTTAACAACCAACCTGGCCAACCGGTCGGTGAATGAAGGCTTTTCAGGCGGGGAGAAAAAAAAGAATGAGATTTTTCAGATGGCCATGCTGGAACCCTTGCTGGCCATATTGGACGAAACGGATTCCGGACTTGATATTGATGCCCTGAAAACAGTGGCCACCGGAGTAAACAAACTTCGCCGGAAGGACAATGCCACCATTGTTATCACCCATTATCAGCGGTTGCTGGAGCATATCGTACCCGACTTTGTGCATGTTCTGTACAAAGGCCGGATTGTAAAATCGAGCGGCAAAGAACTGGCGCTTGAACTGGAGGAAAAAGGATATGAGTGGATGGAACAGGAAGCCGAATAAGACAACAACATCACAATTTCAATGAATGAACCCATTTTTGCCATGGATATTAAACAGGATCTGATCAGTTTATTCAAACAAAATACAGATGTGCTCGAATCAGGTTCGGGGCACATACTCAATACATACAGGGAACAGGCCTTTCGTGATTTTGACCGGTTGGGGATACCTACAATTAAAAATGAGGCTTATAAATACACCCCGCTTGACAAATACATGCAGGGAAACTATGAGGTGGAGCTGAATGCCAATCCCTTTAAAATTGATCTGCAGGATATTTTCAAATGTGATATTCCCGAACTCGATACCCAGGTTGTACTGGTGCTCAATGGATTCTTTTATTCCGTTAACCAGGCAGAACAGCTGCCCAAAGGTGTTATCGTCTGTGGTCTGAATGAAGCTTCGGAACGTTATCCGGATCTTTTTCACCAGCATTATGCACATTATGCAGATACTTCTGCCGACGGACTGGTGGCATTGAATACCCTTTTTGCCCAGGATGGAGTGTTTATCTATGTGCCCAAAAATACGGTGGTGGAGAAACCCATCCAGATCATTAATCTGAGCCATTCCTATAAGAATCTCCGCATTACCCGGCGCAATCTGATTGTGGCTGCGGAAAATGCACAGGTGAATGTTGTTGTTTGTGACCATACGCTTTGTCATCAAAGCTATCTGGCAAACTCCCTTACCGAAATATATGCCGGCAAAAACTCGATTATTGATTACAACAGGCTGCAGAATGAAAACAACCTGTCCACTCAAATCAATAATCTCTTTGTCCACCAGGAAGAGGACAGCCGCTTTACCGGAAACAGCATTTCACTGCATGGCGGACTGATCCGGAATAACATTTATGCCAGCCTGCAGGGCCCGCATTGTGAAACCAATCTGTACGGCCTTTTCCTTTGTGATGAGAAACAGCATGTGGCCAACTATATCCTTGTTGACCATGCCTTTCCAAACTGCACATCCAATCAATTGTTCAAGGGAATCCTGGATCATGATGCAACCGGGTTCATTTAACGGTAAGATCCTTGTAAGGAAAGATGCCCAGAAAACACTGGCTTATCAGAAAAATAACAACATTTTGCTTTCTTCCGCTGCCCGGATGAATGCAAAACCGCATCTTGAAATCTATGCGGATGATGTGAAATGCAGCCATGGCGCAACCATTGGTCAGCTCGACATGGAGGCCATGTTCTACCTCCGTTCGCGCGGGATAGGAGAAAAAGAAGCCCGGCATCTTTTAATGTATGCATTCGCCAATGAAATTGTGGGAAAAATTACCATCCCCGTATTAAAAGACCGCATCATCGAACTGGTGGATAAAAGGCTCCGGGGCGAACTTTCCCGGTGCAACAACTGCGATATTCGCTGTGCATAGTAAAACCTTTTTTCATGAATTATGATGTTCATAAGATTCGCAGGGATTTTCCCATACTTCAGCAACAGGTATACAACAAGCCCCTGATCTATCTCGATAACGGTGCAACCACTCAAAAACCCCGGCAGGTAATCGATTGTGTGCACGACTATTATACAATGAAAAACAGCAGCATTCACAGGGGTGTGCATTACCTCAGTGAAATGGCTACCGAAGATTATGAGGATGCCCGCAAGACAATCCAGCAATATATCCATGCTGCCCATTCCTATGAGGTCATTTTTACTCCGGGTACAACAGCTTCCATCAATGGATTAGCTTTCTCTTTCGGAGAAAAGTACATTCATGAAGGGGATGAGATCCTCGTAACAGAAATGGAACATCATGCGAATATTGTTCCCTGGCAAATGCTATGCGAACGAAAGAAGGCGGTACTGAAGGTAATTCCTTTCAATAATGACGGAGAACTGGAACTGGAAAAACTTGATACCCTGATCACTGAAAGGACCCGGCTAATTGCAGTTATCCATGTTTCCAATGCACTGGGTACCGTGAATCCGGTTGAATTTATCATTCAAAAAGCCCATCAGCATGAATATACCGGTGCTTGTAGATGGAGCACAGTCAATTCAGCACGGTGTCATCGATGTTCAGAAAATGGATTGTGACTTCTATGTTTTTTCGGGTCACAAGGTTTACGGGCCAACCGGGACCGGCATATTATACGCAAAGGAAAAATGGCTTGAACAACTTCCTCCCTTCCAGGGTGGTGGCGATATGGTGGACATCGTAACGTTTGAAAAAACGACCTATAATACCCTTCCTTTTAAATTTGAGGCGGGTACACCCAATTACATTGGTGCCGTAGGAATGGCAAGTGCATTGAAATATATTTCCTCCATTGGACCTGACAGCTATATTCCAATATGAGCATTCCCTGCTTGAGTATGGCACTGAACAGCTTTCCGGTATGAAATTTGTTACCCTGTACGGTAAGGCTAAAGTGAGGAGCTCCATTCTCTCATTTAACATACAGGGAGTGCATCCTTACGATGCCGGAATGGTTATGGATAAAATGGGAATTGCCGTTCGTACAGGAACACACTGTGCCCAAACCGTAATGCAACATTTTGGTATTGAAGGTACTATCCGGGCTTCACTTGCCATGTACAACACAAGGGAGGAATTGGATGAGCTTGTAGCAGCGGTGAAGAAAGTGAAAACTATGTTCAGTTGAATTTCGTATATTAAACTATTATTTATTTTTAATTGGCCAGATCAGTGAAGGACATAAACGACATACAGCAGGAGATTGTGGAAGAATTCGAGATTTACAATGACTGGATGGATAAATACAATTACCTGATCGAGTTAAGCCGGGACCTTCCACTGATCGATGCAAAACTTAAGGTCAAGGAAAATCTGATTAACGGCTGTCAGTCAAAAGTCTGGCTGAACGCCGAATATAAAAACGGCATGATTTACTTTACAGCTGACAGCGATGCCATTATTACGAAAGGGATTATTGCCCTGCTGATCCGTGTATTATCCGGACGGGACCCTGAGGAAGTAATGCGCAGTGAACTGTGGTTTATCGATAAGATCGGCCTGCGCCAGAATTTATCGCCTACGAGGTCGAATGGCTTGCTGTCAATGTTAAAACAAATGAAATTATACGCATTGGCGTATCATACGAGGGACAAGGGACTAGTGACAAGAGACAAGGAAATCAAATCCCGTTAGGGATTAACTGTCGGTAGAAAAGAAATGGCCCAAAATCCACCCCCTGCCCCCGCCAGCGGGGAATAGTGTGCTGGTTCTAAAAATTTATAAAAAATTCTAACAAATGGAAAACGAAAGATCATTGTTGTCGATTGAGGCAGAAGTGGTAAATGTGTTGAAAACTACATATGATCCCGAAATACCGGTCAATATTTACGATCTGGGACTGATTTATGATATTGAAGTAGATGACAATAAGCAGGTCCGTGTGACAATGACACTTACCGCCCCAAACTGCCCGGTAGCGGATAGCCTTCCGCTGGAGATCAGGGAGAGGGTTGCTGCCATTGAAGGAGTGACCGGTGTGGATATCAATCTGGTGTTTGATCCGCCCTGGAACCAGTCGATGATGTCGGAAGAAGCGCTTCTCGAACTGGGCATGTTATAATTTATTGTGTTTCTATCAAAAAAAATGTTCATTGGAACGATTTTTGTTTACTTTTGTCATATAATTACCGTTTATGAAAAAACTTTTACCCTTATTTGCCATAATTATGTTCTGGGCTGCCATAGCGACTGCCAATGGCTTTCCTGCTGCTTCTGATTTCAATTCCATAAATCGCACTTACTTTCAACCTGGTCAGGATCAATTGGTTCGGGATATTGAGCTTTATCCTAATCCCGATCACGGATGGCCGTCTGACCATAACTTCTTCCGAAAGCATTCAGTCAGTTCAGATATTGAACATAACCGGTAAAATTGTATTTAACCAGGAATTCCAGCCCAACACGAATACAGTTGACCTGGAACTGGACAAACTTGAAAAGGGCATTTACCTCGTGAGAATTGGTTTCGCCGGCAAAGAAACCCACACTGAAAAGGTGATGGTAAAATAATTCCCGCAGCTGATTTCGTAAATCGATTAATTTAAAGAGGCTTTGTTTCTCGCTGATCCCGCAGTTTTTATAATTGTGTATGGTCGTTAAGCTCTGTGACCTCAAAAAAGCAAAGCGCCTCAGATCTTACTTTGCGAACTTTGCGCATTCCTCTGTGTCCTCTGCGTTAAAACAAAAACGCCGCAAGGCGTAAATACTCCCTTTTACGCTTTCCCTTCCTAACTTTTAAACATAAAATACACTGCCCCTACCATGCAGAGTCCTGCCCATAAATAATTCAATTTAAAGGGCTCTTTCAGGTACATGATGCTGAAGGGAACAAAGACACTTAATGTAATCACCTCCTGTATTATTTTCAGCTGCCCGACGCTCAGTTCCTGGCTGCCAAACCGATTTGTAGGAACCTGAACAATATATTCGAACAACGCAATACCCCAGCTTACCAGTGCAGCAATCCACCAATGCTGCGTCCTCATGTTTTTAAGATGCCCGTACCAGGCAAATGTCATAAACAGATTACTGAGCGTTAACCCCGAAACAACAGTCAATATAGTTCTCATCGCACAAAATCCTTTATTTCTTTAACGTGCGGCAAAATTAAAAAAAACTAAATCACCGTTTTGTTAATAACTTACTTCAGAGTGACGCCCACAAAGTAAAAGTCAGACCAAAAGTAAAACTATCGGGCGAGAAATCAATTCCGAAAGAGTTTTGTATTTCTTTCTGATCATTCCCTGGTTTTGTAACGTTGCTCATGAACCCAAACCATCCGAATTTTGCTTCAAGTGCAAGTTTTGGTGTAACATAATAATATACACCCGGAGATAACAGGGCTGAAAAGCCGAATACATTTTCCGTATCGATTACATCATTGGTGTAGGTTTTATTTTTCCCAAATGAATAGCTCATGGAAGCTTCCGCGAAAATGCCACCCCTTCCGGATATCAGGTAATACCTTCCAAACGGGGTAAATACCATTTTTGAAGTTGTGCTTTTCTCGATTGTCGACTGTGGATCCTTATCAATCTGGGTATCCCAGCCAATTCCGGCTCCCACCGCGATCCTGTCATTTATAAAATACCCCCCTAACGGCATCAGGGTGAAGTAGGTAGTAGATCCGTTCTTTTCCGTTGTACTCCCGTTTTTTGATTTATCAACGGTGCCATATAAACTAAAATGACCGCCTATAAAGAATTTACCTCCTGTTGGTTGGGCCATGATCGGCATGCAAACCAGCCATACAATTGCAATAAACGTTATCTGTTTCATTGGTGTAGATTTTAAAGTTTATACAAAGATACATTAACTGATAAAAAATGATATTATCTTTGACGCACGTTCATTAAATTATTGCTTATCCAGAAAGGTGGAGGGTATGGCCCTGTGAAACCTTAGCAACCCTTTCAAAATATTGAAAGAAGGTGCTAATTCCTGCTCCGGCTTGCCGGAGGTAGATAAGTCGGACATCATTGATCTCTTTTGACTTATCAAAAGGGATTTTTTTATTTATTGAAATTGAGATCTATTGCCGTTGGTTTAAGCCAACGGTAATAGATCTCAAGATTATTTTAATAAAAGTATTATGGAAAAGAAAATTAAATTAGGTGTATTCGGATTTGGCTGCGTAGGCCAGGGACTTTACAATGTATTGCACCATACCAGGGGCATCAATGCTGAGATTAAAAAGATCTGCATTAAACATCCCGATAAAAAAAGGCCTATCGATGCCGGCTTCTTTACAACCGACCGCAATGAAATTCTGAATGATCCGGAAATTGACGTTGTTGTTGAACTTATCGACGAGGTGGAAGCTGCATTTGAAATTGTTTCCTCAGCACTTAAAAAAAGAAAGGCGGTAGTATCTGCCAATAAAAAAATGATTGCTGAAAATTTCGAAACCCTTCTTAATCTTCAGAGGGAATACAATACATCCTTTCTTTATGAGGCCTCCTGCTGCGCAAGTATTCCCGTGATAAGAAACCTGGAAGAATACTACGACAATGATTTGCTGACCAGTGTGGAAGGCATACTAAATGGTTCCACAAATTACATTCTCACAAATATTTTCGAGCATAACCAGCCATTTGATGCCGCTCTTAAAAGGGCACAGGAACTTGGTTTTGCTGAGAGTGATCCGAGTCTCGACCTGAAGGCCCTCGATCCCAAATACAAACTGCTTATAATCCTGGTTCATGCATTTGGCATAATACTCACACCCGATGACATTTTTAATTATGGCATTCAGCATCTGAAGGATACCGACATCCGGTATGCCCGTGAAAAAAATGCAAGCATCAAACTGATCGCCAAGTGCAAGAAAACGGATAACAAAGTGATCGCTTATTGTATGCCACGCTTTGTATCGCATGAGGATACACTCAATAAGGTAACCTATGAATATAACGGACTGCTTGTGGAAGGGGCATTTTCCGAGCACCAGTTTTTTATGGGGAAAGGCGCCGGGGGAAATCCAACCGGTTCAGCGGTACTTTCCGACATTTCTGCATTGACCTATAATTACAGGTATGAATACAAAAAAATCAGCCAGCATTTGAATTATGGCTTCTCCCAGGATGTAGACCTTGAAATCTTTGTAAGTTACAACGGGAATTTAAAACCTGAATTAAACGATTTTAACAGCATTTCCGTTAAACACGAATCACCTGATTTCAATTATGTGATCGGGATTATTAACCTGGCGAAGCTAAAAAAATGTGGCTGGATTCATGAGGAAACCATCAGCATTGTGCTTACCGAAAATAACTTATGAAAGTCCAAACAAAGGAGATTTTGTCATTAAAAAAAATTTTGCTTTTTTTAGCAAAAAATATACGGAATAGCTTTTGCAATTAAGATTAAAATTTATATAAATTTACCCCTGTCTGATGATACAACCTAATTACTCTTAAAATCGTGGGAAAGAAAAGAATAATCAAATCTTATGAGCAACTGTCGGAAGAAATGGTTGAAAGGCTGAAAGCGAAGTACCCCGACGGATATGAAGAGAAAACCATTACATTCACCAACCCCAGGGGTGAAATCGAAGTTGCCATTCCCTTCGAGACGGAAGATATTTATTATCTGATCAAACTCCCCCGGACGAATGCTGCTGAGGAAGAGGAAGAAGTTGAATCATCCTCCTTTGATGAATTCGACAATTTCGAAAGCCTGGAAATCGGAGACGACGTCTCCGAGGATGAAGAATAAAGAGGTAATCGGTATCGGTATTCGGTATCGATCTGATACGAATACTGGTACGATTTAGATCCGAGTCCAGATTCAGTACCACATTCCAATAATCGACTACCAATCGATCACCGATTACCGATACCGATCACCTGTTCAGGTTCCAATCTATTTCCTGCAAACCGTGCTTCCTCAGGATCTCGTTGGTTTTGGAGAAATGCCGGCATCCGAAAAATCCGTTATAGGCTGAAAAAGGAGACGGATGAGCTGCCTTCAGGATATAATGTTTGTTGGTATCAATTAAGGATTCCTTTTCCTGGGCATATTTTCCCCAGAGCAGGAAAATTATTCCCACTCTTCTTTCCGATAATTTGCTGATAACTGCATGCGTAAAAATTTCCCATCCTCTCTTTTGATGAGAGCCCGGTTGATTTGCTCTCACTGTTAATGTCGCATTTAAAAGCAGTACTCCCTGCCGTGCCCATTTTTCAAGGTTGCCCCCGGAAGGAATTGGAATGCCGAGATCCTTTTCAATTTCCTTGAAAATATTTACAAGCGACGGCGGTGGAACAATGCCCTGGGGAACTGAAAAACAAAGGCCATGTGCCTGCCCCGGTCCATGATAGGGATCTTGTCCCAGTATAACAACCTTTACTTCATTGAAAGGGGTGAGCTGAAAAGCGTTGAATATTTTAGATCCGGGAGGGTAAACAGTATATTTTGCCTTTTCTTCCGTAAGAAATTCCTTCAGCTCCATAAAATAGGAATTGTCGAACTCTGATGCAAGAACCTCCTTCCAGCTTTCTTCGATTTGTGGATTTACCTGCATTTTATTTCCTCATTATTTACGGTAAGGCTTTAATTATACCTGAAAGCGAATGAATCAGGAAATAAAAATAGTAAAAGATTTCTTATTTTTGGGCTTTTACAAAAGCCTCCGGTGCATGCCGAAAAATAAAAGGATAATTATTCCCTTCATTGTCATTGCTTCCCTCATCGTAGTTGCTTTATTCTATTTTACGGTGCGTAAAAGGATTTCTCCTGCAGAACCCTTAAAAGCTGTACCCAATAATGCAATGATCATTATCCGTGTGAATAATTTCAAGGCATTGTATGAAAAAACCTCGGTAAACAACCTCATATGGAATGAACTGAAGATTATTCCCGGTTTTGACAAACTCAACAGACAGCTTCATTTTCTCGATTCCACTTATGCAATCAGTTCCTGAAGCGGAAAGCATCCTCAATAATCCGCCCTCTTTCATATCGGCTCATATTACAGGTAAAGACAGGATTAGTTTACTGCACGTACTTAAGTTGCCTCCGGGTTATGGGGAAAACAGCCTGAATTCCCTGATCACGCGCCTGGTGGGAAACAAGGCCGACATAGCAAACCGCGAATATGAAGGGATTACTATCCATGAAATTATTTTTAAAGAGAATACCGGTATTGACAATTTTTTATGGGCCACTTCCCGGAATATTCTTATGATCAGCTTTTCTCCTATTATTCTCGAAGATGCCATCCGCCAGGTAAATGCAGATGAATCAGCTGGCAATCTGAAGGGATTTCCTGAAATATATGCCACAGCCGGAAAAAATGTGGACGCTAATGTTTTTATTAATTTTTCAAGATTTCCATTGGGCCTTGCCACGTTTACAACAACCGATTTCAAAGGAAAGGCCCGGTCAGCAAAGAACTTTGCCGAGTGGGCAGGTATGGACGTGAATTTATTGTCCGACATGCTTCTTATGAATGGATTTGTTATCCCCCCTGATTCGGCACCCTCCCTGGCAACCTTATTTGTAAAGCAAAATCCCCAGAAAATTACCGCAGACAAAATCTTACCTGGTTCAGTAGCTTCCTTTCTTACTATTTCAATGTCAGATCCGGTAATGTATTTTACAGCCTATAAGGCGTATCTGCAGGGATTGGGAAAATTAACAGCCTTTAACAGTACTTTTCAAACCCTCAATGAAATTTATAATACGGATTTACCGGCGGATTTTGCCGGGATGATGGACAATGAACTCACCCTGGCCTATGATGCACCTTCACCCCAGGATGATTCGGCCCAGGTATTTGTCCTCATCCGGGTAAAAAGCAAGGGACTGGCCTCTGAAAAAATGATGACCCTGCTGCAAAAGGCCGCTACGTATGAGTCGAAACCTTTATCCGACTTTACATTCAATTATCAGCTTGATAATGAGGTAAATTATACCATTTACAAACTGCCAATTTATAATCTTACAGCCAATTTATTTGGTAACATTTTCTCTGCCCTCGGAGAACATTACTTTGTGCTCATTGATAATTACCTTGTTTTTGGATCGTCCGTCCAGATCCCTGCGTTCCCTTATTCATAGCCAGGTATTGAACAAGACCCTCGAAAATGATGAAGCCTTTAAACAATTTAAAAACAGCCTGTCGCCCCGTTCGAATATACTGTTTTACAATAACCTGAGTAAAAGCCGACGGGTTTTCTCTCCCTTCCTTAAAAAGAACCTTGCCAGCAACTGGGAAAAATACGAGGCCGTATTTCAAAAAATACCGGTTATGGGCTTTCAGATGTACTCAAATAACAAAATGCTTTACAGCAACTTCCTTTTAAAATACCTTCCGGTCAGTAACCAGGAAACACAAACCGTTTGGGAAAGCAAACTGGACACGCTCGCTGCCTGCAAACCGGTTTTTGTTGTGAATAAACAAACCCAGCAGAACGTTGTGTTTGTGCAGGACTTGAAAAACAATATCTACCTGATCAACCAGGTAGGACGAATACTCTGGAAATTACCCCTGCCCGAGCTGATAAACAGCGAGATATACCAGGTTGACTATTTCCGCAATGGCAAACTTCAGTTACTTTTCAGTACCCGCAATAATTTATACCTGATTGACAGGATGGGCAATTTTGTTGACCATTACCCCATCAAGTTAAGATCACCGGCAACCTGCGGCGTATCCGTCTTTGATTATGACAACACGCGCGATTACAGGCTGTTTATTGCCTGTGAAGATAAAAAAGTATATGCCTATACAAAGGAAGGAGCGCTTCTGAAAGGGTGGAACTTCGGGCAGTCGGAAAGTGAAGTAACCCAGCCGGTGAATTTCTTCAGGATAGGGGATAAGGATTTTCTGGTCTTCGGCGATCGTTTCCGCACTTATATTCTCGACAGGAAAGGCAATACACGCGTAAATACCGATGCATTTTTCCCAAGATCGGTACTGTAATAATTATTACCTCGATCTCCCCCGGGATGGTTCCTCCCCCGGTATAATCACCACGGATAGCACAGGAAAGGTGTATGATATTCAATTTAACGGAGAGGTCAAAACCATTGAACTGGATTGGTTCTCCGGCGATCATTATTTTGACTACAGGGATCTGACCGGAGATGGTATCATGGAATATATTTTTGTCGACAGAAACAAGCTCTCAGTTTATTCGCACGATAAGAACCTGCTCTTTACATACAAGTTTAAAGAGAACATTGATATACGACCTGCCATATACCAGTTCTCTTCAGGTGATCGCAAGCTGGGCGTGGTTTCCAGAAAAGAAGACCGGGTTTACCTGTTTAACAGGGACGGAAAATTATATGACGGTTTTCCGCTTCAGGGAAATACTCCGTTCAGCATTGGAAATTTTGGCGATTCGTTGTCGAGATTTAACCTGGTTGTAGGAAGCAGGGATAACTTCCTTTACAATTACCGGGTACATTGAACGCACGCCGAGCGGTAGATTTGAAATATTTCCGAAAAAACACATCATCTCAGTAACATTTGAATCCCATTTCAGTATAATGACAAGTTAGGAAAGGTTATTAACAGGCTGAGATTAATTTAGATTTGCGGTTAAACAATATTTTTACTTATTTTACCTTTTATATAGGCTTAATTGGTGCTATCTGTAGGTAATTCATTAAAAGTAGGATAGTAGAAATATGAAAAAAATTCTATTGTTATTTTTGGCTTCTGTTTTTTGGATAGGAGCATATTCACAGCAGGAACGACAGGTAAGCCAGTATATGTTTGATCTGATTTCAGTTAACCCCGGTTCAGCCGGAAGTACGGATATGATATCCACCCATGCCATATTGAGGCAGCAATGGGTGGGAATTGAAGGTGCACCCCAGGATTTTGTTGTTAATCTGGATGCTCCCTTTAAGCTTTTTAAAGCACATCATGGTGTCGGCCTTTCCATTTCAGATGATAAATGGGGTTTTAATGATGATATCAACCTGTCACTGTCTTATGCATATCAGTTCCAGCTGGGAAACGGAAAACTTGGTTTGGGTCTCAGCGGTAGTTTCATAAACCGAAAACTGGACCCGGAATGGAGTATTCCGAATTCTCCTCCGTATGTGGATCCAGGCAATGATGGAGCTATTCCGTCGGGGAAGCAAAGCAAAAATGTCTTTGACATGGGAGCCGGATTGTTTTACCGGACAGATGATATTATATGTGGGAATATCTTCAACCCATCTTCTTGAGGGTGAATTTGTTTATCAGAAAGGTACTTCCGGTGGCGGGCCTGAATCAACCGATAAACTTGTCAGACATTACTATCTCACCGCAGGATATACCTTACAAATGTCCAATCCGGCATTTGAATTATTACCCTCTATGATGCTTCAGTCAGACCTGTCTGCAACAAAAATTGATCTGAATGCGACGGTCATGTACAATAAAAAGTTCTGGGCCGGCGTTTCCTATAGGGTCGGTGCCGCCGTAGTGGGAATGATAGGGATTGACATCCTGAATGGTGTGAAAATAGGTTATTCCTATGACTTTGATACGTCGGCTCTGGATAATTTTTCAAAGGGTTCGCATGAAGTGATGGTGGGGTACAACTTCACGCTTGGCGTAGAAAAAACACCCCAAAAATATAAGAGTATTAGATTTCTGTAACCAAAACAAGATTTAAATAGTATAAAAGTCTTGTTATATAGGATAAACATCTTTTGAATATGAAAAAGTTATTTTCTTTAGGTTTTGCGATGGCGCTGTTCATTATCAGTAGTTGCTCTGGTGGCTCAAAAAGCGGTGAGCTTGAGGGTGTTCAGGGAAGACCGAAGGCAATGGGTGAAGCCGATCCTTATGGTATGGTTTTCATTCCCCAGGGTAGTTATAATATGGGCGGCAACGACCAGGATGTTGCATGGGCGCAAACATCGGTTACCAAAACTGTTACTGTGGATCCATTCTGGATGGATGAAACGGAAATCACAAACAACGAATACAGACAATTTGTATTCTGGGTGCGTGATTCGATCATGCGCAAGATGTTAGGTGATCAGCTACCTGACGATTATTTGATTTCTCAGGATAGGGATGGCAATCCCATTGATCCCCCGATGATCAACTGGGAAACCAAAATTGACACCCGTGATGAGGAAGTCAATCAGGTTTTAAGTGACCTGTATCTGAATCAGCAGGAGCGTTTCTACAACAAAAAAGAAATTGACACCCGTAAACTGATGTATGAATATTTTTGGATTGACCTGAAACAGGCTGCCAAAAAATCGAACCGGTATAACTTCGATACCAAAAAATACGAAGGTTTTATTGTAAACAACCAGGGCGAAAAGGTTGAAATCAAGGACCGTTCCTCATTTGTGATCCGCGATGTGGTAAATGTTTATCCCGATACCCTTGTATGGATCGCTGATTTCACCTATTCATTCAATGAGCCTTATACAACCATGTATTTCTGGCATCCTTCATACGATAACTATCCTGTTGTAGGAGTATCCTGGAAACAGGCTACCGCCTTCTGCATCTGGAGATCGATGCTACTGAATGCAGCCATGCGGGCTGACGGAAATCCGGGTGTTCATGATTACAGGCTTCCGCTTGAATCGGAATGGGAATATGCAGCCCGTGGCGGACTGGACAATTCAATGTATCCCTGGGGTGGTTATTATACCCGTAACAAGGATGGTTGTTTCCTGGCCAATTTCAAGCCACTTCGCGGAAATTATGCCGATGACGGTGGTGTGACCACTGTAAAGGTTGGTACCTATCAACCCAATGAATACGGCCTCTATGATATGGCAGGAAATGTTGCCGAATGGACCTCCAGTGCCTATGATGAATCATCCTATATGTTCACTCATGACCTGAATCCGGATTACCGCTATAATGCTCGTCCCGACGATCCTCCGGTTATGAAAAGAAAAGTTGTAAGAGGCGGCTCCTGGAAGGATATCGGTTATTTTATGCAGAATGCAACCCGTAGTTACGAATACCAGGATACTTCCAAATCATATATCGGATTCCGTTGTGTAAGACCAGTCATGGGCGGCGTGTAATACACAGGCATTAAACAAAATAATTTCACTACTAAACGAACAACTAAAATGGCAAGCTTAACAGACATCGTTGAAAGTTCCGGCTGGAAGAAATTCATGGCCAAGCTATACGGATGGGGAGCCTCAATTGTTATTATCGGTGCACTTGTTCAAAATTCAGCACTGGAAATTTGCCGGCTTATTCCTTACCATTGGTTTGTTGACAGAGGCTATAATCTTTTTCTTCTCCGCATTTGAACCTCTCCATGAGGAACTTGACTGGACGCTGGTATATCCCGAACTTGCCGGTATGTCGGAACAGGACGAAATGGATGAAATGAAACAGGTGAATGCCGGTGTTGGTGGCCGTCCGCTGGAACGGATCGAAGACCTGCTTGGCGACAGCTTCGATCAGTGAAGCAACAATAAAAGGAATTGGTGCGGGATTGGAAAAATTGAACACCGCTGCATCAGGTATTGCAGAAATATCCGGTGCTACGGCTGCCACCCGTGAATTCCTGAAAAATATACAAACTGCAGCCACCTCGGTAGGCAGCATGAATGATACATACAATGCCACTGCCCTTACTATTAAGGAATCGGCAGGAAGCCTGGCGAGTGCCTATCTGCAATCAGCAGACCAGATTGCCAAATCAGGATCTGAAGTAGCCGGTTCCTATCTGAAAATTGCCGATACCCTGAAGGGTGAACAGGACGTTATTGCCCAGAGTGGCCGCGTACATGAACAGCACCTTGAAGCGCTGAATAAAAATCTGTCCGCCCTGAATGCTGTTTATGAATTACAGGTTAAGGAAGGAAGCGACCATCTGAAAGGATCCCAGAAAGTATATGCCGGCATTGAGGACATGGTACTCCGGTTGAAAGACTCAATCGATGAAACAGGCCGCTACAAGGATGAAATTGTGAAACTCAGGGATAATTTATCCTCGCTCAATAACATCTATGGCAATATGCTGTCGGCTATGAATGTGATTATTAAAAAGTAATTTCTCTTATCCTTTCATAGCTATGGCACACGGCAAAGAGACTCCAAGACAAAAAATGATCGGTATGATGTATTTGGTGCTGACAGCATTGCTGGCACTGAACGTATCTAACGAGCGTACTGGATGCGTTCAAGATCATCGACGAGGGACTCGAGAAAACCGGCATTACGATAAACAACAAGAATAAAGATATATATGATGAGTTTCACAAGGCTTATAACCTGAACCAGCAGAAAACAGCGGTTTGGAAAAACCGGGCCTTCGAGGTGAAAGCCAAAGCTGATAGCCTGTATAATTATATCCAGAATTTAAAGCTAAGGGTGCTTAACGAGGCAGAACGGGGTAAATCAGAAGCGATAACCAGGGCAAATCGATTGACCGGGATAAGATAGAAGCAACTGACAATTATGATACCCCTCACCAGGTAATGATTGGAACTGACCTGACGGATAAAAGCGAAGCCCGGAAACTTAAAAAATGAAATTGCACAATTTCGGGAATTTTTGCTCACCCTGGTGAAGGAAAAGCAAATACCTGAACAACTCAGGACGTCTCTTATCGAAAAGGCTGGATACAAATCCACCGACTCCCCAGAAAGGAAAAAAACTGGATCCGGAAACGGCCACCTGGGAATATCACAAATTCGGTCATTCCCCGCTGATGGGCTTCCTGGCCATCATGTCTTCCCTGCAGATCGACGTACGGAATGCCGAATCGGAAATGATCAATTATCTCTATGCTCAGATCAGTGCAGGTGAGGTGAAATTCAACCAGCTTGATGCCGTGGTCATCCCCAATACCAATTACGTGATCAGGGGACATGATTACGAAGCGGCTATTTACCTGGCAGCAAGAGATACCACCCAGGATCCGGAGATTCTATGTAGTGGAAGGCGTAAAAGAGCCCTGGATCGAAGTTACTGATTCAACAGGCTCAAAAAGATATGAGCAGAAAAAAGAGCTGAACTACAGGAAACTTGATGTTGAAAAAGGCACAGGAAAAGGAATTTATAAAGTAGGCGGCGGCTCCGTTGGCTCACGCATATGGGGTGGCATTATCAAGATCAAGGGACCAGGCGGCGACCCGATTATCAAGCCCTTTTCAGCTGAATATACAGTAGCTGAAGGAAGCGTGGTTGTTTCCGCTACCAAGATGAATGTATTTTACCTGGGAGTTGATAATCCCGTTGATATCTCCGTTTCCGGCGTTGCAGGCAACAAGATCAGGGCAACGGCTTCAAACGGAACTCTTGATCCCCGTGGAACCAGTTACATGATGCACCCGAAAAGGGTTGGAAATTGCCTGATATCGGTTTCTGCTGAACTGGATGGAAAATGGACAGTGGTTGGGACAAAGGAGTACCGTGTAAAACCGGTTCCTGACCCGATCGCCATGGTCAATAACCAGAAAGGGGGCGGAATCGCCAAGAACGTATTGCTGGCTCAAAGCGGTGTTATTGCCGCCATGCCCCCGGATTTTGATTTTGACCTTAAATTTACGGTTACCGAATATACTGTGATGGCAATCGTTCAGGGTTTTGCACAGGAAAAAAAGGTAAAAGGAAATCTTTTTACCCAGGAGGTCAGAAACCTGATCAATGGCCTGAATAAAGGAAATCCTGTCTGGATACAGGACATAAGAGCTGTTGGACCGGATGGTTCAGTGAGGCCCTTGTCTCCGATAAATTTTAAACTGAATTAATTTAAATACACATATGAAACGAGTTGCTTTATTATGCATCGGATTGGCGATGATTGCTGTTGTACCGCAAAAGGTGAAAGCCCAGGATATTCTTACTGAAGTTTATACCCGTGAGCATATTCCGAATAAAGCCCCGGTACCTTATGCCTACGTCAGGGAAGCCGATGTTATGTGGGCGAAAGATATCTACAGGATCATTGACCTGAAGGAAAAACAGAATCTGCCCCTGTATTATCCCACAAAACCGATCAACGACAGGTATAACCTGGTGCAATTGATCCTCTGGGGAATCGACAATGAAGGCATCCGCGCGTTTTCACAGGATGATCCGAAAAATGAATTTACTGTTCCGCTTGACAGGGCAAAAGTAGACGAGGCACTCGGTGCAGGTACCGTGACTATTAAGAAACCGGATATTAATACCGGCCTTATGACGGATACCACTATCCAGAATGACAGGAAAACCGATGAGGTAAAACAGATCATGGTAAAGGAAAAATGGTTTTTTGATAAAAACCTGTCCACAATGAACGTACGCATTGTAGGGATCTGCCCGATCAGGGTATATTATAAAACCGACGACCAGGGAATGCCCACAGATGCTATAATCAAACAGAAAACATTCTGGGTATATTTCCCCGAGATCAGGCCGCTGCTGTCACGTCATGAAATTTTTAATAACAACAACGACGCACAGCGCATTTCCTTTGATGACTACTTTATGCAGAGACGTTTCAGCAGCTACATATTCGCTGAATCAAACGTATATGAAAACCGCCCCATCAATTCCTATGCCCTGGGCATGGATGCCTTGCTTGAAGCAGACAAGATAAAGGAATATCTTTTCAACATGGAACATGATCTGTGGGAATACTAGATCGATGATAACATAAAAAAAATGGCCAAATTGCCGTCCAGTTTAAACTGACGGCAATCTGTGCAATTTTTATTAAATATATTCCTCCCCTTTCTCGATCCTCACATCATTCACAAAATTCTTTGATCTTCTGCTCATCCTGCTTTTTGCAGATCAGGAGGATGTTATCCGATTCAACCACAATAAAATCATCCAGACCCTGGATAACGGCCAGCTTATTTTCAGGCAGGTTGATCAGGCAGTTCTGGGTATTATAGGTAAATACATTTGAACCGGTGATCGTATTATGGTCCCCGTTTTTTTCGAGAATATCATACAAGGGAACCCCAGGTTCCCAGGTCTGACCATCCGAAATCGGAACACAGCACATGCACATTATCCGCCTTTTCCATGATTCCATAATCAATCGAAATATTCTTACAGTTCGGATAAGCCCTGGCAATAAAATCAACTTCCTTTTCCGTATTGTAAAATGCTTCCCCTTCCTTGAACAAGCTGGTCCACATCGGGAAGAAACACATTAAAAGCCTTCATGATCGATTTAAGCGACCAGAAGAACATTCCCGAATTCCAGAAAAAGTCGCCGCTTTGAATAAACAACTCCGCCATTTTTAAATCCGGCTTTTCAGTGAATGTTTTCACCTTTCTGAAACTCTTGTTAAATTCGATCTGGGTCTTATCCCCGTTGATCTGGATATAGCCGTACCCGGTTTCGGGACGGCTGGGCCTGATGCCCAGGGTAAGCATCCGGTCATTGCCGGTGACAAATTCAAGTCCCTTATTTACAACATCCAGAAATTCAGCCTCATTAAGAATAACATGGTCAGATGGAGCTACCATGATGTTTGCATCGGGGTTGAGACGCTTTATCTTATAATTGGCATACGCGATACAGGGTGCTGTATTACGGCGCATAGGCTCAAGCAATACCTGGTCAGCTTTGATTTCCGGCAGTTGTTTGGCTACCAGGGCCTCATAGTCTTCGTTGGTCACTATGAAAATGTTTTCCACCGGGAAAACCTTCCGCAGCCGGTCAAAGGTTTGCTGGAGCAGGGTTCGTCCGGTTCCCAGAATATCCAAAAACTGTTTGGGTTTACGGGTTCGGCTCAATGGCCAGAATCGACTTCCGATCCCACCGGCCATGATAATGCAATAATGGTTTTTGTTCATGAAAATCAGCTTTGTAGTTGTATTTGAGTGCTAGCGAATTTACTAAAATAACCTGAGCATGGTTCAATATTTTGATATAGTATAGCAAACTGACGATCAATGAGAGTATTATTTTGATTTTATCACTATTTTTGCGGTCATGAAATTCTTTAGCATTTTCGGCCGGTATATTATTCTTTTATCACGGGTTTTCAAAAAGCCCGAAAAATCCAAAATATACTTTCAGCAGATCTTTAAGGAAATAGAAAATCTCGGCCTGAATTCGATCGGAATTGTCATCCTGATCTCCATTTTCATTGGTGCCGTAATAACCCTCCAAACACGGTATAATCTTGAAAGTTCATGGATACCTCTTTATCTGATCGGACTTACTGCCCGCGATACCATTCTGCTTGAATTTTCATCCACCATGGTAGGTCTTATCCTTGCCGGCAAGGTAGGATCAAATATTGCCTCTGAAATAGGTCATATGCGCATAACAGAACAAATTGACGCATTGGAAATGATGGGCATCAACTCGGCCAGTTATCTCATACTGCCAAAAGTTATTGCTGCCATGGTCTTCAACCCTTTTCTCACGCTGATCAGCATGGGTGTCGGTATTTTCGGAGGCTGGGTTGCATCGGTTGTGACCGGGGCACTTTCCTCAGCCGATTATGTGTATGGAATACAGTATTTGTTTGTTCCCTTTTATATTACCTATGCCCTGGTGAAAACCGTGGTCTATGCTTTTATAATTACGTCCGTTTCGGCTTTTTACGGGTATTATGTTCAGGGCGGTGCTTTGGAAGTAGGGCGCTCAAGCACACGTGGCGTGGTTTATAGCAGTATTCTTATCCTTCTGGCCGACCTGGTCCTTACGCAACTTATGCTCGCCTGATGATTACAGTGAATGACTTATATAAATCCTTTAACGGGGTGCCCATTCTTAAGGGTATATCCGTGACTTTTGAAAAAGGAAAGACAAACCTCGTTATCGGACGGAGCGGATCAGGCAAAACAGTACTCGTTAAATGCCTTGTGGGGTTGCATGAAGTAGATAAAGGATCTATCATGTATGATAACCGGAACTTTGTGGATATGAATTTCAATTCGCGCAAAGAGATCCGTCGCGAAATTGGAATGCTTTTCCAGGGAGGTGCACTGTTTGATTCCCTAACAGTGGAAGAAAATGTGATGTTCCCGCTTAACATGTTCACTGAAATGAGTTTACCTGAAAAACTTGAACATACCAACTTATGCCTGAAACGGGTGGCTCTCGAGAATGTAAATAAACTGTATCCGGGTGAACTAAGCGGTGGAATGAAAAAACGAGTTGCCATTGCCAGGGCAATCGTGGAAAATCCCAAATACCTCTTCTGTGATGAGCCAAACTCAGGCCTTGATCCCAAAACTGCACTCGTCATTGATGACCTGATCAGTGAAATCACCCATGAATACAACATCACCACCGTTATCAATACCCATGACATGAACTCGGTGATGGAAATCGGTGAAAAAGTGATCTTTATTCATGAGGGACACAAATCGTGGGAAGGCACCCGGGAGGAAATTCTTGACAGCGACGATGAAAATCTCAATGACTTTGTATTTGCCTCTAACTTTGCCAAGAAGATCAAGGCGCTGACAACCGGTAATCAGTAATCGGTGGTCGGTATTCGGTAATCGGTTCGATCGTAGCAGTCGGTGTCGAAGCATACATAAGTCACTGCAGTCGACTGTCATTTCTTCAATCCTTCACCTCCTCATAATCCACGTAAACACCGTTTCTCGGCTTATTTTTGTTGTTTTGCTGCGGAGAATAGTCGATTGAAACCTCCCCTTCCCGCTTCTTTGCCTGTTGTGCCCGCTGGTATTCCTTTTTCTGTCTGTTTGGCAAATTCCCTTGCTTTATCATCCATAAAATTGAAAAACATCGCAGGCAAAATATACCGTGTAAATAACCGGATTATATACGTGACAATGATTATGATCAATATAGTTCTCAACAAGGCCATATCAATTCTTTTTTTGTGCAAAGATATTACTTTTTTAGGGACAAGGGACAAGGGACAAGTAGTTGTTAGTTGATAGTTGATAGTTGATGGTTGATGGTAGATTTATCGGGTAGGAGATTAGCCACTGCACGACTGCACGACTGCATGACTGCACGACTGCATGACTGCATGACTGCAAGACTGCATGACTGCAAGACTTTTGACTGCAGATCACTTCTGTCACTCGTCACTCGTCACTCGTCACTTTTTTTTACTACCTTTACGGGCGTTAAAAATAAATCCCAAAAAAACACATGAAAGGCGACAAAATCATACTCGGGATAACCCATGGTGATATCAACGGGATCAGCTACGAGGTGATCATGAAATCATTGGCCGATAACCGGATATTTGACTTATGCATACCCGTGGTTTATGGTTCGCCTAAAGTTGCTGCCTATCACCGGAAGGCTCTTAACCTCGAAAATTTCAGCTTCAACACCATTCGTACAGTGGATGAGGCCCAGGCCCGCAAAGCCAATATCATAAACTGCATTGATGATGCGGCGCGGGTTGAACTGGGAAAATCTACCTCGTATGCCGGCGAGTCATCGCTTCAGGCACTCGAAGCAGCCGTGCAGGATATGACTGACGGCAAACTCGATGCGCTGGTAACTGCCCCGCTTAGTAAGCCAAATGTGAAAACCGACCAGTTCAATTTTACAGGCCATACTGAATACCTCGAGAACCAGTTCAAATGCGATGGCGTTCTGATGCTGATGGTGAATGAGCTCATGCGCATCGGAGTAGTAACCTCACATATTCCGCTTGCCAAGGTTCCGGAATATATTACCCGTGATACCCTGCTCAATAAACTGAAAATACTGAACAAATCATTACTCGCCGACTTTGTCATCCGCAGGCCAAGGATTGCCGTTTTAGGTTTGAATCCGCACGCCGGTGACAAAGGGTTGCTGGGCGATGAAGAGGAAAAGGAGATCATCCCGGCCATCAGGCAGGCCCAGGAGGAAAATATGATGGTTTTCGGCCCATACCCTGCTGACGGATTTTTTGGCGCAGGCACTTACAAGCAGTTTGATGCTGTTCTGGCCATGTATCACGATCAGGGATTAGTACCCTTTAAGGCACTCACCACGGAAGGTGGAGTAAATTATACCGCCGGACTTCCTATAGTCAGAACCTCACCCGCCCATGGTACAGCGTATGAAATTGCCGGAAAAAACGAAGCCTCGCCTGATTCATTTCGCATGGCCATGTATCTGGCCTGTGATATATATCAGAACAGGCTGCGTTACAAAGAAATGTCAGCCAATCCCCTCAAGTCTGTCGACGTTTCTGATACCTGATTCGGATCCCGGTAATTATTCATAAGCTATGTACGAATATATCGAAGGCGTATTGAAAGAAAAAAATCCAGCCTACTGTGTCATTGAAACAGGCGGTTTCGGATATTTCATTCAGATTTCTCTTACCACCTATTCACAGCTGGAACCGCTTACGCAGGCAAAAGTATACCTTCACCAGGTGGTTCGTGAAGATGCGCACCTGCTTTTTGGTTTTTACTCCAAACAGGAGCGTGAGATGTTCAGGCTTTTGCTTACTGTTTCCGGCATAGGTGCCAATACTGCCCGCATGATGCTTTCATCCATGTCGGCCGATGATATCAGGCAGCATATATTACTTGGAAATACTGCTCCTTTGCAGGCAATTAAGGGAATAGGTGCAAAAACAGCCCAGCGGCTGATTATTGAACTGCGCGATAAAGTAGGTAAAGAAAAACAGGGTGCTGGTGATTTATTTCCAATTCAAAACAATAGATTGAAAGAAGAAGCGTTATCAGCATTGGTAATACTGGGTTTCAATAAAGGTGATGCCGATAAGGTGATCAGCAAAATTCTGGTTGCTGAATCCTCCTTAACACTTGAAGAATTGATCAAGAAAGCCCTGAAACAGTTTTAACAGCTTTAAATAACCCGAATTTGGTCGCAGGAAAGGTACAACATATCATCTTACAACAGCCTTTATTAAAATCCCTTTTGCGCAGTGTCCTCATCTTTCTTATGTCCGGGACTGTGATGCCCGTTTTCACGCAGGTAACCCAAACCATCATCGGATACAACCAAAGCTCATCTATCCCTTTCCGCGACGTACTAATTTCCCGTTTTCAAATTCAGGTGTTTCTTCTCCCCTGTATCTTAAAAATCCGGCAAATGTTACTCAAACCATTGTATATGATCCGGTAACCAATCAGTATGTATTCTCTGAAAAAGTGGGCAGGCTCGACTACCGGCCGCCTACATCCATGTCGCTGAAGGAATATCTGCAGTACGACCGCAAAACCTCTGTACAAAATTACTGGGAACAAAAGTCAAGAGAGAATGTAGCCCCTTCAAAATCACCCCTGCTGGGCAACATAAAAATGGGTGAATCATTTGACAAGATCTTCGGAACAGATGCCATCAGCATAGTCCCCCAGGGATCGGCCGAACTGATATTCGGATATAATATGTCGCGGATTGACAACCCTGCCCTGTCAGAAAAAAACAGGAAAAACGGATCCTTTCTGTTCAAGGAAAAAATTCAGATGAATGTTACCGGAAGTATTGGCGACAAAATGCAGCTTGGGATTAATTACAATACAGAAGCATCGTTTGATTTTGAGAACAAAACCAAGCTGGAATATACAGGCAAGGAAGATGAAATTATCAAAAAAATAGAGGCCGGAAACGTGTCCTTTTCTCTTCCCGGCACCCTGATCACAGGCAGCCAGAGCCTGTTCGGATTAAAAACCGACCTGCAGTTCGGCAAATTGTTTGTGAGTTCTGTATTCAGCCACCAGAGAGGTCAATCGCAGCAGATTGAAGTGAAGGGTGGTGCACAGGTGAGCAAATTTGAGGTGGATGTGGCCGATTATGATGCCAATAAGCACTTTTTCCTTTCCCATTTCTTCAGGAACAATTACAATTCCTGGCTGAAGTCATTGCCTTATGTGAATTCAGGTGTTCGTATTCAGCAGATTGAAGTATGGATCACCAACAAATCGAGCAGTACAACAGATACCCGTAATATTCTGGCACTGCAGGACCTTGGTGAAGGTTACGGACCCCAGGGACAACCGGATTTTGGCGGCCAGAAGGAATTTATCAGTCCCGTCAATACATTTAACGCAGCCGCCGATAATAATACAAATAAATTGTATTCGAACATGGTGGAACAGTACTCCGGCATCCGAACTTTCAACCAGATTGCCGGCTTGCTTGCTCCCCTGGAAGCTTCCTATAATTTTTACGGCGGAAGGGATTACGAAAAAGTTGAAAATTCCCGCAAACTAAGCCAGACCGAATATTCCCTGAATGAACAATTGGGATATATTTCACTGAATTCGGCGCTCCGTGCGGATGAAGTACTGGCAGTAGCCTATGTATACACCTACCAGGGAAAGACCTACCGGGTAGGTGAATTGTCATCCGACGGGGTGAGCGCACCCAAAACGCTCATTGTGAAACTGCTGAAAGGAACCAGCCTGACGCCGAAACTGAAAACCTGGGACCTGATGATGAAGAACGTTTATGCCATCGGGGCATACCAGGTTTCAAACCGCGATTTTATTCTGGATGTCCTTTACAGGAAAGATGAAACCGGCGTTCCTGTGAACTACATTTCAGAGCCGCAGGCCGATAGCGCTTTTAACCGCCAGATATTGCTCAGGGTATTGAAAATGGATAACCTGGATTCCCGCAATGAGCCTAATCCGGATGGCCGGTTCGACTTTATTGACGGAACAACGATCAATCCGCGCGACGGGAGGGTGTTCTTTACCCAGGTTGAACCGTTCGGCAAGGATCTGCAGTATACAATCATGGGAGGAGATACCTCCGCCAGCAATACTGTTCAGGGAAAAATTGCCGATAAATACATTTTTGAAGAGTTGTATGATTCCACGCAAACCAAGGCCAGGCAGATCTCCAAAAAGAACAAATTTTTCCTGGCAGGTGAATACGAGTCATCCTCCAGTTCCGAAATCCAGCTGAATGCCATGAACGTGCCGCAGGGATCCGTAAAGGTTTCTTCGGGCGGAATTGCCCTTGTTGAAGGTCAGGATTATACAGTGGATTATACCCTGGGAAGGGTAAAAATACTGAATCAGGGCCTGATTGAATCAGGGTGCACCCGCTGTCCGTTTCGCTGGAAAACAACGCACTGTTCAACCTGCAGACCAAAACACTGATCGGAACGCATATGGATTACAAATTCTCTGACAACTTCAATGTCGGGGGAACTATAATGCATCTTACGGAAAGACCGCTCACCCAAAAAGTAAACGTGGGCGATGAACCTATATCAAATACGATCTGGGGACTGAATACCAGTTACCGGACCGATTCCAGGATGCTTACAAAATGGATTGACAAACTTCCGCTGATTGAAACCAAGGAGAATTCATCCATTTCGGTGGATGCGGAATTTGCCCAGATGATACCCGGGCAGGCCAAAATTATCGGGGAAGGTGGCGTAGCCTATATAGATGACTTTGAAGGCACCGAAACCACGGTAGAACTGAAAACTGTTCAATCATGGTTTTTGTCAAGCACACCCCGCAAATTCAAGAATTCAGGACTTCTGAATAACCTTAGTTATGGTTATGACCGTTCCAAACTGGCATGGTATACAATTGATCCCCTTTTCACCCGCGAATGAATCCAGGACGCCTAAAAACATAACAGAGGAAGAACAAAATGATCCTTATGTACGTGAGGTCCTTGAAACGGAAATTTACAAGAACAGGGAAAGCGGTACAGGATTTCAGAATACGCTGATGATCATGAACCTGGCCTATTATCCCGAGGAAAGGGGTCCTTATAATTTTGATCCAAGCCTCACCGCCGATTATAAGTTGCCTTTGCCGCGGACACGTTGGGGCGGTATTATGCGCGAAATTCAGACCAGCGATTTTGAAACATCCAATATCGAATACATCGAATTCTGGCTCATGGATCCCTTTGTGAAGGATTCGTCTTCCTCAGGTGGAGATTTGTTTTTCAACCTGGGTGATATTTCGGAAGATGTGCTGAAAGATTCCCGAAAGTCGTTTGAAAATGGACTTCCCACCTCGGATTCCATTGCACGTGTTGATACCAACTCTGTTTGGGGTCGTGTTCCCACCACCCAGTCGATCGTAAATTCATTCGACTCGGATCCCAATAACAGGGCACTTCAGGATGTGGGTCTGGATGGGATGAATGATGACCAGGAAAGGGAAAAGTACAAATCATTCGTGAATCATTATACACCCGGAACGCAGCGCATGGGAAAAGATCAATTCCGACCCTTCGAGTGATGATTTCCTTTATTTCCTGGCCCCTGAATATGATGATACAGCCGGTGTAATTACCCGCTACAAGGATTACAATAATACCCAGGGCAATTCCCCCACCACGGAACAAAGCGGGGGCGATTTCGCGGCATCCACCACCCTGCCAAATACTGAGGATATAAACAGGGACAATACGCTGAATGAAACGGATGCCTATTATGAATATCATGTTAAACTGAACCCTGAAGACCTGAACAATGAAAACAGTTATATTACAGATATCGTAGACGGCAAACCGGATCCAAACCGTAAACTGGTACCAATTCCGCATCCCGATTGAAGATTTCGAAAGCAAATACGGAAATATTGAAGATTTCAAGTCCATCCGTTTCATGCGTATGTACCTTACGAATTTTGAGAAACCGGTTATCCTTCGTTTTGCTGAATTGCACCTGGTTCGCTCAGAATGGCGCAAATATGATAATACACTCGCTTCAGGAAGCCCATCGGTCACTGACCAGTATGACAAGGGCGGGTTTGAGATCAGCTCGGTTAATATTGAAGAAAATGCCCTTAAAACAGCCGGTAAATTATGTTCTTCCTCCCGGCATTGACCGTGTGGTTGATCCAAGTCAGCCCCAGGTGGCACAGCTTAATGAACAATCCATCGTTTTTAAGGTACATGACCTGGCCGACGGAGATGCAAGAGCTGCTTACAAGACCCTGGGAATGGACCTGCGCCAGTACAAAAAGCTTAAAATGTTCGTTCACGCTGAACAACCGGTCGGACAAGTGCTGAATGATTATGAAATGACAGCCTTTATCCGCATCGGCTCTGACCAGACTGACAACTACTATGAATATGAAGTGCCGCTGGTACTGACACCTGCCGGAACATACAGCGATGCACAAAGAAGTATTGTCTGGCCGGATGAGAATACAATGGAAATCGTACTGGAAGACCTTGTAAACCTGAAAGTGGAACGGGACGATGCCATTGGTGAGCATCCTGACCTGTATGATATTACAAAGATCTATAAGAAAAAGAGTGGGCAAAAATCTGATCAAAATAAAGGGTACGCCCAATCTGAGTAATGTAAGGGATGTTGTGATCGGCGTGCGGAATGCGGGCGATCTGGATAACGAATATCACAATGACGGCCTGCCCAAGTCAGCCGAAATATGGTTCAATGAATTGCGGCTCACTGATTTTAACAACAAGGGGGGATGGGCTGCCAATGCACGGACCCAGGTAAGACTGGCCGACCTTGGAGTATTATCGGTTGCCGGAAGCACTTCAAAACCCGGATTCGGGAGCATTGAACAAAAAGTGAATGACAGGAATAAGGAAGAGACCAACCAGGTTGATGTTTCCACCAACCTTGAACTGGGAAAACTGTTCCCTGAAAAATCAAAGGTATCGGTACCGTTGTATGTGGGTGTGTCGAAAACAACCATTACACCCGAATATTCACCGGCTGAACCCGACAGGCTGATGAAGGATGTGCTCGACCAGTCCGGCACTGCCTCAGAAACCAAAAAAGCCAAAGAACTTTCACAGGACGTTGTAAAAAGAAACAGCGTCAACTTCACCAATGTACGCGTTAATAAGGACCTGGAGAAATTCAAAATAATTTCTCCTTCCAATTTCTCTGTTACTGCGGGATATAGTGAAACACAGGCCCACAGCTATGATGTGGAACGAAATAATTCAATCAAATATGGCCTGGCCCTGAACTATATCTATAATACCCGGTCCAAAAAGTATCACCCCGTTCAAAAAGTCAAAGGGAATGAAATCGCCCTACCTGCGGTTTATCAAGGATTTCAATTTTTCGCCCCTGCCCAGCAGACTGTCATTCCATACGGCTTTTGACCGGTCATACAATGAAATGAAACTAAGGAATGTATATGCCGACCGGGATGTGCTGATAGATTCCACTGTAAGCAAGGACTTTTTATGGAACCGGGGATATGAATTGAACTGGGATCTTACAAAATCACTTAAATTCGACCTGTCCATCAATAACCATGCACGTATTGATGAAGCAGCGGGAGCATATGATCTGTTCAGGAAGGGAGATAACAGCGAGTGGTCAAAATCAGTGTGGGAAAGTATCAAGCATGGCGGCCGGCCGGTAAATTACAATCATAATCTGAATGCAACCTATAATGTTCCGCTGAATAAATTTCCGATTTTAAGCTGGACCTCTTTATCCCTCCGGTACAATTCAACTTATGAACTGGAGTGAAGGTCCGATATTTGAAGGATCGCGTACGCTTGGAAATTCAATTACCAATTCAAACACTATTCCAGGTCAGTACTACCTTTAACCTCACCGGACTATATAACAAAGTCAAAATATCTGAAAAATCTTGAGGCCAAATACTCCGGCAACCAGCAAAAAAAGACAGAAAAGAAAATGAAAACGGTGACCTTTACAAAGGAAAACGTTTTCCTCAGGCCCCATACACCCCGAAACATTTCACATAAACTCAAAACCCAGGATATCAAAGTAAAGGTGCTCGACCAAAAACGGAGATGAAATTCCTACCAAGGTGGATATTCTTGACGACAACCGGATCAGCATAACAGCAGATACGAATTATACAGGTTTGCAGGTTGTCATTGAAGGCCAGGTTGAGAAGGCAACGCCCCTGATCTTTTTAGGTGAAAACTCAATCCGTTTTCTTACCGGGCTTAAAAATGTTTCCTTTACCTATTCCTTAACAGGAGGGACCAACCTCGATGGTTTTATGGCCACTCCGAATGTTGTTGGATTCAATACAGGAGATCAATACAACGGTGCCCCGGGTCTTCCTTTCCTCCTGGGCTATCAGGATCCTGATTTTGGCAGGTATGCCGCCGATAAGGGCTGGCTCACCACAAACCAGGCATTCAATGACCCCTATACAATGTCAAAAACTGAAAACTTCAATGTGAAAGGAACATTTGAGCCATTCAAGGGATTCCGGATTGAAATTTCCGGATTGCGCACGTTCACCGATTTTAACAGTGAATACTTTCATTACAGCGATACAACCGCTAACAACAAGGGCTTTACTTTTAGCAATCATACTGTAAACGGAGGTTATTCAATATCCATCATAAGCATTGGTACCGGTTTTGAGAAACTGAAAAGCAGCAATGGCTTCAGATCGGTTTATTTTGAACAGTTTAAAACGTATCGTCAAACCATATCTCATCGCTTATACAACGAAAGGCTTAATTCAAGCAATTCCAATTACCAGGGTTCCATTCAGCAAACCGTTGAACCGGGCTATACCGACGGGTACGGATCTACCTCCCCCGAAGTCATTATACCGGCTTTCCTCGCTGCCTATACAAAAAGGGATCCGATGAATGTAACCCTTGAAACCTTTCCGGGTTTTAAATATATTATGCCCAACTGGAGACTTACATTTGATGGTCTGAGCAAAATTGATTTTGTACAACGCTATCTGAAAAGTGTCAATATTACCCATTCCTATAAATCAACCTATAACATCAATTCGTTCTCAACGAATCTGTTGTATGAACAGGACCCCATGGACGGACTGGGTTATGTGAGGGATTTTCAGGATAATTTCGTTCCCGAACTGCAGATGAATACGGTGTCAATACGGGAAGACATGAATCCGCTGTTTGGTTTTGACGGAACCTGGGTGAACAGCATGCTCACCCGGTTGGAATTCCGCAAATCGCGTATTCTGGCTTTGAGCCTGGCAAATAACCAGCTTACTGAAAGCAAAAATGATGAAATGATCATAGGAGCAGGCTACCGGTTTAAGGAGGTTGCCCTCAAAATAGGTCAGAAAGCCTATCAAAGTGATCTGAATGTAAAATTTGATCTCTCGGTCCGTGATAACAAAACAATCATCCGGTATCTTGCCCAGACCGAAGAGGATGAGGTAGATCAGATCACATCGGGAGACAGGATCTTCAAAATTGTATTTACAGCCGATTACCTGCTTTCACCCCGTTTCAATCTGCAATTCTTTTTTGACCGTACCCTTAACAAACCTCATACTTCCAGATCGTTCCTGCGGGTGGATACCAATGTAGGATTCAGCCTTCGTTTCACGCTTTCGCAGTAACACCGCGGATAAATTCTGTTGAAACAACTCCCTGAAATCAGGAATATTACTTACTTTTACGTGAAATTGCATCATTGAATCATTCTCTTCAATTCATAATTTCATAATTCATAATTCATAATTCCATGAACATTCCTGCCGATCTGCGCTACACATCCGATCATGAATGGATTAGATTAACCGGTAAAACTGCCGTTGTGGGTATTACTGAATTCGCCCAGGGTGAACTTGGAGATATTGTTTTTGTTGAAATTGAAACGGTGGGTAATCATATTGACAAGGGCAACACCTTTGGAACCATTGAAGCTGTAAAAACTGTTTCCGATCTGTTTATGCCGGTTTCAGGCAAGGTGACGGACCTGAATGAGCGTATAAATGATTCTCCCGATCTGATTAACAAAGATCCGTATGGAGAAGGCTGGTTAATAAAAATGGAGGTGGATGATCCCGCTCAGATCAATCAACTGATGGATGCCAGTGCATATGCAGCCATGATTAATGTTTAACAGTATCCCGATGATTCCGGGAAAAGACAATACAGACTCAAATCATATTAAATCTTTTGTTGTATGAAACCAATTATACCCCCGGTTGACCGTGAATTGATTGAGAAAGAGCTGTCGGAGGATAAGATGCTGCGACGTACAAACAATGGCAATAATATGCTGTATGTTGTTACGCATCAGGATTCTCCGAATATAATGACTGAAATTGGCAGGCTCCGGGAATTGTCGTTCCGGGTTGCCGGAGGAGGTACGGGAAAAGAGGTTGACATTGATGCCTATGATACGATGCCTAATCCTTACAAGCAACTTATTGTATGGGACCCGGCTGAAAAGGAAATTCTTGGAGGCTACCGGTATTTTGTATGCTCGGAAGTTTATAATGATGATGATGGCAACTGCAACCTGGCTACTGCAAGGCTTTTCAAATTTTCGAAAAAATTCAGGGATGATTATATTCCCTATATGATTGAACTCGGACGGTCATTCGTTCAGCCTGCATATCAGTCCACCAACCGGAAAGGCAAGGGAATTTATGCCATGGATAATCTCTGGGATGGACTGGGAGCCGTGTGGCTAAAGCATCCGCAAATCAAGTATTTTTTCGGTAAGGTTACCATGTATACAACCTATGACAGGGAAGCACGTGACCTGATCCTCTATTTTCTGAAAAAATATTTTCCGGATCGCGATAACCTGGTACTTCCTTTTGAACCACTTGAGTTTAGCACTGATCCCAAGCTTTTTGGCGAGTATTTTAAATGGCCAGAGTTACAGTGATGACTATAAGCAACTATCGATCAATGTGCGTGCCCGCGGTGAAAATATTCCACCCCTGATCAATGCATACATGAATCTGTCACCCACCATGAAGGTATTTGGAACGGCTATGAATTATTCATTCGGAGATGTCGAAGAAACTGCGCTGATGGTGACTTTGAATGATATGTACGACGAAAAGATTGAAAGGCACTTGAAAACCTATATCCGCAGGTCATAATATCTTCACATGCCAGGCGATATTGAACTATTTGATCATCGTGAATATTCCTGGACTTCTGCAGACGGACTGAAACTGTTTGCACAAAGCTGGATGCCCCATGGTAATCCCCGTGCTATCATAAATTATGTGCATGGATTCAAGGATCACAGCAACCGGTTTTCCCATTGGGCAATTAAATTAACGAAGGAAGGATTTGGAGTGATTGCCATTGATCTGCGCGGTCATGGCCGTTCAGAAGGCCGGCGGGGTTATGCCGACTCGTTTGAACGGTACCTGCAGGATGTCAGCGTATTGTGCAATTATTCACGCAAAAATTATCCGGATATCCGTCAGATTCTTTATGGTCACAGCCTGGGGGGTAACATTGTCACAAACTATCTTATTGCAGGCAAGGAATTGCCGGATGCGGCCGTAATTACCTCTCCCTGGTTCAGGCTTGCTTTTCAGCCCTCAATTATTACCAGGACCATGGCATTCATTCTCAGGTATACTGTTGCCGCGGGATTCTTGTAAGATCGGACCTCGATATAAAAGGATTGTCACGTGATCCGAAAACAGGCGGAAGATTATCTGAAAGATCCGCTTGTTCACAACAGGATATCACCAAAATTATTTTTTGAAATCGAAAAAAATGGCGCTAAAGCCTCCCACAGCATTTATAAAATCAATATTCCCCTGCTTGTGATGCATGGAACAGCGGATATCATCACCTCATTCAGGCAGACAAAAGCCTTTGTGCTGCATGCCGGTTGCCGGACCCTGTTTAAGGAATGGCCGGGTTGCCTGCATGAATTGCATAATGAACTCGATGCGGATGAAATATTCGCTTTTCTTGTCTCCTGGCTGAACGAACAGGTTTCTGCCAAACAATATGGATAAATTCCGAACAAGTAGTAGAATTCCCCGAATCCGGGGAAAAGATCGGCTACTAATAGCCGTTGCTTGTTTATGGGCTCGTGTTTTACCGAAGAAATCGGAGGGAGAATGCTGAGTCATAAATTTCCTGTCCTGGTCAATCCGTTTGGAACCCTGTTTAATCCGGCCTCCATTTGTGACAACCTTGAAATACTGATTGAAGAAAAGGTCTTCTCTAAGGATGACCTTTTCATGCATAATGGATTATGGTTTAGTTTCAGTCATTATACGGGATTTGACCGGTCCCGACCAGCAGGAATGCCTTGCACTGGTAAATAAGTCGCTTCAGGATGCAGCCAAATGGATCCGCCAGTGCAATTACATTTTTATTACATTGGGAACAGCATGGACGTTTATCTACAAATCAACAGGAAAACTGGTGGCAAATTGTCACAAACTTCCGTCGGCTGATTTTACCCGCCTATTGTTGGATCCGGAAGAAATAGCTGACAGGGTATGATCACATGCTGGAAGCGCTTAAAAAGATCAACCCCGGGGCCCGGATAATATTTACTGTAAGCCCTGTCAGGCATTGGAAGGATGGTGCCGTAAACAACCAGTTGAGCAAATCAATTCTCCTGCTTGCTATTCACCGGTTGATGAAGAAACATTCATCGATCAGCTATTTCCCGGCTTATGAGATTTTTATGGATGAATTGCGCGACTACCGGTTTTATGCTGCCGACATGCTGCATCCTTCTGAAACAGGCAGCGAATATGTATGGGAAAGATTTTGTGATTCCTGGCTTGATGAACCATCGAAGAAAACAATGGCCGGTGTGACCGCCATTTTAAAGGCTGTTGCACACCGGCCAAAACAAATTGATTTGCCTAACCTGAAGAAGTTTTCCGAAAACCTGCTGAAACAAATCGATCAATTAACTTTATCTAACCCAAATCTTGATTTTAGTCCTGAGATCGCCATCCTTCGGGAAAGACTCTCTTCATGAACGACACAGTCTTTATGGATCCGAAGGATGAACGGAACTTCAGGGCTATCAGTGCTGCAAATTAATGATTGGAATCACACTCAGCTGATGAATATCGGAGGGATCTGAATATTCATACTGATACAGCCCGTCTGTGCCAATCATCACCAGGACATTTCCCAGTGGTATAACGTCAAAAGCCTGAATACTATCATACTGTGCCAGTTTATGCTGGTCAATCGTTAACGGATCGGCGGCATTATAAATTTTAAGTCCCGCAGGGCCATCACATACGAAAAGCAGGGTATCATCGATACCCAGGCCGTAAGGTTCTTCCATCGAATAATCAGCTATCTTTTCAGGGTTCAGTATATCTGAAATATCAATTACATCAAGCTGACTTTTAATATCCCCGCAAAGGTTGCCGGCACGCAGGGTGACATAGGCATAATTTCCCTCTACAACAACCGGATCACAGCTGCTTGCATGCCTGAACTGGGAAATAAATTCAGGATTGGAAGGATCCTGGATATTGTAGATATACATCCCGGTTGTGCTGCCAAGGAATAATTTGTTTTCATAGGGATAAAGAGTTTCAATATTCCATCCCACATATATTTCTTTTACCATGGCCGGATCAGCAGGGGTTGATATGGAAAACAACCGCAATGTACTGTTATCGACCGTGTAGAGAAAATCATCACATACGGTAAAACGAGCCATGGATCCGCCGGTACCGGAGTTGGCGGGTCCGGTTTTACTGCCCGCGGAATTAGCCCCGTCTAAAAACATAAAATCCTCCCTCCAGTAAGGATACTGAGGATATAAATTGTTATTATCCACTTCCACCGTACGCTCAGTTGCCTTATACCCTGTCACGACACCCTGGTTTTGATCCACTCCTTCCACGATCCCGTTTTCACACTCAGGTATCATATAAGGAAAGACATTCTGGATCCTTTTAACCTCGCGGATATCATCCAGGTTGCTGATATCGATGGCAACAAGGTCAACATAACTGTCGGCATACAGTATGTTGTCACGGATGGCTAAATCAACACTTCCCGGAATTTCAATGAATTTTATAATCTGCGGTGATTCCGGATCCGTATTGTCAATTACATGAATACCTTTCTGGTATTCATTCACAAAAATATAATGATCCTTGAAGTATATTTTTCCGGGATGGATGATCTGCTGTCCATCGGCCACTTTGAAAGAACTTCGTAAATCACTGTAGGATAGATAAACCGGCTCATTTACTGTATATACCTGCTCAATCTTGTCCTTGCAGGAAATGAGCAGGGCAGGAAATGCCAGAAAGACAATTATGTGCATGGCTGTTTTCATACGGCTGATTTTAGGGTTTATCATCAGATGAGAACAAACCCCTTTAGGTTGCGTGGTTATTTATTTTATTTTTACGCAACCCATTCTTCTGCTTAAACATCCTTATACAAATACACCTGCCATGAAAAGAATCCTTTTCCTTCTTCTCGCCCTGGCCTGGTTCGTGCCCGCCAGTTCACAGAAAACCTGTGATGCGGTGTACATGAACAACGGAAGCATAATCAGGGGAAGGATCACCGCACAAAATGATACCCTGGTAAAGATCATGACCTGCTGCGGAAGCGAATTTGCTTTCCGTAAAAACGAGATCCTCCGCATCACGGTTGAAAAATGCATTACAACAAAGGCAAGGATTGCCCGCAAAGGATATATGAATTTTACGTCAATGGGAGTGCTCATCGGGTCAACTGAAAATGACAAATCAGCTCCTTTCAGTGTGCTGATGGATCACAATTACCGGTTTAACAAAACCATTGCCCTGGGGGGTGTAATCGGATTTGAACAATTAAATGAAAGCGTAATGCCTCTGGGGGCAAACATGAAGCTGTTTCTTCCTGCCGGCAGTACTGATTTTTATATTGGCTCCACCGCCGGATATTCTTTTTCACTCGGTAAACCCGCCGATATTGCAATTACAAAAGCTACCGGAGGTTTCATGTTCAGTACGGAAATCGGGATTATAATCCCTGTTTCTGTGGGTTCGGCAATTTCAATCGCAATTGGTTACAGGTACAATGAATTGCATTATGAATTAAATAACTGGTACATGGGTGACTATAAACAGAATAATACCTATAACCGGTTAATGATTCGCTTTGGAATTGCTATCTTTTAACAGGCATTTTTTATTTTTGTTTAATTTTTTATCCTTTTTATTAAACATTTTAGGGACATTGTCGTTAGTCCTTAAATCAATTGGATGAAGGATGAAACGATTTGACCTTACTATTCTTCTATTACTGATTACTGATTTTTCAGAAATTACCGGGTCAGCAAACAGGCCAGGGAGTTATTGAAGGAAGGGTGGCAGAGGCTGCCAGCAACAACCCTGTCCCTTTTGCCAATGTGGTGATTTATGGAACCAATATAGGCACATTAACAGATGATAATGGCAATTTTTCCATCAGGAATATTGAACCCGGATATGTTAAAATTGCGGTAACGTGTATCGGATTTGAATCCTATTTTTCAGAAGATATTTATGTAACCAATGCCAAAAAAGCGACTGTCGAAATTGCTTTGCAGGAAACCCAGGTAAAGCTTGAAGAGGTGACAGTTAAAGCTTCCCCGTTCCGTCGCCAGGAGGAAAGTCCGCTTTCACTCCGGAGAATTGAAATATCTGAAATTGAAAAAAACCCGGGCGGAAACCGCGACATTTCAAAGGTTATCCAGTCATTTCCCGGCGTGGGTTCCGGAGTAGCTTACCGGAATGATTTAATCGTGCGGGGGGGCGGACCGTCTGAGAACCGTTTCTATCTTGACGGAATTGAAATCCCCAACCTGAACCATTTTGCAACCCAGGGCGCTTCAGGCGGACCTGTGGGCATCATCAATGTAGATCTCATCCGGGGGGTTGATTTTTATTCGGGGGCGTTTCCGGCAAACCGGGGCAATTCCCTCAGCTCAGTTCTTGAATTCAGGCAAATAGACGGAAACGCCGAAAAGATGAAATTCAAGGCGTCTGTCGGTTCTTCCGATCTTGCACTCACCCTCGACGGACCGGCAGGAAGAAACACTACCTTTATTGCTTCCGTGCGCCGTTCCTACCTCCAGTTTTTATTCAGTGCGCTGAATCTGCCCTTTCTGCCAACCTATAATGATTTTCAGTTTAAGGTCAGAACCCGGTTCAATCCCAAAAATGAAATATCGTTTATAGGTCTTGGGTGCATATGACAAATCAGTCCTTAACCTGAAAGCAAATGAAACTCCCGAGCAGCGATACATTCTCGGCTACCTGCCGGAAAACGTTCAATGGAATTATACATTCGGGGCCAATTACAAACATTACCTCGAACATGGCTATTTATCCGTTGTACTCAGCCGCAACTACCTGAACAACCAGGCATACAAATACCGTGAGAACTCTGCCTGAACTGGGGAAAACCTATGACTATAATTCCACCGAGGCGGAAAACCACCTCAGGATTGAGCACAATGGTCATATCCAGGGAAAAATCAAATATGTATATGGAATAGGACTGGATTATGCAGAATATACCAATCATTCGCAGTATTCGATTTACCTGAACGATTCGCTGAATGATAGTGCAGATCCATTCCGATCTTTCAATGCTGAATTATGGAGTATTTGGCCAGGCCAGCAAGGGTTTTTACAACGAAAAACTGACCGTCTTCACTGGGCTTAAGGGCAGATGGAAGCAATTATGCCTCCACCATGAATAATCCCCTGAAACAACTTTCCCCCCGCATCTCATTATCGTATTCACTGTCTCCCAACTGGTTCCTGAATGCAAATGCGGGAACCTATTATCAGCGCCCTCCTTATACAATGCTTGGATACAGAAATAATGCAGGAGAACTTGTGAATCGAAGCAATGGCATCAGGTATATCCGGGCTGATCACCTGGTGGGGGGAGTTGAATTCAGAAAGGGCGAAGATTACCAGGTAACCCTTGAAGCATTTTATAAACGATACCAGCATTATCCCTTTTCCCTCATGGACAGCATTTCACTGGCAAGCAAGGGAGATGATTATGGTGTATACGGTTCTGAACCGGTTAGTTCCATTGCCCGTGGCAAGGCCTATGGATTCGAGATCCTGGGAAGGGTAAGGAGCCTGGCCAGAATGAACCTTATTTTATCCTATACTTTCGTGATCAGTAAATCGCTGAATTCTGACCAGAGCCTGTCGGCACTTCCGTCAGAAGTATCTACTTCATGGGATAACCGGCATATTCTGAATATAACGGCAACAAAAAAATTCAATCACAACTGGTCAGCCGGATTTAAATGGCGTCTGGTGGGAGGTACTCCTTATTCACCCTACGATTATGATAAATCTTCCATAAAGGCAGCCTGGGATGTCAGGGGTATGGCATATCCTGATTATGCCCTGTATAATACCCAGCGGCTGAAGGTATTCCACCAGCTGGACATCCGGATTGACAAACAGTATTTCTTTCCAAAATGGTCGCTTAATTTCTACCTCGATGTGCAAAACTGTTATAATTTCAAATCCGATGCACAGGATATGCTGATCCGGACGGAAACACTGGAAGGACACCCGGTGGATAATGATCCGTATACCGATGAAAAGGGAATTCAACGATACAGGTTAAGCTATCTGCCTTCCGAAGGACAGGGAACCATCCTACCCTCAATAGGTATTATTGTAGAGTTTTAACTTTTCGCACAAAGGCTTTCTGGTAGCCCAGCGATTTGATCTGCGCCAGCGCATTCCGGGCATCATCCTTGTTTTCATACCATCCGGTAGTATAACGGCAAAATTTGTCGCTGTATTTTCTTACCGATATCTCTGGCAAATTTGAAAATGCATTCAGGTCAGTAACAGGACCCGGAACTGCCATAACCTGGATTGTAAAGCGGGGAACCATCGATTTTCTGCGGATGAATGCATCCGTAAAGCCTTTACTTACAAGCTCGCTTCTTAATGCTGACGGCACGAAGCGAATCCGTTGTTGTCACCCAGGTGTACCGGTACCAGTCATCTTTATCCAAAGTAAGCGCTATGTCCGATCAGATCGCGGAAATATTGAAGGTCAACCGGTTTTCTCAATGCCATGAACTGAATTGTATACGACCTTGCCCTTCCTGCCACTTCCTCCGGTTCCGGGGCCACTTCTTCGGTTTTCACAACCGCCGGCGCAGGAATAGCTGTTTCGGGTTTGGCTGCAACAGTCAGACAGTTGGCAGGCTTAGGTTCTGCTGGCAGATTCACGGTTCAGGCAACTGCACGGTTTCAGGCGCAACTGCAACGGTTCGGGAATCTGCCACGGTTCAGGCACATCTGCAGCTGCTTCGGGCACGTCTGCCACCGGCCCGGGTACAACCGTCACGGCTTCAGGAACAACTGCAGACTCGGGGCAACCGTGACGGCTTCGGGAACAACTGCCACCGGCCCTGGTGCAACCGGGACGGCTTCAGGAACAGCTGCTGCAGATTCGGGAACAACCGGGACGGTTTCGGGAACAACTGAAGGTTCGGGCACAAGGCTGCTCCGGATGCAATTGCCACTGCCTCAGGTGCAACTGCCAGCAGGCTCATGCAGATTACTGCAGGATGCCGTTTGCAGGGATACCGTTGCCGAGGATACCGTTTCCTCGGGGATGCTGTTTCCGGCTCACCTGCGGTGACTGCGGCCACTTTTTCCGCCACCGGCGCTTCCGGTTCAGCTGCGGCGGCCACCATCGTTTCCTCCACCACGTCAGGAATCACGGTAACCCTGTAAATATCCCTGCCACCATAGGTATCCTCACCGCGAAAAGCATAGTATGCCGTACTGCCATCCCCGAAAGGCACATAAAACAGGTTGTTTTCCGTAGTATTTACAGGGTATCCAAGGTTTACCACCTCACTGCCCGGATTGGACAAATCGTATTTAAATACGTCATAGCCACCCATTCCATTGTGTCCCTCTGAACTAAAATACAGTTCTTTATTATCAGCTGAAACAAACGGGGTTTCTTCGTTATAAGGAGTATTTACCTCAGGGCCAAGATTCTGTGGAACGCTCCAAACCTCACCCTGCAGGATGCTTCGGTAAATATCCAGGTCACCTTCCCCGCCCTTCCGGTTGCTGGTAAAATAGAGTGTTTTTCCATCGGCTGAAAAGCTGCCATTGGTTTCATTCCATTTGCTGTTAATTTCTTTACGGAGGGGTTCCACCTTCGACCACCGGCCTTTTTTGAAATGGCTGAGATAAAGATCTGAATTCTCGGGATCCTCCATGTCAAGCAGCAAGCGTATTTCCATCATAGGAAAGACTGCTTGTTTTCATGTATTTTCCCGCTCCCAGAGCCGGGGATATATTCTTTGGCGCAGACCACACACGTGTCATTGAATGACGAAATATAAATATCATATCCCTGTTTCCCGGGTGAGGTAAATGCCAGGATTTTTCCATCACCGGAGACTACCGGGTTAAAATTTGCCAGGTTATTATTGATTACGTTTCCCAGATTTGTAAAAGTGACATTATGCGGTTTCTTTAACAATTCCTTTGCGAACTGGCAATTTCGAATGTATTGATCCGTTGCTTCCCGGTTATATTTATCTTTTGGATCAAGAAATTCTTTATATTTTTCATAGGCAGCAATGGCCTCGTCAAGCTGATTATTTACCCGGTATGCACTTCCGAGCAAAAAAAATACCTCAACAGGAGAATGAAATTCTTTAAATGAATTGGTACTGTATTTTTCGGAAACATTTTTGCTGGCATCATACAGATACTTGATTGACTTAACTCTTTTCATCCTCCGAATTAAGATAACACATGCCAATGCGGTACATGATATCGGCATTTTCAGGTTCTGACTCAAGAACCTGGAGGTAAATATTAAGGGCCTTGTCAAACTCATTCCGCATCAGAAAATAATCTGCATTAAATTTTAATTCATCATTCTTCTTCGACGTTTGCGTCATACAAGGCAGAACAAGCAAAAAAAACAAAGCGGATGTGATCAGTTTCTTCATATACCGTTTCCCACGCCGGAGCAGTTGACAAATTTTTGTCTATCCGGTTAATAAAAACCAATACGTAAATGCAACCCATTTGTTTCTAAAGGATTAAATATAAATCAATTTTTTTCGGAAGAAGGGGGAAGTAATGAGAATATATTAACAATGCAAACCGGTAAATGGTATTCGGTGATCGGTTATGCAGTTATGCGAGTTATGCAGTTGTCGCGAAAGATTTGGTACATGAAGTAGATGCGTCGGAATCTAGATCAGGTAGATATTGAATAGCTTTTCAGTATGTAATACTTTGCATTCAATATTTAGATAGATGATAATTGCCAGATGAATCCATTCTAATAAACTGCACGAACTGCAAAACTGCAGACTGCAAAACTTCATGAAATCTCATTCATTATTGACGATCTCATCCAGCACCCCCACATGTCCCAGGTAAGAAACGCCTTCCACAGTAAAGCGATAGTCGCCTTTGATTGACGGCTTGTCAAGTAAAACGCTTGCATTTCCCGGTTGAATCGGTAATGATCAGGGGTTGCCAGTAAACGGTATAATTGGATTCGGGTTCGTTTTCAGGCAAATATTTTGGCTGGTAGAAATTTCGCGGCGTGCTGTAGCCCAGCATCTCAAATTCAACCACTCCCCGCTTCATAAACTGTCCCCTTTTTGTATACACTGCAATAACACCATTTGCACCGCGCATTCCGTAAATTGCAGCACTGGGTCCTTTCAGCACTTCAACACGATCAATTTCTTCAATTGGTATTGCCCGGATGGCCTCAATATCCCTTGTGGGTACGCCATCAATAAGAAACAGGGGCTGGTTGCTGCCCATCAGGGTATTGGGTCCCCTGATGATAATCTGATCGCCATAAACATTCACACCGGGTATACGGCCTCTCATCACCTCAACAATGTCGCGGCTTCCTTTTGGAAATTCCGATGAAGGCAAAACAAAATCAGGTTCGTTGTAAATACCATGAAGTTCATTGCTGTTTTCTTCTTTATCCTTTCTTTCTTTTTCCAGAGCAGTCTTTGGTCTCTTCATATCTTTCAATCCGGTATGCTCTATTATCTCTTTCCGACTGGGTCACAAGCGAATATTCACCCTGAAATTTTCTGGATTTCGTTTATTTTATCAGCAGGTAATACAATCAACAGATTGCGCCGTCCTGTCTGGCGCCAGGCTTCAATTTTTACCTTAACCGTATCATAATACACCATGTTTTCAAACAAAAAATAGCCCTTGTCGTTTGAAAACTGCGTAAATACATCATTATAGGAACTGAGAATGGATAATTGCACCTTGCAGTTTTTCAACGGAATATTAAAAAAATCGAGCGTTATCTGGCCGTAAACTGGCAATCCCTCTTTCTTCATGGTATTTTATTTCGGGATATTCGCCGGCCAGGATTTTGGCCCAGTCAAATCTGCGCCAGCCATTGGTGAGCATCAGATTATCAAGTGCCTCCTGGTGAAAAGGTGAATTGTCGACAAAATATTCATACGGATCTTCAATAAATCCTTTGAGATCAGAGGATAAAAGAAAGTTGCTGACAATATTGTCGTTATTGATTGCAGGTACTGATGATTTTTCCCGTGTCACCGAAAGGGACATATTGGCAGGCAGCGGATTATTGGAGTAATCTGTAACCGAAAAAGTAAGCAGTAACTTGGTGCCTTCAGCCACCGATGGTATCCATGGCAGTCATCCTTATTTTCATATAATCGAGGCGGTTATTGTATATCAGCCGTTCAGCCAGTGGCATACCCCTCCCTGAAAATGCGGTGAGCTGCATAATTCCGCTTGGAAAATGAGCTTTATCAATTGTAAGTTCAGCTGAATTGTTTTCAAGCATATACACGGTTGATGATAATATATCTTGCCCCCGATTTGTCCAACCAGCAGCACTTCATTGGCCGTTCTGTCATTGGTGGCGGGTTTGTTGGCCTGCAGGGTATACTGTCAGCACCTTTGCGGAATTTTCCACATGCATTACCAGTGCCGGTTTCCATGACTTTGCGGCAATGGAACGCGCAAATCAATATTCCCCGTTTTAACCACGGCAAAATATTTCTTTCCCTTTTTCGGGGTAAGAAGGAACCGGCCCATACCCTTGAAGAAGGTTTCAAAAGGAGTGATTTCCGTTCCGTTTTCATCAACAACCGAACCTTTGAGATTGACTCCCTTTCCCAAGCTGGTTAATGGCTTTGAAAGCCACCGTACTTAAAAGGTCATCTACAAGAACTCCGCCCTCCGGCATAAACTGCAGGTCGATTTCATCCGCCATTTTCTGCCTGTTTACAAGTTCTTTCTGGTTTACCCTGGCCTGCTTTGGGGATATCAGTTTACTATATTCCGGATTGGTCAACGTGAAAATTCCTGTTAAAATAAAATGCCTCATCGAAATTCTGCATCCAGTTGGTATAAGCGCGGATCTGGTAAAGTCCTTCAGGCAGGGTATCCGACAAAAGAAAATCGCCGATCCCAAAACCGTGGAACATTTGAAATCTTTTGATCTCCACCCTGGTTTCAAACGGACTGATCAATTCAACATACAGATTGGTGCTCAGTGTATCCGGGAGATGATTAAGGCCATTTAAAAGATATGCCTTAACCCATATCATTTCACCCGCTTTATAGGAAGTTTTATCAAGATGCAGATACACCTTCTGCTGCGGGTAAACTATGCTGAACTTTTCCAGGGCGAAATTGATGCGGCTGAATTCATTATCTTCATCACCAAATCCGGCTGTCACCATCAACGTGATGATAAAAGCAAGTGATAACCACGAAGGGACAGTCTTTTTTGGATGCATGGTTTTCTAAATTAGACAGTGATATTTAAACACTTCAGAATACCAAAGGTTGTGAAGGAATGCCTCCTGACCTTGTTTCACCAACCGGGAATAATCCTTAGACCTTTCAGCCTTGAAAAACCCTTTCTTTATCAAATTTACACCATATTTACTTCCCTCATTTCAACATACGGGGCATTTTACTATTTTTGCATGCATTAATCGCCCATAACCAAAAAAAACCACATATGTCAGGTCACAGTAAATGGTCAACAATAAAGCGTAAAAAAGGAGCATTGGATGCCAAAAGGGGAAAGATATTTTCCCGCATTGTAAAAGAAATTCAGATAGCGGTAAAGGAAAGCGGTCCTGCACCGGAAAATAATCCCCGACTTCGCCTGGCCATACAAAATGCCAAAGGGGCCAACATGCCCAAGGATAATGTGGATCGCGCCATTAACAAAGCCAGCAACGAAGCCGGCAACCTTCAGGAAGTGAATTATGAAGGCTACGGACCGGGCGGTGTGGCTATATTTCATTGAATGCCTTACCGATAATAATACCCGTACGGTTGCCATGGTTCGCTCGATCTTCAATAAACGCGGCGGCAACCTGGGAACAAATGGATCTCTCGCTTTTATTTTCGACCGCAAGGGAGTTTTCACCGTGCCAAAAGGCAACTATCGATCCGGAAGCATTTCGAACTTGAGATTATTGATGCAGGAGTGGAGGATATTGAACTCAATGATGATGTGTTCATCATTACCTGCGCTGTGGAAGATTTTGGCAGGGTACAGAAAAAACTGGACGAGATGAATGTAAAAATTGAAAACGCCCAGTTACAGCGTATTCCCAAGGACACGACAAAGCTCGATCTTGAATCTGCCCAGAAAGTGCTTCGGATCATTGAGGAATTTGAAGACGTGGATGATGTGCAGTATGTATATCACAACCTCGAAATGACAGAGGAACTGATGAATTCGATGGAAGAATAAGTTAGCTGACAGTTATGCAGTTCATTGCAGTTATGCAGTCTTGCAGGTCTTGCGGTTATCTAACCCTGGAATTGATAAACCGAATGCAATGAGGTTTCTCTGCGACCTCTCTTAGCGGGCTTTGCGTGCCGAAAGCATCCCTTCGGGAAAAAACCTTTGCGATCTCTGCGTTAAAATTTTTGGCGCAACTGACAATAGATTTGAATGAATTACAAAAATTACTGCATATTTTTGAAATATGATTTTTATCATTATATTTGCCCTCTCAAAATATTGATATGAACAAACTGGTTATCATTCTTGGTATTATTTTGTTTGGTCTCCTTCGGACACCAGCATGAGAATGGTATATCGGCAGATATAAAAAACAAGAGCCATTCTCAACGCGAGAATGGCTTTTTTGATTTTCTAATAACTAAAACCAAATTGAAATGAGTGACAGGTTATACATTTTCGACACCACCCTCAGGGACGGTGAACAGGTTCCCGGCTGCCAGCTGAATACAGTAGAAAAAATCGAAGTGGCCAGAGCTTTGGAAGCCCTCGGTGTAGATGTAATAGAAGCCGGTTTCCCCATTTCAAGTCCGGGAGATTTCCACTCCGTTGAGGAAATTTCCAAAGTAGTAAAGGAACCGATTATCTGTGCACTTACCCGTGCCGTTGAAAAAGATATTGATGTAGCCGCCGATGCACTCAAATATGCCAAACGCAAACGCATTCATACCGGTATCGGAACCTCTCCCTATCACATTAAATATAAATTTAATGCCACCCCGGAAGAGATCATTGAAAGGGCTATCGCTGCAGTAAAGTATTCCAAAAAATATGTGGAAGATGTGGAATTTTATGCCGAAGATGCAGGACGCAGTGACAACGAATACCTTGCCCGTGTTATTGAAGCCGTGATAAAAGCCGGTGCCACGGTGGTCAATATTCCGGATACTACCGGGTATTGCCTTCCCGAGGAATACGGGTTAAAAATCAAATACCTGATGGAAAATGTGAAAGGCATCCATAAGGCAATTATTTCCACCCATTGTCATAACGACCTTGGAATGGCCACAGCCAACTCTGTTACAGGAGTAATCAATGGTGCCCGGCAGGTGGAGGTTACCATAAATGGAATTGGTGAAAGAGCCGGAAATACCTCGCTCGAAGAAGTGGTAATGATAATGAAAAGCCGTAAACACCTGGGCATTGAAACCGGCATACGGTCAGAAAACATATACAAGACCAGCCGCATGGTTTCATCCCTGATGAATATGCCGGTTCAGCCAAACAAGGCCATTGTTGGCCGGAATGCATTTGCCCATTCCTCGGGAATTCACCAGGATGGCGTGCTGAAAAACAGGGAGAACTATGAAATTATTGATCCGGTGGATGTTGGCATCAGTGAATCAATCATTGCCCTGACTGCCAGGAGTGGCCGGGCAGCTCTCAAACATCGTCTGCAGAACCTGGGGTACCAGGTGGAAGGGACTGAACTGGAAGCGATTTATGAGAAATTTCTTGAAGTGGCCGACCGCAAGAAAGAGGTGAAAGATGAGGATCTTGAATTGCTGGTTGGAAATGAAGAAGGCTATAGTGCCAAAAAAATCAAGCTGGAACATCTCCAGGTTATTTCAGGTAAATCCGCTATCCCCATGGCCGCTGTAACCCTGAGTATCGACGGGGAGACATTTACCGCTACCGAGGCTGGGAATGGACCTGTCGATGCGGCTTTCAAAGCCATCCGGACCATTGTGCGACACAATATTAAACTGGAGGAATTTCTTGATACAGGCCATTACCAGAGGCAGCGACGATGTGGGAAAGGTCCATATCCAGATCGAAAACCGCGGAAAACTGTATTATGGCTTTGCAGGCCATACAGATATTATTACTGCTTCGGTGGAAGCTTTCATCAGTGCGATCAATAAAATTGTTTAATCTTAATTCAATATACATTGGGAAAAACACTATTTGACAAGGTTTGGGATGCCCACGTGGTTGCAGAAATCAAAGACGGCCCCAGCGTGTTGTATATCGACAGGCATCTGATCCATGAGGTAACCAGTCCGCAGGCTTTTGCCGGCCTGGATAAAAGAGGGATCCGTGTTTTCAGACCGGAAAAAACGGTTGCCACACCCGATCATAACGTACCCACGGTGAACCAGCATCTTACCATTCACGATGTATTATCGCGCAACCAGGTAGATAAGCTTACTGAAAACACCAAAAAACAGGGAATACGGCTTATATGGATTGAATAATCCTTACCAGGGCATTGTGCATGTAATTGGCCCTGAATTGGGCTTCACCCAGCCGGGAATGACAATTGTATGCGGTGACAGCCACACCTCAACGCATGGTGCCTTTGGATGTGTTGCTTTTGGAATCGGCACAAGCGAGGTGGAAATGGTGCTTGCCACGCAGTGTATACTGCAGCCCAAACCAAAGAAAATGCGGATAACCGTAAATGGTCAGCTGGGAAAGGGTGTTACAGCCAAAGACATTATCCTGTATATTATTTCAAAGATCTCAGCCAGTGGCGGAACCGGTTATTTTATTGAATACGCCGGATCAGCCATTCAAAGCCTGAGCATGGAAGGCAGGATGACTATCTGCAACATGAGCATCGAAATGGGTGCAAGGGGAGGACTCATCGCACCTGACGAATACAACCTTCTCTTATGTAAAAGGACGTGAATTCGCACCGGCCGGAGCTGAATGGGACCGCAAGCTGGAATACTGGAAAACGCTCGTTTCCGATCCGGATGCAGTGTTTGACAAGGAACTCCATTATGAGGCAAACGACATTGAACCCATGATCACCTACGGTACAAACCCGGGCATGGGTGTGGGAATAACAGGCAGAATACCCTCCCTGGAGGATATCCCTGAAAGCAATCGCATCACATTTGAAAAAGCCATGGCTTATATGGGTTACCAGAATGCTTCACCCATGATTGGAAAACCGGTGGATTACGTATTTGTAGGCAGCTGCACCAATGGGCGCATTGAAGATCTTCGGGAATTTGCAAAATTTGTGAAAGGAAAAAGAAAAGCCCCAAATGTTACGGCATGGATTGTCCCCGGATCAAAGCAGGTTGAAAAACAGGCACTGGCCGAGGGAATCGACAAAATGCTCCTGGAATCGGGATTTGAACTTCGCCAGCCCGGATGTTCTGCCTGCCTGGCCATGAATGACGATAAGATCCCTGAAGGAAAATATGCCGTATCCACATCAAACCGGAATTTTGAGGGACGGCAGGGTCCCGGTGCACGCACCCTCCTGGCCAGTCCACTCACAGCAGCAGCTGCTGCGATTACGGGGATCATCACTGACCCCAGGGATTTTCTTTAGTTGATAGTTGTTAGTTGATAGTTGTATGGCTTTTAGCTTTTCACTTTTAGTTTTTAGTTTTTCACTGTTTTCACTATTCATAATTCGTAATTTCATCGTTAAATTATATTCATGTCCGCAGATAAATTCACCACACTGAGATCCACCTGTGTTCCGCTTCCCATCGAGAACGTAGATACTGACCAGATCATCCCTGCCCGGTTTTTAAAAGCCACCACGCGGGAAGGATTTGGCGAAAACCTGTTCAGGGATTGGCGTTATGATAAAAACAACGAGCCAAGGAAAGATTTTATATTGAATAACCCCCGATGGTCGGGAAAGATCCTTGTGGCCGGAAAGAATTTTGGCAGTGGCTCAAGCCGTGAGCATGCCGCCTGGGCCATCCATGATTTCGGTTTTAAAGCGGTAATATCCAGCTTTTTCGCCGACATTTTTAAAGGCAATTCCTTAAATAACGGTCTTCTGCCCGTGCAGGTATCCGAAGAGTTTTACAAGGCAGTTATTTCAGCAGTGGAAGCAAATCCGAAAACCGAGGTAGAAATAAACCTGCCTGATCAGGAAGTGACAATCCTTTCCACAGGCCAGAAAGAACATTTTGATATCAATTCCTATAAAAAGGAATGCATGATCAACGGGTATGATGATATTGATTATCTGTTGAGTATGAAAGAGAGGATTGAAGCATTTGAAAAAAGTGGTAATATGTAATCGGTAATCGGTATTCGGTAATCGGTATTCGGTGATCGGTAACCGATAATCAAAACGGGGACCTAATCGTAAATCGTAAATCTAAAATCGTAAATCGTAAATGCCTTACCGACCACTGAATACTGAATACCGCTTACCTGAAAAACAATCTATACTATGAAAATAACCATCATGGATACCACCCTTCGCGATGGGGAACAAACCTCAGGGGTTTCGTTCACCGGCGAAGAGAAACTGAGCATTGCCAAATTGTTGCTCGATGATCTGAAAATAGATCGGATTGAAGTAGCCTCTGCCCGTGTATCGGAAGGGGAATATGAAGCAGTGAGCAAGATCTCGGCATGGGCTGCAAAACACGATTACCTCGATAAGGTGGAGGTGTTGGGATTCGTGGATGGTGATGTTTCGATCAACTGGATCAAAGAGGCCGGTTGCCGGGTGATGAACCTCCTTACAAAGGGTTCGCTCAAGCATGTGACCGACCAGCTGAAAAAAACCCCACAGCAACATGCGGATGATATCCGGCAGGCAGTGGACAGCGCATCGTCACATGGCATTACTGTCAATCTGTATCTGGAGGACTGGTCGAATGGCATGCGCCATTCCCAGGATTATGTGTTTTTTATGATGGATGCGCTGAAAGACCTTAAGATTAACCGGTTTATGCTTCCGGATACCCTGGGTATTCTCAATCCCGAAGAAGCCTATTCTTTCTGCAAGATCATGCTCGACCGTTATCCGAAGCTCCATTTCGATTTTCATGCGCACAACGATTACGACCTGGCCGCAGCCAATGTATACTCCGCCCTGAAAGCAGGGATCACCTGTCTGCATACCACCGTCAACGGGTTGGGTGAAAGGGCAGGAAACGTTCCGCTTTCAAGCGTTGTAGCTATCGTACGCGATCATTTTAAATATACAATGTCGGTGAAGGAATCGCGGATCACCCTGGTGAGTAAGCTTGTCGAATCCTTTTCGGGAATCCGTATTCCGCCCAACAAGCCGGTGATCGGGGATAATGTTTTCACCCAGACAAGCGGAATTCATGCAGACGGGGATCAGAAAAGCCAGCTTTATTACAACGATCTGCTTCCGGAGCGATTTGGACGCAAGAGGCTGTATGCCCTGGGCAAAACATCGGGGAAGGCAAATATCCGCAAGAACCTGGAAGAAATTGGCATTGAACTCGACTATCCCTCCATGCGGAAAGTAACGGAAAGGATCATAGAACTGGGCGACAAAAAAGAAACCGTAACCCAGGAAGATCTTCCCTATATTATCGCCGATGTACTGCGAAGCAAGGCCATCGATGAGCATATCAAGATTCTGAATTATTCGCTGTCAACGGCTAACGAACTCAAGCCGGTGGCCAGCCTGAAAATAAAGATAGGGGATGAGGTATTTGAGGAAACCTCAAGCGGTGACGGGCAGTATGATGCCTTCATGAAGGCATTGCGAAAAATATACGGCAGAAAGGAAAAATCACTGCCTGCCCTGCTCGACTATTTTGTTTCAATACCCCCCGGTGGAAAAACGGATGCCCTCGTGCAAACGGTGATCACCTGGAAGCTCGGGCGCGAATTTAAGACCAGGGGCCTCGACTCCGATCAGACTGTGGCGGCCATCAAGGCAACGATGAAAATGCTGAATATTATTGAAAACAGTGACAAGTGAAAAGACGGTGACTGATGAATAGTGAATGGTGACTAATATCTGAAAACGTGATTGATCACTTTTGATCTGGTACATAGATGTCATTGACATTAAATGCTGCGTCAGCCTAACTATTCACTATTCACCAGTCACCATTCACCATAAATAACCCAGAATAAAATAACTTTACATATCAACCTAATATTTTTAAAATGAGCAAAAAATCCTACAACATTGCTGTAATTCCCGGAGACGGCACAGGTCCCGAAGTGGTTAATGAAGGCATTAAGGTGATGAACACAGCTGCAGCCAAATTTGGCTTTACGCTGAATTATCAATATTTCGACTTTGGTGGCGACCGTTATTTACGCACAGGGGAGACCCTTCCCGATTCGGCCGTGGAAGAATTCAAAAAATTCGATTCTATCTTTCTGGGTGCCATTGGACACCCGGAGGTAAAACCAGGCATTCTCGAAGTAGGGATCCTGCTGAAGAGCCGGTTTGCCCTCGACCAGTATATTAATTTGCGCCCGGTGAAGTTATATCCTGGTGTAGATACGCCTTTGAAGGATAAGGGTCCGGAAGATATCGATTTTGTAGTGATTCGTGAAAATTCAGGGGGTATTTATACCGGTATCGGAGGAGCAACCATGGTAGGAACTCCTTACGAAGTGGCTACCCAGGTTATGGTTTATTCCCGTCCCATCGTGGATCGATGCCTTCGGTATGCTTATGAATACACGCGGAAAAGAAACCGCAGAAAGCTCCTGACCCTTGTTCATAAATGCAATGTACTTACGCATGCCGGTGACCTTTGGGTTCGCGCCCACAAGGAAATGGGCGACAGGGATTATCCCGATGTAAAGCAGGATTATAACCACGTGGATGCCTGCAATATGTGGATGGTGAAATCACCGGAATTCTATGATGTAATTGTTACGGAAAACCTGTTCGGCGATATTATCACCGACCTGGGTGCCATGATCCAGGGAGGACTGGGTATTGCAGCCGGCGGAAACATTAATCCCGAAGGAGTATCCATGTTCGAACCCATGGGCGGTTCCGCACCAAAATACAAGGACATGAATATAATCAATCCCCTGGCCGCAATCTGTGCAGGTGGCATGATGCTGGAAACACTGGGTGAAGAAGCCGCTGCAAAAGCGATCGACAAATCGGTAAGCAATTGCCTGGCCACCCGTCAGATCAAAAGCCTCGCCGCCGGCAAGATGGGAATGGGAACCAGGGAGGTTGGAGATCTGGTGGCGAAGGGAATTTGAAAAAGTGAATGGTGAATAGTGAATGGTGAATGGCAGTGCCGGTATGTTTCTTGTTCATACCTTTATAATTGATTACTGACTGTCAACATCCCTTACGCGTCAGCGTAACCATTCACTATTCACCATTCACTATTCACCATTCACTATTCACCATTCACCATTCACTATTGTACAATTCACCATAAATTATTAATTTGCAGGTATAATGGACATAAAATAACTTGCCATGGTAACCAAAGCAGATATTCAGAATTTCCTTCAGCCAAAGCGATTTGCAATTGCAGGAGTTTCAAGAAATCCCAAAAAATTTGGACGCATGGTATATAATGACCTGAAAAAAAACGGTTATACCTTGTTTCCAGTCAATCCAAATATGCAGGAAATTGACGGTGAAAAATGTTATGCAACCATCCGAGATCTTCCTGAAGATGTCAAACATCTTCTCATTGCTACACCCCAAAAGGAAACCGATACTGTATTACGCGAAGCCGTTCAAAAAGGAATAACGCATGTATGGGTACAGCAGATGGCGGCAAACAAAGATGCATTCAATAGATATGCAGCTGAACATTCAAATCTGCTGCTATCTCCAAAGTATCAAGTGCATTTGTACGTTTGCTAATCCAGTCTCCGGAGTCCTTATAAATTTCCTCAGAAATACTCATCGTGGTCCTTTCTGGAGTTGCCATAAACAGATGTTCTACTCTCCGGGAGCTCACCGAACGCTTGCAGATTGATCACCATTCTGTTTCCTGCAGGTTTGGATTCCAGGGATACAAGGTATACCCGTATTTTTTCAGGTCATTTTACACCATCCGTCCGAAATTCTTTGAGATTTCTTGATACACCGCAAGGCAAATCGTCTTGGTCCAGAAAATTCTGCAACTGATTTTGTTACCATTTGATTGATTCCAATAAATTGAATTATAATTCTTTTCGATGAATTTTCTTGCAGCCCCTTCAGAAATATTTGCTGGTATTGAAACTGTAGGCCCTTCTAATCTGGCTGACCAGACCATACCGTTCATGAATAGGAAAATTGGCAGTTAAAGCGTAAATAGTTGTAACCACATTGATAGATTTCTTCCAAACATCAAGATCCTTATGTGTTTTCATATAACATGATTTAAATTAAACATTCCCTGTATCGAAAATTAATGCATTTCGCCCTCATTTCAAAACCTTCATTCACTATTCACTATTCACCATTCACTATTCACCATTCACTATTCACTATTCACCATTCACCATTCACTTGCATTCCAACTATAAATACCTAATTTTGCCCCATGAAAAACAAATCTCTCCACATACTATTACTGCTTATTGTAATAATTTCCGGCTGCAAAGGCGTTGAAGATATTGCCATGACGGGCATCAGTGACGTCAAATTCAAAGGGATCAACAATGATGTGATTTCCTTTTCTGCTGTGGTGGGTGTCTCCAATCCGTCCAGGGTTGGCTTCCATGTAAGTGAACTTAATGTGAAGACCATGGCCGACGGAATGTACATTGGCACGCTTTCAACTACCGACAAAATAAAGATCCCGGCCCGTTCCGACACTTCCTATCGCATGAATTTCTCTCTTAAGCTGGCCAATGTTCTTACGGGCGCCACCTCGTTATATAGCTTATCGCGTAAGAAAGAAGTCCTGGTGGAATTGCAGGGATATGTTAAATCCCGTTCCTTTCTCGCTACGCATAAGACTGATATCAAGGAAAGCAGGAAGATTGCAGTACCCTCCCTGAATTAACAACTGTTATTCGTAATTATTTTTATATAACTTTGCAGTCTGAAAAATTCATTATGTCGAAGTTATCCGGATCCGGACTTTTACTCCTACTTTCTGTCACCCTGTGTCTTAACCTCACTGCACAAAGCACGCCCGATATTTTTCAACAGATTCAATCCTCAAAGCCGGGCCTGGGAGTGGTAAAGATTTCACAGGACAATGCCATCTCGAACCTCGTGGATTTGCATCTGTCCCAGCAAAAGAAGCTGAATGGCGTGAAAGGATATCGTATTGCCATTTACATGGGATCGGGACAGGAGGCCAACAAAGCTGCCGACCAGTCCAGGGCCCATTTTATCAGCCGGCATGAAGAAGTAAAAAGCTATAAACAATTCGAGTATCCCTATTTTAAAGTATATGTTGGAGATTTCCGGATTAAAAGCGATGCATTGCGGTTCCTTAAGCAAATTGAGAATGAATATCCCGATGCCTTTATCCGTGAAGATATGATCTCCTTTCCCGATTAATATGAAATATAATATTCCCGAATGACTGACGAAGTAAATCACGAATGCGGTATTGCCCTGGTTCGATTGTTGAAGCCGCTCGAATACTATCAACTGAAATACGGTACCTGGCGCTATGGCATTCAAAAGCTTTACCTGCTGATGGAAAAGCAGCACAACCGGGGCCAGGACGGAGCCGGCATTGCCTCCGTCAAGTTCGATATGAAGCCGGGAAAGCAATACATTCATCGTGAACGTTCCATTAAACAGGCTGCAATCAATGATATTTTCAAAACCCTGAGCAAGATTTACGATAAGGTAGAAGAAAAAAATCCTGACCTGATCAATGATCCCATCTGGGCAAAGGAAAATCTTCCGTTTGCTTCTGAATTGCTGCTGGGGCACCTTCGTTACGGAACCTATGGCAAGAATGACATTGAAACGGTGCATCCCGTAATGCGCGTGAACAATTGGAAAACCCGTAATCTGCTTCTGGCAGGAAATTTCAACCTTACCAATGTGGATGAGCTCTTTCAGAGACTGGTAGATCTGGGTCAGCATCCCAAGGATTTTTCTGACACGGTCACCATGCTGGAAAACATCGGGCACTTCCTCGACCGGGAGATCCAGCGGAATTTCGACGCCTTTAAATCACAGGGATTTGAAAACATTGAGATATCCCAGCTCATTGCGGATAACCTTCGCGTGGACAGCGTATTGCGCGAAGCAAGTAAAAAATGGGACGGCGGTTATGTGATTGCCGGATTGATGGGCCACGGGGACGCCTTTGTAGTGAGAGACCCCTGGGGAATTCGCCCGGCCTTTTTCTACGCCAACGATGAAATTGTGGTGGTTACTTCAGAAAGACCCGCCATTCAAACTGTACTGAACGTAGATGCCGAGCAGGTTAAGGAGCTTGAACCCGGTTCCGGACTCATCATCAGGCGAAACGGCGAGGTAGATATGGAAAACATCCGCGGACCCTTTGAAAAAAGAAGCTGTTCCTTTGAAAGGATCTATTTTTCGCGGGGCAGCGACATGGATATTTATAATGAAAGAAAAACCCTGGGTGAACTGCTGACACCCCAGATAGTGGAAGCTGTTGACAAGGATCTCGAAAATACGGTATTCTCCTTTATCCCCAATACGGCCGAATCTGCATTTTATGGCATGATCCGCGGGGTGGAAACTTCCATGAAACTGGATAAAAAGAAAAGAATTCTTACCCTGGGAAAAGACATTACCGAAGAGGAACTCGACAGCATCATTTTCATGAAACCACGCGTTGAAAAAGTCGCATTGAAGGATATCAAGCTTCGGACATTTATATCGCAGGATTCAGGACGTAATGACCTCGTAGGACATGTTTATGATGTGACCTATGGCACGGTAAGAGCCTATGAGGATAACCTGGTGGTGATCGACGATTCCATCGTTCGGGGAACCACGTTGAAATACAGCATTATTAAAATACTCGACAGGCTTAAGCCAAAGAGGATTGTGATCGTATCCTCCTCCCCGCAGATCAGGTACCCCGATTGCTATGGGATTGACATGGCCAAGCTGGGAGATTTCATTGCTTTTCGGGCAGCAATCGCCCTGCTGAAAGAAACCGGGCATGAAAATGTCATCAACGAGGTATATCGTAAATGCAGGGAAAGCGAGAATATGCCCAAAGAGGAGATCATCAATCATGTAAAGGAAATTTACCGCCCCTTTGCCCCGCAGAAAATTTCGGACAAAATAGCGCAAATGCTGAAAACGCCGGATGTTAAAGCGGATGTAAAAATTGTATACCAGACCATTGAAAACCTGCATATCGCTTGTCCCCACCACCTGGGCGACTGGTATTTCACGGGCAATTATCCCACCCCCGGCGGAAATCGGGTGGTTAACCGTTCCTTTATCAATTTCATCGAAGGACGGAATGTCAGGGCGTACTAACCCTGAAATGCAGTTCTGCGATTTTGTAGTTCCTGGCTCTGTAGTTCAGTCCCAATAGTCATGCAGTCATGCAGTCTTGCAGTCATGCAGTTACCGGGTCAAACCACTGGAAATAATTTGTTAAAATTGGTATGTAAAAAACTATTCGCATAATAATAAATATCGGCTTTCGAATAACGGCTTGTTTTACAATTTTTCTAAGAAACGATAATTCCAAATAATCCTCACTAAACTGCACGACTGCATGACTGCAAGACTGCCTTTAGATTTGAATCATAATTTTAATCTTAAATAATGATGTTGAAAAAGGGGGTTTTAGGGGGAGTTGATAACTTTGCTTTTTGTTAATAACCAAAACCGGAGGAAACTAAGGTGAACTATAAGACTGCATGATGTATGGCATCACGTCGTGAATTAGTCCTTAGTTTCCTGCGGGTTGCAAAGCCAATTAGAATATTAAGTAAGACTTATTAAAGGTATTAGCTCAGCAACCATTCCGGTTTTTTTAAAATTACTTTATGAACCACAAATTTACAAACAAAAAGTATTTTATTGGAATAGATATTTCCAAGGACACCTTAGATGTAGCCATTTTAAATGAGGACAGTTATGGATCCTATCAAGATCTAGTGGTGGAAAATAATTTTAGCGGATTTGACAAAATCCAAACCCGGTTGACAAAACAGAAAATTGATTTGAAAGATTGTGTGTTTTGCATGGAACATACCGGAACTTATGGCCTGCTTTTCTTCGCCTGGTTAGATCAGATGCAAATTGATTATTGTGTTGAAGCGGGTACGCAAATCAAAAAAAGTATCGGCATGGCAAGAGGAAAAAATGACCAGGTGGATGCCAGGCGGATCGCCGATTATGCATACACAAACCGTATGAAATTAAAGCCGTTTCAATTACCTTCTGCCATTATATTGCAAATAAAACAGCTGCTTACTTACAGAAGACAATTAATAAAAATCAGAACCTCACTGAAGAATAGCCTAAAAAGCCATAATCAGTATGAAAGAGTTAGTGGGTTGAAAAGCATATCAGAACAGATTAAGGCTCAAATAAAGGAATACGATGTCAAAGTTGATCATATTGAGAAACAAATTATTGATGTGATTGGTAGGGATGAAGAGTTAAAAAAAAACTACCAGCTGGCTAAGTCAGTTAGAGGAATAGGCCCTATAATAACAGCGTTCATGATAGTTACCACAAATAACTTTACTGCCTTTGAAAATGGTAGAAAATATGCCTGTTATTCCGGAATTGCTCCTTTTGATAATATGTCTGGCACTTCCATAAAAGGTAAATCGCAGGTGAGTAATTTAGCCAATAAAAGGATTAAAACGCTTCTTACAAATGGCGCCAATAGTGCCTGTGTGTGGGACCCTGAAATAAAAAAATATTATAACAAGAAACTATCTGAAGGAAAGGAACATAACCTGATAATAAACTCCATAAGATGCAAACTGGTTAATAGAGTTTTTGCTGTTATTAAAAGACAGTCTCCTTATGTGAATATTTATCAGCAAAATTTTAATTAAAAAATTTGCATATATCTTAGAATTCACGACCTATTTGTCACCCTCTTCGACCCAAATAGTTAATTTCTGACCGACATTTACTTCGTTACCTGCTAAA
>CAWBNI010000026.1:0-188533 GCA_963790105.1 uncultured Bacteroidales bacterium | reverse complement strand
TAAGACTTCTCTTTAGGCCTTTCAAAAAAGTCCAAAAAAGCCCTCCATGTGCGCGCAGTTTGGTGCGTATGTCAGGCAAAAGTGTTCTACCTTTCAAGCCTATTAAAACGGATTTCTGGTTCTACGTGAACAGATTCTGCGTAAAGACTTTCCAGCCGGGAAATATCGATTCCAAGCCCCTCTTGCCATTTTTCAAGGAGGTCCATGGCCGTTATCGATCCGTGCCTGTTCGGGAAGTCATTCTGCACTCTGTTGAACGGGATATTAACGAGACGGGGCAGTTTGTAGCAGACACCGCGTCGGTTCAAATAAAGATCAGTAGGCTTCTGCAAAGCTGACTCGAACGTGTTTGGAGACGAGAATTGAAGACGTCTCAGCATTCACAGTATCTCGGTCCGTAAGAATATATGGCCATCCACCGACAGAGGATACGCCCATTCGACGTCGCCATCTCTCCAATTCCATGATAGCAAGCCGCTGTCTTGCTCGGTCAAGCTACGCGGCAACAAAATGCGTTTGTTCAGAAGCATACGAATACTTGAATATTCCTTCCAAGACGCAGGGAAGGGATGCTAAGTCCTTAAGTCGAGTCCGTCAAAGTCTTGCAAGGCTATTTCTCTGATGAAAATAATGTCGTCAACAAGGAAGACCGTTCTGGCACTCATCTAGCCCAACAAGGATGTTCAACAAATCTTGTTGAAAAGAGTCTTGTCGGGTTTGCAAAGTGAAGGTGATGTTCTTTTCGTCTGAAAAAAAAGGTCGAAACACTTCTTATAGCCGGCGAAAAGGGCTGGTTTGGATGCATAGAACAAAACGATCGTTTTCGGTCTTGCAGGTACGAACCTTCTCAAAGAAGACAGGAGGGCGTGTAGTTGCAATGGCCTGTCTCTGGAGAAGGCAATGAACGCATATCTGGGTGGGACATCTGAATAGTTGCAATACCATTTAGACAGAATCCGTACTCTTGGACTCAGACGCTTTGATCACTTCTTGCGCTTCCGAAACAGAGTTTATTTTCGCAAGAAGCTTTTTCGAAATCTTGCGTAATGTTTGCCTGGGGGAATACCAGGTATCTTTGCTTTCGTTCAAATGAGCTGTTTCTTCCCTGCGTTAACCTTAGAAAAGAGGCCATGTCCATTCCGAAAGCATCAGCCTCTGTCGAGGTTTGCAATGAAGCGGACCAGGCTTTCTTGCCACGCAGGCGGCACTATTCCGAAGATCCGCTTGATCTTAGCTTTCGAAAGAACGGAGTACGTGGGTCTCGAAGCTTTGGTCGGGTACTGAACGGTCGCTATTGGATGGATATTACACGCACGCTTCAATACACCGTTCTTGAGGGCTTGGTCATGAATCAGCGTCGCGAATTTCATACCACGTGGTGTCGCCTGAAAATTCGAATAATGATAAATCCCGTAGTCGTCCTTTTTTGATTGAATCATAGATAGAAGAGCGCGAGCAAAGTCTGCGGAGTTAGTGGGAGACCCCCGCTGATCTGCTACAACGTTTATGTCCACTTGATCTTTCATGAGACGGGCCATCGTCAAAACGAAATTCCTACCCTTTGTTCCATAGAGCCAAGCTGTTCTTATGATGTATGACCGGGGACGAAAATTCTTTGAGTGCGGCTCTCCTCGTGCTTTTGTTGCGCCGTAGACGCTTAGGGGGAATCCGGGTCATCTTCCTCGTATGGCCGCGTAAGAGAACCGTCAAAGACATAATCGGTTGAAATGTGGACTACTACGGCATCGGATTCAGAAGCGAGAGCCCCTATGTTTGCTGGTCCTTCGCAGTTAATGGCGGCGCAGAGCTGCAGGCTCGTCCTCGGCTTTGTCAACGTCCGTATAAGCCGCACAATTGATAATACAACTGATTCCTTTGTCGGCCGCGAAAGACTTCAACGCATCCTTGTTCGTTATATCAACCTCACGGTCAGAACCAACCCAAGGAAGACCACATTCCTCAAGTCGTGAGGCGATTTCTGAACCTAACATGCCAAGGCAGCCGACAAGCCAAATCAAATCAAATCCTTGAGGAAAGGCAAGGATGCGTCTTTCAGGGATACAATAACGTCCCGAATCGGCCAATCGATGGCGAGCCCCGGGTCATTCCATCGGATGCCCCCGTCGTTGGCGGCGTCATATTCTGACGTGCATTTGTAGGAAACTTCGGCCACGTCGCTCATACTGAGAAACCCATGCGCAAAACTCGGCGGAATGTAAAGCATCAGTCGATTTTCCTCTGAGATCTCCAGAGAATACCATTTTCCAAAAGTGCTTGAATTGCTCCGCAGATCTACGGCAACATCCCAGATTCTTCCGCGCGTCGCTCTAATCAGCTTTCCTTGTGATTTGAGCCCTTTTTGAAAATGAAGTCCCCGCAAAACGCCTCGTTTAGAAATGGAGTAGTTGTCTTGAACGAAACGTTCGGAAATTCCTGCCGCAAAGAACTCCGATTCTTTGTAGATCTCTACAAAAAACCCTCGCTCGTCTTGAAGAAACTGTGGCTCTATGATGACCAGTCCTTTCAGCAAGGTGTTCCTAAAAAGGAAGGAACATTGCTATGCTTCCGCAATAGCCCGAAGATATCGTCCGTAATCCGTGCCGGCCATCGAGTCAGACGCCATCTGTAGCTTCGCCAGGCTAATCCAGCCTTTATGAAAAGCAATCTCCTCCACGCAAGCGATATAGAGACCTTGACGCTTCTGCACTGTTGCGATGAAGTTGCTCGCATCGAGAAGTCCGTCCGGTGACCGCGTCTAGCGAAGCAAAACCGCGACCCATTCTTATGGCACTCAAAGCTCCTCGAGGCAAGGTATTCGTTGTTTACCGCCGTGATCTCTATTTCTCCGCGTGCAGAGGGCGTGACAGATTCTGCAATATCAATAACTCTCATCATCGTAAAAGTACAGTCCGGCCACGGCAAAATTCGACCTCGGTTTGACAGGTTTTTCCTCAATAGACAATGGTCGCCCCCGTTCGTCAAAATCAACAACCCCGTAGAGCGTTGGGTCTCGAACATAGTAAGCGAAAATGGTAGCGCCAGATTGGCAACCGGAGACTTCCTCCAAAAGGCCACTAAAGCCATGCCCATAGAAAACGTTGTCGCCTAGAATAAGAGCGATCCGATCATTCCCGATAAAAGTTCGGCCCAAGATAAATGCGTCCGCCAGTCCTCGAGGGCCCTTCTGAACTTTGTACTGCAGAAAGAGACCAAACTGCCCGCCATCGCCAAGTAGCTCCTCATATGCTCCGATATCTCGCGGAGTAGAGATAATTAGTATTTCACGTATGCCTGCAAGCATGAGAGTTGAAAGTGGATAATAGATCATGGGCTTGTCATACACGGGAAGCATTTGCTTGGACATAGCTTTGGTAGCAGGAAATAGTCTTGTGGCAAGTCCTCCGGCAAGAATAATGCCTTTCATTTTCAAATATCTCCGACATTTGGCAGGTCAGCCCCTTGGCTTTGCAAAGAAACGAATGACTAACTTAGCGAGAGATCTGATGACATTCGATAGAGCGGCCACTGCAAGAGGCCACGGAGTCTTGAGAAAGTTTGACTTTAAGGAATTGTAATAGCCATTCAAATAGAACCTTCGGACTCGATTTGTCCGGCAGGATCTTTTGGATAGTTATCAAGAAGTCGTCATAGCCTCCCACATTTCTCATATCTTTGTAGTCGATTCTGTAACAATTTCTTTTGGCTTTTACAACTCTTAAAACTTCTTTTATCCACATTTCTGGATTCTGAACATCTTCAATAACTAGGATTCCATTATAATTCAGCACCTCCAGATACTTATCCACAACGAATAGTACGTCTTCCAGTATGTGACTACCATCATCTACCACGATGTCAAGGCCATTTGCTCCGAATCTCTTGAGAGCGTCAATCTGCTTTATGTCGGATCGTATGAAATTCCAAAATCCGGGCGACAGTAATCGCTTTTACGCACGTCGACAATATCGACTCCGATGACTTTTGCATTAGGGAAATACTCCCTCCAGGCTTTTAAGCTTCCGCCTTTTTGTACCCCAATTTCCAAAAGAGAAAGTCCTTTTTCCCTGTCAAAACGAGCGAGTATTTCATTATATGAATCACCATAATGATGCCCGCATTTTCCGACTGTTCCATTGTTTTTGTCGGTGTCGTATTTCAAGAGTATTTCCGAGATCTTTGGCTCCACTGGGCATCTCCTGCCTAAAACGCGCGATTCGGCCGTGGCTAACTCTGTTCTTTTAAGAAATCACTGTGCCACCCGCCGGGAATGAAACATGAACGTATCGATTCCCTCATTTTCCGGGATTGTATTCTCTTTGGAGAAGACTCGCGCCACTTCAAGAGGCGCGAACTTGCAGCCGTTTTCTTGTAGGATTTTTCTGTTGTGAACACATAAAAACCCATCCTCATTTGTATTTCCATAGTACGATTTCCACTCAAGTTTGAGCACTCGTGGTAAATCAAGAAGCTTCTTGCTCCGTAGGCCAACGCTGTTTCCAACCCGAACCAACTCTCCCTCCGGAGTTCGATAGGAAAACTCATCACGCGGCAAAGGCCAAGGTCTCCGATAAAGTCATATTCTAGCCATTCGTTTTTCCAAAGCTCGGGATGAATAATATAGCCATCATCATGGACTAGTATGCAGTGCGCAGTATCAACGTAATCAGTTAGGTCATAAACAATCGTCCCGGTTCCATTCATCGATGGAGCTGCGAGTCCTTTTGAATTAGCTTTACGTCGCCGAAAACGATATGTCTGCAACTATAGTCAAGTGCTCGTCTATGTTGAACAATGTTCTTTCCTGTTAGGGCAATGAGAGTACGCTCGGAAGCTGTATCATGGCATTTCCGTTCACCGGAAAGTAAATTTCAAGAAAAGCTGCTCAGCGAGGAAGTCCTCGAATCTGCCGGAATGGGCTCCAGCCCGGCAAAGAAGTTCCTTTGTTCCATGCCGTCATAACTTCTCTAAATCGATAGGATCTCGCTCCCATTTCAATAAGGGACGCATCCTGCGATAATCCCTTTAGCAGTTCGACTATGTGTTTCAATTTCATTAGGCGACCAGATGACAACGAGTACACGCTATTCTTCTCTCCCTGAGAAAAGACACGTTGCGCAGCTAGACGAAATGCGTCGACAATGTCATCAACATGGACGAGGTCAAGAAATTGTTCTCCCGCAGTCAGACTTATGTGCTCCCTTTTCTGAATCGATTCAACGAGAATGCTTACAATTTTCCGCCGAGGATCGTTTGGTCCGTACGTATCCGGCAGCTCGACGTTATCGCCTTGAGAGGCGTGGCCTCGGTGTAATAACGAAGAACGTCGGAAAAGGCCTTTTTTGTGGAAGCATAGAGATTTGCTGGATTGTAGTCCTCGTTGTTGTAATGTAACCATACAGAGCTGGTGTTTATGAACGCAAACACAGAATTCGCGATCATTGCCTCCAGCATAAGCGCGCCAAACGATATATTGCTGTCAATGAGAGCCTGAACTTGGTTCTGGTTGTGCTGAGCAAGAAATAACGAAGCGAGATGAACGACAACGTCCGGCCTGCAAACCGATACTGCTTCCAGGAGCGAAGTCATTCATCCATCGAAGAAATGGAGTCTTTCTTTTGGAAGAGTCGACGGAAGACGGCGGAGATCGGACGTCGGTCGGACTACCAGATCCGACTGCGTCACCGTCCCTCAGATGAGCGGCCGCGAGACGAGATCCAATAAAGCCCGGTCGCGCCGGTCATAAGACTCGCATTACTATCCTTTGAAGATAAAGGGAGACCTGAAGGCGACCAAAGGCTGAAACAGCATGTCTCGCTCCGGCACTAGCGGCTGTTTTACCGGCCATGTGAAAGGGATCGAATTCCAGCGAATTCCGCAATCGAAATCTCTTGAGTACTCCGACGTCACATGATAGAGAAGCATTGTTCACTCTCAAGCGATAGAAAGCCGTGCGCACATCCCTGCGGGACATAGACCCCTTCCGAGCCATTACTGTTTAAAAGAACTGAAATGGCTCGGCCGAATGTCGGAGATCCGTTTCGCAGATCCAGAACAACATCCAGTGCACGTCCAGCGAGACAATAGACAAGCTTATCATGGTCATGCGGAGGGGCCTGGAAATGCATTCCTCTCAGGACGTAGCGATTCGACACTGAGAAGTACTGCTCTTTGAAATCGCTGCGCAAGAAGAGGCTTGAAAAAGTTGAGGAATTGACGGTTTTAACAAATTTTCCCACGACCGTCTACCGATACCGTTGGGAAAACGGCGAAGCATCCGGACCTTACGGGGTTTTGCTTCCAATTCATGTAATCCACCATTCGTGAAAAGCAGACGTCTTTCACTTTTCCGGCTGAATGCAGGTAGCCATCGACCCATTCCCATGTAGCGTGGAGAGCCTTGTCGATATCCCATCGCGGTTTCCAGCCAAGACGTTGATGCGCCTTTGAACATTCGAGCCGCAGGTAAACGGACTCCTTCGGTCCAGCAGTGGTCGAAAACTCAAAACCAGGAAATCCCGAGAAAAGTCCTGATATCTTGTTCATTACCCACTCTACTGATTTTGAATCATGCTCTCCTGGCCCGAAGTTCCATGCCTCAGCAAAAGAACATCCCTCTCGGCATAGGACTTGTGCCAACGTCATGTAGCCAGACAAAGGCTCCAGAACGTGTTGCCAAGGTCGAACAGCATGTGGGTTCCGTACAACCATTTTCCTTCCTGCGATGAGAGCACGAACACAGTCAGGAATAAGACGATCGTTCGCCCAGTCTCCACCCCCAATGACATTTCCAGCCCTTGCAGTTGCAATTGCGACATGATGTTTGGAGCCGTAGCCCTCGTCTGAAAAGAATGAGCTACGAAAAGAGGCGGTCAGCAATTCCGAGCATGCCTTGCTACTGGCGTAAGGGTCATGACCACCTAGTCGATCAATCTCGCGATACCCCCATGGCCATTCCTTGTTTTCATAGCACTTATCAGTCGTAACATTTATGACAGCACGAATTTCGGGGCACGTTCTTACGGCCTGCAAGACGTTTAGCGTACCCATCACATTCGTTGAATATGTCTCCTCCGGCTCCAGGTAGGAACGGCCAACGAGAGGCTGCGCCGCAAGATGAAAGATAATTTCCGGCGCAGCTTCAACAATGGATTTTGTCAAGTGATCCCTGTCCCGAATATCTCCCGTGACCGACCGGCATAGGATATCGACGCGTGCCAGATCGAATAAGCTTGGGCTCGTTGGCGGCGCCAGCGAAAACCCAGTGACTTCCGCCCCAAGCTGCTTCAAAAGGAGCACCAGCCAAGCGCCTTTGAAGCCAGTGTGGCCGGTGATAAAAACTCTCCTGTCTTTCCAGAACTGGGCGTCAATCATTCCACACCATCCACGGCGCGTGTCCCTTCGAGCAGAAATCTTCGAGTTCCAATTTATCCCGCATTGTCATCCATTGGCTTCCAAAAGCCCTTATGCTGAAACGCGGCGAGTTGTTCTTGAGCTGCTAGTTGCTCCAGAGGTTCACGCTCCAATACTGTGGAATCTCCTGCAATAAAGTCGAAAACGGCGGGTTCAAATACAAAGAAACCTCCATTAACCCACGTATTCCCGGCTTGCGGGCTTTTCCCGAAAGGATTTCACACGGCCGCCTTCGTCAATATCGAGCGCACCAAACCGTCCCGGTCGGCTGCACGGAAGTGATTGTAGCCAATCGTCCGTGATGAAACCACACGTCAAATTGCCATGGCGGCTTTTGGTGCCGGCACCACAGTAGGTGTATTGCTTCCTTTCAGCCGCACTCAGGAAAGTGAAGCCGATGAACTTGGTCTGTATTTTATGGCCATGGCCGGATATGATCCTTCTAAAGCGATAGATTTCTGGCAACGGATGATGGATCAAAGCAAGGGCGCCCCACCCGAGTTTTTATCCACTCACCCATCCGACCAGACCCGGATCAATGATCTGAAAAAGCACATGGGTAAAGCGATGCAGTATTACAACGCGCAAAAGAAAAAATAGATTCCGGCTTAGAACTGCTTACAGATTACCGATTAACTACTGATTACCGATTACCGATTACCGAATACTGACTACCGACCACCGGTTACCAGGGCCAGAATTCAGGTTTTTCAAGCACTCCCCCGTATTTCCTGCAATCCACACAATGCGGATCTACGAGTAATCTCATATGTTTGTAAATTACCATATAAACCGGATAGTCAGCGCGGGTGTAGGGTCTCCATTCCAATCTGTCCAATGGGTAAGGTGAACATATTGAATCGTAATAAATTCCCATATCCTTAATCCCGTCAATAAAGATGCGTCTTTCCGAGGTTCCGGAAGCCTCAAAAAATCCCAATACTTTTTTGCCGGGATCAGACAGGTTTTTCAGATTGCCGGTAACAGGCAATGGCTGCTTTTCATACAATCCTCCCGAGTGATCATTGTTAATCCGCAACTGTTCCCAGTAATTATATGCCGGCTCCGACAGGGCATGCTGGGTAATCAGCACACTGTAGCCAATATAAAGTCTGGTTGTTGTATTGTCGACATAATTTATCGGAAGCATGAAATAATCATTGGTGACCATATTTGCCGTGGACAACGTGTTAACCTGCGCAACGGGTTCCGTGATCCAGCATACACGTAAGACTATAATCCGACGGATCAACCACGTTAACCTTGCCATCATAAAAAAACTGATAGGCCAGGGAGAATGATGCTCCCAGGTTTCAACGGCACTCCACCTGTAATACCTGCTGTCGCTTTCCGAACCATGAAAATCGGTGTAAAACTGCAATGCCTCAACATTTTCACCTGTTACAGGAGAAATCATGGTCCAGCCGTTTATAATAGACTGAATCCATTCCCGGACTATCATGCATCCTATCATAATCCGAAAGAATCTCATCCCCGTTAGGCAGCATTATATGCAAACGATAGGATGTACCGGCCTGAAGGAATTGCTGATCGATCCAGATCCTGTATTGGCCGGCAGAAAATTCTTCCATACTGAAAACGTGACCCTGATCATCTTCAATACTTAAAACTCCCCCGGTAACCGGGATATGAAGAGGTTGATCAATCGGGGCAGCCTTTGAAACAGTTACAATCTGGTATCCTTCTTTACTGGTCACCTCACCCGAAACCACATAGATATTTTCCGCTTCTCCGTGTAAATTGGGTGAATACGGTTCAATACACCCGGCAAGGAACAGGAAAACCATGAAGGATAGCTAGTGCACCGTTTATTCAGAAGCATAATTTCCGGGGTTTCATATCTTACTTTTTACCAGTTACCTCAAAACCTGCCGACTGGCTAAATACACGACCATCGGAGTATACTCCTCTTACAACGATCACATAGCGTCCGGGCGTATCACCGGTAACAAAACCAACCCGGTTTGGCCGGTTATAACCTGCACTTATTTCCGGTAACCATAGCAGTGTGTTTCTGGCATCAGGAATCCGGGCTTGTTTCACCGGATTTTTAACCGGCACATACAGGAGAGAAAAAATCATACTTCACAAATATTCCCGAGGCAGGCAGATCTATGCCTGCAAAATCGCCATCCCTTGAAATTATACTGATTATACCTCCGTAGGTAAGATCACCCTTGATATATGGCTTGTTTACAGTTTCAATCTTCAGAATTTTCTGAGGGGAAATAGCCGTTACCCGGTTTATATCATTGATCACAACCCAGTCTACAAGCACCAGCGGATCATTTATAATCATACCGGCTGCACCTCCGAAAAATTTAAAATACGGTTTTCCTTTCCTTTCCCGGATCCTGACTTCCTGTGAAATCTCATCAAAATATTCCTTCAGGGTCGGCAGCTCAATGAATTTGTCCATAATGAGCGTGCTGGTCGGCTCCCCGTAGAATGGCCTGTACTGTACCGTACCTGAATCCGCAGCTGCTGCTGAACCCGCAAATTCTTTGCATATCCTTGCGTTCACTGCCAGTGAAAGCGCTGTTTTCTTCTCCGCCTCGGACAGTTTAATTTCCGGGGAAGGAAGGCTGACAGGCAACGAACAAAAGTCATTATCAATGAATAAGCTTATTTCAGAACCAGAATAATCTTCAGGTGACAGAAATATATCTTTCCTGCCATGATCGTCCGGCAGCGTAAAGAAAAAGCGCCCTTTCTGATCCGTTTTGGCAGCACTGAAATCCTTTGCACCCAAAACTGACAAACTAACTATATGATCTGCAACAGGGGTTTTCTGATCTTTATTAAGAAGGGTTCCTGTTAAGGATATGCCCCGCACTTCCGGATAAAAAATGACCGGGCTGTCGTACCTTTCTTCTGTCTGCAAAATTAAATACATCCGTTGTCAGCGTATTTTCAGGGACTACAGTTACACATATATTGCCGACTTCCTTATCCGGCCTTTTTGTAAAGTCAATGAAAAAGATTACGCTATCACGCCGGTTATATGTTGGTTTAAGGTTCGAAAACCGCAAAAAACCAGTATCGGGCTTCACAGATGATACCGTGCCCGTGTATTCCTTACCTGTAACCAGGATATCGTTCTTTGAGGGATTTATGACCTTAACAGGTACATAATCATATGAACCGGGCCCTTCATTGCGCATTTCCCGGGTGTATGCCCTTACATAATAGAATCCGGTGAAAAGATCCTCGGGTATAGCCAGACAACCGGATGCAATTCCCTTTTCAGATTTGAATTTACCGCTTCTGATCTTATCTCCCTCAGGCGTAATCAATTCTACGTAAATAACTGATTCCCCCGAATCGTTATCTACCAGGTCCGTTGAAAAGAAAATCTCCTCCCCCGTAGCATACAGGCTCCTGTCAGTAAACAACCGGATTTTTTCCCTGTCCTGCAATAACAAATTCAGGGATGCTCCATTGGCTGAATTGTATTCAGCACCAATGAAAAGCATGAAGAAAATTAGGATAAACTGGATTTTCATTTTATTTTGGCCAAAATTCAGGTTTTTCGAGTACTCCTCCGTAATACCGGCAATCCACACAATTCGGATCCACGAGTAATCTGACACGATTGTACATGACAAGATAAACCGGCCATGTACCGGGCGGGTATTCTTTCCATCCCATTCTTCCCAATGGGTAAGGTGAGCATATTGAATCGTAATAAATTCCCATATCCTTTATCCCGTCTATAAAGACTCGTTTTCCTGATGTTCCGGACGCCTCAAAAAATCCAAGTACTTTTTTGCCGGGATCAGTTATGTTTCTCAGATTACCGGTTACAGGCAAAGGTTGCTTTTCATACAAGCCTCCCTTGTGATCATTGTTAATCCGCAGCTGCTCCCAGTAATTGTAAGCCGGCTCCGAAAGGGCATGCTGCGTAATCAGCACACTGTAGCCAATATACAGTCTCGTTGTTGTGTTGTCGACGTAATTGATCGGCAGCATGACATAATCATTGGAGACCATATTTGAAGTGGATAAAGTGAATACCTCTGGAAATGATTCAGTGATCCAGCAGACACTAAGACTATAGTCCGGCGGAGAAACCTTATTCACCTTGCCATTATAATAATATTCAATTGGATATGGAGAATGATGCTCCCAGGTTTCAACGGCACTCCACCTGTAAAGCCTGCTGTCTGTTTCCGAACCATGAAAATCGGCATAAAACTGCAATGCTTCGACATTTTCTCCTGTTACCGGGGAAATCATGTTCACGCGTTTATAATAAACAGAATCCATTTCGGGACAATTATGCATCAGATCATAATCCGAGAGGATCTCTTCCCCGTTCGGCAGCATGATTCGCAAACGGTAGGATGTACCGGCCTGAAGGAATGGTTTATCGATCCACACCCTGTACTGGCCTGCAGAGAATTCTTCCGAACTGAAAACATGACCCTGGTCATCTTCAATACTCAATATACCGCCGGTAACCGGAATATTGATTGGCTTGTCAATCGGGGCAGCCTTTGAAATAGTCACCATCTGGTATCCTTCCTGACTGGTCACCTCACCCGAAACTACATAGATATCTTCTGCTTCTCCATGCAAATTGGGTGAATAGGGTTCAATGCACCCGGCAAGGAAAAGGAAAACCATGAAGGATAGACAGACACCGATTATTCAGAGGCATAATTTCCAAGTTTTAACAGCCAGGTAACGGTAAAAATTGGTACACCCATTACTGAATATTTATAGCTTTTCAACGCGTTGTATTCGGGTTTAAAGTAGACCGAATAAGCATTCTTACGACCCGTTAAATTATACACTCCGAAAACAAGTGAACTATGAACAGGTTTGTTTTTCCGCAAATTTCCTTCGAGGGTGACGGATGCATCTATCCTGAAATAATCCGGTATACTGAACTGGTTCCTGGAGGAATAATCAGTATAGGGAACTCCGTCCACGTAGTAAATGGTAAGCGGATAAGTTATTCTTCGGCCTGATTGATAGGTTATTACTGAAGAGAGACTGAGACGCCTGTTCATCGTATAATTTGCAAGTACATTAAATGCATGGGGGATATCATAATTGGAAGGATACTCCCGGCCACCGTTGATACTGTTCCATACATTGTCTCCGTCAACAGTAACCAGAGATCGCGAATAGGTGTATGCAATCCAGCCGTTCAACTTTCGCCCGTTTCTTTTTATCCAGAGTTCCATACCATATGATCTTTGCTTGCCTTGTAGCATCAGGGTTTCTGTTCCCGCACCGCTCAGAAAATCCGCTCCGTCCTTAAATTCCGGAAAATGATTAATGTGTTTATAGAAAACTTCCAGTGAAGCCTCCCAGCCGCTGTGTGGAAAATTTCGGAATACACCGGCCGAATATTGATTTCCATGTGCCGGCTTTAGATAGTAATCAGCTGTTTTCCATTGCGTATTGGGCGCTACCGATATAGTGTTGCTTAGCTGAAAAATGGACTGATGCATCTGGTTAAAGGCCAGCTTAACAGAACCTTTGGGGTCTGTTTCAATATTCAGGGAGAACCTGAATTCGGGATTGGAATACCATTTGATCGGCTCGTTATTGCTGAAATGAATTGTGTCCTCAATATACCTGACATCAACAGGTACTCCTTCCTGATAAGTGTTTACATCACGCGGACCCAAGGGCACAAACAATGAATAACGGAAACCACCGGAAAGTTTTAGCCAGGGTAATACTTCGATCATATCAGAAATATACGCTGAACTTTCAAGGCCTTTTTCTTTACCAAGAGATTCCTCCTTTGCGCAGAGAGGTCCCATAAGGCTCAACCACTCCCCTGTCGAGTTTGGTTAAAAGCAGGTCGACTCCATATTCCAGATTATGCGTGCTCCAGTGTAAGATGGTTGAGGTCAAGCCTGATTTCATAATGATCGATCTCATATCCATGCTTGTAGGCCGAGGATACCTGCTCTGTATTAATTGTTTTAAAACGGTAGCTTGCGCCGATGAAGGTAAGGTCTGCCTGGACATCGGTACCGAAATTATGCCTGACGTTCAAGGACGCCCCGCGATTGCCGTATTCATACTGTGTGATATCCGATAATTGAAAGTAATCATACGTATTCATACCGAAAAAGGAAAGCTGTGTCTTCTTGAAATCATAATTCAGGGCGAGGTTCAGGTCATTGAAACGTGCACTGCTTTCACTGATCACCGGATCATTGATCTTTTTAAGGATCCAGTCGGAATAGGATGTTCTGCCGCTTATCAGAATCGAACTTTTATCCTTTATTATAGGTCCTTCCAGGGTCATGCTGGCAGTAACAGGATTCATCGAGGCATGCATGTTGAAAAGCTTGCGGTTGCCCTGCCGGGATATGATATTAAAAACGGAAGAAAGCCGGCCTCCGTATTGTGCCGGAGTATAACCCTTATAAATGGAAAAATCGCGCACAATGTCGGCATTAAAAGCCGGGAAAAAGCCAAACATATGCGAGGTATTATATACAGGTATCTTATTGATATAGAATGCATTCTGGTCTGATCCCCCACCCCTCACATTCAAACCGGCTGCACCCTCTCCCACACTCACAATCCCGGGCATCATCTGGGAAACTTTCAGGATATCCCGTTCCCCTAACATGGTGGGTATTTCCTTTACTGTTTTGGAAGAAATACTTTCCAAACCAGGATCCTTTGATATGACACTTGTTTTTTTATCGCCAATGATAACAACCTCATCAATAGGGGTAATAGCCTTCTTCAATTCAACCGAAAATTCACCTGAAGAATTTACCTCCATCAGGCACACCTTTTTTTCAAATCCCATGTATTCAAATCTCACATTATAATTTCCGGGCTTCAGTACCAGGCTTAGAAATCCGTTGGCATCGGTAAGGGCACCAGTGGATAGTTCATCGATCAGCAAGGCAGCACCGATAATGGGTTCTCCGGTTTCCTGGGCTGTTATTTTTCCAAGTATCTTTACACGTGCCGGTTTTGCTCCGAATGTACTCTTTCCTATCCGGATTATTTCAGGTTGCCTGGCCTTTCTGCCTTTGAGATACCGCTCCTCACTTTCAGTGAGTACATTTCCGGTTTCAACCGGATTCTCTTCCTTTACAGGATTTTGGAAATCAGGTAATTCGGTAATTAGTGGTTCTCCTTTTAATATCACCAGGTTACCATTCCATTGGGAAACCGTCAGTCCTGTACCCTTAAGAACTGTTTCAAAGGCGTTTTTGGCACTAATTCCATCGGCATCAAGTGAAATCTCCATCGAATCAACATCCTGCGGAATATAATAAACGATCAGGCCACTCTGTCGTTCTATATCCGCACAAAAAACAGAAAAGGCTGCTTTATTGCAGTGAATTGAAATTAAAGTATCCGTAACGGTTGCTGAATGAGCAAAAACCGAAAGGAATAGCAATGAAATGAATATTAATGTCCTCACTTGTTGATCAGTGTATTACAGAAGTTTACCAATGCCCGGATAGAAGCATCTGACGCTTTGTTTACCTTTATTTTATTATTCTTCAGGTATTTCGATACATAGTGCCTGACTGGCAGGATCAAACGCTTTAACAAAGTCCCTGTTTTTTTTAAACTCATATTCCATGCCATGAATAACCAGCCAACTGGTTTTCCTGGGGCCCAAAAAAGCATATGCAGCAGTAGTCATCACATTTTCAAGCTTCAGTTCTTTATGCCAGTAATACCGTACATTCACATTTTCGCTGTTAAATGACCTGGTAAATCAGCGGCTTATCATTCCGGCGGATGAATTTCAAATTCCGAAGTCCCGATACCAAACCTGGTAAGCCAGGATTCAGATACCTCAATAACCATTGTATATCCTGCCTGATCAAGGTATTTAAGCAATAATACCTGGTTTACAATATCATAATTCAGATCCAGATGCTGATATTGCCTGTCTGCAATGGTTATCCATCCTTTTTGAAATTCCGGACCGTACAGAAAAGGATTACCGCTTGACCCGGGAGGAATTTGGTAAATATACTGCCTGCCATTAAACAAAAGTGGATCGGAACCGTATATTGTATCAATTCCAGGGGAAGCAGATTGAGCTGCTGCCGGAACCAGGGCAAGTAATAAAAAGGATAATTGAAAAGCCGGTCTTTAAATAATTGTGAAACATTTACTATTCCAGTATTGTTAAATTTGCAGGATATTAATGGATCTGACGGGAAAACAAGATAGTTAATTCCTGTAAAGAACTATGACAGGTTAAATCAGAGCTCTAAATTATCATTTTATCCAATCCCTTTTCAAATGAGCAAAAATATTTTTTTGCAACCATGGCATGCAATTTGACTTATAAATGAAAAACCATAATTATGAAAAGTAAAGTCTTATTTAATTGTACTGTCCTTTCTCTTATTCCTACCCGCCTGTTCGAATGCGCAATTCCTGAAAAAAGCTCAAAAATCGCTGGGTCTGTCCACTCCAGGCTTTTCTGAAAGTGAAGCCGTTCAGGGAATTAAAGAGGCTCTGGTAAAAGGAACCGGTGAAAGTGTAAATTTTGTATCTGTTGTGGATGGATATTTTGGCAATCCGGAAATAAAAATCCCTTTCCCTGAAGATGCCAAAATGGTGGAAAGTAAGTTGCGTGCCATTGGCATGGGTAAGCAGGTAGATGAAGCCATTCTTTCAATAAACCGTGCGGCAGAAGATGCAGCCGTACAAGCCAAACCCATTTTTGTGAATGCAATCACATCCATGAGCATCAGTGATGCAATCGGTATTGTTAAGGGTGCGGATGATGCTGCAACAAGCTACCTGCGGAATACAACCTCCCCTGATCTTCGATTGAAGTTCAAACCGGAAATTCAAAAATCGCTTGACAAGGTGCAGGCTACTAAATATTGGAAAGACCTGATTACCACCTACAATAAAATACCTTTGGTTCAAAAGGTCAATCCCGACCTGGCCGCATATGTTACTGATAAAGCAATTGCGGGCTTATTTGTAATGATTTCAAAGGAAGAAAAGAAAATCAGAAAAGATCCGGTTGCCCGCACTACCGAGATTCTTAAAAAGGTATTTGGAAGCTGATCAGTTGCCGGCCAGCGGTAACTTTCTCACTATGGTTCTGTTCTGATACTTCAATACTCCTATATAAATGCCGGGAAGTAAGGAATTACTCCCGGTTATTTTTTTTATATCCAATTCCTGCTGATCCGGATACCATACAATGTTTCCGGCCAGGGTACCATACATATCGTAAACACTAAGCCTGCCCGAACCGCTCAATGTCAGCATTTCCTGTTTCAATATGCAGTTTTTCACCGGTAAGGAACATATCAAAAGACTCATTCGCGGGTGAATTGATATCTGTAAAAATATCCTGACCACCCGAATAGTCAAAAGGAGTTTTGCCGGCTGCGGCAAAATAAAGCCAGGAAGTTGCATCCAGGCTTGCCCAGTCTACTGCCCAGATGCCCCCGACGGCTCCCAGGTTTTCATTATAGGCAGGCACTGTACCATCGGGATTGATGTGAGGTATTACTCCCGCAAAAAGAGCGTTGCTTCCGGGTCCATTTGCGGCAATATAGGAAAGCGTACCCTCATACCATGTGGCAATAGGGCCAATTCCATCAAAGCCATATGGATCTCCGGGTCCCCTTGTATATAACAGGTCGCCTGCCAGCGAAAGTGCCTCAAGGGATTCGTTTTCATATCCCATTCTGCGTGCAAGAGCAGCAAGCCATGTATTGACAAGCAAAACCGGCCGGGAAGAGCCGGGTCCTTCTTTCCATATCCCCAGTGTACCATCCCATCCATGATTCATAACGTAATCCATCACTAATTTCGCTTTGGCAGTATCACCCAGCTCGAGTAACCCAAATAGGGTTGCTGCATATCCTTCGTAATTTGAAACCTCAGACTTTGTACCTGTTACCATGTTTTTTGTATAGACCTTACCGTTGTTGTCAATCAGATCATTCAAAAAGGTTCTGGCCTTAACAATAGCCGGATATACTGATTCATCTCCTGATTTCCGGTAATATAAGGCCAGGCTTCCCGGGATCCATGGAAAGTCACCCATCCAGACTGTATTATCTCCTTCCAGCTTCACAAGGATACTTCCTGAAACAGAATTCCAGGCACGCGGCCAGTATCCCTGGGTTTCCTGGTGAGAGGCAAGAAAACGGGCCAGTTTGGTTGCTGCATCCGAATAAGCATCCACCGGGTTTCCTGTATTCCACTGCCCTTCTTCACACAGTGCCTTTAGAGCTAAACCCTGGCCATAAAGCCAGGATGAACCATCCGGGATCCATGTTGTGAGCAGACCAGTGTTCTTTTGCCGGTTTGCGATTGCCTGAACAGCATTCTCCCTGATCGTCTGCAACTGTTCAGCCGGTATGCTGTTAAGTGATTCAAATGAGTCGGCTCTGCCGAATTTGCCAATTGACTGGGCAATAAGATTTCTGAATGAAACAGTGCCTGAATCCGCTTCGATATCTGTGTTATCCCACGAATTCATTGTCACGGCAAAGGAAATTACCCTGACTGCTGTCCAGTCCACTGTCTGGTAATTCGAAAACTGTTTCTTAAGCACGACAAGTTTTTCACCCCATCTGTTCAGATGGGCAAGGTTTTCCCAGGTAAAAGCGGCCTGGTTACCCTCTGATTCAAATTTGAATTCGATATGGCGTGCCCATTTTTTGCCAGCCATACCCCGGATATCAATTCCAAAAACATCCATGCCCGAAAGGTCAACAGGATTTTCTAAAATGATATAGGCCTGAACAAATTTGGGCCGGTTGCCCGTTCCAAATTTCCAGTGAAGATGAAGGGCATCATCCGATGAGAGTTTGCAGGTATCTCCGCCAGGAAGGCTGGATTGGTTTTTTGTCCATAATCCTGTATTCAGAAAAACAGCATCCGAAATAATCTTATCGCCTGACCAACCCGGAACAAATCCCTGGGCAAGAATGGCTGCAGGCAGAATACAGACAATCAGAAAGAAGATTTTTTTTATCATGGCAGGTGGTCATGAGGTATGATGAATAGTAAAGTTAATCCTATTCACAATTTTCTTATCTTTATTCACTCACTAATTAGTTGCTGCGCATGAAGGCCCGAAGTCTCTTTCGTACTAAATCTCTTCAGGATATTCTGGTAGAAGTAAAGTCGAATGATGCATCGGGTCTATCACTTAAAACGAACCCTGAATGTCAGGGATCTTACAGCATTCGGTATTGCAGCGGTTGTAGGCGCCGGTATATTTTCAACCATTGGCAATGCAGCCGCCCAGGGAGGACCTGCCATTTCCCTTTTGTTTGTTTTTACAGCTGTGGCTTGTGGTTTTTCAGCACTTTGCTATGCGGAATTTGCCTCCATGGTGCCGGTTTCAGGAAGTGCCTACACCTATGCCTATTATTCACTTGGGGAATTGATTGCCTGGATCATTGGTTGGGATTTATTGCTTGAATATGCTATCGGAAATATTGCAGTTGCCATTTCCTGGTCTGATTATTTTACCGAATTTATAAAGGGATTTGGATGGCACATTCCGGAATACCTCACAATTGATTATTTCTCTGCTTTTCATGCCCATAAAACCGTTGTCAGCCGCCCTGATCTACAGGGACTGATATAAGTCAGCTTCCATCTTCGGTACAATATGCCAACCAGGCATGGATGAATGCACCTGCACTGGGCAACATCAGGTTGATAGCCGATGTGCCGGCGCTTTTTATAGTTGCAGTTATAACCTATATTGTTTTTATTGGCATCAGGGAATCCAGGACGACAAATAACGTCATGGTGGCTATTAAGCTGCTGGTCATCTTTTTTGTGATTGTAGCCGGTTCATTTTACGTTCAGCCGGATAACTGGAGTCCGTTTGCACCGGAAGGCGTTGCGGGAGTTTTAAAAGGAGTATCGGCAGTATTTTTCGCCTTCATCGGTTTTGATGCCATTTCTACTACAGCAGAGGAATGCAAAAATCCTTCCCGTGACCTGCCAAGGGCTATCTTCTACTCCCTGTTTATCTGCACTGTTCTTTATGTGATGATTGCCCTGGTATTAACCGGGATGGTCAATTACAAAGAACTGGCTGTGGGAGATCCGCTGGCTTTTGTTTTTAAGAAGATGGGGCTGGATTGGATCAGCGGTATAATCGCATTTACCGCCCTTATTGCAATGACAAGTGTTTTACTTGTGTTTCAACTTGGACAGCCAAGGATATGGATGAGTATGAGCCGGGATGGCTTGTTGCCCAAGGCCTTTTCAAGGATCCACCCGAAGTTCAAAACACCTTCATTTGCCACCATTATAACCGGACTTGTCGTGGCTATTCCCTCATTGTTTATGAACCTTACAGAAGTAACAGATCTTACAAGTATCGGAACTTTGTTTGCTTTTGTAGTGGTATGCAGCGGAGTGCTTATTCTGAATAATAAAGGAAATAAACCTGCCAGCCGGTACGAGGTTCCATTTATAAACAGCCGCTATATTCTTCTTCCTTTGCTTGATAATAATCTTCACGTTTCATATCCGGTATAACCAGGAGTATTGGCGGGAATTCCTTCAGCTTAAATACGGGAGGCAACCTGGTGATTTTTATCATGGATAAGATACCCATGCTTTTGTTTATAGGAGCCAGTGCCATGCTTGGCTGGTTATAGCCTGCGAAAAAAGATTTCATTAATTCCGGTGCTGGGGTTGTTGAGTTGCCTCTTCCTGATGACCAAGCTGGGTCATTCAAACTGGCTGAGATTTCTGATCTGGCTGGGTGCCGGATTGCTGATCTATTTTCTGTATAGCAGGCATCACAGCAAACTGTCTAGCTCACGGTAAAGCGTCGGTCAGCAAAACAATCAACATCAATAAAATAAAAAACCCCACCAAAGGCGGGGTATGTAATTTTGTTTAATGGGAAAAAGACAGTTCTAATATTCGCGATATTCGGGTGCAGTTAAAACCAGATAGGCAAGTACAAACAGAGAAATCGCCGGGACCAAAACCAATAAGAACGTTGCCATGGTAGTAATATTTTAGCTGGTTATTTAATTACTCATAACAAATATACGTATTTTCGTCACTAAAAGATGCATGTTCGTCAAAATTTTTTTCAACCAAATTGCATAAAAATTTTAAGTAAATTTATAATCTGCTCATTTTCAATATTTTACAAATCAACTCCTGTATTTTTAATCAGAATAATTTCACCATCAAGCGCAACCAGTATTAAATTTCCCTCAAAATCTTTCCGTGATTCCAGTCACCTTCATGCCCTGCAGGGAGCTGAACTGTTTTGACCACGGCCCCTGTAGCAATATTTAGCCAGGAAACGGACTGGTGACCGTGTGAAATCCATTAATAGTGATAACCTGTCCTTCGGTACCCGGTAATAATTGAACGCACAGAATAAAGGGTGTCCTGCGGAAATGCCTCCTTGTCATAAATGGGTTTATTGTCCCAGCTGGTTTTGATAAATGTCGTTTTAATCTTATTTCTGATGCCAATGTACAGTATTTCACCCTTTGGCAGGGTTATCGCCTGTAGGATACTATCTGCCGCTGCAAAGGATGATTCCGATACCAGGTACCCATGTCCATCAATCTTAGCCCGCCAGTGATTTCCTGCCATCAGAATATAATTATTAGGCAACTGGCAAAGCTTAACCAGTTCACCGGTGCCGGTATAATTACGGTTCCATAAATGTTTTCCATTTTCATTTAAGGCCACAATTGCATATTTTCCCGCTGAAGTATCTGTTGATTCTGATCCTGCCAGGTAAATGTTTCCTGATCCGCAAGTGAGCAGGTAGTTTACCTTTAACCGGCCAAGTTTTTTACTCCACAGTTTCTGGCCATCAGCGCCCATTTTAAAGATCCATGTTTCACGTGAAGAGGAATCCAAGCCAAGCCAGGTATGTCCTACTCCGAGAATTTCATTATGACGGCCGTTTTCAAGGATACTTAATTCATCATTATATTCCTCTCCCACCATTTTATTCCAGATCATCTTTCCATCCGGGACCGGTTTTTATTACCCAGGCGTCTGACCTTCCGGTATCACTTCGCACAACTGTACCGCCTGCAATTGAATTATTCAATGAATCAATTGCCATGCAGGCAGAAAATTCTTTTGTATCCTCAGCCCCAAAACTGCGTGCCCACTGAAGATTATCGGAAGGAAAACTCCTTGTTTCCATGAGTTTCATTCCCTTGTCCAGGGACCTCAGGTTAAAAATATCAATGTATTGCTGTCCATCAGGATACTTTGCAATAAATTCATTGTAGGCCTCCAGGGTATGTATCTTTTTGGCATAATCGTAGAGCAACTCCTTTCTGAAGTATTTTGGCATCAGCTACCTCAAGCGCATCCGGATAATGCAGGATAAAATTGTCAAAACCAGCGACGGTATTCTCTTTTTTCGCCTGCTGAAAAGCAGCCGCATTAAGCATTTTAACAGCCTGGTTGCATTCCTGGGCATCAGGATAATCTCTTCATATATTCTTTGTAGGCTTCAACTGTATTCGTTTGAACAGCCTTATCATAGGCCAGTTTATTCCTGTAGCGCTTTGCCTTATCGATCTGGGCGGCATCCGGAAATTTCTGAATGAATTCAAGATAGCCTTCCAGCGTATTCTGTTTTTCATATTTCCTGAATTCCAATTGATTCCGGATGTGCATTACATTATCATGATACTTGTAATCAGGAAATTTTTCAAGTACCTCATAAACCAGGTCAAGATTATTTTCTTCACGTACATACTTAATAAGCTTTGCTTCAACCGTTTCAATGGCATAGTCGATTTTCTTTTTAACCGGAATATTCCTGATCCGTGTTTCAGTGTTTTGAAAGTATTCGCCAATGATATTCAAGCTCTTCAGGCGTAAGTTTTCTCAAGGTTCGATTTACATTTCAAAGCAAAATCCCATGAATCCACCAGGTTGAACAAAGGTGATTTCTCATCCCCGTATATCATGGCAAGTCCAAATGAGGCAGCCGGATCATCGCTTTTCTCCTTCAGCACTTCCTTGAATACTTCGGCAGATTTTTCATATTCCGCCTTTTCCAGGAACTTAAAGCCCTTTTTCGAATTTTGTGCAGATAACAGCCAGGGTAAGAAACAGAAAAGGAATAAGTAATATTTTATACATGAATTATTATTTATGATCGAATACAAGCATTTAAAAACCTATTTTTTAATAAGGGTAAATTCAACGCGTCTGTTCTGCGCCCTTCCTGCCTCGGTCTGGTTTGTATCAACCGGCCTGCTTTCGCCATATCCAACAGCTTTCATTCTTTCCGGAAGCACTCCTTTTGAAGCCAGGTAAGTCACCACTGCAGCAGCCCTTCCTTCAGACAATTTCTGATTATATACATCAGAGCCTTCATTATCGGTATGACCGGAAATTTCAATCATCTTGATATCATCATCAATCATAAAACGTGCTACTTTATCCAGTTCCGCATAGGATGCAGGTAATAAGGCTGTTTTATTGAATTCAAAAAATATATTCTTCAGCACAACTGCCGATCCTTCATCAATATCTTTTAATCCCTCCAGAAAATCATCCTTTGCGATCACCGGTGCAGTAAATACGATCGTATCGGACGAAAGACAGTTATTGGCATCCCTGGCAGTATAAATATATTGTCCGGCAGGCAGATTTTTCAGGATCGGCCCGGTCATCTTATTATTCCATGACACCAGGTAAGGAGGTGTTCCTCCCAGCATACCAATTCTTATTTCACCGTCGGGAACTATTTTTTTAACCTTTCCTGTTGAAGGATCCTTTCCACCGGTATAACGGGTTTCGATAACCCGGCTTTCGAAATCATGCTGCACACAGGGACAAAGGAGGCAGTTATCCAATGCCATGACCGATACATCATCGAAATAATAATATGCATAAGCATGATTACGCAGGTTCACGACATTTTTATCCGTGACCACATAATTCGTATTATCGTAATTGCAGAAATTTCCAATGATAAAATAGGATTCATTACCACTGGCTGTATACACCGTGCAAAATTCCTCCCAGTCATTGATATTGTCAAGGAATAGACCAATCTTGTTCGTGATCTGCGGTGTATAGGACAGGTTTACATTGATATCATTTTTAACTTCCGTATCGTTAAAATACAGACTCATCTGATCCACGGCAAACCTCGAAAAGGAAGCCAGTTTATAATTAAATCGCACACAATATTTCTGTCCCTTAACCAGAGGTGTTTTTAATTTACCCTGAAAATATTCCCGATAACTTTCCTCTGTGCCGCTCAAAATTGCTCCCACATAACCATTTCCGCCATGAGGTTCACTTTCACCGGCAAAATTCTTTGGAACACCAACATTTTTGGGACTGCAGCGGTTGAAATAATCCGGTGTTGCCCTGGTAGGATATGTCCATCCTGGAATTAACCGATGAGTCAGGTTCTCAGGCGTAAAGTCTTCCGGACATTTCTCATACACTTCGAAACCCGGATTAACCACAAGATTATTATCCTGGGAGGAAACAGCAGATACAAGAACAACTGACAGTATAACGGATAAAAGAAATCGGACTTTATTCATAACATGGGATTAATTTGGCTTTTTTGTCCGGTTCCGGCCGGAAATGCCTGGAAATATTCTTTTAAAGCAATGTTTATATCCCGGACAAGGAAAGGTCCTTCATAAATAAATCCTGTATACACTTGTAACAATCTTGCACCGGCCCTGATCATAGCCAGTGCATCATCTTTATTCATAATCCCGCCCACTCCGATCACCGGTATTGACGCCACCTGATTGTTTACATATGTAACTTACAATTTCTGCCGAACGGGTTGTCAGGGGTTTTCCGCTTAATCCGCCGGTACCGTAATGATCTGCCTTTTCAGAAAGGCAATTACGGTCAGTAGTAGTATTTGTAGCAATAATGCCATCAAGTCCCACTTCAGTGTAGAGAGCAATAACTTCATCGATCTGGCTGAAGGTCAGATCAGGTGATATTTTGAGGAATACAGGTTTATTTACGGGTTTTTGAGCCCTTATTTTCATAACAGAAAGAAGGATTTCCCGCAGTGAGTCCTGGTCCTGTAGTTTCTCCATGCCCGCAATATTCGGACAGCTCACATTAATGGCAAAATAATCGACAGAATCATATAATCCGTCAAAACAGGCTGCATAGTCAGCATGCAGCATTTTCATTCGCTGTAGCTGTGTTTTTGCCTATATTACCGCCAATGATTACCTTCGCTGTTCCTGTTTTTCAGCTGAGTAAACAGCATGCTCCAGGCCCTTGTTATTAAAACCCATGCGGTTTATAAGGGCATTGTCATTTTTTAGTCTGAAAAGACGTGGTTTTGGATTTCCCGGCTGTGGTTTTGGGGTCACTGTGCCTATTTCAATAAAAGAAAAACCAAACATGGAGAATTCATTGAAAAACTCGGCATTTTTATCGAATCCGGCTGCCAATCCCACCCTGTTTGGAAAATGAAGTCCGGCAATGGTTACTCCTCCGGAAGGATCTGGTTTATTGGTAAAGCGGATCATGGCGCGGCGAACACCGGGTATTTTATCAAAAAACTTTACAGCCAGCACAACCATGTGATGAACCCGCTCAGGATCAATCCGGAAGAGAATTGGACGGAGTACTGATTTATACATGCAGTTTTTTGCAAAGATAGGATAAAATCCTATTCATTCGATACAGGCAGGTAGGGTTTAAAGGTACCGTCGGGATAAAAAATAACGATCTGTTGTATGTTGGTTACATTTGTAACTATCAGGTGTTTTCTCTGTCTTCTGGAATCACAATAGGTTCAACAGGTATATTACGATTCTTTTTCGGCTCAATCGGAATCAAATAAATCCGGTTCCGTGCTTATTTTTTCATTTAACAGCAGTCCTGAACATGGTTCCATTCCCCATTAATAAGCCAATCAGGATTGATTTCGGGATACTGCTTCATCAATTTAACAATGAAATCATAGCTGGGTTGATTTCTTCCGCTTAAGATGTGTGAAATACCTGAGCGCTGCACACCCAATTCATCGGCAAAGCGGGTGGAAGTCAGATTATACTGCTTTAGAATTTTCAGCAACCGGTCTTTCATATTACAAATGTAATAAATTCATTGTTCACATAAGTAACTATTTAGTGATTACATTTGTAAATATGTCGATTTTTAATATGTTTTTAGCAGATATTTTGTAAAAATCTTATTCCTGGTTGCCTGAATCTTCGCCCTGCCGGGATGGAATTGCATAAAGTAGAAGTTTAAATTATTTTAATTAATATCTGGTAATGAGGATGTTATATATATATATTATCTCATTATTTATTCAATATTTAACAAATAATCGAATTTATATTAAATTAAAAGTTTGGATATTGGATATTATATTCTGGTTTACAGACTTTTATATCATTAAAAATACCTCATGATTATTTATGCAAAACGGTTGTAAGGGGCTTTTTTAAACGCCTTCGGCGTTTTTAGGTTTTAACGCAAAGTGTACGCCGGGTTATACGCAAAGTGCGCGAAGCTTTTTATGCAGCTCTGTGCCTGCTCTGTGCAGCTCTGTGTAATTAGTATAATCTGAGAAATAAAATCTGCGAGATCTGCGAGATCTGCGAGAGAATTAAGCCCCGTTAAAGCAGTTTAATCAGCGGGAACGCGAGATCTGCCTACTCAGGGAAATGTTCATATACAATCCCAATGCTCCTGGGAAGTATACGGAATCCGGCCGGTGAATTTCCAAGGGTCTCCCCGTCAGCTTCAACGTATATAAGCGGATTGGATTCAATCCGGATTTCCCTGGCCTTGTAGCCTTCTATCTTGCGGTGTTTCAGAATCGATCCATCGTAAAGTTTTTTAAGGCTCAGAATTATATCGCCTTTCCCAATGGTTTTGATTACAGTAATATCAAACACTCCATCATCCGGAATTGCATTGGGAGTTTGAAGCATACCGCCACCTGAATAACGGCCAATGCCCACGCTGATTGTAAAAAAATCCTTTGAAATCTTTTGTCCGTCTAATTCCAGTTCAATATGGGCAGGTTTATAAATCATCAGGCTTCGTAAAAGATTTATCAGGTAAATGGCTTTACCGTTTTTGCCTGCCTCCTTCTGCCGGTTGGTTCTTTGCACAACCAGGGCATCGAATCCCATTCCGGCAATATTCAGAAAATGTCTTTTTTCGGGCTGGTTTCCGCTAATATATTCGACGATTCCCACATCCTGGGGCCTGACCTTCCTGTTCCTTATTATCTTTATGGATTCCTCGTATGAATGCGGAATACCGAACATTTTTCCCCAGTCATTTCCGGTACCCACCGCAATCATGGACAACACAATGTCCAGGGACGAACAGGTGTCCTGACTGAAAACACCGTTGACCACTTCATTCAATGTACCGTCACCCCCGACAACAATAAAATTGCGGAAACCTTGCAAAATACAATCATGTGTGAGATGTATCGCATGTTTCGGACATTCAGTAAATACATTTTTGTATGAAATACCATATTTTGTGAGAAGAGCGGAAATAATGCCCCAGTCTCTTTTTCCCCTGCCACTTCCGGCATTGGGATTCACAATCACCATCCATTCAACTACGGTATTTGTCCCGCTCATATGTGTTTTTTTCAGTTTCTGACTCTCATTGCCGTAAATATAGCAATATTATCAATCCGGGATAAAAGGCACTCCTGTTGAATATATAGAGCAAAAAAAAAGCCCCGTTTAAAAACGGGATTTTGCATAAGATTTACTCAGGTATTATTCGAATAATTATATTCGTTTCACGTTTACCGCATTCAATCCCTTTTTACCCTGTTGTAGTTCAAAAGACACATTGTCGTCTTCCTTAATTTTGTCAACTAAGCCAGAAACATGAACGAAATACTCGTTACCAGATTCTGCATCTTTAATAAATCCAAAGCCTTTGTTCTCATTAAAGAATTTTACTTTACCTTCTTTCATAATGTTTAATTAAAATTTATTTGCAAATGTATAATTAAAAAACATATTTGTCAATATGCAACAAAAAAATTCGCATAAAGTTTAACCTTCGAAATATTATATCTCAGTTATTGTGATTATATTCCATCTTTGGATTTTTACCCGCGCAATTATCTTTTCGTTTTAGCATAAACCTGATTATTTAAAGTTTCTTTATACATTTGTTTAAAATTTCAGCAAAGAAGTGAATAATAAGTTTTTACATGTTTTGTATCAGCCCTATAAATGGCTATTTCTCATCCCGTTTATCGCAATAAACACCTTCTTTTTCGGAATTGTGGCTGTATTGGTTTCAACCCTGATCAATCAGCGAATAGGCAGCTATTTCGGCGGGGTGATCTGGTCAAGGGTAAATGCATTTATGACTCCTATGTTCGTGAAAGTGAAGGGAAAGGAAAATATTAAAAAAGGGATCTCCTATGTGGTAATTTCCAACCATCAGAGTTATTATGATATCTTTCTGATATACGGATGGTTAGGTATTGATATTAAATGGATTATGAAAAAGGAGCTGGCCAAAATTCCGGGATTGGGTTTTGGAAGTAAGAAAGTGGGACATATTTTTCTCGACGATCCAACAAAAGAGTGGCCGTGGAATCTTTAAACGAAGCAAAAAGAAAACTCGTGAATGGAACTTCCGTGGTAATTTTCCCGGAAGGTACCCGGAGTAAAGACGGAGAAATGGGATCGTTCAAAAAAGGAGCTTTCAGACTTGCACTTGATCTGGGTCTTCCCATATTACCGGTAACCATTTCGGGCACCGGAAAAATATGGCCTGCGGATACAATTGATATTAAACCGGGAAGATCCGGTTTATTGATACACAAGCCAATTGATATCACCAATTATACTGAAGATTCAATACGTGAGCTGATGCTTCATGCCCGGAATGTTATCGAACAGGGATCTCCTCATCAACTCTGACTGCTGCTCTTTGAACCAATTGAAAACTGACCGGTTATACCTATAAAACAATTATGGAAACAACATTTTATACAGTGATCAGGCATTTGCATTCAATCGTCAGGTGGCTTTTGCTTGCGGGACTTCTTGGCTCTGTCATCCTGGCAATTTCCGGATTATCAGGTAAAAAGGGATTGGGAAATACAGGCAGGCTATTTGCCAGGTTTACTATGTATTTTGCACATTTACAGTTAGTTGTTGGAATTGTCTTGTTTCTGATCAGTCCCAGGGTGATTTTCAGTTCCGACAGCATGCGAAGCCCAATCCTTCGTTTTTTCCTTGTGGAACATACTTCCGCCATGATTCTGGCAATCATCCTGATTACATTAGGATATATCCGGATGAAAAAAGCCACAGATGAGGTTCGCTCAACACGGACATTGCTCTGGTTTTATCTTTTCAGCCTGGTAATCATTTTGACTCTGATTCCCTGGCCTTTTACCCGTTATGCAGGACATTTTTTGTAGATTTGATATTATTATTAATATTGAATTGCCATGAGCAGATTATTCAGTAACTTCAATCTGTCGGGTATATTAATCTTAATTTTTCTCATTTTGGAATCTTCATGTCATTCCCAGACCCGGGAAGCTGCCGTGGCCGGGCAGTTTTACCCTGGAAGTCCTTCGGAACTTAAAAAGGAACTTCAGAGTTTTTTTACACAAAAAATTAATATTCAACCGGAGGGAAAGGTGCTGGCGGTTATTGCACCCCATGCCGGATATGTCTATTCAGGAGCTGTGGCAGCTGAAAGCTATTGAGCAGATTGACCGTGACAGAGTGATTGATAATATTTTCCTGATTGGATCCAGTCACCGGTATGCTTTTGATGGAGCTTCCATCTATACTGTTGGTAATTTCCGGACTCCCTTAGGCGAAGTTCCGGTTAACATGGACCTGGCCAGGGAATTATGCCGGAAATTCAGTGTATTCAATACACGCACCGATGCCCAGATGAATGAACACAGTCTTGAAGTTCAGTTGCCTTTCCTGCAATATTGGCTGCATAAGCCTTTTCGAATTATTCCAATTGTCCTGGGTACGCAAAATGTTGCTACATGTAATAAAATTGCAGAAGCCCTGCGTCCGTATTTCAATCAGTCCAATCTTTTTGTGATCAGTACGGATTTCTCTCATTACCCGGGGTATACTGATGCCCAAAATGCTGATCATAAGACTGCTGAAGCGATTGCAACCAATAAACCCGATCGCCTGGTAAAGGCCCTTCAAACCAATGAAAAAGCTGGTATACCGGGATTAGCAACAAGTCTGTGCGGCTGGACATCGGTAATGACACTTTTATACATTACTGAAGAAATGCCCGGCATTGCCTACAAACTAATTGATTACAGGAACTCGGGTGATGCTGCAGTCGGAGATAAATCAAGGGTCGTAGGATATTGTGCCATGGGTGTTTATACATCCGGAAAAAGCACCGTACAGACTGAAAAAAGTTCTTATCAGATTTCGGATGAAGACCGTACTACCCTGCTCAAACTGGCACGCGAAACCATCAAAAGCTATGTCTCTACAGGAAAAATCCCGGTTATAGAAACCTGAAAAGTTATCTCCGGTATTAAAAACTCCTGCAGGTGCCTTCGTTTCACTCTATAAAAACAAGGAATTACGGGGCTGTATTGGCAGGTTTGATCCTGATCAGCCGTTGTATAAGGTTGTTCAGGATATGGCTGTAGCATCGTCTACCCGTGACACCCGCTTTAATCCCGTAGAATCAAATGAACTGGGTAAATATTAAAATTGAGATTTCCGTATTGACTCCTTTGAAAAAAATAAATTCACCGGATGAGATTATTCTTGGAAAGCATGGTATCTATATGAAAAAAGGATATAATTCCGGAACCTTTCTCCCACAGGTTGCAAAAAGTACCGGCTGGACGAAAGAAGAATTCCTTGGCCATTGCTCACGTGATAAGGCAGGTATGGGTTGGGACGGATGGAAAACTGCGGAATTGTATACGTATGAGGCAATTGTTTTTGGAGAGTGAGATGAGAAGTGAGAGATGAGAAGTGAGAGACGAGAAGTGAGAGATGAGAAGGAGTAAGAGAGGAGTAAGAAGAAACCTCGTAGAGGTTGCATTATTGTAGAAAGAGGGACAATATGCCCCCTCTCAACCCCGTAGGGGTTTAATCACATATAGCAAGTAAATTTGAGAATTCATGGAACTCATTAATAACAGGTTTAATAAATTTTATTACAATATCGATGGTACAAATACTTCCGTTTGAGCAAGTGCTTTCAGCTGCTGTAACACCCCTGGTATTAATTTCAGGTGTCGGACTGATCTTATTGAGTCTGGTAAACCGATACAATCATGCCATTGACCGCACAAGGCAGTTGCATAATACATCCACGGAAAATACGGAGCTATATATAAGGAGGCAGAAGCAGGTATCCCAGATGTACCGCCGCTGCTCCATTTTGAAGAGAAGCATCGGTTTCCTGGTACTAAGCGTGGCATGCAGTGGAGTTATTATCCTGCTTTCTGTGATCCAGCTCATGACAAAAGTAAGTTTCGATTACTTTAAAACCGCTTTATTATTTATCGGAATTACCACACTTGTTATATCCATCCTTCTTTTCTTTTTCGATATCCGATTGTCAATGAAGGCATTGGATATAGAACTTGGCAAATAACCAGTTACACAAGCGGCACACCCGGTGCATTTATCTCCTTGTTCATCTTCCTGATAGTTGATAAAGGCTGTAAGTGCAATGACAAATACTACAGCGACAGTGTAATATACAAACGGAGGAATGGGCAGCGGGTCTCCCTTGGCATAGGAATGAAGTCCGGATAAATAGAAATTCACCCCGAAATAAGTCATGATCACCGAGCTGAAACCCGACCAGGGATGCCAGGTTAAAAGCAAAAAGTCCGCGAAGTCCGGGTACCATACGCATATGTGCTATAAAGGCATAGACAAGCACTGTAACAAGGGCCCAGGTTTCTTTGGGATCCCATCCCCAATAGCGTCCCCACGATTCATTGGCCCATACTCCGCCAAGAAAAGTGCCGATTGTTAGCATATATAAACCCACTATAAGCGTCATTTCTATGACATTGGATAATTCCCGTATTGTCAGATCGATAAACTGAAAGCTTTTCCGGGTTACCATGATCATCAGGATCAGGTTGAATGCAGCCAGCAAGGCTCCCAGTCCTAAAAATGCATAGCTTGCGGTAATCGTTGCCACATGGATCACAAGCCAATAGGATTTAAGCACAGGAACCAGGTTGGTGATCTGGGGATCCATCCAGCTCAGATGAGCCGTTCCCAGTAAAAGAAATGCCATAATAGAACCTGCGCTAAGGGCAATGGATGACCGCGATAGAAAAAATCAGTCCCGCCAGAACGGTTGCCCACGCAATATAGGTCAGCGCTTCATAACCGTTACTCCAGGGAGCATGACCCGGATACATACCAACGCATGCCAAGACCAATTGCATGAATATATGAATGCTATGATAATAAGAATTGTAGCAGCTGTTACCGGAATTTTTAGTTTAAGACGGGTATAAAACAATCCGATGAACTGAATGAATGAGCAAAACAAATCCTACGATTCCATATACACTTGAAATACGCGAAAAAATATTGGATTCATTCAGAAATATTTCAGTAGAGATTTTGCGGTTGAAGGAATAAAGTTTGCAGAAAGCCGGGTCTGGTAATTTGTAATTGCCCTCACAATGTCATCAGGTCCTTTCCAATTGCCGGATTGCATGCTTTCGCGAACATCCTGCACATACAGCGGAATAATATTATTCAGGAAAACAGAATCAGGAGAATTTACTTTTCCCGCATATGGTACCGGTAACTGTACCATGTATGGCTGCTGTCGCCGGGAACCGGCAACACGCGAAGCAGATCGCCTGTAAACATAAGGTAACAGATATTGATCCTTTCATCGAGCCGGATAATTTCATTATCGAATTTATTCCGTTCAGCCGGTTTTTTTCTGAAAGCATTTTCCACGTAACTATGCAGAATGTAATTGTTATCCGGGAAAAATGAGGCAAAAGAAAAAGTACTTTGCCCTTGCTTCCCATAATTTCCTGTATCTGCGGGATGGGTAGCCCTGATAATGGGTTCATGCTGCCATGATTCCGGGTCGACCATCATACCGATAAAAACCTGTTCGGATGTAAGTCCGTTATATGAGTCTTTCCTGTATAGTTTTCGCAGAACATCCGAGCTCAGTGTGCTTACTGGTTCTATTCTTCCTCCGTTATCCTGAAGCAATAATCTTCCGAAGAGCCTGGCATGTTCAGGGGCAATAGTGCGTGAAGGCCTGCTCTGAATGCTATCCTGGGCGGACAATCCATGAACTGCAAATAGAAGAAGAATAACGGCAAGACCTTTCTTCGCCTGCTTTTAGTAAGGTATTATCAACTGAAAGTGCCCTGAAACGGCTGTTGCGGTTAAATAAACTGAGGGCCATACCCAGGGCCATCATCAGGTAACCGGTATAGGTGACCCAGGTTCCTGCCCAATCGCGGTTAACTGAAAGGATCGTACCTTTTTCGTCGGAAGTGTACGACGACTGATAAAAACGATATCCCCGGTAATTAAGGATATTATTCATAAAAATCCGCCTGTTTTCAAGTACATGACGGCTGTCATCCTTCAGTTCAACCCGGCTTTCAAACCAGGAAGGACTTTTGGATCCGGGATATCTTTCCACAATAAAATCATTTAGCTTCAACGAAAATGGCAGATTCTCATATACAGAACCATAACTGATGAGAAACTCATTGTTCTGAAGAGCCACCTTTTGAGGATTTCCGATATATCCTGCTTTCCCCCAGATCGTAAAATTACTTGATTTTCCGGCGGACGTAAGCTGAAGAGTAAGTGCATCGTAATTTTCTCCACCTTCGGTTTTTGCGACTGTCCGGGCTTCGATTTTTGCCTTATCAAAAAATTTCCGCATAACGATCATGGTATTGCCAAAGGTATATAACTGCAAGGGTATGAAACGGAAAGGTACTGCCTGCGGAAGTATAGTCTGAACCTGATCGCTCATTCCCGTGCGGATAACGGAAAAAGGTGCTTCGCACACCAGGGAGTCGCCCTGCATATAAATTTTAACAGCATTTGGATCCCCATCGGTACGGTTGAAGGAAAAAGTCAGCGGGCCGGCTGATCTTTTCTCACCTTCTGCAATAACCAGGCTGTTCCTGCCGGTGGAATCGGTATAAACCAAATCTGCCATGGGTTTTCCGGCGGGATCCGGCATAACGTCAGGTATTGCATTGGTTGTAAAGGTTATACATGAAAGTTCATATTCCTGACCATTAAACGTAAAATTATCCTTGAATTTATTTTTTCCAACCGCACTGAAACGGCACGGAAGATTTATGAACCTGGTCACCGGCTTTTACCTGGATATATGCATTATTGGTCAGCACATGGCTGGATGTTTCACCCTCATTCATGCTAAGAGTTCCTTCAAATCCGGTATAATGGGTGATAGCCGCGCCGATAAGAATAAAAATAAAGGCCGCGTGAAACATAAACATGGTCAGTTTAGGCCTTGTATAAAGTTTCTTACGGAAAATGTTTCCTGTAAGGTTGATCACTCCGATAAAAAGCAATAATTGAAACCAGGGAGCATGATAAACAAGGGCTTGTGCAGATGCACTGCCAAAATCATTTTCAATAAATGTGGCAACTCCGATGGATATGGCAAAAATGGCCAGAATTGTGGCCATCAGGTAACTTGAAAAGAGATAATCACCAATTTTTTTCATTTGGAATTGATTCAGGGATTAAGAAATGATATGATCCGGGTATAAAATAATCTGAAAACCTAAGGAATAAGTACCGGGAATGTTAATTCGCTTTTTTCAGCTTATCAGCAAATACCTTTCTGAACTTTTCCAGTTTGGGCGTAATAACCGCCCTGCAATAAGGCTGGGAGCTATTCTGATCATAATATCCCTGGTGATAATCTTCAGCCTTGTAAAAGACCTTGTAAGGTACAATTTCCGTGACAATTGGATCTTTCCAGATGCCAGCCTTATCCAGCTTTGCCTTCATTTCTTCAGCCAGTGTTTTTTGCTCCTCGTTATGGTAGAAAATGGCTGACCTGTATTGGGTTCCAACATCCTCACCCTGACGATTCAGGGTTGTTGGATCATGGGTTTTCCAGAATACTTCCAGTAGCTCAACATAGGAAACAACGGAAGGATCATATACAATCTGGCATACTTCGGCATGCCCTGTATTTCCGGTGCAAACTTCCCTGTAAGAAGGATTTTTAACATGTCCTCCGGAAAAGCCTGATTCCACGGAGGTAACCCCATTCAAGTTGTTCAAATAAAGCTTCCGTACACCAAAAACATCCTGTTCCAAAAGTGGCTGTATCTAATTTCTGACCTGTCATTGCAGTTTTTTCTTGTGAATACTGAACCGGGTTTGCATGGGTGCATGATGCAAACAGAATCATACCCATAAATATAAGTGATATTCCAGCAATTTTGTTCATTCTCCGAGTTTTTTTATACTAACAGACGGAGAGGCGGATGGTTTAATTGCTGGCCATATCCTTTTCATCCCTGAAAAGAAGCGGGGGCATGTATTTGCTTACATGCTGCGTATATTCTGTATCGATAACGGAAGTGTAGCAGGTGATATACTGCCATTTCTGTGAGGAAGAATTAAAAAAGAAAGCAGAATTTTTGGTATCTGAATGATATGGGATTACGAAGGCATAGCCAAATGTAAGATCCTTTTCTGACACGCATAATTTATTTTTTTTAAGATAAGCCGCCAGCATTTTGTCGGCATGAATAATGGCCTCGCCTTTTTTCACGGCCTCCATGGTTGAACTCGGTTTGAATTCATCAATTACAATAATCTGGTCATGCCATTTAAATACACCACAAGGATTTAATGAGTCAATCCGGGCCTTGACAGCCTTGTCGGTATAACGTTCCAGTTCCTTTTCCCGGCCTTTGCTTTCGAGCAAATCCGATAACGATGAAGTGACAACAAGTCCCTGCCTGGCGAAATATGCCGGATCCAGCCGGGAACCGGTTAACCGGGAATAGTTAATGCAATAGGAAATCAACGACTCGGCCTCCCGGATATCCTCAAGAGTATCGCTTTCCACAAGGGGCAGAAAGACTTTTTCAAATTCTTTAGCATTGCCGGTCATCGAAGCCAGGTCATATTCAGACCCGGCATCAAAAATAAGAGCTTCGGTATATGACTTATAATTATCGAGGTATTTGATTGTTTCAGTGAGGTTGTTTTCATTGGCATATTTCAGGGCCAGGTTAACCATGCGGAGGGTTTTCTGGTAGTTATCCGTGTTTCCAGTCTCCGCCAGCCTGTCAAATTCCTTTTTGAAGTTTTTTTCTTTTGCAAATAAAGCCTGGTAATGGATCCGCTGCTGTTTGATCAGGTTGTTGACATCATCCTTATATTTCCGGCAAAAAGTAACTGAATACTGTTCCCTTCTGAACTCGGCTTTTTCCAGCCGGGCTTCAACAATCTTTTTGGCATTGTCAAGGTCCTCTTCATGAATGTATTCCTCAACATTACTTACAAAGAGAGTCAGTTCGAGTTCCCTCTGCTTGTTATAATAGGCCACATCGCGCGCCTGTTTGAGTTTGGGTATCTGCTTCTGCAACTCGCTGATCCGTTGATCCAGGCTGTCAAAAAAAGCAACTGAACCCCGTTCAAGCCTGATTGTCTGTGCAGAAATACAGGCAAATCCGGTAAAGGCTACCAGGAAAAGTGAAGTAAGGTATTTTTGCAGTCCGGACACGATAGAGAGCTTTGGTATTCGATTGATTTAATACCATATACGGCTAATTAGCCAGGAGGTTATCCGGATTTGAGCAAAGTTGGTTTTTTCAGGGTCAGAATATCTACTTTTTCTCTCTTTCCATCCTGTTTTTCAGGATATTAAAATCCTTCTTAAGGCTTGCCACCGTTTTGACGAGTTCATTGGGAGAGATCATCGGATCAGGGATCTCGGAACTGATGAAATTTACAAATTTCCATATTTCCCTGATCTCTGTAACGCCCACCTCAAAAGGTTCATATATAGGATTCAATGAATACAGCCTGAGCCTGTGATCTGATTCCAGCAGGTTTTCCACTATTTTAAATACAATTCCTTCATCAAGAGTCAGTACAATATATCCATGGCCACTGACCAGGGTATTCCAGTCCTGTACAAATTCCCCGGTTACAAATGAGCCGTCGGGAATGGGCAGCATGGAATCGCCGTTAAGCTGGAAGGTACGGTATTTTTTCTGTTTCGACAGGAAAGGCAGCTGGAATACAGGAAGATCACGGATAAATTCAGGATCAGCAAAGCCCGTAGCATAGCCGGCTTTGGCCTTTTCCGATACCAGTTCGATATTATCCTCATTGCGGCTGTTCACTGTGGTAGCCAGTACCCGGAGGTTGCTGCCCCGCAGGTACACGTCTCCTCCCCTTTCAAGCTGAGATAGCTGGCTTTCCGCCAGTGTGCGCAGATCAACCTTAACCAGTGTATCGATGGCCACGCCATAGTACTTGGAAAAGGCAACCAGGGCAGGAATTGTGGGTTGGCTGACTTCATTTTCGTACCCGCTGAGGGTAGATCGCTTCATGTTGAGTGCAAAAGCGACATCGTCCTGTGTGCGGCCCCTTCGCTTGCGAAGGAGGCGGATGTTTGTGGAGAAGTACATGTTAGTATTATTTAGTTAATAGGAGTATTCACTTCATTATTCATTATTCGGTGTTCCTTGTTCGATGTTATTTTACATATTGGCCTGAAATAACATCGAACATCGAACACCGATTTAAGAATTCGAAGACTTTCATCATTTAAAGATGATTTTCTGCATATTATTTTGAGCTGTTTCATATGCTTTTAACAAATAATGGATATCAGTTCATTGCTTTCATCTAATTACAGTCTGCGTTATAGCCTCATTTGACTTGAATAATTTCGTTCTGCTGATTATTTTAAGACAAACAACCGTTTCTCTTAATTCTTTCAAAACTATTTTCAATTTATGGATAAAGTCCTTACGGGATTCACCGCTCTGAGCTTCTGCATAATTCAGTGCCGGGATGTGCCTGAGCGTATAAGTTGTCCTGCAAAATGATTCCTGCCCTGGTGTTGGGTATTGCTTCAACAATTTCTGTAACCAAAACAGAATAATTTATCAGTCTTTCTTCCAGATCAAATTTTTTGGTCTTCGGAGATTCTTCATGAGTTATCATTGGTTCGGATCTTACGTTTCATAATTCATATTCATCTCGGTGTTCTCAATCTTTCGGCATTGTTCGGTGTTATTTTTCAGAATTCATATTCGAAGAATTAACATCGAATTTACCTACGCGATTTTAAAATTTTAAAGATTCCTCTTGTAAAGATACATAACAAATGATTATATTATCATCACATTTTTTGATTATTTTATAATCATTATGAAAATTTTTTTAGAACCATCGGAAAATACTAACCGGCGCAGCATCATCCACATGGACCTCGACAGCTTTTTCGTGTCGGTGGAGCGTCTGATCAACAAAAAGCTTATCGGAAAGCCGGTGGTAATAGGGGGTACGTCGGGCCGGGGCGTTGTATCCAGTTGCAGCTATGAAGCCCGGAAATATGGTGTGCATTCGGCCATGCCCATGAAAATGGTCCGGCAGCTATGTGCCGATGCCATTGTTGTGCGGGGTGATATGGATCTCTACAGCAAGTATTCGAACGTGGTAACCTCCATAATTGCAGAGCGTGCGCCTGTATATGAAAAGGCTTCCATCGACGAGCATTATATTGACCTCACGGGAATGGACCGTTTCTTTGGATGCCTGAAATGGGCCCACGATCTGCGGCGGGAGATCATTAAACAAACCGGATTGCCAATTTCTTCGGGATTATCGGTGAATAAAACCGTTTCGAAAATAGCCACCGGTGAGGCAAAGCCGAATGGAGAGAAGGAAGTCCCTGATTCCCTCGTCAGGCCCTTTCTCAATCCCTTATCCATCAGTAAAATTCCCATGGTGGGAGAAAAGACCTTTCACCTGCTGCGCTCCATGGGTGTGGCCACCATTGGCACGCTGAGCCAGATACCGGTTGAGATGATGGAAAAGGTGCTGGGCAAGAACGGCATCGACATATGGAAAAAGGCCAATGGCATTGATTTCACCCCTGTCATACCGTATTGGGAACAGAAATCGATCAGCTCGGAACGCACGTTTGATGCGGATACCACCGACCTGGCACTGCTGAACAACACGCTTGTCGGTATGGTGGAAAAAATTGCATGGGAGCTGCGGAAAGACCAGAAACTCACGTCGTGTATTACTGTAAAAATAAGGTATTCGAATTTCGATACCCATACACTGCAGCAGCGAATTCCCTATACGTCATTCGATCATAAGCTGATCGAACTGGCCAAGTCGCTTTTCACCCGTCTTTACCAGCGGCGTATGCTCATCCGTCTCATCGGGGTCAAATTCAGTCACCTGGTGCAGGGAACGCCACAGCTGAACCTGTTTGAAGATACGCCGGAAATGGTGCGGCTCTACCAGGCCATGGACAAGATGCGCCAGCGCTATGGGAAACGGGCGGTGGAAAGGGCGGTGGGAATGAGGGACGAGGGACTTGGAGTAAGGAGTAAGGAGTGAGGAGTGAGGAGTGAGGAGTGAGGGTAAATTCGGAAAACATTTTTAATAAAAGATTAGATTATAGTCGTAAAAATTGATTAAAAATTAATCAATTGAAATGGGAAAAAGATTGTTTTTTTTGAAGCCGGAAGGATGGTGTGAGGCTGAGATAACGGAAAAATTGAAAAATGCCTCTCCTGATGAACTGGCCCGATGGGTTTATGCAATGGTAGACAAGCATAATTACAGGAATTATCTCATTACGGAGAATCCGGGGCCGGTGCTCGGTAGTATCGGTATTCGGTGATCAGTAATCAGTATTCGGTATTCGGATGATCGGTATGATCAGTATTCGGTAATTGGTGATCAGTATTCGGTGTGTCGGTAATAATTATCCATTCCATCATTCATAATTCAATTCATATTCATAATTCATAATTAATTCTTGTATCTGAACTCTCATTCATATTACAGTCTCCGCTACGGCACCATGCCAATTGAAAAACTGGTTGCCGCGGCACGCAGGAACAACGTGAGGGCCATGGCCCTCACGGATATCAACAATAGCACGGGTATGATGGATTTCATCAGCGAATGCCGGCTCAATGGAATCAAGCCCATTGCCGGCATGGAGTTCCGGGATGAGAACAACAAGCTGCTTTACGTGGTTGTGGCCAGAAACAATGAGGGATTTCGTGAGATAAATGAATTTCTCACCCGGCATAACCTGGAGAAGCTCCCCTTGCCTCCCCGTGCGCCCGGCTTTTAACAATGCATACACAATTTATCCGCTCACCGGCAGCACTCCCGTTAAGCCGCTGGAAAATGAATTCATCGGCATCAGGCCGGGAGATATCAACCGGCTGGTGTCTTCGCGGTTCCGCTACCACGAGCAGAAACTGCTGGCCCTGTTGCCGGTGACCTTTGACATTGCGGATGAATTTGTATTGCATCGCCATCTTCGTGCCATCGGCAAAAACACATTGCTCAGCAAACTTACGCCCGACGACCTGGCCTCCACCAAAGAGATCTTTCTTCCGCCGGATTTCACCCGGATCATCTATTCCGATTACCCGCAAATTGCCCAGAATACGGAACAGATGCTCGATGAATGCTCCGTGGAAATGGACTTCAGCACAGTTAAGAATAAGCGCACATTTACAGGCAGCCGGTACGACGACAAGCAGTTGCTTCAAAAACTGGCCCTCGACGGAATGCAGTACCGCTATGGAAATTCCAATGCAGAAGCCATCCGCCGCGTGGAACATGAACTTGAAGTAATTGATAAACTGGGATTTTCCGCTTATTTTCTCATCACCTGGGATATTATCCGGTATTCCATGAGCCGCAGCTTTTACCATGTGGGACGCGGCAGCGGCGCCAACAGCATTGTGGCCTATTGCCTGAAAATCACCGATGTTGATCCCATTGAGCTGAACCTGTATTTTGAACGCTTCATCAATCCGAAACGCACTTCTCCGCCCGACTTCGACATCGATTATTCCTGGAAAGACAGGGATGAGGTGCAGGACTATATTTTTAAACGCTACGGACGCAAGCATACGGCCCTCCTGGGCACGATGAGCACCTTCAGGGACCGTTCCATCTTCCGCGAACTTGGAAAGGCCTACGGCCTTCCTAAAGAAGAAATTGACCGCCTGGTGGATAATCCGGCAGCCGTCACGCGGGATGATATTACGGAACAGCTTTTTCAGATCGGAAATCAATTGCTTGATTTTCCCAACCTCAGAAGCATTCATGCCGGCGGCATCCTGATATCCGAAGAACCCATTACCTGCTACACGGCACTCGACATGCCGCCCAAAGGATTCCAGACAACCCAGTTCGACATGTATGTATCCGAGGCGATCGGTTTTGAAAAACTGGATATTCTCAGTCAGCGCGGAATCGGGCACATCAATGAAAGTGTTGAAATCATTGCCGGGAACCGGGGAATAAAGGTGGATGTTCACCGCATTGCCGATTTTAAGCAGGATGAAAAGGTAAACGACCGGCTCTACCGCGGCGAGGCCATCGGCTGTTTTTATATCGAAAGTCCCGCCATGCGCGGCCTGCTTAAAAAGCTTCACTGCAACAATTATCTCACCCTGGTGGCTGCCAGTTCCATTATCCGGCCTGGCGTTGCCAAATCGGGAATGATGAAGGAATACATCAACCGGTTCCATAATCCCGGATGGATTCAAATACCTGCACCCGGTAATGGAAGAACAGCTGAAGGAGACTTTCGGGGTGATGGTTTACCAGGAAGATGTGATCAAGATATGCCACCATTTTGCGGGACTGGACCTGGCCGATGCCGATATTCTGCGCAGGGCCATGGCCGGAAAATTCCGTTCGAAAAAGGAATTTGAACGCATCCAGGGGAAATTCTTTGAAAATTGCAGGGAACGCGGTTATCCTGATACACTGACGGCTGAAGTATGGCGGCAGGTGGCTTCTTTTGCCGGTTATGCCTTTTCAAAGGCACACTCTGCCTCGTATGCCGTGGAAAGCTACCAGAGCCTGTATCTCAAAACGTATTACCCTAAGGAGTTTATGGTAGCTGTGATCAATAATTTTGGTGGCTTCTACCATACCTGGGTCTACTTTAACGAAGCCCGGCGGTGCGGGGCGACCATTTCCCTGCCCTGCGTGAACAAAAGCCGTTACAAGACCTGTATTTACGGCAGCGAGGTATTTGTTGGCTTCATTCATATTGCCAACCTTGAATCAAGGGTAGCTGAACAGATTATAATCCAGCGTGATGCCGGAGGTGAATACAAAAGCCTGGAGGACTTTATCAACCGTGTTCCTGCCGGCATTGAACAACTGGTCACCCTTATCCGGCTCGATGCCTTCCGGTTCACCGGGAAAACCAAGAAACAGCTGCTGTGGGATGCCCACCTGATGCTGGGCAAGAATGTGCAGACAACGGATACGCCCATGCTTTTCCATGAAAAACCCCGGGAATTTGTCCTTCCCGAATTGGAGCAAACCCGCATTGAAGATGCGTATGATGAAATTGAACTTCTCGGATTCCCTGTCACGCTCACCAGTTTCGACCTGCTCATTACCCCGTTCCGCGGGGAGATCGCTGCCAGTGATCTGAACCGGTATGTCGGGCGCAAGGTGAAGATGCTGGGGAACCTGGTCACAATCAAATATGTACATACCGTAAAAGGCGAATGGATGCATTTTGGCTGTTTCCTGGATACCCATGGGGAATTTTTCGATACGGTGAATTTTCCCAATTCATTGAAAAACTATCCCTTCAGGGGATATGGCGTTTATCTTATCCTCGGCACTGTCACCGAGGAATTTGGCTTTCCCAGCATCACCGTGGAAAAAATGGCGAAATTGCCGTTTCAGAAAGATCCGAGATATTAGATACCGGATATCTGCCCATGAGCAATGATTCGTAGAGACAAGGCATTGCCTTGTCTCTACGACAACCGTCTAACAAAAATTCGTTTTTTACGTATTAAAAAAAAACAATTACAATGAAATCAATCCTATTGGTATCTGCATGCCTGGTCAGCCTTTCTTCAGTTGCCCAGAATTATGAATTGCCTGCGCAGGCTCCGCGGGAACAGCAGGTAGTCCATACCCTGTTTACCCTTTCATACAGCGAACCATATGAACTTCCGTCATGGATTGCCTATAAACTCACTCCTGAACAGGCAAAGGCTACAGGAACGTTCAAGGACAAATATATTGCCGATCCCCTTGTTACCACAGGATCAGCCGTTCCCAAGGATTATAAGGATGCACCTTACATCATGGCACAGCTCGTTCCTGTTGAAGATATGTTCACTTCCCCAAAGGCAGTGGAAGAAAGTTTCATGATGACAAACATTGTTCCCCAGAAACCCGCTTTCAACAAGTTCATCTGGAAGGCAAATGAAAAGCTGGTCAGGGAATGGGCAAAAGAAGGCAACACGTTGTATATAGTTACCGGTCCCGTTCTTACCGATGTGCCCTTCTTTACATTCGGTGCCAACAAGGTGAGTATACCCACCCGTTATTATAAAGTAGTACTGGATGTTAACGGAAAAAGAGCCATTGGTTTCCTGTTCCGGAGCAACACGGCCAATGGCGCTGCAAAATCCTTTGCTGTGTCAGTGGATGAAGTTGAAAAAGCAACCGGACTGGATTTTTTTCCTTCCCTTCCGGATGATATTGAAAATGAAGTGGAAAAAAGCACCGATTTTTCAAAATGGAATTTTAAGGTGCTGGAGCAGTGACGAGGGACGAGGGACGAGGTAAGAATTCGGCAGGAATTGAGTATTGGTAGAGGAGTAAGGAGTAAGGAGAGATGAGAGATGAGAGATGAGAGAGGAATGAGAATCTGCGTAATTGCGTGCCGAAGGCATCCCTTCGAGAAAAATCTGCGAGAAAAAAGCTGCGTTAAATTTAATACTCTGCGTATCTCTGTGTTTCCTCTGTGAAACTCAGTGTTAAAAATCTTCATGCGAGCAACGCGAGCATGCATCTGCGAAATCTGCGAGATCCGCGAGAAAAAAGCAGGGAACTACAACCAAAAAAAATGGATCTCCGTTACCGCATCCCCCTTGGCCATCGATTTTTTTATTTCATATCCCGGTTCCCGGCAATTAGCCAGTTCCAGTGCCTTTCTGATCCACCCGGCAATACGGTATTCAACCGTTTCATCAATATCTTCAAACTGAATAACCCTCAGAATGGCGCTATAAGGACCGGTGATCTCCGCTTCCACCTGGCTGGGATTATAAAAGGTGGTAAATATTTTTGATGCCCGCTGCATCAAAAACTGGGGTGAGGCAATCAGCAGGAATACTTTATAAAAGCCCTTGAGTGCGGTTTCCGCACTGTAACTTCCCAATCTGTTCTCCACCGGTTTTCAGATCCGTACCATAACAGAGTTCAATAATTTTTTTCACAGGGATTAAATATCCTTCCCGAAAAGGATACCATGCAGTTGCATCCAGCGTTGATGTATAATATTTTTCTTGAATCGGCTGTTAAGGAATCAAGCCATTTGTCGTATTGATCGGGAAATTGGGTTTTGATAAAATCACGGGTGGTTTTAAGGGCCGTACCTTTAACTTCCATATGAATTATTATTTGAGAGCAAGTACCATTGTTTTGGCAATGTCAGCCGGCGATTCCACAACATGGATGCCGCATTCCCGCATGATTTTCATTTTTGCTGCTGCTGTATCCTCAGCACCACCTATGATGGCCCCTGCATGACCCATCCTTCTTCCCTTTGGTGCTGTCTGACCGGCAATAAATCCTACCACCGGCTTAGTGCCATGATCTTTGATCCAGCGGGCTGCATCAGGTTCCATGCTGCCACCGATCTCCCCGATCATGATGATCCCTTCGGTCTGCGCATCATTCATAAAAAGCTGGATTGCATCGAGTGTGGATGTGCCGATAATGGGGTCACCACCGATACCAATACAGGTCGACTGGCCCATTCCTTCCTTGGTTACCTGGTCGACGGCCTCATAGGTGAGGGTTCCGCTTCTTGAAACAATTCCGATTCCGCCTTTTTTATGTATAAATCCCGGCATGATCCCCACCTTGCATTCGCCGGGGGTAATAATTCCCGGACAATTAGGACCGATCAGCCTGGCATTTTTGCTTTTCAGAAATTCCTTCACTTTCACCATATCCTGGGTAGGAATGCCTTCGGTGATGCAAACGATCACACCGATCCCTGCCTCACCCGCCTCCATGATGGCATCTGCTGCAAAGGCTGCAGGAACGAAAATCACAGTGGTATCTGCGCCGGTTTGCTTTACTGCATCGGCAACTGTATTGAACACAGGCCTGTCGAGATGAAGCTGTCCGCCTTTACCCGGAGTGATGCCACCCACAACATTGGTTCCATACTCAATCATCTGACCTGCGTGAAAGGTGCCTTCACCTCCTGTGAAACCCTGTACAATGACACGCGAATTCTTGTTTACCAGAATACTCATAAATACCCGTTTTCAATACAGGATAAAAATAGAATAAAACGATGAATTATGGTACAGGGGATAAAATAAATAGCAAAAATTTATCAGGATCTCCGTTTAGGCTCACAATGTGAATCCGCTTTTCCAAACAGCTGAACATGTAATCCTAATCCGGGATAAATTCTTGAAGAATAATACATTAATAAAATATTTTAAATATCCTCATAAAGAAATCATTTATTAATAGCAATCATTTTATCTGAATTATATTTTACCTGTTGAGGATTTATTAAACTCTTTCCAATGGTACCAAACGCGACAACTATCTTTATAAAATCAGATTCATAAATCATACCTTTATGCCTTCAATTGGAAACAAGAAATGTATTCGAAAGACGACACGATATGTGCCATTTCTACCCCGCCCGGCCGGGGCGCTATTGCTGTGATCCGTTGCAGCGGTCCGGATGCAATTCGTATTTGCGATAAGATCATCCGGCTTCCTTCTGAAAAGGGGGAATTATCAAAACAAGCCGGCAATACCCTGCATTTCTGCAATGTGATGGACGGGGACCAGCTGCTTGACCAGGTTGTAGTGAGCCTTTTCAGGGCACCACACTCCTATTCCGGTGAAGATACAATTGAGATCAGTTGCCATGGATCACCTTATATTCAGAAACGGATCCTGGAATTGCTTGTACAGTCGGGCGCACGGATGGCAACTGCGGGCGAATTTACCATGCGGGCTTTTCTGAACGGCAAACTTGACCTGACACAGGTGGAAGCAGTAGCCGATCTGATCGCATCCGGATCAACTGCTGCACACCGGGTGGCCATGAGCCAGATGCGTGGCGGATTTACCAGAGAAATAAAAAAACTCAGGGACAGGCTGCTTCATTTCACCTCACTGGTTGAGCTGGAACTTGACTTTGGGGAGGAAGATGTGGAATTTGCAGACCGGCCGCAATTGAAATCATTACTTGAATGAAATTACAGGTGTTCTGGAGCATCTGAAAGATTCATTTGCCCTTGGTAATGTGATCAAGAATGGAATTCCTGTCGCCATTGTAGGCAAAACAAATGCAGGAAAATCCACCCTGCTGAACCTCCTGTTAAGCGAAGACAGGGCCATAGTATCGGAGATTGAAGGAACGACAAGAGATTCCATCGAAGATGTGATCAGCATCCGGGGTATTCATTTCAGACTGATTGATACCGCCGGACTGAGGCACACAACAGATGAAATTGAAAAGCTGGGAATTGAAAGAACCTGGCAAAAAATCGACCAGGCATCCATTATACTGCTGGTGCTTGATGTCAACAGCGATCCGGATGACAATGGTACGGCTCCGCAATGAAATGAAAACAATGCCGGGTACAGCGGATAAACGACTGTATAATTGCACTGAATAAAATCGACCTGTTATCCGCGCAAGAGCTTAGCCAGTAAGCAAGACATGGTTGAAAAAATTTTCAATAACGGCGAAGTCATTATCCCCCTTTCCGCCAGATCAGGCACTCACCTCTCCCACCTGGAACAAGCGCTGGTCAATGCTTCCGGTGCAGTTTCCACGGATGAGAATGATGTGATAATCACCAACCTCAGGCATTTCGAAGCCCTCGACAAGGCCCTTTCCGCCATGCACAGGGCTACCGCAGGCCTATCCTCAGGCATGACCGGCGATCTCCTTTCCCAGGATATCCGTGAAGCCATGCATTACCTCGGCGAAATCACCGGTGAAATCACAAATGATGAGGTACTTGGAAATATTTTTAAGAATTTCTGTATCGGGAAATGATCTTACTAATTCCAAAGCTTTGACCATCTCCTGGCCTCATTTAACATATTTGAGGTATCAGCCTTAAGAATATACCCAACCTTCGGTTTTCCCGGACCGACTCATTGGATCTTTTTTTTACGTCTAAGCACCCTTCAACCACAGCTTTCCCACCTGCAATTTACCATCTGCAATAAGCTTATAAAAATATATCCCTGCTTTTAGCATTTCAACCGATAATTGCTCCTTATCGGAAACCTCTTTTATCAAGACGAGGATGCCAATCATATCAAACATTTTAAACAGGGAAGGTTCTGAAATTCCCGTTTCAATGGTAATAAACTGATCCGCCTTTTGAGGATATACTTTTAGATCCATTCAGGAGGCAGTTTAAAATATTGCGATTTGGAAAGACATTGTAAAAAAATTAGCATTGATCGCTGAATTCAAATATATAAATATTTTCGCATAGGGACAGTTATAAACCGGCTCCCAACGCTTCTTCCCTATATCAGGTATTAATCATTGGGTTACACGAGATCCATTACCCCTAATCTGACCGATCAGGGTCCACTACTTCTTTATCATGATTTTTACTGCTTGTTTACCGGACTTGACAACATAAATTCCGGCAGGAAGTTGGCCAACATTTACTATACCGGTGTCTTCATTTAAATCATGTGACTGGATTAATCTTCCATCTACTGAATATATTGAAAGGATTTGATTTGACAAGCCTTTCACCACTACACATTGCTGCAAAGGATCATAATAAAAACTGCTTTTTTGTTCCATCAACTCTTCATCATTGGTTTGAATTCCTTCCTGCGTAATAAAAAGACTGATTGTTTCCTTTTCAAGGGGTACGAGGTCAGCAATAGCTTGCCTTAGATTGCCGGTGTTGTTTGTGGCTGTTATTGTCACAATCTGATCATTCATTCCCAGTGTGTCACTGAAACTTAACCACCCGGCATTCGGCCGTAATCGCCATTCTGTGTTTGAATTAATTGTAAAAAAGGCTGTTGTTCCTCCCTGGGATTCAATCGTAAATGCAGTTGGTGTTACTTCAAGAAAGGTATTGTATTCAGTAATATGCACAAAGGCATTCCAGCCAGGGGATTGCCTGTAGGCATCATAAGAACCTGCCGGAACCATCAATATACAACTGTTCGTATCCACTGCAGTGAAATAATTGTTCCAGCTGAACATTGTTATAGGTTGACTTGAATTCAAAGTAATGGTATCCAACGCTGAATCACCGTTCAGAAAAAGATTTTCAATGGAATTGACTGATGATGGGATCCTGATTTTCTCCAGCGATCTGCAATAAAAAAAAGCGGCATTTTCAATTTCTTCCAGGGAAGGGGGAAGTTCCAGGGCGGTTATACCTTCAGCATACCTGAAAGCCGAGCTTTCAATTTTGACAAGTGTTTTTGGAAAGGTAATATGTTTTATAAGTTCGCAACGCTCAAAAGCGCCTGTGCCTATAATTCTCGTTCCAAACAAGATATTGTATGAGGTATCAGCTTTGCCAATGGGATACCGGATAAGGACAGACAAATCTTTGGTATACAGAACTCCATCCATATCAGTCATGAATGTGCTGCTTTCATCCACGTTAATTTTCTTTAATGAATCGCAATCAAAAAAACTGAAGGTACCGGTCTTCTTTACGGATGCGGGAATGTACAGGGTATCGATCCATCTGCAACTGGCAAAGCCTTCATATCCTATTTCCTCAACATTGGCCGGGATAGTATAATTTCCCTTCCGTGCAGGCGGACATGCCCACAGTATGCTGGTATCCCTGCTAAAAAGCACCCCGTCTATATCACAATATGCTGTATTTCCTTCTTCAACATAAATGGATTTTAATGAATAACAGGGCGAGAATACAGTTGATCCGATTGATTTTACGGATGCAGGGATTGTAACCTCGTTCAACGGACAATATCTGAAAGGAGCATGTTCAATAAGCGTTACAGTAGGTGGAATGATGATCCCGGTGATTGAAGTGGACATCAATGATTCTTGTCCGATCCGGGTGATTGAATGAGGAAGCAGGATGGAAACAAGTAAATTCTTATCGCTTAGTGCAAGCGTGTAGAGCGCATTATTTACAGTTGATGCCCCTGACAGATCAAGCACACGAATTTCGGGCATTTGATCTCTCATTGTAAGGAAATCCATCGAATCAATTACCCCGGTAACAGTCATATCGGTAATGGTTATTTTTTCTTCCGCGGTCAGCAGATCGCCAAGTGTACCCGGTGTATCAACCTGAATCGTTTTATAAACCTGGCTGTTGATAGCCAAGGGAGAAAGGATAAATCCAAGGATTAGAATTTGCTTTTTCATATGGTTTGGTATTAAGGGAACCATAAGTTAATAAAAACCCGAAAAAAAGCAAATACTGCCCTTATGTACAATTAATTACAGTGGACTCTTCTGTTTTTGTATCACCAGGGATTTAGCCTACCTTTACTAAATTATACATTATAAACATGACGTGGACAGCTATCGACCTGCTTGAAAAAGTATTGGAATTCACTGCTATGACTGAGGAGACCAAGTGGGATGAAAAATCATTGGCAGACAACACACCACTGACTGGATGTAAATTTTAGAAAAAAGGCTCAAACTGAATAACGTATTCATTATCATTATAATATTCTATAGGTAGATACTGAGAATATGCTTGCTGAGAAAATTACTTTATGAAGAAAATTGGTTTTTTATCATTTGGACACTGGGCAAACCGGCAGGGCTATATAACCCGTACGGCGGGTGAAGCATTGCTTCAATCAATTGATCTTGCAGTTGCAGGTGAAGAGATGGGCCTGGATGGTGCGTATTTCAGGGTGCATCATTTTGCGGCCCAGCTGGGATCTCCATTTCCTTTATTGTCCGCTATCGGTGCGAGAACAAATAAAATAGAAATTGGAACAGCCGTGATCGATATGCGCTATGAAAATCCATTGTACATGGTTGAAGATGCCGGAGCAGCTGATCTGATATCCGGAGGAAGACTACAATTGGGAATCAGCAGGGGTTCGCCCGAACAGGTAATTGAAGGATGGCGCTATTTTGGTTATGAACCGGCTGACGGAGAAACTGACGCAGAAATGGCACGGGACAAAGCCCTGTTATTTCTTGATAAGTTAAAAGGCATTGGATTTGCCCAACCTAATCCTAATCCCATGTTCCCGAATCCGCCGGGCTTATTAAGACTGGAGCCCCATTCTGCAGGATTGCGCCACCGTATATGGTGGGGCGCAGCTTCCAATGCAACAGCCATATGGGCAGCTGAAAACGGAATGAATCTGCAAAGCTCCACCCTGAAATTTGATGAAAGCGGTAAACCGTTCCATATACAACAAGCAGAGCAAATAAGATTATACAAGGAAGCCTGGAAAAAGGCAGGTCATGACTCGGGAACCGCGGGTTTCAGTAAGCCGGTCCATTTTTGCACTGGTAAATGATCAGGACAGGTATTACTTTGGACATGAATCGGACCGGTCTGATCAGATCGGTTTTATTGAGCCTGGCAAACAGGCAATTTTCGGTAGAAGCTATGCTGCCGAACCGGATCAGCTTATTAAAGAGTTGGCAGGGGACGAAGCTATAAAGGAAGCAGATACGTTGCTTTTGACCGTACCAAATACATTGGGTGTTGATTATAATATTCATGTGCTGTCTTCTATTTTAAAATACGTGGCACCGGGGTTAGGCTGGCGGTAACTTTTTGTTTCTTTCTTTAATCCTAAGGTTCTTTACCCATTACACATTGATACATTCAACAAATCATGAATCGGGCGCGTACCCCAAGGCCCATAATTTTGGGAATTACAGCCAGCGAAACCCACCCCACCAGTAATAATATCAAAGCAGAATCTTCTTTCCAAAACAAAAATATCTTCCATCTCACTCATCAAAATACTCTTGACATCGCCTTTATATTGTTGTAACTTTTATTTACTGCACTACTTATTTATGGGATATTAACCACTTGCCAAAAACTTATTCCCATGAGAACCCTATTATTAGCATTTTTAATACTTATAATGGCATTTGTGTCAAATGCTCAAAATGTAAATATACCTGATACAAATTTCAAGAATGCATTGATATCCTTAGGTATTGATATAAATGAAGACGGAGAAATTAGTTATGCTGAATGTGCAACAATAAAAAAACTGGATGTTAGTCAGATGGATATTTCAGATATGACGGGAATTGAAGCATTTGTAGGCCTGGATACCCTTTTCAGCCAGTGGAATTTTTCATTAACAGCTCTGAACGTTTCAGCTTGTGCTTCTTTAAAATATTTGGGTTGTTGTTGTAATCAATTAACCATCCTGGACGTTTCTGGTTGTAATGATTTATTAAAACTGGAGTGTCAATCAAACCAAATATCCAGTCTGGATGTATCCGGTTTAACAGCTTTAACTTATTTGGATTGTGGAAGCAACCAATTAGGTAGTTTGAATGTTTCCGGATGCACGGCTTTAACAGATTTACTTTGTGTTGGTAACCAATTAAATGAGTTAGACCTGACAGGTTGTGTTGCCCTAACAAAACTTAATTGCGCTGGCAATCAACTTTACGGTCTGGATGTTTCTGGCTGTATTACTTTATCAAATTTGGATTGCTCTGTAAATCAATTAACCAGTCTGGATGTTTCTGGCTGTACAGCCTTAACAAATTTGTACTGTGAATTTAACTCACTAATCAGTCTGGATGTTTCTGGTTGTAGCTCTTTGCAAGAGTTGTCATGCTTTGAAAATCAATTATTCAATCTGAACATTTCTGGATGTACTTCTTTAAAATATTTGAGCTGCTGGGATAATCAATTGACCAGTCTTGATGCTACTGGTTGTTTAGCTTTGAAGAGTTTAAACTGCGTAAGAAATCAATTGATATCTCTGGATGCCTCTGGTTGTACTTCATTACAGGAATTGTACTGCTATGAAAATCAGTTACCCAGTCTGAATGTTAGTGGTTGCATTGCTTTAACAGGTTTGAATTGCCAGAAAAACAAGTTAAACAATCTGGATATTTCTGGTTGCACTGCTCTAACTTACCTGGATTGTACTATAAACCAGTTATCCAATCTGGATGTTACTGGCTGCAATGCTTTAACAGGTTTGAATTGCCAGGATAACAAGTTAAACAATCTGAATATTTCCGGTTGCTCTGCTTTGGCGTTTTTGTTTTGCAGGGGGAATCAATTAACCAGCCTGAATTTTTCTGGTTCTACTGCTTTAGTATATTTGGATTGCACTGACAACCAATTTGCTGCTATTGATATTTCTGGTAGTACTGCATTAATTTTTTTGTTTTGTGATAGTAATCAATTAACTGGCCTGGATGTTTCAGATTGTAATGCATTGCAGGAACTGTCTTGCTCTGATAATCAATTAACCAGTTTGGATATTACTGGGTGTATTGCTTTAACATCTTTGATTTGTGAGGGTAACCTATTAACTAGCTTAGATGTTTCAGGTTGTACTGCTTTACAAAAATTGATTTGCGATGGAAACCAATTATACGGTATAGATGCTTCAGGTTGTATTGCCTTAGCAGAATTGTCATGCAAGGATAACCCGTTAACCGTTTTGAATGTTTCTGGTTGTAGTGCTTTAAATTATTTGAATTGTTTTGATCACCAGTTAAACAGTCTTGATGTTTCAGGTTGTATTGGTTTAACAAGTTTGAATTGCTCAACAAATCAATTAACTAGTTTAAATGTTTCTGGTTGTATCGCTTTAACAAGTTTAGATTGCTCTGCAAACCAATTAACCAGTTTAGATATTTCCAATAATGCTGCTTTAAAATATTTGTATTGCGGTAGTAACCAATTAACCAGTCTGGATGTTTCTGGCTGTACTGCTTTATCAAATTTGAATTGCTCTGTAAATCAATTAACCAGTCTGGATGTTACTGTTTGTAATGATTTGGCATATTTGAATTGTGGGAACAACTCATTAACCAGTCTGAATATTTCTAAAAACAAGGGTTTATCCATAATAATACTATCTTACATGCCTGAATTGTATGAAGTTTGTGTATGGAAAGTACCCTTCCCTCCTGCCGGTATTTCTGCTGATACAACAAACAGTCCAAATATAATTTTTTCAACTGGTTGCTGGACAAATATTCCGGGTGATTACAAGGAATCCAATACCATCGATATTCATCCAAACCCAGCCAAAAGATTTATAGTATTTGATTTGGCAAATATGTCATCAACTGCAATGATCGAACTGTTTGACCTCCAGGGTAAAAAAGTGATGGAACAAAAATTAACTGAAAAAAGGCAAGTATCAGTCAGCAATCTTCCCAAGGGAATGTACATGTATAAATTAAATAATTGTGGAATTATATATAAAGGAAAACTAATTGTAGAATAACCTTTATTGTTAGTTTTATTTGATTATTTAACATACAGCGAAATAACCGGAATAATCATCCATATCATAAAAACTGTCCCCAGTTTGTCCCGCACTCTACCTCAAACCCAATAAAATCAACCTACTTGACTTTCTGTATCGGAAACAGTTATAAATACAAAGTAATCATGAAGAAATTTCTTTTTTTACCGGTTCTGTTTATTGCGCTTTGGTCTCAGGCTCAAATTGCCGATTCAGCCACCTATTTGAATGATCTGAAATCGGAAATGCAGGTAGAGTGGCCGAAAAACAGAACGATTAACATTGTTTTTCATGGACATAGTGTTCCTGCCGGATATTTTAAAACGCCTCAGGTAAATACGCTGCAGGCCTATCCTAACCTTCTCCTGAAAAAGCTGAAAGCCATTTATCCGCTTGCGGTTGTGAATGTCATTGTCACAGCCATTGGGGGTGAAAATTCAGTTCAGGGAGCTGAACGGTTTGAACGTGATGTGCTGATTCACAAACCCGACCTGATTCTGATTGACTACGGGTTGAATGATCGGGGTTGCGGGCTTGAGAAGGCTTATATCGCCTGGAATCAGATGATTAAGCTGGCAAAAGATAAAGGTATAAAAGTGATTTTGCTAACACCTTCCCCGGATCAAACCGTCAATTTTTCGGATCCCTCTAATGAACTTAGCAAACATGCCGATCAGATACGAAAAATCGCTGCAGAAAATGAAATTGGACTGGCTGACAGTTACCAGGCCTTTAGCTTCCTTTATGCAGATAAAGAGCAACTTAGCAAATACATGTCCCAGGTTAATCACCCAAACGAATTGGGCCATGAACTGATTGCTAATGAGATTTTAAAATGGTTTAAATAGAATTATTGATATTTATTATTGCATCTTTATGACAGCCGGATAAATATTAATAGTGTTATTTCTTTTATTCAGACAAATCATGCACAGAATCACATTTTACGCTCTTGCTTTTTTAATTTTGGTACCGTTGGCTTCGCTGCATGCCGCCGATATTGTTAACCTGCGTTGCGAATATCGAAATAACCCGCTCGGAATTGACGTGGCCCGGCCACGGCTGAGCTGGGAGATCGAAGAAAGAAACCAGAGACCGGAAGCCAGAAACCTGAAACAAAGTGCATATCAGTTGTTGGTGGCGAGTTCGGAGGAACTGCTGGCTAAAGATCAGGGCGACCTGTGGAATAGTGGCAAGGTCGGTACGGATCAAACTGTTAATATTGAATATGCTCGGCAAAACACTTGTCTCGCGCCAGAAATGCTATTGGAAGGTTCGCTCATGGTTTAATGACGGGAAAGTCTCAAAGTGGAGTAAACCTTCGGTATGGACCATGGGATTGTTGTCCTCTTCAGACTGGCGGGCCAAATGGATCAGATACTCTTCCGAAACTGCAAACGAGGCGCAGTATTTCCGGAAGGAGATTAATCTCGGCAAACCCGTGAAAAGTGCTGTGGTAAGATTTGCCTGTCTGGGATTTGCCGATATACTGATCAATGGCCGGAAGCCGGATGAAACGCTCATGATTGCCCCCCGTTTTGCTAATCCGGCATATCGGGTGATTTACACCACGCTTGATGTAACGAGTTTGCTGAAGCAGGGTGAAAACTGCATCGGAGCCATTGTGGGGAATGGTTATAACAGTCCTCCGTCCAAAGGGTGGAATGATTGGCAGGCGTCTGCTAGGTATGCCGCAACTGCTACTTGAGCTTGAAGTGGAATTCTCTGATGGATCATCCTGCGTGATGGGCACCGATGATACATGGACAGCCGGTCTGGGACGGATACGATACAATGATTTCTGGGTCAAGGAAGTGCACGATTTAAACAAGGAACAGGACGGATGGGCGTTGCCTGCTTTCAAAGATACTCTCAGGCAATGGAAGCCTGTGGCACTGGCCGTGGCTCCGAAAGGAAGACTCCAGGCTCTTCACAATCCTCCGGTGCGCCGTTTTGAATCTGTCAAGGCACTGCGCAGGGATGGAAACAATTATATCTTTGATCGCGTTTATACAGGATTCCCGCGCATCAGGGTCAAAGGTAAACCCGGTGATGTTGTTTCCGTCAGGGGAAATCAGAAGCTAGCCATGAGAGATATATTCGGGCCGGTGTGTATTGATTTCACGCTCCGTGATACAAACGAGGTGATACTCGAGCCGCGTTTTTTTGTTCATACTATCGGGCCTGAGTTCACCATTACCGGATTGGATCATCTGCCTGCGCCGGAGGATGTCAGCATCGAAGTTGTTCATGCTGATCTCCGGTCGAGCGGTGATTTTGAATGCTCCAACCCGCTGTTTAACGAACTGCACCAGATTGGAAAGCATACCCATTTCAATTATGTTCTGAACTATCCATTGGATCCCACCCGTGAGAAAGCCGGGTGGTCTGAGGATATTCAGAATATGTTCGAGTCTGCCAGTTACCTTACCGAGACTACCACCCTTTATGAGGAATGGTGGCAGGATTATGCGGATGTTCAGATGGAAGATGGCCGTGTCGCATCCGTCGCTCCTACGAATATTGGTCATGTTGATACCTGGAACGATCCATGGTGGGGTGGCATGATTATTTATGCTCCCTGGCGGCTATATGAGTTCTATGGCGACGTCCGGATACTGAAAAGGGCTTATGAGCCCATGAAGCTGTATTTTTCCTGGCTCAGGAAACAGGCCGATTCTACCGGCGGGATATTGGAGTGGGCCGGCGCATCGGATTGGATCGAGGTTGGTATCGAAGGCTGGGGACCACCCAAGCGCACCCCGACGTTTCTGGTTTCCACAATGGCATATATCTGTTATGCGGATATCCTGGCGAAAAGTTCAGCCTTGCTGGGACACAATGAGGACGCAGCAACCTACAAATCCATTGCCGAAAGCACCCGTGAAATCTTCAATAAAAAGTACCTTGATCCCGCAACCGGGCTTTACGCAGGGGCTGATGATTCCCAGGCCTCACTCATTATGCCACTGGCTCTGGGGGTGGTGCCTGAAGAGATGAAGAGCCTGGTGCTCCAGCGGCTGGTGGAAAATATCAAGGCCAGGAATTATCATTTGAGCACAGGGTTTGTCAGTAACCCCTATTTGCTGGATGGATTGACCGATCTCGGGCGGGCAGACCTTGTTGGAAGAATTATGAACCAAACGGATTATCCCAGTTTCTATTCTGTTGCAAAGAACGGGGTCTTCATGGAAACCTGGCGTGGCGGGATGGCTCAAATGCCATCGCTCGGCGGTTCTTCCACCGCATGGTTCTACCGGGCGATCCTTGGAATCCGCAATGATACAGCCCAACCCGGATTCAGGCATTTCATCATTAAGCCGGAGATGGTATCCGAAGTTACCTGGGCTAAAGGCCATTTCGACTCCCCCTACGGCCGCATTGTCAGTAATTGGAAACGCGAAGGGCGGAAGCTGACGATGGAGGTCACCATTCCCGCCAATACCACGGCGACGGTATTTGTCCCGGCAAAAGATGCGACTTCGGTTCGCGAGTCTGGTAAGCCTGTAGCAAAAGCGGAAGGCGTAAAGTTTACGAGCAGTGAAAATGGTTCGGTGGTTTTTGAGATAGGGTCTGGCACATATACTTTTGTCAGTGAATTGGATAATTAGCTGTTTTGCACAACAGAAATGGGTTTGAAAAACCTTACTTAATTTAATCAGGATGCAGAATTTTCAGGTTGATGCATTTTATTCCGGGCTTAGCGGTTTGCAATTGCAAATTCCAAAATACCTGTTTCCCCCGCCATTTGAAAACGCAAGCAGACTAACGTTTTATTCATCGTTCTTTAATAGCATAGAGTTTAATAGTTCGTTTTATAAAATTCCCCGCGCTTCAACAGTTAGTAAATGGGCTGCCTCAGTTCCTGAAAAATTCAGATTCACATTTAAATTGTGGAAAGGAATAACCCACATCAAAGATTTTAAATTTAATCCGGAGGATGTGTCTGCTTTTTTTAAATCCATCAATCCGGTAAATGAAAAAAAAGGATGTTTGCTCATTCAGTTTCCTCCAGGTTTAAGCATAGAATACATTGTTCAATTAGACAAGCTTTTAAGTTGCATTAAAGAATTAAATACTTCACCAGAATGGAAGGTTGCCGTTGAATTTCGTAACCGATCATGGTATGATGATACTATTTATGACCTGTTGAACTTTTATAAAGCCTCAATTGTCATACAAGACATACCAAAGTCTGCAACACCGGCCATTAATCATAAATCTGATTTTATGTATATCAGGTTTCATGGTCCCACAGGAAACTACCGTGATAGCTATTCAGAAGATTTTTTACATGAATATGCCACCTACATTATTGAATGGATAGAAGAAGGCAAAATTGTATATGTATATTTTAACAATACAATGGGTGACGCCTTTAATAATTTAAAAACCCTGAACGGTTTTCTTCATGATATAAAATGAGTGCCATCAAAATTATTATTTATATTCCCCCTTTATTACAAAAAACGAACCCCGGATTGTTCCGGCAAGGGCTGACTTCTGAGTGGCAAATTTAAATTTCCCCTCCAACTCTTTTGGCACTTCCATTCCCTCAGAAAGTTTAAATCCGACAGCCCTTTTCTTAGGATCATCAATTGTATACAGAACATTGACCGAAAGTCCATCCTCATAAAAGACATATGTCCAATCGATATTTTCCACCCGAAAGCGTGATGTTTCCAAAGGTTTAGCCGAAAATTCGATATCGCGTTCTTTTTTCAAAATCCGGTTCACATAATCAAGAGTCTCCTGGCTTTGGCTCGCCGGAACTGTCGTGAATTCATGTTTATACTTGTTCATAAAATAACGGGCTTCATTGGCCCGCAAACCTGCAAGGGCTTCAGCAACAGGCGAAGATTCCAGGTGAATTGTGGATACATTTTTAAAATCGACTAAATAAGAATTTTTCATATCCTGCTTTTAATATTTATTTATTTTAGGTATGGGATGTATTAACCGTACATCAATAAATATAACAAGGATTCTTTTTGAATGTTTTTCAATTATATATAATTAACCAGGTATCAACTGGGATGTATCAACCGCACGTCAATAATTAAAACAAGTATTCTTTTTGATTGTTTTTGAAATTTAATTTGCGGATATCAACTTGCAGCAGACTTTGCCTCCGGTCAAACCCGGGCAGCCTTCTTCTCCGCAGAAGCCTTAGCTCGCATATCCAATACTCGGTTCAATACACCTACAATTGCCCCGAACGGTTTGTGTCCGTATTTTACATTTGGATTATGGCCAGCGTCCTGCGTCATTCAGGATTTTGGTGTAGCTGTCGCCCTTGTTCACCCGGTTGTTGATTTTCAAGATGCGATAGTTTTCGATCGGGATGGAACTGATTCCACCGCCATCTTCCCTGAGAATTCCATCCCAGCTTTTGCCCGGATGTCCCCACAAACCTTCGCCATACAAAGTGTTGGCAGCGGCAATGTCAGTCACAACCATCCCGTACTTTTGCAGAGCCTTTGCAACAGCCATTTCACCCGGATAGAGATTGAATTTCGTCAGGTCAAGCTTCGGATCAAGCTGAATGACTGCTCCTTCCGGAATTCCGCCCACAATAAAACCATCGGTCCAGATGGCAGGAAAAACATGTTCTTTGTAGGCATTCACTCGGGTTGCACAGGCCAGCTTGTGGTTGATTTCGCCTTTCTGAACTTCATCATACATGATTAATCCGGCAATGGCTGGCACACCTGCTGCACGGCTCGGGCCATAATAGTGAACGCTTTCGCCATCCTTCATGCCAAAATCTTTCGGATCAAACACACCTTCACCGTCAATGCTGTATTTCATTCCGGTATTGGATGTCCAGCTTCCATCGGCATTTTTTTTCAAACCCCACATGTCCCAGGCAACGCGGTTTTTCCAATCGACCAGGGCACAATGTGCATCTTCCTGGGGATCGGCCTGCGCATCTTTGGGAATTGGCACCGGTTCTGCATCAAATTCCTTTCCATGTCCAAATGTTTCGCGATTGGTGTTCCATCTTTTTTTCTCAGCCGGAGTCAGATGATGCAATTGAATTTTATATCGCGGTGTTGAGTCGTTTACTTCATAAACCGGAATGGTCCAGGCCACCAGGTTAATCTTGAAAAACGGTCCGTTGGGTTCTTTTTTCAGTAATTCCAGAAAATGAGCGTTTTGCGGATCAATCTCTACATTTTCGGGTAAGGGCTGATTCCAGAAACTGGTTTCGGAAAAGAACTTCCGAACCTGAATGCTGTCTTTTGTTTCCGCCCCTTCCATAATTGCATCAATTGCCTGCTGATCATAGACCTTATTGTTTTTCCGATCGAAGAGAGCCGAAGCATTTTCGCCCATATTGCCGGCATCCCAGTAAAAGGGAAGAAGTCCGTTGACTTTGGCCTGCCTGGTCATATATTTCAGGAAATAAGCTCTTGAAGCAAGATGTAAATCCAAGGCTTTGCCGGTTAAAAAGGTGCGGCGTATAACGGCATACTCGCCCAATATCACAGGAATTCCCTTGTCGACGAATTTACTTTTCATGGATTCCATCAATCCATCAAGTTGCGCTTCTTCGCCCCAGGTAGCGTTGCGGTCGGGATCTGTAGTCGAATGATAATCCCTACCCCAGTAATAGAATGCCTTACCCCAATTGGCGTCTTTTGGCATCAGACAAAACTGGTATGGAGTATAATAGTGTATTCTCGACCATCATTTTATTGGCAATCTTATCGTTGGGCAAGGAGGTCATCAGATTGTTGGTTTTTTCAATATCGGTAGAAGGACCTTGCACAACCAATACCCGATAACTATTGCGGCCACCGGTGGAACGAACAGCATCTACAAAAGTTTGGTGGTATGTCTGTAAAACAGCCATTTGTGCGGCATTTTCAACATTGGGCTCGTTGGCGCCGGCAAAAATCAGATGTTCATCAAAATCCCTGAAGTGGGTGGCAATTTGCTCCCAGAAGGCTCTTTGTTTATCATTGACATCTGTTTGCTTTTCCGGCGTAACATTATTTTCAAGCCATCCCCCATCCCAGTGGATATTCAAAATAACATACATATCATTATCCACGCAATACTGCACCACCTGCCTAACGCGATTGAGCCAGCTGCTCTTTATTTTTGCAGTTGCAGTGTCTTCCACATATTGATTCCATGAACAGGGAATGCGGATAGCGTTGAACCCACTTTGCTTTACCAATTGAATCAATTCATTGGTAACCATTGGATTGCCCCATGAGGTTTCGCCTCCTGTAGCCTCCAGCGTGTTGCCTATGTTCCATCCGACTTTGATTTTGGCTGCTAACCCGGACGCACTGCTTGACATCCCCGATGAATCAGGTGCGATTGGGTTAGTATTGTAACCCGGGTAATCAACGTGTTGCGGGGGCTGCTGTGCCTGAATGAATCCAAGTAGGGAAATAAGAATGAAAAAGATATAAATCCAGCTTTTTGTCATACAGTTTGGAGTTATTTGTATGGTCAGAAATATACGTAAATTAAGTACAATTGATTCGCCTTGCAGGTCAACCTGAAGTAACTTTATTGTGGACAGGAAACTCCCTCTACTTCACTTACCACTTTAAGTTGCGGTGATAACAAGCTGACATCCTTAAATATAAGTCAAAACACCGCTCTACGATTTTTAAATATTCAAAATATGCCTACGCTGTGAACAGTTTGCGCCTGGATAGCCACTCTCCACTTTACCGGATGATTCAGACTGGCAGTCCGAATGTTGTATTTTCAACAGACTGCAGTTAAACTAGCTTTCCTAGGGGGGCTCTGATTTCTCCCCGGAATAACCAGCTGTAAAGAAGTCCGGCCAATGCTACCGCGATGCCGGCAGCGGCAAGTTTCCCGACAAACGGGAGGATGGCAGCAGAAAAAACAAGCGACATCCAGGCAAGTGCCTTCCCCTTTCTTCCCGGAAGCAACTTTATCCCGGAAGCGGATCCCAGAATATAGATGATGATGGCAGCGCCGCTGGGTATTAGCAGTGCGGTTTGCAAATCAACATTTAAAAAATAATATACCAGAAGCATGATGATTGAACTTCCCGAAAGCATGATCAGGCTTCTGTCCGGAACCGAATTTTTTTCATTTATGTGGGTCAGGGTTTTGGGAAAACATCCGTCTTTGGCAGCTGCAAAGATGACTCTCGACATACCGGCAGTATATACATTTACCGTTCCGAAGATGATGAATACGGCTATCAGGGATGTGGCTACCGCACCGTAACTGCCGAATACATTTGAAAAAATTGCTGCAAACGGGGCTACGCTGCCCCCTGTCTTATAAGCCAGCGTTCCTACCGTGACAAAAGCCATGGCAAAATATAAAAATCCGATCAGAATAACGCTGCCCAGAATGCTCCGGTGAAAATCCCGTTCAGGATTTTTAAACTCCTCCGCTACATTTGATACGTTTTCATAGCCCAGGTATGACCAGAATATCAAAGCAGCCACAGTGCCTACGGCACGTATTCCATGAGGAAAAACGGGATGAAAATTGGCGTGCATGGACCTTTCCCGCTGAAAACAGGATGGCGCAGGAAAGCAAAAATACAATTAAAAGCACAACTGCAATTTGTATGTTACTGCTGAATTTTATTCCGCGATAGTTTATCATAAATGCCAAGAAAGATTATCGTGAAAGAAAAAACATACAAGCCTTCCCGGCTCATCGGAAAAGCATAGGAAATATAGGAGGACGCTATAAGGGTTGCCGCCGGTGCACCGGTGATATACCAAAGGGCAATCAGCCATGCTGAAACCGACGATAAATGGGGTCCAAAGCTTTCCTTTGCAAAGGAATAGATCCCGCCCGACTCAGGATTTCGTGCTGACAGGGAACCGAATGTGAAGGCGAAGGGATAACTCGCCAGTGAAAGAAATATCCAGGCAATAAGTGAAGAAGGTCCCGCAATCTGCGCCGCCAGTCCCGGAAGCACCAGTACTCCTGAACCCAGGACTGAGCTTACATACAGAGCAATAGCATGTCGTAATGTAATGGTTTTTTGAAGGCTTCCGGCATTCATAAACTATTAATATTTTGGTGAAATTAAAGAATCTGAACAGTTTATACCAGCAAGTTTGGTGTAACTCATCAATTTTGAAACAACTCTGCGATAATAACTTCAATACCGACAGGTAGATTAACATGATTTTAACGCGGTTTGCTATTCGTGCCAGTCTTGTATGAGTTTTGCCACAACACATGCGTTATTGTGTTTTTCATCTTTTGCGGCGTAGAGCAGTGTTAAAGTTCCGTGTATTATTTCTAATTGTTTCAGCTTTTTTAGATTCGTCTTGTTTCAGAGCTAATTCTTTTTCATATAGATGTTTAAATTTCACCCATTTGGCTGGATCGTGGTTGAACCATTTGCGGAGCTCGTCACTTGGCGATATCTCTTTCATCCATTCATCCCATCCGGCTTTTTCTTTTGAAATCCCTCTCGGCCAAAGCCGGTCAATAAATACTCTGTAATGTTCTCCGGGTCTTTCCGGATCATATACTCTTCTTAGGTTAACCATTGTAGTAACTCAAACCTTTAACGAGCCACGGAACGCCCGGGCAGCATAGTAGGATTCTGCACCGTTGTGATAAACGAAAACATGGTCGTATCGAAAATCAGCAAAAATGGCACCTCCGAGTTTTCTGATATCCGGAGGTGTTTTCACCCAGCTCGATGTTTTCGTATCGAAATTTCCAAGTTTCTGCAACTCCCGGTATTGCTCTTCGGTTAAAAGTTCAATGCCCATGGCAGCAGCCATATCAATGGCGTTATTTTCCGGTTTATTTTCTTTCCTTGATTCCAGTGCTTCACGGTCGTAACAAAAACTTCTGCGGCCTTTAGGACTTTCTGCTGAACAATCATAAAAAATGTATTCGCCCGTCTTTTTATCCTGACCAACTACATCCGGTTCACCGCCGGTTCTTTCCATTTCACTGAGTGACCACAACTTTTCAGTATTGGCTTCCAGTCTTGCCTGTACTTGAGCCCATTCAAGACCTTTATGGCGGTTCATGTTTTTCTCAAAACGGGTCTTTAACACGCTGAATAATTCTTCACGTTGTTCAGGTGTCAACTCCTTTTTATTGTTATTTATGGTGCTCATACTAAATTGTTAACTCTGTTTAACAGGTATGCAGGCTACATAATTGAGATTATACAGCCTCCTGCCTGGTCAATTGAAATATTTGTGAATTGATTTATTACGTTCCGGTATTATAACAAAGATGTTTTATCAATGTTAAAAATCACATTTCAAATTATAATAACTCAAGACGGACGCCACCCGGAGATCTTAGTATTATTCCAGGAGATTGTATTTCCGGAGAAAATCATCTGTAATCTTAAGTATTTCATCATCATAGTAGCGTGAATACTTTGGATTTCCCTCTCCCAGATAATGTTTCCTTCCTTCAAACATATGCTGCTCAAAATAATTGCCCGCCTTTTGCATTTCAGTCTCAAAATACTGAACAGTCCATTTAGGAACCTGTTCATCATCAATACCGTGAAATTCGATCATCGGGGGTAATCCCGGTTTAATATTATGCGCCGGTGAGATACTCCATATTTTTTCCCTGCGATCAGCCAGAAGACGGTCACACCAGCCCTCCACCGTATTTACACAGGCCGAAAACAGCAGAATGGCATCAGGTCGGGAGCTGATAGTCAGGTTATCGGATTTTTCATTGTATTCATCAATCATGGCTGTGGACAATGCCAGTTGTCCCCCAGCCGACTGACCTGCGGCAACGATTTTATTCTTATTGATGTGAAATTTATCTGCGTTTTCCCGTACCCAGCGCATGGCTGTTTTTGCATCCATCACACATTCAATAGGACTGATAGTTTTACTGGGAATCTCACCATTGTCAATTGACAGGCGATAATCTACCGAAAAAGTGACAATTCCCATCTTCGCATACCGTTCACAGGTGGTAAAAAACTCACTCGGCGAGCCATAGGCCCAACCGCCTCCATGAAAGAATACTATAGCCGTATTATTTTCTCTTTTTAGCGATTGATTCGTGTAAAAAATATCGACCTTCAACCTAAATGTGTCAATTGTTTTATACACTTGCTGAACGTGGATAACCTGGTCGTCGTTTCCGGCCCGGGCTGCCATTGTCTGTCCCCTGTCAATTGCACCAAACGACATGAAAGAGATGCCCAGAAAAAGAGATATGGTCAGTTTTTTCATGAATATACGTGTTTAATGATAACCGGTTATTGTTGAAAATTTCTTTCCGTTCCGGCATTTGATCCTATCAAATATCAATAATTTAATGTCAATTTACAACCTTGCATGAGAATCAATCAAAATTACCTAATATACCACACTATAGCCTTCCGGTAATGAAGAATGGATTATCAGAGTAACCAAACTATGAGTAAAATTTTGATAATAGCTTTGATTTTATGCTGTCTGGAAAGCTACAGCCAGGTTTATAGAACATATTACGGCGATAAAATGCCCCCGACGGGCCGTCTGCATACTCTTAATTTTTTTATAAATATTATTTATGATCAAACTCCTGCAGCGGACCCGGTTAAGGATTCTGAAACTCCACTGTGGCTGCCCGGAGCCCCTAATTCAATTAATGATAATCCTCCTGCTTTTTTAGATGGCTTTATGGATAATGAATATGATCCCGAAAATATTGTGGGATCATTTACCAAAAGATTTGCTGAAGCGTCATTTAATCAATTAATAATTACGGGTGATTTTGTAGTGATAAATGTTGCTCAATCTTTCTTAACACCAGATGATCCGGGTGCAGGTTTTTCCTATAAGCAATTAATCAGTAAATGCATCGAACTTATTAATAACGATATAAATGGATTAAGTACAATTCATGGTCATAATAGCATAAAAGATTATGACAGAATGCAAATCAACCACTTATTAAGTTTCCAGCAAAAGGATACACTTTCAAATGGCCGGATTGACATGGCCCAGTTCTTTGTAAGGAATTGCACCCAAAAGCATGGATCAAACAATAATGGTGGTAAAACAGGATTTGAGATAAAACAGCCCCTGAAGATTAATAACAAACTGTATTATTTTGATGCAGCAACCTATCAGGGAAGGGTTGGAGGCCAGGATTTAGCCCATCCGGCCTATCAGCCGACAGAAATTCATGAACTTGCCCATAATATGCTGGGCAATACCAATTCGGCACATATGGGTGGCGGAGGACCAGTTGATATTGGTGATTTGGTTACTCTGGAATTCAATAAAGGCGGCTATTCATTAATTGGCTCCTCCGGATCGAGTATGATTTCATGCAATGGATATGAGAGATGGAGACTGGATTACCGGGGTCCGACCAATTCAGACTATCCAATTGCAGTGAATAATTCTAATTCGGATTTGACTGTGGCCGATGGTGCCAGGACATTCTTGCTGAGAGATTTTATTACCTACGGTGATGCCGTTAGAATTAAACTACCCTATGTGGATAATGGCGCTTTCAATCAATACATCTGGCTGGAAAATCACCAGATTCATAAAAATAATAAGGAAGATTATCCTGCATATTGGACCATGGACTGCAAGGATGACGGGGTAGCCGGAATTTATGCCTATTATCAGGTGGGAAAAGATAAACGGGAAGGAACATATTCTGATATGCTTCCTTCTCTTACCGATCATTTAATCCAAATCAGCGCGGAAGGAAATTGGGATATAAGATTGCTCCCTGAAACAGATACAGGTTGTATCAGCAATACCATAACGAATATCCAGGAATACTATCAGCCAAATCCGCTGTCAGGATACTGTGATCTCGAAAATCATTATTTTAATTCGATAGCGGAAAATATTATCGATTGGAAACTGCACAGGCATGAATTCGTTATTAAATCCCAGAATGGTTTAATATCAAATAAGTTAAGTGATATGGGTGATGATTCCGACCCCTTTACCGGGTCATCTGTTATAGATCTCAGTTCAAATCCCTCCATTGCAAATGTGATAACTTATCATCATCAGGATGAAGCAAATGGCATGATAAAAAAATCCACAACAAAGACTGATAACAGAAAAATACATTTAAGCGGCCTTAAAATTAATATGCAGGACCAACTTGATGGCAGGTATAAAGTGGATATTTCATGGGATTCGTATGATGTTTCAAATTCAGTGCGGTGGACCGGTGATATTGTTTTACATGAAAGAGTGAATTTATTGCCAAATGACAACTATTTTGCTGGATCAAAATTATACCCCAAATACCCATATAAGAAACATAACTACAAATCTTTTTTCAGGACCGACCTATTTCACCTGTCTAAAAAACTCATTTTTAGTTCTTCAGTCAAAATCCAATTTTGTTTGTAATAATCTAAGCTCAATTGTCTTTGAATCAGGCAGTAACCTTGAAATAAATGATGGGGCTACCCTGACAATAAAAAGCGGATGTACTTTACTGGTTAAAACCGGTTCCAATATAGTCATTAAGGGCAGTGGCAGGATAAATATTGAGGATGGAGCCTATGTTGGTTTTGAAAATGAGACTAATATTAAATTCGTCGATAAATCGAGTGGAATAAACCTGCACTCCGGATATTTAACCGGAGTAAATCCAAACGTAAATCTCTCATCCTCGGATTATATAACGAACATACCTTCATTATTGACTTTTAAAGGGTCCGGCAGGATTAAAAGCGGCCTTCGGAAAATTCGCGCTGATCGGAAAACCAGCCATTTGCCGGTAAAAGGTGAATAATTCAATTCTAAATATAGTGCTTAAGAATTTGATATTATAAATCCCATTGTTTACATTTGGAATTGGAGATGTAATTTGAGGCACCTTACAAGGAGATTTATACTTTTGCATTAAACATTCTAATAATCAAAATTACCTGAATCATGAGTTCACTATCCGATGTTATCTTATTATTAACCACCGTGTTTATCGGTTTCTTTGCCATTCTGAACCCGATAGGTAACACACCGGTATTTCTGACCATGGTTGGTGATGCAAACCGACAAATCGATCAAAAGGGTTGCTTTCAGAGCCATATTCGTTGCCTTTACTATAATTACAATATTTTGCCTTTTCGGACATATCATATTCAAATTGTTCAATATAACGTTACCTGCTTTCCAGGTGGCCGGAGGAATAATAGTTTTTTTTATCGGTTATGACCTGCTTCAAGGAAAATCTGCCGGAGCCCATAAATCAAAACTTAAAAATGCAGACGCTACCCTGGATGACATGGCAGTATCTCCTTTAGGTATTCCTTTGCTTGCCGGACCTGGCACTATTACAACAGCGATGAACTTTGTGGGGCAAGGGAAAAGCTTTTTGAATACCATACTGATCATACTGGTCTTTGCTGTTGTATGCGCAATAACGTATCTGATGTTTATCCTGAGCAAAGGTATCGCCGACAAATTAAGACCCTCGCTTATAAAAGCCATATCCAGGATAATGGGTTTGATCCTTGCTGTGATCGCTGTTCAGATGCTCATTAACGGTGTTTTTAATATTATTAAGGAGTATCCTTATTAATTATGAATGATGAATTATGAATGATGAATGATGAATGCCGGATACTTTTTAGTTGATTGTTGATTGTTGATTGTTGATAGTCAAGAGACCGGATGAGAAACGGGTAGTTTATCTGTATCCAGTATCCAGCATCCAGATCCATCCAGTATCCAGCATCCAGCATCCAGTATCCAGCATCCAGCATCCAGTATCCTATTATTTCTCAGCATTTTCTCAGGTTGATCCTTTCCTTTTTAGTAAATTTATTTGTTAAATCGGAGGAGAAGTGCCCGGAAGCTTCAAAAATATTTTGAGATGCATTGGGCTCTCATTATCTTTGAGTTTAGCCTCATTGAATGCACAAATACTTCATGATACAACTGCTCTAAAACTTGTGAAGGAGGACGTAAATTACATCTATAACCTGCAGTTTAATAAAGCCCGAGAGGTTTACACTAAGGTCGTCCGTTTGTATCCGGAACACCCGATTGTTTTCCTTCTCAGAGGAATTATGACTTACTGGGAAAACTTCCCCATGCTCCATACTTCTCCTTCCCGTGCTTCATTTGAAGAAGATATGAACCAATGCATCAAACTTTCCGAATCAAACAGGAATCCTGACAATGAAGCGGAATATTTGCTGGCAAATATATGTGCAAGGGGAATGTTATTGATGTTTTATGATGACAATGGTCTTATTATGGAGGTTATACCTCTTACAACAAGCACATATAAACACTTGAGGCGTGCTTTTGATCTGAAATCTGCCTGCACGGATCTGTATTATTTTACAGGAGCCTATAATTACTACAGGGAAGCCTATCCAAGGGTACATCCTGTTTATAAACCCTTTACAGCTATGTTTCCGTCTGGAAATATGACCCTTGGAATAAAAGAACTGCAAAAAGCATTTTTATATTCAGTTGTGTTAAGTGCCGAATCAGGTTCTTTGCTTGCATCTATCTATATGAACTTTGAAAATAAGTATACTGAAAGTCTAAACTATTGCAGGACTCTTTATGAGCAGTATCCTGAAAATGAGTCATATCGCATTTATTATATAAAAAATTTCTTGCTTTTGAAGAATTATAATGAAGCCGAAAAACTACTACTTGGTTTTGATCAGTCCAAAAAAAATAAGTATTTCCAGGCCCAAATAATGATCCTGAATGGCATTTTACAGGAAAAAAAATATCATAATAATAAGCTGGCCCAGCAGTATTATAATACCGGCATCAAAAATATTTTATCATTCGGCCGTTATGGAAATGAATATGCAGCATACGCTTATTTTGGTCTGAGCCGAATAAGTGATGCTGCCGGAGAAACGAGGGCAAAAAAAGTATACCGGAAAGAAGCTTTGAAACTGGCTGATTACAAACAAATCAATTTTGACTAAAAGAGAATAGATAAAACCTAATTACAAACTCCTTCCTTTAAAACAGTATCAATCAATTGTATCCGTAAGCTTTTGCACTACCCTGAAATTCTGAAAGAACTCCTTTGCAATCACCCTGAGGACAGTATATACAGGCACAGCCAATAACATGCCCAGCAAGCCGGCAAGACTTCCTCCCATAATGATAACAAAAAAGATTTCAAGAGGATGCGATTTTACACTTTTTGAATAAATCAGGGGAACCAATATATTGTTATCAATAAAATTAACAGCCACTTGCACACTCGCAATTTTTATCAGCACCGATAACAACTCATTATAGGCACCCGACGCAAGAGTTGTTGTAACACCCAGAGTAAGTGCAATCAATGAACCGATAATGGGCCCCAGATAAGGTATAATATTCATAACCCCTCCAAAAAAGCCAATAAGTAAGGCATTTTCAACACCAAATATCCATAATCCACATGATATAAGCGTCATAACACCAATAACTTCCAGTATTACTCCAATAAAATAACGCTTCAGGAGACCCTTGCATTCAGCAACTATTTTATGCGTAGCTTCATGATGCTTGACAGGAACGAGCAGAAATAAACCCTCTTCGAACATGTTTTCGTCTTTCAGGAAAAAGAATGCAATAAAAAGTATTGAAAACACTCCGACAAACAAATTCCCGGCAAAACTGAAAATTCCTCCCAGGGCGGAACCCACACTAACAAGATTCACAAGTGATTTGGCCCTGGTGACAATAAAATCCTGCATCGTTTGACCTTCAGGAATTACTCCAAATGAATGCAGCTTTATATCAAGACTTTGCAAAGGTCCCTGCAGGTTTTCTGCCAGCTTGCTGACATCTATCCTGGCTATTGCCTGTGCCTGGTTCACAAGGAGCGGTACAAAGATTGCCAGCAGGCCCAGAAATATGACTACTATAACCAGTAGTGCAAGCAAAGCACAAACCGGTTGTGGAATTCTAATTTTTTTTACGTGTATCCGGTTAAAAAAACGGACCAGCGGTTGGCCAACAAATGAAAGCATCGCGGCCACAAGTACCCAGACCAGTATAAAGTAGAATTTCCAGATTAAAAACCCTAGAACAAGTATCAATAAAATTAAACCGGCATACTTAAGTACTTGTTTCATGGTAAAATGCTTTGGTTAATACAAATTTAAGAAACTAAATTCAATGGAAGCAGGTACTGACCTTATTCATTAAAATACGTCAACTTAAAAGGTGCTAATTTTGTTGTTTTGTCAGAATTCATTTAAAGTAATATTATCAGATGTTAAAACAATTCAATCGCCATGATGAAAATATCGTTTGAAAACAAGAATGCCCTGGTCGGCGGCAGTACACAGGGTCTTGGAAAAGCAATTGCCATTCAGCTTGCTGAATGCGGTGCAAATGTTACCCTGATGGCCAGGAATGAAGCCAAACTAAAAAAAGTGATGCAGGAATTGAATACCGATTCCGGACAAAAACACAGCTATGTTGAAGTGGACTTTTATGACCTGGAAGGTTTCAAAAAAACAGTATCCGGCTTCCTGAAAAATCATCCTGTCCATATCCTGGTAAACAATACAAATGGTCCTGAAGCCGGCGGTGTGCTTGAAAAAAACCTTCCGGATTATCAGCAAGCTTTTGATCTCCTGTTTCAAACAGTTTGTTTTACAACACTTGAAGTTTTACCTGGCATGCAAAAGAATAAATATGGCCGGATAATCAATGTTTCTTCCCTTTCTGTTAAAGAACCCATTCAAAATCTTGCCTTGTCCAACACGATTCGAATTGCATTAACCAGCTGGGCAAAAGCACTCGCCACAGAAGTAGCGAAGGATAACATTACCGTAAACTCCATTCTGACCGGCAATTTTGATACCGAAAGATTAAACCACCTGATATCCCTGCAGGCAAAGGCTAAAAACGTGAGCGAGGAAGAAATCAGAGAATCCAGGATTGCCGCTATACCCATGAAAAGATTTGGCCGACCTGTTGAATACGCCTACCTGGCAGCTTTCCTGGCATCGGATTATGCTTCCTATATTACAGGCACCAATATTCCGATTGACGGCGGTTTATTGAAATCACTGTGACAGGACCCTCGATAAAGCGTTTGTTCCCGGTTCAGGAGAGTTTAAAAGCAATCTTTTAAACAAAAGCCTTAATAATCGGTTATTCAAGCAATTTCAATCACCTAAATCTTAACTCATGGAAGAAAACAATGAAAAACGATTAAAAGGCCTGATCCGCTTTACTGTGTTTATGGCCCTGGTTCTTGCTTCCCAGATTGGTCTTTTTGTGCTGATCTGTGTTTTACAGAGTGGCCACATCAATATTGCCACAGTGATTTTGTTTATAGCTGGCATTATTGGTACGACCTAATTTCCTACATTCTTTCTGTTTCGGGTGGAGTTCCTCTTCCTGGCCCGAAAAAGTGATAAATTAAAGAGCTAATAGAATCTGAATGAATATGTCCTATGTGTCAATATTAGATTCACATGAAAATTTCCATTCATTTCGGATTGCTTTTATTTTGTTTATTCGTGTTTTAATACGAAGAGTATTGGGTTGCCTGACGAAAGAGATTACATTTTGAAAACACATATAATGAGTATGTTGATTCAGCAAAATTTCTTGAAAATTATGATCAGGCAACGCAATACCTTTCTCCGGAATTGTTTCAACGAAAGTGAAAAGTCAGGGATATTGGGATATATGCCTTGGAGCGCTAAGTCTGCTCGCTTATATTCATGATTTAAATTATCATCACGACCGTCATGAAGCAAGCCATCGAACATGGCTCCAAAATCATGAAAGATAATTCGGCTGTTTTGGATTCACTTGATCCGAAAGTATTACATCAGGGTGGAAATGAGCAGTGATGATCGGATCCTACTATGTAAGGAACTGTGATTTCAAAAAAGCGGAAGAACATTTCATTCATCTGATTGACAAACTAAACAGTATAAAAAATCCAGACAAATCAGCTGTCTTTAAATCATATGCCTATCTGGCTGATTTATACATTGATATGGGTCTTTATGACCAGGTAGATTCCTATTATCATCTTATGCTGAAATCAGTTCCTGAAGGAGAACTGCATGATTTATATTCCTATACGCAGGAACTATATCTTGCATCCAGTTTATCCAGGAATAATAATTACAGGCAGGCAAAATTGTATCTGACAAATGCCCTCAATTTATACCTGTTAAAATTACAGAACAACTGGAAGAAGTATATAATTTCGAATTATAAACTCCTGGCTTCTGTTTACCAGGCTGAGAACAAACCTGATTCTGCCAATCTATACCTGAACAAATGCTCTGAAACTGCTGGAAAAGGATGATCCCTTACGTCTTGATGTCTATGAGATTTTTGGTGAGGGCCTCATGCAAACCGGTGATTATTCAGGCGCACTTGAGTTATTTCGTAAAATAGAATCAAATATAAACAGAGAAGCATTGTTTAATACCTCGAGAAAGGCCCAAATCCTTTCAAGGATCGCAGAATGTTATCTGCGAAAGGGTGAGGCACTGAAATCAATTGAAGTTTGCCAGAATGCATTTATGGCCCTTTACAAGGATTCCATCACTTATCCGATTCTTATTCAAAAAATCCCGACATATCCATAATTCATCCCGACAAAATCAGCATTGGTTTACTCATCACTAAATCAAATGCTTTGTATGAATATGCCCGGAAAAGCAATAAAAACCTCAGTACCTACAACAATGCCCTGGCATCCTACCAGCTGGCCTCATCTGTCATTGAAAATTTCCGTCATCTTATAAAAGCCGATGATTATAAGGAGTTTTTTGTAATGGATGTCAGAAACATGTATGAAAATGCAATTAATGCCTGCTATGATCTGTATGAAATCAACCATAGTGAATCAGTTGCTGCATTGGCGTATACATTTATGGAAAAAAGCAAAAACCAGGTATTGCTCGATGCCATACAGCGAGAACCAGGCCCGGAAATTCGGCAATATTCCTGATTCACTTGTTGAAAAGGAATATCATTTTAAAAACCAACTGGTTAAAATGCAGAATGACCTGTATGAACTTAATTTCGAAAATGCCGATCCTGAAATTATCCGGAATTGCCAGTTTGAAAGTGCACGAATTCAGAATGATTATGCCGGATTTCTGAAAACTCTTGAAAAAAGGTTTCCTGAATATTACCAGGTAAAATACAGCGATAAAATTCCTGATTTACAAGAAATTAAAAAATATGCCAGCAGAAAAATACTGATTGAATACCTGGATGGTGAAAATTCGATTGCCCTCATTGCATTTAACCGCAATAAAACCGTCTTTAAGGTATTTCCCAAAAACAAAGAATTTAATACATGTCTGAATGATGTGCTTCAGGCCTTATACAATTCCGATAACCTGAACAGATATGATCAGGCTAATTTACAACACTTTGTCAATCAATCTTTCTGCTTGTATGAAAAACTTGTAAAACCTGCTATGTCACAGTTTTCGCCTGCCAATGAACTTATTCTGATACCCGACGGAAAATTATGTTATCTTCCTTTTGAGGCATTGATCAGCAAGCTTCCTGGTAAATCTTTCCGAAGTGAATTATGAAAAACTAAATTACCTGCTTCTTGATTTTACGGTAAGATATGAATATTCGGCCGGATTGCTGAACTTTACAGCGAAGCAATACAACTGCAGTCATAGAGATATTTATTCAGGATTTGCTCCTTTTTACGGTAAAAATTCCGCATTCAAATAAAGTCCGGGTGCTTGGCAAAAGAGCCGGTTTTCTTTCCAGTCTGAAATATAATATGGAAGAAGTTGAAGATGCAGCTGAAATTTTCAAGGGAAAAGCCTTATCTGGGCAAGGATGCCACCGAATCGCATTTCAGAAATTCAATTTCATCCAAAATAATCCATTTTGCAGGCCATACGATAATCAATGATTCCATTCCTGAATTATCGGGAATGTTCTTTTCAGGCCAGGATGACCACGAACGAAAACAATGAGGTGTTGTATCTTGATGAAATGTTCAACCTGGATATGAATACTGATCTGGCCATTCTCAGCGGTTGTGAAACCGGATTTGGAAGATTGTTGAAAGGCGAAGGATTGAGCAGCATCGGCAGGGCTTTTAAATATGCAGGATGCAATGACCTTGTCATGACCTTATGGAAAATCAATGATCATTCGGCATCTATAATAATAAAGAAATTTTGCCAGAATCTTCGGCATGGAATTCCCACAGCTGCAGCCCTGAGAAAGGCAAAAATTGAATGCCTGTAAAGAATACAGGTACCGGAAGACCTGCCAATCCCTTCTACTGGTCGGCCTTTATCATGATTGGAAGCAATGAGCCGTTGTTCCACAAGAATGATATATGGCTTATCGCCGTAGCATTTGTTATCGCTTTCCTTCTGACTTTTTTTATTTTAAGATCCCGCTCCAGGGCTTCCCAAAATATCGGTTAAATCCGGTTTTCGAAACCTGTTAAAAATTGAAATTATTTTCCTAAATTGCCTGCTGCACTTATGAAAATAGTTACCCATTATGAACAAGAAAATCATCTTCATTTTTTGGATCGCAGTCATCAGTTTAACCTCAAAATCAGCTATTTACAATGTGATGGATTTTGGTGCCAGAAACAATGGTTTGGAACTAACTACCTTACCAGATCCAAAATGCAATTGACAGCTGCTTTCTTCATGGAGGAGGCATAGTATATATTCCACAGGGTGAATACCTTGTCGGTACACTGAATCTGAAATCCAATGTTGAATTTCACCTGGAAAATGGTGCCGTATTAAAGGCCACAACCGATCTTTCACAATATCAGCGGCATAATGAACAACTTGCAGGTGTTCTTTATACAGAAGATGCTGAAAATGTTTCCATAACCGGTCTTGGCAAAATATTCGGACAAGGAATGGAATTTATGTATAAGGACAGTGCAAAGATCATCCGGGGCGATGTGAATAATTATATCCGTCAAAAATTTGATTTCCGGAAAGTGGAAAGCGGACTCGGCGATGGTCCTGTAATGCCAAAAGACAGGTATCACCAGATGATCATTTTCAGCAATTGCAAAAATGTTATACTTCAGGATTTTGAGGTGGTGGATGCTCCCTACTGGACTTTTCTGATCGTTCATTGCGACAGGGTAAGGGTAACAGGCATTTCAATCAACAATAATCTGCTGATACCCAACAGTGATGGACTGGATATTAACTCCAGCAGCAATGTCAATGTATCCGGATGTATAATTACCTGTGGTGACGATGCCATTGTTCTTGCAGGCTATGCTCATCATTTTGGTGATCCCGGGTTATAAAGATATAATGAAGCCTTCTGAAAATATCAATGTATCCGATTGCGTGCTTCAATCAAGGTCCAGCGCCATCCGTATCGGTGGATGGGATCAGAATCACATGTCGGGTTATAATTTCAACAACATAACCATTTTCGATTCCAATTGCGGCATAAATATAACTGTTCGCGATTCGGGATCAGCACAGAATATCAATTTTTCAAATATCCGCATCGAAACCCGGATGCATACAGGCGACTGGTGGGGAAATGGCGAACCAATAAAAATTTCGGCTCTGCGCGGGGTAAAAGGTCCTCATATAGGAATTGTCAAAAATATTCATTTTGACAATATTACCTGTGTCGGGGAAAATGCAATTCTGATGTATGCCTCTGACGAGACAAAACTACAGAATATCTATTTCAGCAATTTTGATTTTATTTTAAGAAGAAGTGCTCTGGACAAGGTCAGCGGAGGAAATTTCGACCTAAGACCGAATACTGTGGCCGGAAAAGAAATATATCGAATCGAATGTTCCGGTCGTTTATATTGAAAACGCTGAAAATGTTTATTTTAACCAGGGAAGCATTGCCTGGGACGCAGTTCAGTCAAGCTATTATACCTATGCCCTTGAAGCAGTAAAAGTGAATAATCTGAAGCTGAATAATATGACAGCTGTACCCTCTCCCTCAAATCCGAAACTGCCTCCTATTTCCTTAAAATCATGTGCAAATATTACAATGAATATTGATAAGAGATAGATAATTTCCAGACTGATTATTTTATTTTATAACATTTTTAATATGAGAATTGATCTTTTAATGAAAACCGGATTCTTCATCCTGATTGCAGTTATAACATCCTGTTCCGGGGTTGATATTAATGATGAGCAAGCCGTTATGAAAGATATTCAGGGCACATGGATAGGTTATGAATATACGGGAGGCATTTTCAGGCATATTAAGGTGAACATCAAAGAAAATACCTTTGATGGATGGTTACAGACCTCAGATTCGGATATTGAACCCTCCTGGACAGTTCTTCCTACTGAAAGCGGCACATTTTCTTTAAGTTCTGTTCTGGAAAATTCAACTAAAGCCGGAAAATTCCGCAAGTTCAGTTTTGTTATCAATGGACGCTGTTGCGGTGACAATTCACTTACTGCTAAAACATTATCCGAACTTATTGCCTATATTGACGGCAAAGGTTTATTCATAGCCGAACGAGCCGCGAAGTAAGTATTTATAGAAAACATCTGTTATCCAGACTCCGGTATCGGGTAATTCAATTTAGCTTCGCAATGGTATTGTGAAGTAAGAATGTGGACCCCTTTTCGGGTTCAGACTCGAGCCAGATTTTTCCACCATGTCGCTCCACTATTCTTTTGCAGATAGCAAGTCCTATTCCTGTTCCTTCATACTTTTCTCTCGGCAGGAGTCTTTGAAAAATACTGAAAATCTTCTCAAAATACTGGGATTCAATGCCCAGTCCGTGATCTTTAATAGCAAAGCAGTATTGATTCTCTTCTTTTTCAGAGGTAATAATAACGTGAGGTTCTTCCGTGCTAAATTTGATGGCATTGGAAATAAGGTTTTGAAAAAGTTGAATCATCTGTGTTTCATCAGCATATATAACCGGAAGATGACTTTTCACGTCAATAGTAACTTTTCTTTCTTTTATTATAAGGGAAAGATTTTTTATGACGTCAGCCAAAACACGATTCGAATCTACCTCGGTAAAATTCTTTCCTTTTGTATTAATTCTGGAATATGCAAGGAGACCGTTCAAAAGTTCATACATCCGGTTTGAACCTTCAACCGCAAAATAAATATATTCACGTGCCCTGTCATCGAGCATGTTTTGGTATTGTTGCGAAAGAAGCTGTGTAAAACACGAAACCATTCTCAGTGGTTCCTGCAGATCATGGGACGCGATATAGGCAAAATGTTCAAGTTCTTTATTTGAACGGAGTAACTCTTCATTTAATTTTAATATTGTATGTTCTGTTTCTTCGCGTAACCAGGTAACATCAAAGCAAACCCCGATTAAACTTGCCGGTTTTCCATCGTCAAATTTATTTACTATGGCCCTTGAAGAGATGTATTTTATTTTTCCGTTTAAAGGTCTGGTTCTGTAAAGGTTAACATATTGTTTCCCATTAACTATGGTTTCGTTAATTGCCTTTTCAATGTGCGCAATATCCTCCTCATGCACCAGGTTTAAAAATGCTTTATGCGTATTTTCAAAAGAGCCCGGCTCAATACCAAACATCTGTTCCATTCTATCGTCCCAAATGGTATCATTTGTTTTCAGATCCCATTCCCACACTCCGATATTTCCGCTTTCAAGGGCAAGGTTAAGTTTTTCCTTGGCAGCATTCAATTCATTTTCAGCATTTTTTCGCTTGGTAATGTCTGTCAGCATGGAAACCGTTTTTACCAGATTACCCTTATTGTCAAAAACCGGAGAAGCATTGGAAATAGCCCATAATATTGATCCGTCTTTACGCCTGAATTTAAATTCCCGTGACGTCCTGATTCCGCTTTTAAGAATTTCGCTGGTTTCCTGCCTCAATTTTTCCTGGTCACCAGAGAGAAAATCAGAGGAAGTTTTGCCGATCATTTCATCTATAGGGTAGCCAAACATTTCTGACAATCTCTGGTTAACCATAATAGTTTTGCGGTCAATGTCAGTAATCCAAATGCCTTCATTTGCGGTTTCAAAAATAATTCTGTATTTTCTCTCACTCTCCCGCAATGAATGTTCCGTTGATTTTCGGGATGAATTGATTCTATTAATAATGTTGCCGATCCTGAAAGCTACAAGCGAGAAAAAAATTATCAGCATAACTACCTGAATACCTGTGCTGATAGTAGGATCGTAAAATATCAATTTTTCTCCCTGGATCACTATAAAACCAATTACAAGCGGTATAAAAACGATAGCCGGCAGAAGCTTACGAATAAGAATATCGCCTGGATTATCGCTGATTATCAAATTCTTCAGGTAATTTCCAGGTCTAATGAATACCAGCCCCAGTCCGGAAAGCATTAAAGCTACATACAGTTGGCCATGCAATAGCTGTAAGCCGGGGATTGCTGTAAAAGATGCCGATATTCAAAAGGTAACCGGATGCAGGAACTAAATTTATGACGCAGACAATTAATCCATTAAGAGTTGCCAGTTTTCTTTTTCCACCGATAAGCAACAAAAATCCTGCACCCAGGAATGTAAGGCTCAATGACCCCGGAAGTCCAATCCGGTTCGGGCTCATTGTTCCTGCTGCTCCAGAAGGCTCACTGGCCAGCAATTGATCAATCCCAATGCTAAAATTGAAAATATTTTCAATTAACGTGAGCGATCCGATGGCTAAAATAATCAGAGCAAACAGGCTGGCTAATAATTTCGGAATCCTTGAGTTTCCAGGCAATCCCATTAAAAACAATATCAACCCTGAAAGCAAAAGAGCCAATGACATGTTGGCTTTCATAATTATTCTTCCGGTAACACTTCCGTAAGAGGATTGTTGAACGGCGGTGCCACTTAACCATTCTATCAGCCAAAAACTTCCAATAAAAATAATGATCACAGACAGCAGGCGAAGGGCCCACTCAAACTGTTTCAGTTGCCTGGAATTATCCATGGGTTTACCTTAAAATAAACCAAAAATAATAAATAGAGCATTGAAAATCCTCGAATAGTTGAAAGGAAATCATTCACAAAAAGCTAACAATTCGCTGTAATGTTTGTTGAGTGGGTTCATTTCTTTTCTTCATCATATTATGCGTGCCGAAGGCATGCCTTCGGAAAAATCTGCAGGATCTGCGAAAAAAGTTTTGGTGTATACGGTTAAAGTCGCAAGGAGATGCCAAATTTCCCGCCGGAAAAGGAACTGCTCCCTCCAAATTCCAGATTAAGACCAAATTTGTTGTTGAAGTAATACCGTCCGCCCATTTGAGCACCAAGTTCAAATCCCGAAGAATGAGGTCCCGGATAACCATCCTCGCTATTCCAAATATAAAATCCAAGATTTAATCCAGCATACACATCCCAGTTTCTGGGAATTTTCAACAAGGTATTAAAATGGTAATTTGAATTTCCCAAAATGCCAATAATGGATTGATTATAAGAAACATCCCTGTACCAGTCATCATAAAATCGAAGTGATAACTCACCCCCGACGGTTATATCTCTATGAACCCCAATGTCAAATCCGGCATAAACCGGTAAACCCCAGGTGGAAAATCCCAGTCCTGTATTGAATTGTCCACGCCCCTTTTCAATTGGATTTTGCGCAAAAGTAAGGCCCACAAAGAATATAAATCCTAAAGTTATTATCTGCCGTTTCATCGTTCTTATTAATTAATTTGTTTCAGTTTCATTTCCAACAACGTGTTGACATAATTATACACAAACATGAATGCAAATTTCGTGCAAATTGATGCATTTAAAATCTTTGCCTGTTGCTTCATGTAATTCAACGTTAGCAAAGGACGATAATTGCAATAGCAAAGTTTTTTTTTAAAGGATTTATATAAAACAGGAAGCATTCCCTCAAATTAATGGGGATAAAACTGCTCATACTGATACAAAAGATACCCGCTTAGATAAAGTTACAGTTATGCAGTCTCTGCGGTTCTGCGGTTCTGCAGTTCTGCAGTTCTGCAGTTGAAAAAGTGAATAGTGAATAGTGAATAGTGAATGGTAATAACTGCTAATCAATGATTTGATTCTTCCGGAGTAATGGCATATATTTAGCCGTGTCAGTCCATTATCAAATTTTCAAATTAACACATTAGCACATTGGCAAATTAGCACATTAGCACATTGCACATTAGCACATTGCACATTAGCACATTAGCAATTGGCACATTGCACATTGCACATTAGCATATTAGCAAATTTCCAAATCCTGCGACTTTCGCGTCTTCGGCTCACGGCGTTTACTCCTTCCAAAAATCCGGCTTTGTAGTAGTTCCTCTTATAGTACAATCAGTGCAGTTAACATCAGTAGTTGTTTCATACCAGGTTATGCATGGAAACGAACAGGGATGAATTATAAGTATCCATATTGTTTCGTTTACCCCGGGAGGACGTAACCAAAAGAATCAGAAACACATTTGGCATAGGGATCAATGATGCCGGCGAAATTATCCTTGATAAATATTCTTTTGGTGGCTTTTGCTGAAACACTGAAATATCCCAAAACCTTTTCTTCGGGATTTTCATTACAGGTAAGATTGCTGGGAATTGAAGAAGGAATTATATCATAAAGGCCACCTGTTTCCTGAGTAATATTTTCCAGCTTTTCCCAATAGCTAAATTCCTCCTCACTCATTGAATATTGATTCACAAGGATACTGTATTCGTTCTTCAACCTGTCAGTTGCATTTGAAATAAACAGAACGGGATGCTGCTCAACAATAGATTCAAGGTAGTTTGACGTGGTCTTGATATCAATTGTATTTGATTTTTCTGATATATAGCACACCTTATTCGGAATTGAAAAATTTAGCTGGATTTTCCACGTTTCTTCAAAATTCCACCGGAAATATTTGCAGATGTTTTCAGGATCATGTGTGTTCAGGTAAATCTGGCAACCATCAATGCCTGAAAAATTCTCATATGGTTTCTCTATTACTGTCTTTACATAGTAAAGGCTGTCGATCTGCGGAACAGGCGTCATCTGAACCGGTGCTGATTCATATGTCAGATTATTGAAGCCTGTATTTGTACTGATTTGCAAACTGTAGGACCGGCCGATCTGACCTCTGAAAATAGTAGAGTCCGTTATATATTTGCCTCCTCCGATCTCCTTCAGACTGTGTAAATTTCCCAGATCATCCTTAATTCTTACAATGCACCCGGTATAAGGTCTGGCCTCACTCTTTTTTCCAAGGGGTAGTGATTTGGATAACTTGATTGTATTTGTTTCCGGACGATCAGTGATCAGGCCTTCCACAACGAGCAATTCTTTTTCTTCGGTAACCTCGGGAACGAATTCAGTTACACAGCCTGTCAGTAGCATCAAAAAAAGGATTGCGATTTTTCCGGACATAAGAATCAGATAAGCAGTAAAATTTAATCAAAGATAATAATATGATGGATACTGGATATTGGATGCATGATATTTGATACCGTATGCCGGATGTCGGACAATGGATGCCGGATGCTGCAATTATCAGGGAGTTTGCGTGACAATTGTACTCAGCTGAGAGTTCTTCAAGGCATTCAGAAGTTCCCTGAAATCAAGCGTGGCAAAGGTGGAACCGTAATCCGACATGGCATACGGCAGGATAAGATCGTTATTGTGTATCATTGAACCACAGGAATAAACCACATTTGGCACGTAGCCTTCTCTTTCTTCCGAATTAGGCACCAGCAAAGGTTTGTTCAAACGGCCAATTTCCTTTTCTGGATTCTGAAGGTCAAACAAGGATGCTCCAAGAACATATTCGCGCATCGGTCCAACACCATGGGTAATCACAAGCCATCCTTCATCTGTTTCAATGGGCGATCCGCAATTTCCGATCTGGACCAATTCCCATGGATAACGGGGCTGTTGTATGAGTTTCGCTTCACGCCAGATGGTTATTTTATCTGAAAATGCAATATAATTGTTAAATCCGTCCAGCCTGCAAAGCATAGCATATTTGCCATTTATTTTTCTTGGAAAAAGAGCCATTCCCTTATTTTGAGCAATTTCTCCATGCAGCGGCCAGATTTTGAAATGATAAAAATCCTTGGTGGAAAGCATTTTCGGAAGAATACTAATTCCACTATATGCGGTATAGGTGGCATAATACAAATTTGTACCATCCTCTTCTGTAAATTTTACAAAACGGGCATCCTCAATTCCATTTCTTTCTGTGGTAGATACCGGAAAGATAACCCGCTCTGAAATATGTGTATCATAGGAGAATTCGAGCTCATAATGTGAAGAGGCCAGCCACATGATCTGATTAAACAGCAAATCCTTATCCGCTGCAAGATGAAGGGTGGTTCTGGCTGTGGTAATAATATCGCGTAACTCGCCATAGGTAAATTTATCCGGCAATTTATCCATGACAAGATCATGAGGGATCAGAGTATGGAAATCCAGCATTTCATCCAACTTGCTCTTAAAGGATTTCTTATCATATAAATGGCGCCTTATATGTTCCGCTTCTTCCATCATTTTCCCTGCAGGTTCCAGGGTCAGATTGCTGGCTATATCAAGAACGCCGGTTCGAAATACAATGGAGGATATATGTCCCTCCCCGGTGGCCCTGAAACTGATAATCACTCTTTTTTCTCCCTTCCTCAATCCGGTTTGATCAGGATGTTCAATAATGGAAGGATTAAAAAAAGCGGCCGACTCAATTGCATATTCCAATGTAAAATAGGAACCAATCAATAACTTCCGGGAGAAATTCAGGGATTCCGGATCAATGTCTAATTGAGGAAACAAGGTTGATATTCTATTGTAGTGCTTCTCAAAAATCTTTGAAATGTTCCGGTGCCTAAGGGAAAAATTTCTCAATACGTGTCCAAGGACATCGGTAACCTGCGATTCTGACATTCCCATCACTGCATGTATAACATTTGCAGATCTGGCAGCATCGATGTAAAAGAAGCGAACGATAACCCTGCCGGGATCCGGTAAAAACCTTACGTTACTTCTTTTGATTGCTATTGGCATTTATTATGGATTATTAGTCTTTTAAGCATCTTACGGAACAACCGGAAACTTTTTCATCAGGGCTCGGAAAAAAACTCCTGCTACTATAATAAAGATAATGACTCCATGCGTTTTCCTTATCTACTTCCGTCGAACTCCACCATCCGGCTCCGTCATGGATACTTCCAAATTCCCCGTTATCCCTGTCACCTCCTGGCAAGGCGGTAAACCCGCTGCTATTATCAGCTCCCGTATTCGGAAATTCCCAAAGCCCGGATTCTGTTTCCTTCATTTTGGCTCCCGCAATACTAAGTCCGCCAAGGTAATCCCTTAATTCCATATATTCATCATTGGTGGGAACATGCCAGCCTGAAGGACACAAGGTTCTTTCATCTGCAACGGCATACCAGTTGTAAAGCGGACCATAAATGCTTTTATTGTTCAATGGATCATTATCATAATAACAAAGAGCACCATTTGTCAGGCCAAGCCATTCCGATGAAGTCAAAGGATCAGATGGAATCGCTGTTCCGTCCCTGTAATGCACGGTTTTTAAGTTTTCTGCCATCCATAGCTGATTGCCGATGTATACTGTTTTGTATATATTTCCATCAATATCAGTAATTTCCGGACCTGTTTCGTTCATCACTATTGAAATTGAAGTTTCTTTGCCATAGGCGGTCCCAACACCATTTGTTGCATAAGCCCTTATATAATATGTGGTTGCCGAAGATAAGCCGGTTATCTGACTTTTAAAAACTCCCAGGTCAGTTCCTTCAGTTGTTTTAGTTGAAAGATCAATTGTGGGATTTGCTGACCGGCTCCAGATCACCCCTCGGGCTAAAATTTCATCTCCTCCGTTTGAAATAACACTTCCGCCGGCAGAAACAGAGGATGCGTTGATGACAGAAACTTTGCCTGTTACAATAATAGGCAAAGATGCCTCCGTTTTTGTTGTAAAGATACTGTCAGCACCATATGCAGTGCCTTTGGTATTGGTGGCATAGGCCCTTATATGATACGTAGCTCCGGGGGTAAGACCGGTCAGCCGGCTTACAAACAAACCGATTCCTGTGCTGTCGCTTGTATGGTTATCTGCAATGGTTGGATTTTCAGTCAGATTCCAGCATACACCTCTTGCAATTATCGGGGCACCTCCGTCAGTTGTTATCCTGCCACCTGCTGTTGCCGTAGATAATTCAACGGGATAAATGGAATCAGTCAGTACAACCGGCAATCCGGGTATTCCTGAGATACAGCGAACAGAATATCCTGAAAGCATGTTCACCACACTTCGTCTTAACCAGGTTGAATTATTGGTAACACTAAAAATCCAGGCCGAATCCTCAACGCCTGCCGTAGAAGACCACCAGCCGGTTTCATTGCCAATACCCGAAAAGCCGCCGGTGCTGGACCGATGTCCTGCAGGGCGGCCGGAAAATCCGCTTTCATTATTTGCATTGGGATTACCATTATTCCAAAAGTCATTCCCTGTTTCCTTTAGTTTTTCTCCCGCCTGTTGTGCTCCTTCCAGGCTTGTTTCAAGAATAGTCCATTCAGCATCAGTGGGTATATGCCATCCCGTCGGGCACAGGTTATTACTGTTATCAACAGCTTTCCAGTTATAGAGCACTCCATAAGCGTCCTTATACTTTGACGAATCACTAACGAAGCAATAGCTGCCTGCAGTCGAATTTGCCCAGGCCACGCTATCCCCGGCATAATCTATTTCATTTCCGCCGGTATAATGTGTAGTCTTCAGATTTTCCGCCATCCATGTCTGGGAGCCAATATGTACCACGGGATAATTGTTGTTATCCTGGTCGGTGCATGCAACAAAAACACTTGTAATAGTTTTACTTTCTGCCGGTTCATCCATTATAACAGTACTGTAATTTGCTGAAGTGCAGGTTATTTTTAATAAGTCTCCTGTATTATAGTCCATTAGTATTTCCGATCCGGATTTTTTCAGGGAAACCTTCATTTTTGACATTGCCGATGAAGAACCAATGTATTTCAGGGCAGGTAATTGCTGTTGAGGATCTGCACTTATTATTCTTCCGCTAAAAGTATTTGCGCTGGTAACCACATTCGCTAAATAAACTCCGGTGGGTAAGCCCTCCACCTGGAAAGTATGCCTGCCGGAGGGCAAAAAGGTATGTGACCTGCACACTATACGGCCTGAAAGATCAAGGATCTGCAATATCAATGTTGCCAGGTGCCGAAGATTCAAATTCAAGGATGGAAAAATCCCGGGAAGGATTGGGATAAACAATAAGATCACCCGAATTATCCTGATTTGGCTGATCAATGCCTGGTTGCGAGTTTCACCAGATGCAGAATATCACCTCCGTCCATAGCCAGGGTTGTGTGCTGCATGAGATTTTCCACAAAAACGGAATCTACAGAATCACTTGCGCCGGAACCGGCAAAAATTAATTCGTAGTTCTGTGCATGAGATTTGGCCGCAATGAGGAGAAGGATAAATAAAATGCAGGGTTTTCTTAATGATGCCATGTGTAAGTGAATTGAGATTAAACTATTAAATATTAACAAAACTTTTATTTAATAGTTTAATCTCAAAACACGGAATATTTCAGCTAGCCGGATTGTAGCTATGAACACAGGGAATTCACATATTCCAGTCCCATTTCACGCAATTTGTATTTCTGAATTTTTCCGCTTGCTGTTTTTGGAAATTCATCAATAAATATAACATGTCTGGGTATTTTATGCCGGGAGATCTTTCCCCGGCAATATTCCTGAACTTCTTCCTGGGTAAGGGTTTTACCTGCTCTCAGCTTAATAAAGGCGCCCACAATTTCCCCATATTTTTCATCAGGTATTCCGGCAACCTCCACCATTTCAATCTGGGGCATCAGGTAAAGGAAATTTTCAATTTCGCGCGGATAAATGTTTTCTCCGCCGCGAATGATCATATCCTTGATACGGCCGGTTATGCGGTAAAAACCTTCATCTGTCTTTACAGCCAGATCTCCCGAATGAAGCCATCCATCCTTGTCAATTGCATTGGCAGTGGCTTCCGGATTGTTATAATAGCCTTTCATTACATTATATCCGCGGCAGCATATTTCTCCCTGCACTTCAGGAGCGCATTCTTCTCCTGTTTCCGGGTCAACCACCTTCACTTCCACTCCCGGGTAATTAGTACCCACAGTGGTCGCCCTTATTTCAGGACTGTCTGTAGTTCGGGTAGCTGTCATTCCGGGTGATGATTCTGTAAGACCATATACAATGATCAGATCACGGCAATTCATTTTCTCCATTACCTGATTCATGGTTTCGATCGGACATAATGATCCGGCCATGATTCCGGTTCGTAAGCTGCTCAGGTCAAACATATCAAACATGGGATGATTCAACTCGGCAATGAACATGGTGGGAACTCCGTATAAGGCAGTGCATTTCTCTTTCTGTACGGATGCCAGAACCATCAGCGGATCAAAATCTTCCACAAAAACCATGGTTGATCCATGGGTAATAACGGCACACATGGCCAGAACGCAGCCAAAACAATGAAACAACGGAACACAAACCAAAAGGCGGTCAGCCTGCGTGTATTGCATGCATTCACCTGTGGCGAATCCATTGTTCAGAATATTGTAGTGACTGAGCATGACTCCTTTCGGAAATCCTGTTGTACCAGAAGTATACTGCATATTGACCACATCATGACAATTCACTTTTTTCTTAGCCTTATTCAGCTCATCATCAGGTAAATATGATCCAAGCAAAATAAGTTCATGGGTATTGTACATTCCCTTGTGTTTCTGGGGTCCAATAAAAATCACATTTTTAAGTACCGGAAATTTTTCACTGACCAGTTCACCCCGCACGGCGGTCTTTAATTCAGGAACAAGTTCAAAGGTCATATTCACATAATCGCTGTCGCGATAGCCATCAATGATGCACAAGGTATGCAGGTCTGCATTGCTGATGAGAAATTCAAGCTCGGTGAGTTTATAACTTGTATTGACAGTCACCAGGATAGCACCGATTTTTGCAGTGGCATACATAAAGTCGACCAGTCGGGCACATTATTTGCCCATATACCTACCTTATCACCCGGTTTAACCCCGATAGACATAAGTCCCTTGGCCAGCTGGTTAACCCGGTGGTTAAACTGGGAATAGGTAAATCTCAGATTCCGGTCAGGATAAACCATAAATTCATGATCGGGTGATTCAAATGCCCATTTTTCAAGCATATCACCCAGGGTATATTCCAATAATTCCATAAGTTCATGTTTTTAAACCGGTACATAAACAACGCCCAGGATCCGGGCTGAAGGACCCGGTGTGGTCACCAGGTGATCTACGATTGAATCAAGGTATATGCTATCCCCTTTTTCAAGTTCAATAACATCCGTTCCATAGGCCACTGTAATCTTTCCTTCCATCACATAAATAAATTCCTCGCCTTCATGCGATGATTTTGGAAGCAGTTTATTTTCTCCGGGTACGATGTCGACAATGAAAGGTTCCATATGGCGTCCGGCTTTATTGGGAGCCAGTGAGAAAAAAGTAAGATGTTCGCGGTTGACATCTTCACTTGTGGAAAAACTATATGCCTGCTGGCGTGTCCTTTGCCCTCATTACGGCAGGACCTTCCTTTACCGTATCGTCCAGCAGGGTTCCGATTCGAATGCCTAATGCACGGGAAATGCGAATAAGAACTCCAAGCGAAGGAATTGACTGGTCTTTTTCAATAAGTTCCAACTGGTTCAGTGAGAGACCTGCCCGGTTTGCCAGATCCGACGACTCCATTTTTTTAAGATTCCTCAGCATGGCAATTTTTTCGCCTATGTGATTGTTCGAATGCATAGTATTGATTTTGGATATTTAATGAAAAGTGAAAGTAAAAAAAGAATTGGAAAAACAAAAACCCCGCCAAGGCGGGGCTACAAATAGTTCAAATATGCTTTGCGTTAGGTTTTCTTTTTAAATATGGCTTTTAATGTCCCGTTTTCCTTGCCGTCGAGTGTTTCAACAATGCTGAATTCGATTGTGTTTGGATCCCTGAAAATTGCGGTGCCCTGCTCTTTGAATGCGTTTTCCGTCACGGATGCTGTTATGTTCCATATACATTTCGTTATCTGATTTCCACTGACATGTATGATCATGGGTAGTCCCAATATTATCGACGGAATACCAGAACAGTTTTTTTGAATACGGATCGAAGCCGATCAGGTTTTGTCCAAGGAGCCAGGCTGGTGAGTGTAATTATGAAAGTTTTAAGTTTAAGGTATGTTTTCATAGGCACCTCCAATTTATAGGTTAAAAATTGTAATTGGCTTATTCAATGGCCTATAACAAGGATATCCTGGTTTGGTTCGATATATTTATAAAGATTATCTTTGCTGGACTTTTCCAACACTAAAATTTATATTCAACCATGTCGAAGTTATTTTCTTCCCTCGCTATCAAGAATATCAAATTAAAAAACAGGATTGTTGTTTCCCCCATGTGTCAGTATTCTGCTAATGATGGTTTTACCAACGACTGGCACCTTGTACATCTGGGAAGCAGGGCCATTGGCGGTGCAGGTCTGATCATTTCCGAAGCCACGGCAGTTTCTCCTGAAGGCCGCATTACACCAGGAGATACAGGGATCTGGAAAGATGATCACATCGAAGGATTTCGGCGGATCACACGTTTTATCCACGAACATGGTTCCATAGCAGGAATACAGCTGGCGCATGCCGGCAGGAAAGCATCCTGCGCGGCACCCTGGGATGGCGGAAAGCAACTTACAGAATCGGAAGGAGGATGGCGGACTGTGGCTCCAAGTGCCCTTCCATTCAATCCCGAAGACAGAGTACCCTCTGTTTTGGATGAAACAGGTATTCAAAAGGTAATTGCTGATTTTAAAGCTGCAGCCTTAAGAGCTTTGCAGGCTGGCTTTAAGGTGATTGAGATACATGGTGCACATGGGTATTTATTATTTGAATTCTTATCTCCCCTGAGCAACCATCGAACTGACCAATACGGAGGAAAGTTTGAAAACAGGATACGCCTGTTATTGCAGGTGGTGGAGGCTGTACGATCTGTCTGGCCTGCTGAAAATCCTTTGTTTGTGCGCATTTCTACCACTGATTGGGTTGAAGGAGGCTGGACTCCGGAAGAAAGCGTACAGCTTGCCTCGGTGCTTAAAACAAAAAGTGTTGACCTGATCGATTGTTCATCCGGAGGAAATGTTGCTCATGCAAAAATTCCTACAGGACCGGGCTTTCAGGTACCTTTTTCCGAAGCAATCCGGAAAACCGGAATACTTACCGGAACGGTTGGTTTGATCACATCAGCCAGTCAGGCTGAACAGATACTGGAGGAAGATCGTGCCGATCTTGTCTTTTTTGCCAGGGAACTTTTGAGGAATCCATACCTGCCTTTGATTGCAGCACATGAATTCGGGGAAAATATTGACTGGCCGGTACAATATGTGAGGGCCAAACCTCAGTACAAATAATCAGAATTCAATATACTTCCGGAACAAAGGTCTGATCCGTAATCGGGGGTCTCACATATGCTTTTCTGTCCTTTCTCGGGGGCAGTTCCATCGGTTTGGGTGTCAGATCATCATATGGAATCATGCTCAAAAGATGACTGATACAGTTTAACCGGGCCGCCTTTTTGTTATCAGCTTCTACAACATACCAGACTGATTGTTTGGTATCGGTATATTTAAGCATTTCATCTTTTGCCTCGGAATATTCAACCCATTTTTCACGGGAGGCCAGATCCATCGGACTTAGTTTCCAACGTTTTGTTGTGTCTTCAATTCTTGCACGGAACCTTTTTTCCTGTTCTTCATCAGATACTGAAAACCAATATTTAATCAGAATAATTCCGGAACGTATCAGCATCCGTTCAAATTCAGGACAGGTGCGCAAAAACTCCCTGTATTCCTCCTCTGTGCAAAAATTCATCACATGTTCAACCCCTGCACGGTTATACCAGCTGCGGTCAAAAAGCACCATTTCACCGGCAGCGGGAAGATGGGGAATATACCGTTGGAAATACCACTGCGTTTTCTCACGTTCCGTGGGTGTTCCCAGGGCAACCACATGGCAGATTCTCGGATTCAGCCGCTGTATTATTCTTTTAATCACTCCTCCCTTCCCTGCCGCATCGCGACCTTCAAATATAACAACCACCTTGAGGCCCTTGTTTTTTATCCATTCCTGGAGCTTCACTAACTCAATCTGCAGTTTCTCAAGCTCACGGTTGTAAGTCTTTTTTTTAAGCTTTTTGGCTTTTTTCATAAAGATTGGCTGTTTATTCACACTGCTTGTGCGTGTATATCAAATATACATGCTCTTGAGCTATACCTGAAACACCGATATGGTTTTTTTTATGTAATAATTTACGGTGCGGCGTTTATGTTAAAGTCATAATGATTTTGTAGTGCATTTTGACTAAATTTGTTATTGGTTCATGTTCAAATAAATATAAAATAATCCACATGAGAACTTTACTAAAACAGGATGAAAAAGTTGTTCTTGTGATCCGGCCACACTGGATACTGTTATTCTGGCCTGTTTTTTTCACTCTGGCCGCTATAGTAGCCGGTATTCTCATTGGCGGTTATGGATATATCATTCCATTAATCTTTATTTGCTACACCTGGTATAAAATTGTTGAGCGCAACAGGAACCTCTGGGCAGTTACGGATTTAAGGATCATTGACGAGTATGGTGTATTTTCGCACAATTCCAAAGAAAGTCCCCTGGATAAGATTAACAATGTTTCCTATAATCAAACCTTTTGGGGTCGCATATTCGGGTATGGAAATGTGCAGATTCAGACAGCTGCAGAAATCGGATCCACCACTTATTTCAATGTGGAGAAACCAAGGCAACTTAAAGACACCATTACGCAGATGCAGGAGGATTATAAAAAGTCACAGATATATAATCAGGCCAATGAGTTGGCAAAGGCCATTGCATCCGAATCAAAAAACCCGGTCAAAAAAACTGCGGCTGATGAGATTGAGAAGCTTTATGATTTAAAACAAAGAGGAATACTTACCGAGGATGAATATAGTGCCCGGAAAAAGAAACTTCTCGAATCATGAGGGTGACTGGTTGTCTCCCAATACATACTTATCCTTGCTTATTTCAACCAGAAACCGGGAAGGCAGATGAAAAACCGCATCGTAGGAATAAATATTCCTCGGCAAGTGTAATATATAGTTCTTCCTTTGCCCTGCTGCAGGCAACATAAAACAGCCTTCTCTCCTCCTCCATTTCTTCAATATCCGTGGCCCTGTTGGATGGGAAACATTCCATCCAGCGCATGGGGAATGAATACAACATACCATTCAAGTCCCTTGGCTGAATGAACAGTACTTACTGTTACCTTGCCATTTTCCTCGCCCTCATCAATTAAGGGGGTTGACTGATCTGCCACTCTTTTTGAAGGCGGATCCAGGGCAAAGTCTGAAAGAAAACGATCCAGGTTTTTATATTTCTTTGACAGGTCAATCAGCACTTCAATATCCTGCATGCGCTGCAGGTAATCATCCTCCCTTGCTTTCAGAAGCGGCTCATAATAATCACGGATCATTTCAATTTTCTGGGTGAGCGTGTAGATTGGCTGACTGGCCTTTGATAACATCAAACCCATGTCATACAATTCGTCATAGAATTTTTTATGCCGGAAGATATCAAATGAAAACTCGTTATTTGAATCCTGTATGGAAGTAATCACGTGGCTTGCCGTCACCTGTCCCACCCCGCCGATATACTTGAGTACCCGGTGCCATGAGATCGCATCTGAAGGATTAAAGGTAAGGCGCAGAAAAGCCACCACATCACGAACATGCATGCGTTCATTAAACTTGAAACCGCCAACAACAACATAGGGTATTCCTCTTTTGCTAAGTTCCGCCTGGATATAGCGGTTATGCCAGTCGGCCCTGTTCAGCACAGCCATCTGGTTCATGGGAACACCCAGTTCGCGAAGTTCCAGGATGCGGTCTGCAATGAAGACGGCTTCGTCATCCTGTCCATAAGTGCGGTGCACCACTGGCATGTGGTGATTATGATTATGTGTAAACAGTCTTTTTTTATAGCCGATTTTTGCATTGTCAATGATGCAATTTGTAAAATCGAGAACAGACTGGTTACTCCTGTAGTTTTCCTCAATTTTCACAACAGTACATTCCGGATAAACCGCCGGAAACCGGAGTATATTTTCATAATTCGCTCCCCTGAAAGCATATATGCTTTGCGAATCATCTCCCACTACCATCAGTCGTCTGTGCTTCGCTGCAATGAGCTGCACAATTTCATTCTGCACTGCATTTGTATCCTGAAATTCATCGACCATCACATACTGATAGGCCTCCTGCATTAATTCCCTGAATCGCTGATTCGTTTTTAATGAACTATTCAGCACATCCATAAGATCATCGAAATCGAGCATATGGCTGGCATTCTTGTATTTTGTGTAAGCCCGGTAAATCAATTCGATGTCGGCTATCCGGTCTTCAAGTCCGGAATATTGTTTCAGGATGATTTCCCTGATCGTGCTTTGTTTGTTCCGCGAATAGGAGATAATGTCGTAAATACGGCCTTTTTTCGGAAATTTCTTATCCTTGGAATTGAATTTAAGTTCGGTGCGGATCAGGTCAATGATGTCCTCTGAATCGGCGTTGTCAATGATCGTAAAATTGGGAGGCAGTTCAAGCAGGTTGGCATATTTTCGCAACACATAACTGGCGAAGGAATGGAAAGTTCCGCCGGTAACCTTGCCTGCATTCTTATCATGAAGCAGGGTTTCCACGCGAAGGAGCATTTCATTGGCCGCCTTACGGGTAAACGTGAGCAGGAGAATCGACTGCGGGTCCACACCCTTTTCCATCAGGTAGGAAACCCGGTGAACAATCACACGGGTTTTGCCGCTTCCGGCACCGGCAATACAAAGAACCGGCTTGTCGGTTGAAATTACACCGGCCAGCTGCGCCGGATTCAGGGCATGGGCATAATTTACCCTGAACTTTGTAAAATCAATATTTTCGGCCGGTGTGGCTCCGGGATCTCTTTTTTCAATTGATTCAGCAATCTTCTGCAGTTCGGTGATCTTCTTCTCCAGGTCACCGGATACAGGGAAAATAGGAAAATCACGAACAGAAATAGACTGGAAACTGACAGGTTGCTCGGAAATGACCGGTTGTGAATGCACAGGTTCCCTGGGTGTGATCCTGCTCAAAAAATTATTCAGCAGGTCCTCCCGGCTGATTTCTTCTGAAGGAATTACATCATCATCAGGCGTCCTGTCCGGTATATTGTCAGGCAAGACCCTCTCCTTTTCGATTCATGCGCTTAAATCGATCAAAAAGACCCATTTCTTTGATTATTATCTGGTCAAAATCAAGGAAGGTAAATTAGGAAAATTCGGCAGCATTAAGCCCAAAGATTAAGACACAATTGCCGCAAAGCAAGAATCTCATTGCATTCGATTCCCGGTCAGATATATCTGCGAATCAGCGAAATCTGCGAGAGAAAAAACCGAAACGCGATCTGCGAGAATTGGATATAGTAAAGGTGTTGCGTTTTTCCATTAATTTTTCGTCGGTGACATAATCGTCGTATTCCATCTGTTTGTCGATCATGCCTTTGGGACCGATTTCGATTACGCGGTTGCAAACGGTTTGTATGAATTCATGGTCATGGGAAGACATCAGCACATTTCCCTTGAATTTAATCAGGGTATTGTTGAATGCCTGGATGGATTCCAGGTCGAGGTGATTCGTCGGTGAATCCAGGATCATCACATTGGCATTCCGGATCATCATGCGGGCGATCATGCAACGGACCTTTTCGCCACCTGACAGAACAGATGCCTTTTTGTAAATTTCTTCTCCCGAAAACAACATTTTCCCCAGAAATCCCCGAAGGAATTGTTCGCTTGTATCTTCGGAATACTGAGCCAGCCAATCGACCAGCGGAATATCCTTCTCAAAAAATTTCTCATTCTCCAGCGGAAGATAGGCCTTGATAATAGTCTGACCCCAATCGAACGATCCGGTATCCGCCTTTGTCATGTCCTTTGAGTATTTCGAAAAGCACTGTCATTGCGCGGGAATCCCTTGAGAGGAAAACGATCTTGTCGTTTTTGTGAACCGTAAAAGACAGGTCTTTGAAACAGCAGTTTACCCTCCACTTTTTTGCTCAGGTCCTTTACAGTGAGCACATTATTTCCCGGTTCCCTGCCGGGTGTAAATATGATACCGGGATATTTTCTGGTCGAAGGTTTGATTTCTTCAATATTCAGCTTCTCGATCATTTTTTTCCGGCTGGTAGTCTGCTTTGATTTGGAGACATTGGCACTAAAACGGGCAATAAATTCAAGCAGTTCCTTTTTCTTTTCCTCAGCCTTTTTGTTTTGGGCTAATTGCTGGCGAAGGGCCAGCTGGCTCGATTCATACCAGAAACTGTAATTTCCCGAAAACTGCTGTATCCGGTTAAAATCAATATCCACAATGTGCGTACATATGGAATCGAGAAAATGCCTGTCGTGGGAAACGACCAAAACTGTATTTTCAAATTCCGAAAGATAATGTTCAAGCCAGTTAACCGATTCAAGGTCAAGGTCATTGGTTGGCTCATCCAAAAGCAGGTTATCAGGCTTTCCAAACAGGGCCTGGGCAAGAAGCACCTTTACCTTTTCCTTTACCTTCAGTTCCTTCATTAATTTTCCATGAAGTTCTTCCTCAATTCCCAATCCGCTCAACAGACTGGCTGCATCGCTTTCCGCATTCCAGCCATTCAGTTCATGAAATTTTTCCTCCAGGTCGGAAGCCCGCATGCCGTCTTCTTCGGTAAAATCCGTTTTGGCATACATGATTTCCTTTTCCTTCATGATATTCCACAATTGCGTATGCCCCATCAATACTGTATCGAGCACAGGGTATTCATCAAATTCAAAATGGTCCTGTTTCAAAACAGACAATCTCTCTCCCTGTCCGAATGTTACAGATCCTGTACGGCTCTCAACTTCACCGTAAAGCATTTTCAAAAAGGTTGATTTACCGGCGCCATTCGCCCCGATCACCCCATAACAATTGCCAGGGGTGAAATTCAGGTTAACGTCCTGGAACAAGATACGTTTGCCGAACTGAACGCTCAGATTTGATACAGTTATCATTTAAAATTTAATAAGTTAAGGCCAAAAGAATAATTGGAAATCATTTTTCGCAAAGGGAATGCAAAGGTAAATAAAAAGTGTGAAAGTGAAAAAATATTAATCTTGTGCCTAAAACATGAATTGTAGAGACAAGGCAATGCCTTGTCTCTACGATAAAATCATATAACAAATGATTTCGAATTTCTGTTATTCCTCCGGTTGGATCTGTTGTTTTGCCAGTGCAGCCAGTCCCCCGATAACACCCAGGTTCATGGAATCAAGTGCAGAACTTGGCACAACGATCATCGATCCTCTTTCTTTAAGTCCCTCTCCGATCAGGTTCATTGCACGCAACTGAAGTGCTACCGGATTATTGATATACTGTTCACTGGCTTTGGCAAATTTTTCGGCAATTTCAGTCTCTGCCGTTCCAAGGATTACCCTGGCCCTGCGTTCTCTTTCAGCCTGTGCCTGGCGGCTCATGGCGTCTGCCAGTGCCTGCGGAATTGTAATTTCCTTTATTCCCACATTCTGGCATGTAATTCCCCATGGAGTTGTATTTTCATCCAGCACAACCTGGAGATTGCTGGCAATCTTTTCACGGTCCTGTAAAAGTTCTGCCAGTTCATGCTTGCCGATAATATCCCGTAAGCCCGTCTGTGCAATATATTCAATAGCTGCATTATATTCCTGCACTTCCAGTGCGGCCTTTTCCACATCCCAGACAGTCCAGTAAAGCACAGCCACCACATTTACAGGAACCGTATCCTTTGTGAGGGTTTGTTCCGCCTTGAAATCGGTTACCCGGATACGCTGATCGATATAATTGATGACACGGTCAATGATGGGAATTATGACAAAAAGGCCCGGTCCTTTCAGTCCGTTATACTTTCCCATCCGCAAAACCACTGCTTTTTCCCACTGGTCAGCGATCTGAATGGAACTAGCCAACAAAACCGAAATGATCAGCAAACCAACGTAAACAGGCACAGAAATGATCTGAAAATAATACAAAGCCGTCTCCACTGCGGCTAATACAAGGAGTATTGAAATAGAAATAGGGTTAAAGGAGTTTTTGGTAATGAGAGTTGTTTTCATTTTACTTTTGTTTTTGAAGTTCATTAATCATGTCGTCATTGGTAAAACCATAGGTATAGGCAATTGTCATGAACTCCCTGCAGATCTCCTGCATTTTGTTCTGCTTTTCCTTTTCCGACAAGAGCGCCTCGCTCTGGTGGATAAAGGTGCCTGTACCCTGGTATGTCTCCAGAATATTCTGGATTTCAAGTTCTTTATAGGCCTTGGCAACCGTGTTCAGATTCACTTTGAGTTCGACTGCCAGGGACCTTACAGTAGGTAACTGCTCCCCTACTGCCAGCTTGCCCGATGCAATGCCAAACCTGATCTGGTCAATGATCTGCCGGTAATAGGGGGTGCCTCCTTTGGGATCTAAAATGAATTTAATCATTGTGGTATATGTATATTGTATTAAAAGACTAGTACAAATATACAACATTTTTTGCAAATCGCAATAAGAAAGTTCATTTTTTTTCGAAAATTTTTAGATTTTTAAGCTCTATCTTGATGATATCCACACCTTCATCGGAGTATCACCCCTGTTATCCCAGGAATAATAAGGGATAGCCATAAAATCATGTGTGCCGGTCCCGGATTTTTGCGAACCGGTGAACTTACCTCGTATTACCTGAATGCCATTAAGCAGGTCCGGTTCAAACTCGGCCGATAATTGAATGTCATCCCGGATAACCAGATCATCAAGGGATTGATTGTCTGTTCCTTCCACGCAATAAACAAGCGGACCCCGCTCCAATGCAATCTTATTCCGGTCATCTTCTACTTGTGGATTGGCCACTACCTGGTGAATTTCCATTGGCAATGAATACCGGATTATATCTCCTTTTTCCCAGGTACGATTTATGACAGCATACCCGTTTTTCATTTCATAATTTACCTTTTTACCGTTGACGGTCAGGGTGAAATTTTCAGTTTTGGCGGATTTATAACTATAAAGATCACCAGGAACCGGACGGCCGGTAGCCCAGCCGGGTACCCGAACGCAAAGGTTAAAAGCAAATTTTCTCTCAGGATCAATTCTGATGAGAATATCTCCTTCCCAGGGATAGCGTGTTTCCTGGGTAACAGTTACCTGTTGCCCTTCGTTTAGCTCAATTTGTGACTTGCTGCCGATAAACAGGTTAACATACAGGTTATTTTGTCCATGGGCATATACATATCCTGCAACAGAAGACATAAACCGGCAGATATTGGTGGGACAACAGGAGCAATCAAACCAGGCCTGTCTGCCCAAAGAACCTACATTAAATTTGATATTTTGCATCGGATTCAAGCGGGTTTGGATAAAAGAATAATCTGCCATCCAGTGAAACCCCGGATGCCACATTATTGTAAAGGCTGCGTTCCATAACATCAATATACTTTGAGTCACCATGAAGGAGGAACATGCGGTAATTCCAGTATACATTTGCAATGGCGGCACAGGTTTCATTATAGGCGGTAAGATTGGGCAATTCATAATTATTGCCAAACCGCTCACCGTCATGAACCGCGCCAATTCCACCCGTCAGGTAGAGTTTTTTTGACACCACGTTTTCCCAGATGCGGTCAATTGCGATCCTGTATTCGATATTCCCTGTAAGGGCTGCCACATCGGCAATTCCGGAATATAAATAACCGGCCCTGACAGCGTGGCCGACAGCCTCGGTTTGTTCAATAACGGGTATCTGGTCCTGTGAATAGGCCTTTTCGGGGTTTCGGGCAGCACCCCGGCAATCGATAAAAAATTTGGCCAGGTCAAGGTATTTTCTTTCTCCTGTGATCCGGTATAAGCGAACAAGGCCCATTTCAACTATTTCATGTCCTGGTGCATCGGATCTTTTTCCAGGTCCGAAAACCTCGCAAAGCAGGTTCGCATTTTTGAGGGCCACGTCTAGAAAATTTCTCTTTCCGGTGGCCAGGTAATGGGCAGATGCTGCCTCGAACAAATGTCCGGAATTATATAATTCATGGCTTAAAACAGATTCATTCACCCATCTTTCATTGCCCGACCAGGCATGCGGATGTGCCGGATCGATAGTGCGGGTAGTATATAAATAACCATCGGGTTCCTGGGCTTTGGCAATCAGGGTGATCAGGCTATCCAGATAATGATCAAGAACAGGATCAGGATGCACCTGTAAAGAGAAAGAAGCCCCTTCAATGATCTTATATGGATCTGTATCATCAAACGGGAAGGATGTCTGGAATTTCCCTTTCTTTAAGCCGGCAGCGATCTCAAAATTCAATATACGTCCGGTCTCTTCGCATTTTTTAAAGGAAGCCGGGATAGTAACTGTTCGGTTGATCTCCACCCTGGGGTTCCAGAATGAGTCGTTCAAAGTAACCTTGTTGAACGTCACTCCTTCTATTAAATAATCCTTTGCTTTTTGACCCTGCAGATAAAGGACAGGCAAAAGCAAAACAGAAAGACAATATAATTTTTTCATAGTTCCTGAATAATCTAGTTACAGACTATTTAAAAATAGTACTAAAATTTAGATTGTCCTCATGAATTAAACACCTTCGGTGTTTTAAAGATTTTAACGCAAAGAACACTGAGTTTGCGCAAAGGACGCGAAGTTTTTTCTTTGCGTCCTTTGCGCAGAACTTTGCGTCCTTTGCGTTAAAATTTTCAGGCGCCGCAGGCGCTTCAACTTTTTTACCCGGTATTTCCAATGGCATTCGCAATTGCATTTATGCTTTTTAAAATATCCAGCAATACCGGTTCTTCCTTTTCGTGCTGGCCCGAAGCTTTAAGTTTCCTCCATTTTGCCAGCAACATTACCTGGTAACGGTGAAGGTAAACAAGCGGCTCTGCACGAAGCAAGGTGGAATAATAATGATTGGAACGCCTTGTCACCATCGGCCGCTGGATGATCAATCCCATCATTTCCCTCAGTTTATGAAGTTCATCCGTGATCTTTTTTAAGATCACATTGCGGCATTCAGCATCTTCAACCAGGGTGGCATAAATGGCCATGATGTCCTCATCGGTAGCTGCCAGGCTGGTATCTATATTTGTAAAAATATACCGGACCAAAACATCATGGATGACAAGCTCCTTTAATTGGCTAAACCAGTCGGGATGATTGGTTTTTAAATCTTCAAGTGCAGTTCCCATGCCGTACCAGCTTGTAATGTGGAATCGTGACTGGCTCCAGCTGAAAACCCATGGAATAGCCCTTAAGTCGGCCAGTGTATGTGACTCAGTGCGGTGACTTGGCCTGCTTCCTATGCGGCTTGACTCAATGGCGTCAATGGGTGTGGCCTGGGTGAAAAATTGCATGAAAAAAGGATGCACAATAAGCTCATGATAGTGAGCTGCGCTCCGGTCGGATAAAAACTGCAGCATATCTGATCCCTTGTGCTTCTCCGGTTTCTGCCTGCCATGCAGCAGGGTATTTGTGACCGTTCCTGATATCAGCAATTCAAGGTTATAGGCCGCATTCAAAAGGTTTGCATATTTCTTTTCAATGATCTCACCCTGCTCTGTGATGCGGATCTGTCCGGTAAGACTGCCCGGTGGCAATGCCCTGAGGAACCAGTGTGCAGGACCGGCGCCCCGGCTAATTGTTCCCCCCTTGCCATGAAAAAAACGGATTTTTATGTCATGTTTCCGGCCAACCGCTGACAGCTTTTCCTGTGCCTTATACAGATTCCACATGCTGGCCATGATGCCGCCATCCTTGTTGCTGTCACTGTAACCGATCATTACATCCTGCCTGGGCTGACAACGGTTACTGGCTTCCATCTGCATGTAAAGCGAATCTTTGACAATGGGTATGGACAGGTATTCATCCAGCATCGTATCACTGTGAGCCAGATCATCAATAGTTTCAAAAAGCGGAACCACATGAAGGGACATGGTATGTCCCTCAGACGACTTTGTCCATAATCCGGTTTCACGTGCAAAAAGATATGGGATGAGCAGATCACCGACATTCCGGGTCATGCTTACAATAATGTTTCCAAGAGAAGATGTGGTATATTTTTCAGTATGCCGCTTCAGCACACGGAAGGTTTCTATAACCGACATGGCTTCGGCAGGCAACTCTTCTGCATAATTTGTAAAGGGACGCGATGATTTCAATTCAGCGAGAAGAAATTTCATCCGTTCTTCCGGGGATAATCCTGTATAGCTAAAATCGAGGGCAGCGGCGGCCATGAGCTGATCGACAGCGAGTTCATGGATCCGGGAGTTTTGCCGTATATCCAGTTTTGCCAGGTGAAAACCGATACTCTGCACAAGCCGGATTACATCCCGCACTTCAGACCATGCAATGGCAGAAGCATCCATGAATGGCAAGATCGTTCTGCAATAAACCGAGGTCATCAATAAGCTCACCGGAATGCCTGTATGATCCGGGGATATCAAGGAGTGCAACCACTTTTTCCCGACTGTAATCGACCGGGAGACGGGTAATGAGCAAATTCAGATAAAGCCTGTAGGCTTCATTATGAAATTTCGATTGCAGTAATTCACCCTGTTCGCCAGCTGCATCCAGATAATTGACCATTTTTTCCTTAAGCTTATCAGATAGCTTATCCCGCGAAATATAGAAACTCAGGTTACGGGATAATACTGTCAATCTGGCTTTTATAATCTCGAAGGCATTCATCCTGAGCATGATCAATGTCTCTTCTGTTATCGCAGGAGTAACCAGGGGATGGCCATCGCGGTCTCCTCCCACCCAATTGCCGAACGTGGTACGGGGAAGCAGGTTTGTACGGCTGATATGATCCATATTGAACCCGGACGCCTTCCATGCCTGCATCAACCGCTGATCGAGAATGGGTATCACTTCAGGAAAAACATTCTTCAAATAATGAAGTACATTTTCCAGTTCAGACCGGACATCTGGTTTTTCAAGGAAAATTTCGCCGATCAGCCAGAGTTTATGAAGAATAAGCTTAATCTCATAACGGATCTGATTCAATTCAGTACGGGTATATGTGCTGTTTTCCCTTCTTACAATCAGCAGGTAAAGACTTCTGAATTGTTCCAGTACCTCGGGTCGTTTCGCCTCGGTAGGATGTGCTGTTAATACGGCCTCCACCTGTACTTCAGGAAAACCGGCCATGATCTCATTTTCAGAAAAACCGGCCTGTTTCAGTATCTGAAGGTTATTACCCCACGATCCATTCAATCCCGATGGATCATCTGATTCCTTTTTCCTGCGATTTTGAACGGCACCATTTACTTCAACTATATTCAACAACTGAAAACTGATTGAATACACCTGCAATTGCTTTTGTGTGTATTGTCCCTCATTAACCGGTATTTCATTTAGCCAGGGAATAGTCCGGGCCAGTTCAGCCTCGTTTTGTTCTTCCAGTACTTCCCTGAAGCATATCAGAAGATATTCAAGATCGGCATAGGGTTTGCCCAGTTTTTCCTGTAAAAGTGCCAGAAGTTTCATTTTCTGTTGTAATGTTTATGCAAAATAGAATCGAATAACAAGCACCAGGTGAATGTCGGAATTGAAATCAGTATAAATTGCTAAGTTATAAATAGAACACCATTTTTGGATTAATGTTGACAGAGGAATGAAAGAAGATTTATTAAGACAGGTTATCGGCAAATGACTTAATTTGTTGTTACTTTGTTTTTATCAAATCGTTTTTCTGACCATGGTTCTTAAATCCAAAAAAACTCCTGTAAAAAAGGAAAAAAAACCTTCCATTTTTTCATTGCTGATCCCTTACAGGAAAATGGTCATTCTGCTTATTTTGTTCGCACTGTTGGGAAATGGGATTAACCTTTTGATCCCAAAAATCATATCTTCAGCGATTGACTCCTATACTCTTAAGAAGGTGGATTTCAACCTGGTGATCATTGAATTCTTCCTGGCGGCGTTGTTCATATTTATATTCAGCTATTTTCAGAGTGTTATTCAGACCTTTACCTCGGAGAGAGCGGCTAAAGATCTTCGAACCCGGCTGACAGATAAAATTTCACGCCAGAGCTATGCATTTATAATTCAGGCAAATCCTTCAAAACTGCTGACTAACCTGACTTCCGATGTTGATTCCATTAAATTATTTGTTTCCCAGGCGGTTGTGTCTATTTTTTCATCCCTGTTTATCATTATCGGAGCCAGTATTTTACTCCTGTCGATTAACTGGCGACTTGCACTGGCCGTATTGATCATCATTCCGATTATCGGGGGTACCTTTTTCCTTGTTCTCCGCAAAGTCAGGGTTCTTTTCAGGAAAAGCCGTGAGGTAATCGACTGGCTGAACAAGGTAATCAATGAAAGCATACTGGGGGCTGCCATCATCAGGGTGCTAAATTCACAGCAATTTGAATACCGCAAATTCCTGGCATGCAAGTGCTACTTCACGCGACCTTGGTTTAGTCGATATCTGAGCCTTTTTGCAGCACTTATTCCGGTGATCACCTTTGTAAGCAATATGGCCATGCTCACAATCCTGGCCCTCGGAGGCCATTTTGTTATTGCCGGAAAAATGTCGCTGGGCAATTTTGCAGCATTCAATGCTTATATTTCCATCCTTATCTTTCCCATCATTGTCATCGGGTTTATGAGCAACATCATTGCCCAGGCGTCGGCATCCTATCAACGCATTGAGGAAGTGCTGGTAGCACCTGATCTGGAAGATAAGGGAACGTCGGAAGAATATATTTCCGGCAAAATTGAACTAAAGGACATACAGGTGAATTTTGGTGAAAAGCCGGCACTCAAGGATATTTCCCTGATGATTGAACCGGGATCAAAAACGGCTATCATCGGACCTACCGCTGCAGGCAAAACCCAACTGCTGTATTTATTAACCGGACTTATCAAACCCGACAAAGGCTTTGTAAAATATGATGATCACTCCATCGGTTGGTATAAAAGCGAACATTTTTACAGGCAGGTAGGTTTTGTATTCCAGGACAGCGTTATTTTCAACCTTAGTGTAAGGGAAAATATTGCATTTAATGATGCGGTAACCGATGAATCGCTTGAAAAAGCTATTGAAACCGCTGAATTAAAGGGATTTATAAATGGATTGCCCAATCACCTGGATACACTGATATCAGAACGGGGAACCAGTTTGTCGGGTGGACAGAAACAAAGGATCATGCTGGCCCGGGCTCTTGCGGTCAATCCGCGCATTTTGCTGCTGGATGATTTTACGGCCCGTGTAGACAGGAGAACAGAACGAAAAATTATGGAGAATGTATCTGCAAATTATCCTGGAATTACATTGATATCCGTTACACAAAAAATTGCAGCTGTAGAGGATTATGAACAGATCATCCTGTTAATGGAAAGTGAAATAATTGGGAAAGGAACACATCATGAACTGATGCGAACCTGTCCCGAATATGTACAGATTTATAATTCACAGCGAAGCACCAGCCATTATGACCTACAATCTTAATATCGGAAAAGCCGAAGGGGGAAAGCCGGTAAAAACATGGGCAGTCACTTAAAAAGCTGGTGCAGATCCTGGCCAATGAGAAAAGAAACCTGTTTATTGCGCTGTTCATTATTCTGATCAATGCATCTCTTTCGCTGATTGGCACCTTTTCTGATAGGTCATACGATTGACACCTATGTGCAGACCGGCCAATATCATGGTGTTATTGTATTTTCCGGAATCCTGTTTTCAATTTACCTGACTACACTGTTTACCGGATATTTGCAGACAAAACTGATGGGCGGTGTGGGCCAGCGTTTATTGTACAATCTGAGAAATGCCGTTTTCAGCAAACTGCAGGAATTGCCGATTGCTTTTTTTAACGAGAACAAGGCCGGTGATCTCATTTCCCGGATAAACAATGATACGGATAAGCTGAACCAGTTTTTTTCGCAATCGCTGATGCAATTTGTCGTCAGTATTTTTGTAATGACAGGAGCCGGTATTTTCCTGCTGGTATCTGAATCCGGTATTGGGTGGTGCCGCACTGATTCCCGGCCATCCTGATCCTTGTTTTTACCCGCGTGCTGTCTCCCTGGGTAAAAAGCCGAAACGCCCGAAACCTGGCCAGTACCGGCAATCTGAGTGCCGAAATCCAGGAAAGCCTGGCAAATTTCAAGGTAGTTGTGGCCTTTGACAGAAGGGATTATTTCAGGAAAAAATTTGAAGAAGCCAACCAGGAGAATTACCTGACAGCCACCAGGGCCGGTTTAGCCAACAACCTGTTTATGCCTGTATACAGCTTCTTTTCGAATGCCGGCCAGCTGATAGTGCTGGTTCTGGGTCTATATATGATTTCAACAGGACAATTTTCAATCGGATTGCTGATCAGTTTCCTGAGCTATGTGGTCAGCTTTTATAATCCGCTTCGCCAGCTGGCCGCATTGTGGACCAACTTTCAGATAGCGCTGGCAGGATGGGACCGTATTTCAAGAATACTGAAACTTGAAAACAACCTGTTGATCCGTGAATCAATTCCTGAAAGATGTGATTCAGCCTATATCGTATTCCGTCATGTTTCATTCAGTTATCCCAATGGAAAGGAAGTACTTCACAATGTAAGCTTCGAACTTGAACGGAGCCGCACCTATGCGCTTGTAGGACCGACCGGCGGCGGCAAAACCACCACAGCCTCGCTGATAGCCCGGCTTTATGATCCGGTAAAGGGTAAAATACTGCTGGATGGCCGTGACCTTCGGTCATATACTCCGGCTGAACGTACAGAAAAGATCGGATTCATTCTTCAGGAACCCATTCTGTTTACAGGTACTGTAAAAGAAAATATTGTATACGGCCATGAAGGCCTGTCGGCCCTTACTCCGGAAATGCTGACAGAAGAAATCAGGAAGGCCGGACTGGAGGATCTGCTCGATCGATTCGAAAATGGACTGGAAACAAAGGTGCTGAGCAGTGGTGAAACCATCAGCCTGGGTCAGAAACAGCTTATTGCTTTTATGCGTGCCGTATTGCGCAAGCCCGAGGTCCTTATCCTGGATGAGGCCACTGCCAATATTGATACAATTACTGAACAACAACTTGAGACCATATTGAAGAAGCTGCCGGAATCTACCACACGCATCATCATTGCCCACCGGCTGAATACTATTGAAAATGCCGATGAAATTTTCTTTGTTAATTCCAATCGTGTTATTCTTGCCGGTTCGATGGACAAGGCAGTTGAATTGTTGATGCATGACAAGGGAGATAGTTAAAATGATTTTAAATCTTTATTTTAGCTTATGAAGCACCTGATCTGTTAAAAACCTAAAATGAATACTGCATGCCTTTGCTGATCGTTATTATCGGAATTATCCTGCTGATCCTGCTGATCACTGTAGTGAAGCTGGACACTTTTATATCCTTTGTGATTATTTCCCTGGCAGTCGGATTGGCTGAAGGCATGAAACCCGGTGCCCTTGTCACGTCAGTTGAAACAGGGATCGGAAGCACCCTGGGTTCCCTGGTCATGATCCTCGGATTCGGAGCTATGCTGGGTAAACTGGTAGCCGATAGTGGGGCCGCACAGCGAATCTCTTCAAGCCTGATCAATCTGTTTGGTATCCGGTATATTCAATGGGCCCTGGTGATCACCGGATTCATCGTTGGTGTGCCGATGTTTTATAATGTGGGCTTTGTAATCATGGTTCCGCTTATTTTTACAGTAGCCAACGCTACCGGACTGCCACTTTTATATGTCGGAATTCCAATGCTGGCCTCCCTGTCGGTTACGCATGGTTTTCTTCCTCCCCACCCTTCTCCCTCTGCAATCGCCGTTATGTTTAAGGCAGATATCGGCAAAACACTGATTTACGGGATCATCATTGCCATACCGGTTATCATACTGGCAGGTCCGTTATTTTCCAGAACATTGAAAAAGATCAAGGCCACTCCGCTCAAAGAATTTGTCAATCCGAAAGTACTTACCGATGAGGAAATGCCCGGCATTGCCGTAAGTATACTAAGCGCAATACTGCCGGTCATTCTTATTATCTTATCAACCATCGTTAACCTGTTCCCGTTAAAAGATACAATCGCAGGAAAAATTGTTTCTTTTACCGGAACTCCTGCCATTGCCACTGCTTATATCGGTACTGGTGGCCATCTTTCACACTGGGTATGCGAAGAGGCAGGTCAATGAAGGAAATCAGTGAGATGATCGCCCGGTCGGTCACTTCCATTACAATGGTTCTTCTGATCATAGCGGGTGCCGGAATATTCAAACAGGTACTGACAGATAGCGGTGTCAGTCAATATATTGCAGGATGGCTCAGCGGATCCAGCCTGTCACCTTTATTCCTGGGATGGCTCATTGCTGCTGTCATTCGTGTATGCGTGGGATCTGCAACAGTTGCCGGATTAACAGCTGCGGGTATCATACTCCCTGTAGTATCAGGAGGAACTGTTAGTGCCGAACTGATGGTATTATCCATCGGGGCCGGCAGCCTGATGCTGTCTCACGTAAATGATGTCGGCTTTTGGATGTATAAGGAATATTTCACATTGAGTGTAAAAGATACCTTTTTAACCTGGACGATCATGGAAACCATTGTGGGTGTTTCCGGACTTCTGGGTGTTTTGCTACTAAACCAAATAATTTAAACCAGATGAATACAAATCCCGAATCGCGACTGGTGGAACTGAAACTTATCCTTCCGCCCTCGCCTAAACCGCTTGGAGTTTATAAACCCGTGCTGATCATTGGCAAGTTTTTATATGTTTCAGGCCAGGGACCCATGCGCACCGATGGAACGCTTATCACAGGCCGGCTTGGCGACAGTCTGAGTCTGGAAGAAGGCAAACAGGCAGCCCGCCAGGTTGGACTAACCATGTTGTCCACAATCAAAAGCCAGATTGGTGAACTTGAACGGTATCAAACGAATCGTAAAGGTGCTGGGCATGGTGAACAGCACACCCGACTTCGGACAGCATCCGGCAGTAATAAACGGATTCAGTGAGCTGATGGCTGAGGTGTTTGGGGAAGATAACGGCGTTGGTGTTCGCAGTGCTGTGGGAATGTTTTTGCCCATGAACATTGCGGTTGAAGTAGAAGCCATGTTTGAACTTTACTAGTCTATCCTTGATGGGCAATTCTGCGGTAACTAAACAGTGGTATGAAATCAGGCAAGCTGAAGTAGATTCCGAGCCCGGCATTACTGGTTTATCCTGATCGTATTGAGGAAAATATACGCCGGATGATTTCTATTGCCGGAGGGCCTTCAGACATTGCGACCGCATGTAAAAACCCATAAAATGTCTGCCATTGTCAACATGCAGCGAAAAATGGGCATTGAAAAATTCAAATGCTCTACCCTTTCGGAAGTTGAGATGGTAGCAAAATGCGGTGCAAAAGATATTACCCTGGCCATGCAGCCTGTTGGCCCCCAATTGTCGGGGTTGTTCGGCCTGAAAAAAAAATATCCCGGTTCGGATATCTCGGTAATTGCGGATGATGCGGAAGTAATCCGTCAGCTTTCATCCATGGCTATGCACAGGTTCACTGAATGTTGGTGTATGGCTCGATATCAATAATGGAATGAACAGGACCGGCATTATACCCGGGAAGGCATTTGATCTTTTCCGTTTGATTTATGAACTGCCCGGTCTTGTTCCCCGTGGATTGCATGTATATGATGGCCATATTCATGATGAGGACATTCATCAAAGAAAAGAAACTGTTGAAAAGGCGTATGAACCTGTAAATGAACTGATTGCATCACTTAACCTGAGTGAATTTCCTGTTCCGGCTGTCATTGCAGGCGGAACACCTTCTTTTCCGATCCATGCAAGCCACGGGAATGTGGAAACCAGTCCGGGTACCCTGATACTCTGGGATGCCGGCTACGGGGAACATTATAAAGACCTGGATTTTTTGCATGCCGCAGTTCTGTTAACCCGGGTTGTCAGCCTTCCCAATCACAACCTGGTATGCCTTGACCTGGGTCATAAGGCCATTGCTGCAGAAATGCCTCATCCGAGAGTAAGGTTAATGGGTTTGCCACCCCATGAATTCGTCAATCACAGTGAAGAGCACCTTGTAATTAAACTGGACGGGGCCGAAAAATACAAGCCGGGTGATGTCATTTATGGCATACCATGGCATATATGTCCTACAGTGGCCCGTTATCCTTTTGCCTATGCTGTACGCGACAATATGGTTACGGAAAAATGGCAGATTGATGCCCGTGACAGGATGATCAGTGTTTAAAACCGTAAAATACTGCAGCTTATGCATCTGATTATGGATGGCCATCTCGATCTGGCCATGAACGCACTGGAATGGAACCGTGATCTTACCCTACCTGTTTATGAAATCAGGAAACAGGAAACCGGCATGCAGGATAAGCCTGACAGGATGCATGGAACGGTCAGCTCTGCCTGCCATGAGGGAGGGAAAAGTTGGACTATGCGTTGCCACCCAGATCGCACGTTATGTAAAGCCGGGCAATCCCCTGCCGGGATGGAAATCACCCTACCAGGCATGGGCAATGACGCAGGGACAACTGGCCTGGTACAAATGCATGGAAGAAGCCGGCCAGATGGTTCAGATCACAGACAGGGAAAAACTCGAAAAACATCTCCTGCTATGGGAAGGTACCGGGACTGATAAACCGGTAGGATATATACTGAGCCTGGAAGGAGCGGACTCCATTATTACACCTGCATATCTTGAAAGAGCATATAATAACGGACTTCGGGCAATCGGTCCGGCACATTACGGACCGGGTACCTATGCACAGGGAACCGATGCTGCAGGTGGCATCACATCAAAGGGACGTGAGCTGATAAAAGAAATGGAACGGTTGAATATCATACTGGATGCAACCCATTTGAATGACCAGAGCTTTTGGGAAACCATGGACCTGTTTCATGGACCTGTTTGGGCCAGTCACAACAACTGCAGGACATTTGTTCCTCATAACCGCCAGTTTTCAGATGAACAGATCCTTGAGCTTATCCGCCGTGATGCTGTAATAGGCGTTGCACTGGATGCCTGGATGATGGTTCCGGGATGGGTAAGGGGTAAATCCACACCCGAATCCATGCATGTAACCCTTCAACTCATGGCTGACAATATTGATCACATTTGCCAGATTGCCGGCAACGCTGATCATGCGGCTATTGGATCCGACCTGGATGGAGCCTTCGGAACAGAACAATGCCCCGGTGATATCGATACGATTGCCGATTTGCAGAAATTACCGGATATTCTTCAGACGAGGGGATATAAGGAAAGAGAAATTGAAAATATTTTGAGCGGGAATTGGATTAGGTTTCTGAGGAGGAACTGGAAGATGTAAGGTTAGGCTGTTAGGCTGTAGGCTGTAAATGTGCTAATTTGCAATGTGCTAATGTGCCAATGTGTTAATGTGAATTTGAAGATTTGAGAATATAATATGACAAGGAAATAATGCCAACTCCGAAGAACAAATGCATAACTAGCGATTGCAACTTCAACTGCATTTCACCGACATTTTTCACTGATGGGACTGCAGACTGCACGACTGCATTTTCTACCGACAGGCAATCCCTGACGGGATTTTCCGACTGCAAACTGCATTTCAGACGGCAATCCTGACGAGATCTTCCCGACTCAGACTGCAGACTGCAGAACTTTCCTTATTACAAAATAATTCCATATATTTCATAAAATTCTAAATCCATCTCACTTCCGAAACCGACCCTGAATGAATAATTACGATTATATTATAATAGGATCAGGATTTGGGGGCAGTGTAGCCGGTCTGCGTCTGGTTGAAAAGGGCTATAAGGTACTGATGCTGGAACAGGGCAAACGTTATCAGAGCAAAGATTTTCCAAAAAGCAATCTGAATTTGCCAAAATACCTTTGGATTCCAGCCTTACGTTTCTTCGGATTTCAAAAACTCAAGTTTTACTCAAAAGCCAGCATTCTAAGTGGAACAGGAGTTGGAGGAGGAAGTCTCGTTTATGCCAATACACTCTTTATTCCGCCTGATGAATTCTTTTATAACAATTCCTGGTCAGAATTTGGAAACTGGAAGGAAAAGCTTGACCGTTTCTATAAAAGAGTTTCTTTTATGTTAGGCCGGACAAAGTACAATAAACTGAATAAGGAAGACGAGGTGCTGAAAGAGGTTTCAAATGAAATGAATGCCGGAAGTACATTTGATTCCGTATTTGTAGGAGTTAATCTGTCAGGTGATCAGCATGAATCAGACCCCTATTTCGATGGTATGGGACCGCTTGCGTTCAGGATGTACTGAATGTGCCGGATGTATGGTTGGATGCAGGGAGAATGCGAAAAACACCCTCGATAAGAATTATTTGTGGTTTGCTGAAAAAATGGGACTTGAAATTCTTGCTGAAACAAAAGCTGAAAAAATAGTATTTCCGGGATAACCTATATCATATTGAAACCAGGCAGGTCACTTCCCTTTTTCGAAAAAGCAGAACATTCACTGCAAAGGGAATTGTAGTGGCAGGAGGTACCCTGGGAACACTGGATCTTTTGCTTAAACAGAAATACAAATACAAAACACTCACCGGACTTTCAGATAAGCTGGGACATGAGGTAAGAACCAACTCAGAAACTCTTTGCGCTGTTTCGGGTGCATCGGAAAAACTGAATAACGGCCTGGCAATTACTTCTGTATTCAGTCCTGATCGCTTTTAGCCATATTGAAATTGTAAAATATCCCGACAAGTCAAATGCCATGAAATGGTTTTTCGGGCTTGCGGTAAATGATGCCAGGACACACTTTCGGCAGAACCTGGAAACTGCTTGTGAAAACGATCAAAACATCCGCTGCTGTTTTTAAAAATTCTGTTCGATAACCGGTGGTCGACAAATACGGTAATTCTTCTTGTGATGCAAACCGTGGACAATGCGATGAAAATTGTATGGAATAACAGTCTTTTCGGAGGAAAAACCAAAATAGACAACAGCGGGCAAAAAAGAATTCCCGCATACATCCAGGTGGGACAGGATGTGATGCACAATTATGCGAAGAAAGTAAATGGAACTCCGCAAAATATTTTGCTTGAAGTTATTATTTAACCGGCCAACAACTGCGCATATTCTGGGAGGTTGCCCGATGTCGGATTCAATTGAATCAGGTGTGGTGGATCAAAATCTCAGGGTCCACGGGTATCCCGATTTCTATATTATGGATGGCTCAGTAATTCAGGGAAATATTGGTGTTAATCCCAGCCTGACCATTGCCTCCCTGGCAGAATATGCAATGGATGCTATTCCCTGTAAAGAAGGAAATACAACACATTTAATTACTGAAAAGCTTAAAACGCTCGAAGAAAAATGGATAAAGAATCAATTCAGCTAGCCCTTGAAAATCAACGAAAATTTTTTCGCACTGGTGTTACTTTCGATGTCAGATTACCGGATTAAAATACTGAAAAAGTTACGAACGCTGATCCTTCAGTATGAACCGGAGATCAAAAAAGCACTCTGGAATGATTTTCACAAACCCGAAATGGAAGTTATCGGTACCGAGACAAGATTTGTTTTGAAGGAATTGAATCTGGCTATCCGGAAGGTTAAAAAATGGTCACGAAAAAGATTTGTATGGACACCGCTGATGCATTTTCTTTCCTATAGCTATATAAAACCCCAGCCCTATGGCCAGGTGCTGGTGCTGTCGCCCTGGAATTACCCTTTTCAGCTGGCTTTTCTTCCCATGGTGGGCGCCCTTGCTGCAGGAAACTGCGTTGTTTTAAAGGCATCCCAGCAGGTGCCTCATACTGTTGCCGTGATGGAAAAGATTCTGGAATCCTTTCCCCGTGAGCTGATTTTAATGATCAATGGCGATCATAGCGTAAGTGATCAGCTTCTTAGCTATAAATTCGATTATATATTTTTCACGGGCAGCGGCAGGATAGGAAAACACGTCATGCAAAAAGCCTCGGAAAACCTTATCCCGGTATCGCTTGAACTGGGAGGAAAGAATCCCTGTATTGTAGCTGAAGATGCAATGATCGATTTTGCAGCCAGGCGCATTGCCTGGGGGAAGTTCATGAATGCCGGTCAAACCTGTATCTGTACAGATTATGTTCTTATCGATAAAAAAATAAAAGCAAAATTTCTTGAAAGAATAATCAAGGAAGTAAAGTCATTCTATGGTGAAAAGCCAGAAGACAGTAAAGATTTTGCCCATATCATCAACAAAGAAAATGTTATCCGTCTTTCAAAGATGATAGGAACCAGCGAGGCAATTACAGGGGGCCATACTGACCCGGAAAATTGTTTTATTTCCCCTACTATCCTGAATAATGTGAGACCTGAAGACCCGGTCATGCAGGATGAGATTTTCGGTCCGGTTTTGCCGGTTATCGAATTTGAAAATTTTGATGAGGTTTACAGCATCATTGAACGAAATCCAAAGCCCCTGGCAACCTATCTGTTTACAAGGAATAAAAAACTTGTCAATGAATTTCTAAGGAAAACACAAAGCGGCTCTGCCGGCATCAATGAAACGGTTATGCAAATAGCCTCCCCATACCTGCCCTATGGTGGCGTGGGAAACAGTGGTATGGGAAGATATCATGGGAAAAAATCATTTGAAACATTTTCGAATATGAGATCTGTACTGGTTAAATCAAACCTGTTTGATATACCAATCCGATATCCTCCATATAACAAGTTTAAGGAGAAAATGGTGAGTTTGCTAATGAGATAAGATTCAATTAATTATGAATGATGAATTATGAATTATGAATGAACCAAATAATTCATCATTCATCATTCATAATTTTCTTCATCCTCTGTCTATCAGTGTCCAGAAGCTTCCAGTAGTGATTCCCTGTGTTTTCTGTATTCAATAATCGGTGAATCCCCGGGAATTAAATGCTCGCCCATTTTTAAAGCACTTTTCTTTGGAATTTGAGTTAAAACAACCCGTTTGTCCTGCCTGAGAATTATGATGCTGGATATTTTCCCGATAAAATTCATCAGACCTTTCAGCAGGGGTATCTTTATCAGATTTTGATAATACCGGATATAAATAATTGTATTTTCTTCATCAACAGGAACAAAAGCAGCGAATGCCCTGATCTTTTCCGAGATAAAATTTTGCCAGATATTGGGAAAATGGAACTGAAGATGGAACAGGCGGGTATAATCCTTAATTTCATTCGCCTTTAACGGAACTGATTTACCATCATCGGGCACATTATTCACATAAAAAGTAAGCAGTTCATCTTCAAGGGTTACTACCGGACCATTCACCAGCGTTTTGTTTCCACGACCAATGGTTGTTTTATGAACAAAGGGTACATGAACAACATCCAACTGGTTTTCAATTGCCCTTGAATAATGGACGTTCCAATGATCCTTAAAACCCGACCACGAAAAGTCTGCCAATTCCTTAAAGAAGAAAGGTTCACAGCTCATTTTTTCCTGCATCTCCCCACCACATCCAGATAAATCCATAAGGCGTCATATGTTTGTGTACGATGGAACATTAAAAACAGCAGGAACTGCAGTATTTTTCCCGTTAGCGGGTATACGGGTCACCTGTCCGGATTTATCATAAAGAAAACCATGAAATGGACACTCGAGGTTACCATTCACTATTTTTCCACAGGAAAGGGATGCACCCCTGTGACAACATTTGTCGGCAATGCAACACACCCTGTTTTCCTGATCCCTCCATAAAGCAAGATCAATGTTTAAACGCCGGATACGAAGTGATTTGCCCTTTTTAAGCTCCTTTGAATCAAGGATAATGTACCATTGATTATAGATCATAGAATTGGCGGGTTTGGAATGGAATATGCAGGATTCAGGATTGCCTTTCGGTTGAAAAGCAATCCACGTGGATTTTTTACCTTGTCACTCGTCACTCGTCACTCGTCACTTTTTCACTACTTCAATCCTCTCCTTATCAACAATGGCTCTTCAGACGGTTCCTTGCCCCTGAATTTTTTATACTGAATCATGGCCTCATCATCACCTGATTCAGCCAGACAATATTTTCTGAATTTAGCAGCCAGTTCAGGATTAAAAATATTTCCTGATTCCTTGAAAGCACTGAATGCATCTGCATCAAGCACTGCAGCCCAGATATAAACATAATAACCGGCTGCATATCCTCCATCGAAAATATGCGCAAAATAGGTACTGCGATAACGCGGAATGATTTCATTGATGAGCCCGATCTTATTCATAGCCTGGGTTTCAAATTCACCAACATTCACCTTTGTAGAATCGGAAAGTTCATGATAATCCATATCCAGAATGGCAGCAGCAAGATATTCAACAGTTTCAAATCCCTGGTTAAACAATCCGCTTTTCTGAATTTTTTCAATCAGTTGTTCAGGTATTACTTCACCGGTTTTATAATGCTTTGCATAGGCCCTCAACACTTCCGGCTCGCCGGCCCAGTTTTCCATTACCTGCGAAGGCAATTCAACATAATCCTGGGGAACATTTCCGGCAGTACGGTAATATTTTCCCTGGGTAAACAAACCATGAAGGCTGTGTCCGAATTCATGGAACAATGTGGTGACTTCATCCCAGTTCAACAAAGCAGGATACTCCGGCAGAGGGTTTGGTAAAGTTGCAGACAACAGTCATGATCGGATCAATCCGTTTGCCATCTTCAATCACAGAGGAGCGGAAATCACCGCACCAGGCTCCTGCACCTTTTCCATCGCGGGGATAATAATCGAGATACAGGATACCCAGGGGTTGTCCATTGGCTTCCTTTACTTCGAAAGTTTCAACATCTTTCTGATAAACAGGAAGATCAGTGCGTTTGTGTAAAGGTAATTCCATACAGTTTATTGGCTACCATGAACATTCCGTCCCTTACATTTGACAGGCTGAAATAAGGTCTGAGCTCATTGTCATCAAGATCATATTTTTCCTTTCTTACTTTTTCAGCATAATACCACCAATCCCAGGGCTGCAGTTTGAATTTGCCTCCTTCACGATCAATGATTTTCTGCATTTCAACAACTTCCTTCTCTGACATTTGCAAAGAAGGAGTCCAGAGTTTCATCAGAAATTCATCAACCTTTTCGGGTGTTTTGGCCATATTATCATCGATAACATAGGCAGCATAACTTTTATAACCCAAGCAATTGTGCTTTTTTAACCCGGAGGGAAACAATTTTGGCAACGATCTCATTGTTGTCGTTTTTATTGCCGTTGTTGCCCCGCATAAAATATCCCCGGTAAATCTTTTCCCTCAGATCACGGTTTTTAGCAAACTGAAGGAATGGGATCATGCTGGGTTTTGAAAGGGTAAAGACCCATTCCTTTAACACTGTCTGCATGGGCTGTCTCGGCGGCTCCATCGATTACACCCTGTGGTAATCCGGCCAGATCGGCAGAATCGGTGATGACCAGTTTGAAATTTTTATTTGTTTCGGCCAGCAGGTTTTCACCAAAAGTCAGGGATAAAAGAGACAATTCTTCATTTAATTTTCTAAGCTTGATCCTGATTTTCAGGGGATAAATTGGCTCCCATCCGTTCAAAATCCCGGAAATATTTTTGGGTAACCCTTAACTGCTGGGAATCGAGTTTCAGCTCGAGGCTTTTGTCATAAACAGCTTTAATTCGTGCAAAAAGACCGGCATTCAGGTAAATATCATCATAATGTTTTGAAGTCAGCGGGACTGACCTGCCGGCAATGGCCTGCATCTGCTCATTGGTATTGGCTTCATTGAGGGCGAAGAAAACCTTGCTTACTTTTGTAAGAAGCATGCCTGAGCGATCAAAAGCCAGTATGGTATTTTCAAATGTAGGAGTTTCCTTGTTGTTTACCAGTTTATCAATTTCCGCTTTCTGCTCTTTCATGCCCTCGATAAACGCAGGCATGTAATCAGTAGTGTCGATCTGGCTGAACGGAGGAACACCAAAAGGCGTATTGTATTCACCAAAAAACGGGATTTTCACTCATTGAATTCTTTTTACAGCCTGAAATCAGCAACAGGCAAACGGTCGCAAAAATAAGGGATAAGTTTTTCATTATTGCAAAGTTAAATATGGATTGTGCTTCTGGTTAATTGCTTGATTGGATGAAAATACCTGAATCTGGAAATAAAAAACCATGATAAATATACATTATTATCTTATCCGTAATGTATAGCTATTGTAAAAATATTTTTTATTCAAAACCCGTGAAAGGCAAGAAATACGGTACTTTTTGTAACCAATCAGTCTAAATATCGTTATATTTTAAATCTACCTTTTTGTAACCACGATACGTCAATTTAGAGTACTTTCATGATTACAAAAATCCCAAAGGTCCTTATCTTGGTGGTTGCCTGCCACTTGTTTTATATTCAACTGTATTCACAGCAACTGCATGCACAAAATCAGAGTTTTGTTGTAAGAAGAACTTCTTTCAGCACACAGATAATGGATGAATTCGCACCTGTGTATTACAGGGATGGCCTTGCTTTTTGCTCAAACAGGGGCGAAAATTCGATAATGGGCTATTTTGAAAATCAAAAAGGATTGATCAAGATCCTATATGTTAAAAAAACAAATTCAGGATGGAAAAAACCCGAACTTTTGGCGAATGAGCTTACTACCTTTTTCAACGACGGACCTGTTACTGTCAACTCAACAGGCAATATTGCCTGGTTCTCCAGAAATAACCGGATTGAAAAAGTTTTTGGAAATGTGAATGATACAACCAACAAACTGGGAATATTCTGTGCAGAACTCACTGGTGATAAATGGTCCAATATTATGCCTTTCCCGTTTGATGACCCAGGATATAACTTTACCACTCCAGCACTTTCACCCGATGAAACAAGGCTGTTTTTTTCATCTGACAAACCGGGAGGTTATGGTGGAATGGATCTTTATTACAGTGAAAAAAAAGATGGCAATTGGAAAGAGCCGGTCAACATGGGTCCGCTTATTAATACCCCCTGCAGTGAATCATTCCCTTTTGCGGCATCCGATGGCAAGTTGTTTTTTTCATCCGACGGACTGCCTGGATTTGGTGGAAAAGACATTTTTTATTCGCAACAAATCGATGGAACCTGGATCACCCCCGTGCATCTTGATTCAGCCATAAATTCAATTTCAGACGATTTTGGACTGATAACCGATTCCACGTTTGAACAGGGATATTTCTCGTCCAACAGGATGAGAACTGATGATATATTCAGCTTTAAAATACTTCAGCCGAAGTTTGCACATTGTGATACTGTTCAGGAAAACAACTACTGTTTTACTTTTTATGATGAAAGACAGCAACAGATTGATTCGGTGCCTGTCATTTATAACTGGGATTTTGGAGACGGGAAAATAAGGAAGGGCAAAGAGGTGAAATACTGTTTTCCCGGGATTGGAAAGTATACAGTTAAACTAACTATCGTGGATGCAATTGAAGGCAAAGCAATAGCCGACAAAGTTGAATATAAAGTTAACCTGAAGAATATTGAACAGGCCCTGATAAGTTCCGATAACATCGGACTTGTAAATCAGCCCATGTCATTTCAGGAGTATAACCACCGCATTGGCAGATTTTACTCCAAAAGCATATTTCTGGAATTTCGGCGATGGCTTCAGGCCTGGCGGAATCCAGGAAAACAAGATCTTTGGGAAAAAAGGTGAATATACTGTTCAGCTTGGATTATGGGGACAAAAAGACAGTCTGGGCATCATTCCGGAAAAATGTTACCTGAAAAATGTGCGCATTTTCAATTCATATGAGGAACTGTATCTCCCGGAAAGTAAGGCAGGACCCTTGCAAATCAGGGTATTTTTAATGGATGACCTGTCAGAAAATCAAAGGATGAATAATTAAAGAACTTTTTAATAAAACTGGAGATCTTCAACCTACCCAAACGGAGGGTCAGTATTTTGAGCCGGCCTCTCCCATAATGGAAAAAATAGCCCGTTTATTACTTACTGACAGAGATTTACGACTTGAAACCCGTTCATCCGAAAAATCCAGCCAGGAGATATCCTACTATTTCAGGAACAAAGCGTTGAACGGAAATTCATTTCATTGTACGACTGATAATTTAAAAGAATCCGCCTTTAAACCGGGCCAAACTGAGAACAAATCAGGTGAAAAAATCGTAGAATTCATATTTATGAAAAACGACATACCCGAACATGATTAAACCGGGGTTAACCATAATATTCCTGTTATACAGCGTCTTTGCTTCCTTTTCACAATCGGCACCGGCAGTTGATGAGAATATACCCTACCTGATGACATTTGGAGGAAATTCAAGCACAGCATGGGGAGATGATGATTTTTGCCAGATCTTTTTTTGCGTTATTCCAACTTCGCAAAAAGAACCGGTTTATATCCGTGTTTTTGACCCGGATACAGGAGGCAACCTCGATGAAGTCAAGGGCGAATTTAATTCAGTAATTAATTTCTCTGTATACGGTGGAAAAGGCTGCTGGTCAGATACGTCAGCCCAAAGTATTCATCCTAAAGAAAAATTTCAAAAGTGGCTATTTATTATCAACAAAATCCTTTGGCTCCGATCCTAAATTTGATAAACAATGGTTCACCTTTGGTCCCTTCAACCCGTCAGAAGGAGAATATGTTGAGAAACTAAGAGGGCATGTTTTCAAAATCATTGCGCAGGGGAATTTCGGGAGATGACGGGAATATTTATAAATATTTTTTGAGTACAAATCCAACGCAAAATATTCAACCTGAAGGGGGAAATTTTTTTACCTACAAATATCATTTCAGGCTTTCGGATGACCAGAAACACATTTGCCAGATATATCCTTTTATAGATGATAAAACCATTTCAATTGAGGTATCCAATTTTGACTGGGACAATGATGGTATCATCCGGATTTTTTCAGTGGCAAAAAATGGTATCCTTTGTGAAACTTCCGGGGAAAATAACTGGGTTGTCAGGCGGTTTCCCATTGTGGAAGAAGAAAAAAACTCGACCGTGGAGATTCAATTTGTTAAAAATCAATCCACGCAGGTAAGAAATAATAATGTGGTGATCGCTGTGCGCAATCAATATGGCATTTCATTACCATTTTATGTTGTTCCTATAGGCGGTATTCCGGTATATACTCCAAAAATAATGATGAAAAAATAGCGTCATTATGGATCTCACCGGTAAAACCTTCAAAACCATACTGCTTGATATGCCTTTCTCTTTTCGGTGGAAGATTATTCAGCCAGAATTACAGGTTTCTCAATTTTAAATCAGAAAAGGAACTTTCACAACCCTATGTATATTCCATTTTGCAGGACTCACACGGATATCTATGGATAGGAACCGGCAGCGGATTGTCAAAATATGATGGTTTTGTATTTGAAAATTATACAGTTCATGATTCGCTGGCCGATGATTTCATTACCTGTGGTATCAGTAACGGCAATGATTTATGGTTTGGCCATATGAATGGAAGGATATCACCTGTTATCATGGGAAGAAATTCAATAAAGTAAGTTCAGTTGGAAAGGATTTAAGTCCGGTTACCCATTTTGCCCTGGATCCAAAAGGACAAATCTGGTTCAGCACTTATGGAGAAGGTTTATTCAGTGTTAGATACCCATAATCTTAGCTTTAAATCAAAGTCATCCAGGGATCAGCAGGATAATTCATACATTCGAGTTTGTGAATGACCATGAAGTTTTTATGGGTACAGGAACCGGCTTAATGTTATGCAATCTATCCGGAACGGATACCATAAAAAGCATATCACCCTGATCAGAAATATCCCTGAAACTAAAATTACAGGCATATAAAGAAAAGAAACAGATCCGGATATTATATTTCCACGGAAAATGATGGCCTGTTCCTGTGTGACTATAAATAAGCATGAATTTCCAGGTTACTGAGATTATTCCGGTATCGGAAACTGCTTTTTACGGAGTACAGCAAATTTATGAAGACAGCCGGTCGGATTTATGGATAGCCACTATGGGAGCGGATTGATCAGGTTGGCTTTCAAAGGATACTACCAGTCCGGATATAACATATTTTAATAAAGTCGGGAGGCTTTATAACCGATAATGTAAAAACCGTATTTGAGGACAGGGAAGGAATAATATGGAGCGGCAATTATGGGGACGGTTTAACCCAGATTATCCCTACCCCATTCACATCGGTGAAACTGAACAAGGAACTATATGGAAATAATGTTACTGCGATTTTTTCAAGTGGTTCTTTTCAGTGGATCGGAACTGAAAAGGGGCTGCTGAAAAAAGACAGTAAAACAGGAAAAATCCTGAAATTTTATAATCAGAGAAATGGTCTTCCTGAAGATAACATCACCGCCATTTATTCTGACAATGAAAAGGTACTTTTGGATTGGAACAGCAAGTAGCGGACTGTTCTGCCTGGATGAAGCAAAAAGGAACGATCAAACCAGTTTCCCGCTTGGAGAAAACTCCATGGACGAATTCAATCACACAGATTACCGGACGCGGTGAAAAAGTCTGGATAGGCACTCAAAAGGGATTGTGCATGATCAATACGATCAACCAGGATCAAAACCTGGTACACGATCAACCAGGGAGGTTTACCTCATAATTTTATCAACAGCTTATATCTCGATAAAAAAGGCATTCTTTGGGTAAGTACAAACAGCAGTACCCTGGCGTATATCAAAGATGACAAGGTAAACAGAATTGAGCTTTCTTCAGGAACAGGGGTTCTGACCCTGGGTGAGGTGACTGAGGACACTGCTTCCCGAATTTGGGTAGGTTCGTTCGGAGACGGAGTGTTTATGATCGACAAAGATTCGATTGTAAATATAAACTCGAGACAGGGTCTTTTATCCGATTATTGCTATTCCGTTACCTGCGATGACCTGGATAATATCTGGATCGGCCACAGGGGAGGTATTAGCAGGATCAGGCCGGTGATTTTACTGTAAAGATCATCCGCGATCCGTCAGAACATACCTGAGGATTGCCAGTTCAACAGGAATGCGATCTTGCTGGACCATGGAATCATCCTGTTTGGTTCGGACATGGGTCTTTATTCGTATGACAGACAGGATGGAACTCTCTCTTAAAAAAGCACCTGTTCTTATAGTTACATCAATCCGGATCAATAATGAAGACATTGATCCTGAAACAACAGATATCGATCTGGTCCCGGGAAGTTATAAAATAAGGATCACATTTCTGGGCATCAGTTTAAAAGAACCAGCCCTGGTAAGTTATCAATATAAACTGGAAGGCTATGATCAATGGTCAGAAGTTACACGCAAATAATGAAGTGACCTATAATCACCTTTCAAACGGCAAATTACAAATTTATCCTAAAAGCATCCGACAGCGATGGTAATATTACGCTTGTGCCCCTTACAATCAATATAAATATCCGCATACCGTTATGGAAAAAATGGTGGTTTTATTCAATTCTGGCAGTACTGGCATATTATGCTTGTCTTTTCCTATATCAAATGGCGGCTTGCACAGATTGACCATTGAAAAGGCACTTTTGGAGGAAAAGGTCCTTAAAAGAACGAATGAAATTGAATGTCAGAAGAATGAACTGGCATTACAGCGCGACATGATAGAAAGGAAAAATGCAAGTATTACTTCCAGTATATTATATGCCAGCCAGATACAAAATGCCATTCTGCCTCCTGAAGAATTTATTGATAAACTATTTACCGGACAATTTCATCCTGAATTTGCCCAAAGACATTGTGAGCGGGGATTTTTACTGGTTGACAGAAAAAAATAACAAGATCATTTTTACAGTGGCTGATTGCACCGGGCATGGAGTTCCCGGCTCATTCATGAGTCTGCTGGGAATTACGATGATCAGCGAAATTGTCAATGTCCTTGGAATCGTGGAATCGGACGAAATTGTAACTGCCCTCAGGGAAAAGGTAATTGAATCGCTTCAGCAAAACCGTAAAGCCATAACCACTTCGGATGGCATGGATATCGCTCTGTGCGTAATGGACAGGATCACCAATACAATACAATTTACCGGCGGAATGAATGACCTGGTCTACATTCATGAGGGCAAACTCAAGTGATTGAAGCCGATCATATATCGGTAAGCGTCCTGTATTCAGATTATGGAAAATTTTCAAAAAAAGAAATTCATTTTGAAAAAGGAGATGTTGTTATACCTGGCATCAGATGGCTTTCAGGATCAGTTTGGAGGCAAACGTGATAAAAAATTCCTGAGGCAAAGGTTTTACAACTTGCTGACTGAAATCCATCAAATGCCCATGGCAGTTCAAAAAGAGGTGCTTGAAAAAAGACTGCGCGAATGGATGGGATCAACAGTTCAAACGGATGATATTACGGTAATGGGAATTCGTTTATAAGCTTGCTCGAATTAATCCTTTGGTTTTTTTTCTTCTTTCGGGATTTTTCACCAGGGTGGTTCTGATCCCGGAAAAAATGGATTTGAAACAATAATTAAAAAGAAATCTTTCCGGATCCCTTTCGTGATCTATTTCTCCTTCCCTTATCTCTTTGCCCGGCAATGGATTGGCATCAATCAGTTTCCGATTTGCAATAAAGGTGATCAGTTTTTGCTTTAATCCGGCTGAATCCCCGGTTTCCTTATTTATTACTGTAACTGCCAGTCCATGATAAAGCAGCTTCATTTTACCGGTTGCCTTCGCATTGTTTGCAACGAAATTGAAATTCATCGTATCAATTTTACCGGCAGTGGCAACCACGAAGGCGCTGTTTTCAAGCATGGGATTCAGCGCTTTTAATTCCAGGTCGGAAAGATGTCCGTTCATTGTGAATGTATTCTGTTGATCATATAACCTGGCTTTCAGCAATAACCTTGATCTGACTTTTGTCCATAAACATTCCATCTGCCTTCAACCTGAAATAAGCCTCCTTGTCTTTGTATACAGAATCATTTGTTACCTTGTATATTGTGGCTTTGATATTGGAAAACGTAATTCTGCCATAGGCTTTTGCATTATCCACCATTTCCGTATAAACCACATTTCCCTTGAAGAATACCGATGGAATCAATTTTTAGTGGAGCATGGTAATTGTACATGATTTCCTGAAAAGTGGGTTTTACCTTATGCCTGAATTTTTTTCTTTTATCCCGATATACCTGTACGTCCATGTCTCCTATTTTCACATAGGAACTGCTGATGTTACCGGACCTGACATAATCCACAGCCGGAAAATCATGTACATACATATCTTTCAAACCTGGCCTCGATCCTGTCGGTTTCATATTTAAACCGGGCCATGAATTTGCTGTCGGAAAAATTGGGCATTATTGAAAAATCCTTTAATCTCCAATGTACTGGATAACGCTGAATAGTTAATTCCCTTTCCTGTAATTGTATAAATGCTGTCCGAAGTGACAGCCTGTAATCTCTTCGGTCTGAAAATTGGAATTGGCTGATGATGCGTTGGGATAATGTATCTTTTTGCATGACATGGAAATTATACATTTTCAGTTCCCGTTTTTCAGTCTGTAAGCCCTGGAATTTGATTTGTTGCGTAAATCAAGGCCCATATTATTGAATGAAGCAATATCTATCCTTATATTCAAAGGAGAAAGCACTACTGGCTGCTATTTGACGTGGAAAAGGTATTCGGCCAACGATTACAGGCTGCTCTATGATTAACCGGTTAATATGGTAATCATGGTGAAATAATGCCTTGACAAGGTGTATCCCTGTAATTTTAACGTTTGATATTTTGCCATTCAGATCTCCGTATTCTTCAATTGACGGATCTGTAAAAACAGATAAGGATTCAATCTCTATCCCGGTGTGAAAATAGAGAATATGAACCTTGTCTATTTTGAATGTGTATTTATCGCTTGTTTTATTCAGTGCAGACTGGATCTTTATCCTTTAGCAGTGATTCCAGGTACAGACTTGTAATCAGCTTTATAAATAAGGCAAACAGAATAAGACCTGCAAGAACTTTTAGAACTGATTTTCCCCTCATTATTCAGATTTACATCTAACCTACTCTGAAGGAACAATCTGGCAGTGGCATATGTTCGAATGGAAGTTCTGCGGTTATGCAGTTCTGCTGTTCGCAGATTAAATGATCAAGTGATCAGGAGCTTAGGTCGGATAGATGAATGGTCGTAGATTCTGACGGAAAACTAATATCAGATATCATAGATTCACGATCTTAATCACTTAATCACTTAAGCTCCTAACAGCCTAACAGCTTAACAGCCTAACACCTAACAGCCTAGATCAGCCTAAACAGCCTAAATACTCTTCAGCGCCTGGTCAAGATCCCGTTTGATATCGTCAATATGCTCAATACCAACTGAAAGCCTGAGCGAGCCCGGGACAACACCAGCAATCACCTGTTCGGCCTCGCTAAGCTGCTCATGGGTTGTGGATGCAGGATGAATTATCAGGGTTTTTGCATCGCCCACATTTGCCAGATGGCTGATCATTTTTACATTGTTTACCAACTTATCGGCTGCGTCCTTGCCACCTTGTACAGTGAATGCAAGCACTCCGCCAAAACCGTTTTTAAGGTACTTTTTAGCCAGTGCATGATACGGACTGCTGGGAAGTCCGGGATAATCCACGCTGACCACCTTGGGATGTTTTGAAAGCCATTATGCTATTTCAAGTGCATTGTCAACATGACGCTGTACGCGGAGAGACAATGTCTCGAGTCCCTGCAGGAACAAAAAGGCATTGAAGGGACTGAGCGAGGATCCATAATCGCGCAAACCTTCCACCCTTGCCCTGATGATAAAGGCAATGTTGCCAAAAGGACCGCCTGTACCAAAAACATCCCAGAATTTTAATCCGTGGTAGCCTTCGGAAGGTTCAGTAAATTGAGGAAATTTTCCATTTCCCCAGTTAAAATTTCCACCGTCCACGATTACTCCGCCAATACTTGTTCCATGACCGCCTATCCATTTTGTGGCTGATTCTACAACAATGTTTGCACCATGCTCCAGGGGTCTGAAAAGATAACCTCCTGCCCCGAAGGTATTGTCGACGATCAACGGAATGTCATGTTTTTTGGCCACCACGGCGATCTGTTCGAAATCAGGAATATTGAACCTGGGATTCCCAATGGTTTCAAGATAAATGGCTTTTGTATGATCATCAACAAGCCTGTCGAAATCCGCGGCCTTATCGCCATCTACAAATTTGACATGAATTCCAAGCCTCTTCAGCTGCACCTTAAACTGGTTATAGGTACCTCCATACAAATAGGAGGTGGAAACCAGGTTATCGCCTGCCTGCAGAATGTTTGTAAGGGCAATAAACTGGGCTGCCTGGCCCGAAGAAGTTGCCAGTGCTGCAACCCCACCTTCCAGTGCTGCGATTCGTTTTTCAAATACATCGGTAGTGGGATTCATAATACGGGTATAGATGTTGCCAAATTCCTTGAGTCCAAACAGCCTGGCAGCATGTTCTGAATCGTTGAAAACATAGGAGGATGTCTGGTAAATGGGAACCGCACGTGAATTGGTTGTCGGATCTGGTTCTTGTCCTGCATGAAGCTGCAGTGAATCGAAGTGAAGATTTTCTAAAGCCATGGTGGATTTACGATTTACGATTTACGATTTACGAATTGCGAGTTTCTGTCTCACCTTTTTATAATTGCAGAGAGCGGAAACTCAATAACTTCTGATACAAAGATCGGGAATATGTGCCAGATTTTATATCCCATTTTTGCGGTATATTATGTACCGTGTTTGTGGTATATCAGATCTGATATTCAATGGTGTCAATAATTCCGGCTCGGATAGCAAACATTACCAATTCGGAGGCATTATTGACCCTGGCCTTGCGAAAGATATTCTTCCTGTGAGTCATAATAGTATGGAAACTGACATTTTTCCTTGAGGCAATTTCCTTGGTTGTCATCCCTTCCGCAATAAGCCTTACGATCTCAATTTCTGCGGCTGTAAGGGAAGCATTCTCCTGAGCTGCTTTCTTCCATTCGCCTTTTTCAAGCAATATTTCCATGACTTCCCGGCCATAAAACTTCTTGCCCTGCAAGGTAAGATCAACGGCGGTAAGTATTTCTGATTCACTGCTTGACTTAAACAAGTATGTTTTTTATTCCAATAGAATCAAGACCGGCCAGTTCACTTCGTGTGAGTGAATTGGTGAGCACAAGCACGGGTATTGAATCCTGAACCAATCAGGTTTTTAAGATCAGACAGGTCCTTCAAAATCAAAATGATTTACATCAATGATCAGTAAGGATAATTGGCCTTCTTTCACGGATTTTTCAAGATCTTTCCGGTTTGTAACAATTTCTTTTACAATAAAATGATATTTTTCAGACAGTAATTCAGCCAGTGACCTGGAGATCAGGTATTGACTATCGGCGATGAGAACCTGTTTTTCGGATGAAGTCATAATTCCGTTGTAGATTTTATTCGTCAGGATTCAACTGTATTCGATAATTTCCTGATAAACACATCAAGATACGTTTTGGATATAGGAACCGTCATATTGACGGGTGATTCAAATTTTATGATCAGGCCTTCCTTTTCTTTGCGGATGGTCCTGACATGATCAATATTGATCATAAATGACCGGTGGCATCTCACCAGGTTCTTCGCAGGTAATTCATGTTCTATTCGTTTCAGCGTTGTTCTGATCATGTATTTTAGTTGCTTATCTCCGTCCAGGTAATGAATAAGCACATAATTGTCAGCTGCCTCCAGGTACAAGCAGATCCTCGCGTTTAACGGAAAATCGAAGAATACCTTTTTCATCCCGGAATGGAATCATGGACCATGTTCCGGCATTCTTATTCTCAATTGTATTTTCATTGTTTCCCGGGATGGCCCAATACTCATTTTTTCAAGAAGGATGTATTTTTCCTTGAATGACAGATAAAGCCAGTAAATAACATAGGGAAGCAGTATAATAAAGGCAGTAATCCTGACAGTATTCCGCATAATCTCCATAAAATCCTTTTGCCCCTGCAGAAAAAATCGCTGGATAAGTGCATATACAAAGGCCATGGAGAGTATCTCGCCGAATATCCAAAGGGCGTATTCGCCATACCGGATAGACTTTTTTCGTGACAGCAAATACATCAGCAATCTGCTGACGGCTATAACCAGCATTCCGATAAGAATAACAATACTGGAATAAAAGAACAGCTGAAAATCGGTTACATTTAACCAGCTGTCGACACCAAACGGCGCATAAATATTGATAAATACCAGGGCAAATATCGCAGTAAACAAGACAAAACTAACAATGTTCCTCCTGTCAGTAAAGTATTCAGGTATTTCTTTCTCCCAGAGCAACATATTTCAGCTTTTTCCGTCAATAAAAGTACGCAATTTTTGAATGGGGTCAGATCCAAAGGCTATTTTTCACCCCACCAGGTAAAATTTCACCCCTGATGGGATTGTATTTATCCCTTGGTATACAGCTGAAAACCATTTTTTTTGATACCGGTTGGATTCGCTGTTATTTTGCAGCTAAACATTACACTTTTCAATGGAATATTTTGAGTGCTATCAAAAATTAAAAGACATTTTTAACCTGTCGGCCGATGTTATACATATCCCGGATAGTGATATGATTATCCGGAATTTCGATTTTATTTCAGAAGGAATGAATGAGAAATTGTGGCCGCCTGAAAGCATTGAAAAGAACCTGATCACCGAAAACCTTGAATTCCGTTATCCGGTTATGATCCCCCATCCGGAGTCCCAGCACAGAAAAGCCATTTTCTACCTTCATGGACTAAATGAGCGCAACTGGCTTAAGCATCTGCCCGGTGCCATGATGCTGGCTGAAAAAACCGGCAACCCGGTCATCCTGTTTCCCTTGTCATATCATATAAACAGGGGGTTGCCCGAATGGACGGATCCCCGGAGAATGGCCGGGCCGCTCGAAATACGCAGGCAAACCTACTCTGCAACTTCAGCAGGCGTCTGTGATCAATCTGCCATTAAGTGAACGGCTCACTGAAAAACCCCTCCGGTTTTTTACTTCAGGTTACCAGAGTGCACGTGATTTACTTAAACTGAAGAAGCAGATCCTTGAAGGTTCCCATCCTCTGTTCGAAAAGGGAACCGGATCCGACATATTTGCCTATTCAATCAGCTGTATGATGATGCAGGTTCTCATGCTCAGTGATCCGGAGGATTTTCTGCCGGATACAAAAATTGCCTTTTTCGCAGGTGGTTCCCTGTTCAGCCAGATGAACGGCGTATCAAAATATATTATGGATAATGTTGCCTTTGCCGGTATCTGGCGGTATTACAGGGAAATTCTTTCAAAAGCCGGTAATTCCATTGATCTTAAGTCCTGGTTCGAAAAAAACCGTTTTGGAAGAGCTTTTACCTGGATGCTGGGGTATGGACGGTATGACAATGAACGGGAAAAATCCTTTCAATCCTATCATTCAAACCTGTTTATCCTGGCACTTAAAAATGATTCTGTCATTCCCCTTAACGGAATAAGACAGGCCTTTGGTGAGAAATTCAGCCGCTCAGGCAGGATCAGGGTTATAGATTTTCCCTATCCCTATATTCATGAAAATCCTTTTCCAGTATTAAACCGAAAAATTGATCATGAGGTAGATCAGGCATTCAGAAGTGTGTTCGTGCCGGTGGCAGAGTTTTTCAACAATATCAAACCAAACCTTTCACTGAACCGGAAGATTGATCAGAAAACTGCTTCCTTCACCCGGTGAACTTTCAATAGTTATCTGACCCTTGTTCATGGTAATGAATTCCTTGCATAACTGGAATCCCAGTCCGGACCCTTTTTCATTGTCGGTTCCGTAGGTAGTAAAATGAATGCTCTTGTTAAGTAAATTGTCTATAATTTCGGAACTCATGCCTGTTCCTGTATCGGAAATTTCGATTACGGCCCTTTTTTCATCAAATTGATTTATGACCGTATATGCTTTTACGGTCACTCTTCCTCCGTGGGGAGTAAACTTAAGGGCGTTTGATACAAGATTTCTGATTACAACCGAAATAAGTTCCGGATCAAACAGTGCCATATACCTCTTCATGATCATTAAATTCAAGTGTTATGTTTTTACTGTCGGCCTGCATGGCAAACAACGTAAGAACCGATTTAACAAGGGAATGGATATTCTCATGCTGGGGACGGCAGATAATACCACCGGACTGACTCTTGGCCCAGTTCATAAGGTTCTCAAGAAGGTTAAAGGCATTATCTGAAAGCAAATACAGATCCTTCAGGAGCAGGATTGTACTTTCATCCATTTCATCATGCACAAGCAGGAATGCATCGATATAGGTTCTGATATTTCCGATCGGACTTCTGAGGTCATGCCCGATAATTGAAAATATTTTCTTTTCAAATGCAGTACTTAATTCAAGTTGTTTCCTTTGCATCTGCATGGTAATGTGCGTTTTTACCCGCATCAGCAATTCTTTCCGGTTATAGGGCTTGGTTATATAATCCACTGCACCGGTTTCAAATCCCTGGATAATGCTTTGAAAATCTGCCTTGGCCGTTAAAAATATAACTGAAACTTCTTTTGTATCCGGATTTTCCTTAATTCGTTTGCAAACCTCAAAACCATCCATTTCAGGCATCATAATATCGAGCAAAACCAGATCAAATGGTTTTGTATTCAGCCAATCCAGTGCCTCTTTTCCACTGGTTGCAAATTCAAGTTCATAATTTTCCTCTTTGAGAATACTTCCCAATAACTGAATATTCTTTGGAACATCATCAACAATTAAAATACATTGTTCATTTGCTTTCATGGCCAATTTTTTTCAGTTGTTTCAATAAATCGGGAAAATAATCGAGTTTCAGCCGCATCTCTTCAATATCAAAGTTTTCAATTGTGGAAAGTAATTGCTCTCCATAATCCAGAACAATTCCCAACTTAAAAGTCTTTGCCAAGGTTTATGATCTCCTGGGCAAATACCTGGATTTCCTTCAGGGGCTGTTTGGATTCAAATAATTTCCATTGTCCGGCCAGATCATCATTAAACCGCTGCATGAGTTCCTGGTATTCTACCTCATTTATGACATTGGTTCTCAGCGCAGATTTCAGATTGTTCGCTGGTTTACCATCCTTTTTGCCCCGGTAGCAGCGGAATTGATTTTCAGCAATGGATTTTTATAAAGAAAATCAGCATCAAACCGACGGGAATTTCTGTATATTCTATATCAGGAAATACCACTGTAAACGTACTTCCCTTTCCCAGTGTGCTTTCAAGTCCAATAGTTCCATTCATTGCCTCAACAAGTCGCTTTGTAATTGCCAGACCCAATCCTGTTCCGCCGTATTTTCTTGAATTGAGCTGGGAGTGCTGCCGGAATGATTCAAAAATCAGCCTGAAGGAATCACTGGGAATTCCAATGCCGGTGTCAATTACCTTTATTTCAAGCTTCATCCGGTTCATTCCTGATTTATCCCGTTTTCGGTATGCCTTTACCTTGATGCGTATTTCTCCCTGGTGTGTAAATTTAACAGCATTCCCAACCAGGTTGATAAGTATCTGGCGAAGCCTGATCTCATCAAATTTAATCTCGGTGGGAAAGTCCTTATCCAGTTGTTCCACATAATCGATTCCCTTAATTGTGACGCGCAAGCGAAAAAACATTCCTGATTTCATCCAGCATCCGGCGGATATCAAAGAAAGAAAAATGGAGTGTCATCTTGCCGGCCTCAATTTTCGAAAGATCGAGCAGATCATTGATCAGCATCATCAGATTCTTTCCGCTGGCCTTAATGCTGTTCAGATATTTAACCTGGGTGGAATCATTTGTAAAGCCTTCCAGCAATTCGGCAAATCCCAGCACTGAATTCAACGGTGTCCGTATTTCATGACTGATATTGGCCAGAAACTCACTTTTTGCCTGGTTTGCTTCCTCAGCCAGCATTTTTGCCTTTTTAAGTTCTTCAAGTACCGCCACCCTTTCGGTGATATCAAAGAGGAATCCGTCAAGCCATTTGACTGTATGATCAGCATTAAAAACCGGTCGCCCGCTGTTGGATACCCATTTTATTGAATTGTTTTTGGTGATGATCCTGTATTCAATGTTGAATTGCTGAAATCGCTGAATATTTGTGTTAATTTCATCCGTTACCCTTTCCCTGTCATCGGGATGAATAAGTGCCTGCAAAGGTTTTCTTGCGGTTTCCCTGAAGATCATTCGCTCCATATCCGGAAAGGTTTTCGATGGCCTCGGTTATATAAAATATTGTCCAGCTGTGATCAAGTGCACACCGGTATACCACACCCGGGATATTCGATACCATCGAACGGTATTTTTCTTCGCTTTCAATCAGTGACTGCTCAGCCTTTTTCCGCAAGGAGATATCCTCCTTAATGGCAATAAAGCGAACAATATCCTTTTTCTCATTGATAATTGGCGTAATTGTTGCAGATTCCCAGTATAGTTCTCCGTTTTTTTTGCGGTTATGAAATTCACCGATCCATTGTTTACCCTTGTCCAGGGTTTTCCAAAGATCTTCATAAAAAGCAGGGGAATGAATACCTGATTTCAGTACGCGTGGATTTTTGCCCAATACTTCAGCTGCGGAATATCCGGTTACAGATAGTAAATGCCTTGTTAACATATTCTATTTCACCATTTTTTCGGGTAATTATTACTTCGTTTGCACTCTGATCGAGGGCAATGGAAAGTTTTGCAATTTCTTCTTCTATCTTTTTACGATTGGAAATATCACGGAATCCCAAAACATGCAAAGATTGTCCCTGATAAACAACAATCTGCGTTTCAATTTCCACAAAAAGCGATGTTCCGTCCTTTGTTGACAAGAACCGTTTCAAGAATTTCCGAATCTTCTTTCCATTCATTTTTGAAACATTGATTTGTATATCTCCTTGCGGAATACACCTTTGCAGAATGTTTTTTTCCGTAATTTCCTCCCGTCCGTAACCCGTAAGATTCACCATGGCATCGTTCACATCGATTACCTTTCCCGAAAAAATAATTACGATGCCCTGAAAATTAACCCGGGCCAGTTTTCTCATTCTTTTCTCGGATTCTTCACGTTCCCTCAGGGCGGTTTTACGAAGGGTAATATCCCGCTGCATTCCCAGAATGGCAATGGTGTTGTTTTCTTTATTTCTGACCAGTTTAAAATTGGCTTCAATCCACAGATTCAGATCCATCCTTACGCTGAATCCGGAACTCGGAAAAAATGGTTCCTTCACTGATCAGCTTCTTCCATGCCTCCGTGTTATCATTGAAATACTTTCCGAAATAAGATTTCAGGGTAAGTCCGATGATTGTTTCCCGGCTGCCTCCGTAATGTTTTATAAGTGCCTCGTTCAAATCACGGATAACAAAGCTGCCCGATAGTTTTCTGATCTTTTTTTCAGTGGAAGGAAAAAGATCCCAATTAATGGCTTTATCGGTGGTAAGATAAACAAAACCATCAATTAACTGATTGTAAATGAAATCAATAAATTGTCCTTTTTCAAGTTCCGACCCGTTTTTATGTTGCATGTTCATTACTTGATAAACAGGTTCAGTGAAATCTTCTCATGCTGCAAAGCTAAATCAATTGAAATGTGTGTATACGTAAAAATATGAACAATTACTGATTCTTAAACTGAATATCGCATTCAGGAATGCAAAAATAAAAAAACCCCCGCCGCCATGGCGGGGGCGGTCAATTTATATCATTTTGTTATTCTATTGTAACGCTATATCCATCTGTTCGCAGATTCTCAGCGACACTTTGTGCATATTCATAATCGAAATAAACCTTGGGTTTATGTTTGGCAAAAACAGGATAACGGCCAACTGCATCTTCAGAATTCAAATAATTGTATCCAACAAGATATAAATCACTGGATTCCAGTTTTACTTTAAAAACCGGACGGTGAACGCAGAGTTCCAGTACTTCGAGCAATTCAAACTTCGTAATTTCAGGTTCCTGTTTTAGCTTAACGGTTTTGATGATTTCGTCACTAAAGGGTTCTTTGGTAAAATGGAGATCAAAATTCTTCACATAACACGAAAGGACAATTTGTTCATCTTTAATTACAGCAGGTTTGTTATCATCGCCTACCAAACGCACATTAATGCCAAATCTGGAAAAAAGACCTTTTAACCTCTTATTTCTTCGGGTTACCATTTCTTCCAAGGACTCGTTCTTTCTCATAAAAAATTCCGCCATATCTTATTGGGATTCAAGTATTGATTTATGAATATTTAAGGGTGTTAATCAATTTTTCAGCCTGGCTTTACATTTTCATCTTTTGGTAAAACATGGGTTGGGCTTGGATCGGTATTTTTTGAGAAAATCAAAAGCAAACTTAAGAATATTTTTCAGATCAGTGATATGCTAACTCACTTTTGTAAAAGTATTTGATAAAGTATTCCTTGAAACTGACTATTGTCATATTTCAACTGACAGTAACCTGCGGCATGAAGGGCAAAAACAGATCAAAATAAATTTGACATCAGGATTTACAAATCTCGTCACAGAATTTCAGCCTCTTCATAACAATTTTTCAACCTTTTATTTCGCGCACAGTAATATAGGTAGCTAAACTAACCAAGTTATGGTAGTATTCTGAAAACAAAATCAGGCCGGCGAAATTCACTGGCGTTTCGGGTAGTTCCATTCGAAACATGCATAAGATTATGATCATTGTGGATGATCACAATCTTGGTATTATTGAAAAAATCAATTATCACAGGGAATGGGGATTTCAGATCATTTATATCCTCACTGATTCTGCCGCTATCAAGGCCCAATTCCAGTACAGGTCACGGATCTATTCAATTAAGGCCAATATCCGGAGTTTGCTCCGGCATGATATCGTGGATGAAATTGTCTGTTGTGTTTCCTCCTTGCCGGACGGGTATCTGCAAAGAGCTTTCGGATATCTGTCGCCAGTTTGGCGTTTCGCTTCTGGCCTTGCCTTCTGTTGATAATTCGGGATTGCTTTCTCCTTCAATAACCTACATCGGAACACTTCCGTTCAATACACTGGAAACCACGCCAAGAAACAGGATGTCATACACCCTGAAAACCGGTATGGAAATGTTCATGGCCTCCGTAGCCCTTTTAATTTTATCACCCTTTCTGGCAGTGGTTGCCCTGATGATAAAGACAACCTCGCGGGGACCTGTGATTTTCAAACAACTGCGGGTGGGTATCCGGGGAAGGAAGTTTTATATCTATAAATTCAGGACCATGGTCTGCAATGCTGAAAAACTAAAGGCTGCCCTGATGGAATTCAATGAAAGTGACGGACCGGCATTTAAAATTAAGAACGATCCCCGGATCACTAAAATTGGCCGGTTTCTAAGAAAAACCGGACTTGATGAAATTCCGCAACTGATCAATGTGATCAGGGGTGAAATGTCACTGATTGGTCCACGGCCGATGCTTCCGAATGAGGTTACCGCCCAGGAGGAATGGCACCTGAAAAGGATGAGCGTAAAGCCTGGCATTTCGTGTTCCTGGCAGGTTCAGCCTTTCCGCAACAGCGTAACATTTGAGCAATGGATGCGGCTCGACAGGGATTATGTTGAAAACTGGTCTATTCTCACCGACATAAAACTCATTTTCCGCACAATCAAGTCGATGTTTGCCGCAAGGGGACTGTAGGAAAGTTCTGCAGTTCTGCAGTTCTGCAGTTTTGCAGTTCTGCGAGAATCCCGGCAGGGATCACTGTTGGTAGAATTTGCAGTCTTGCAGTCTTGCAGTCTTGCAGTCATATAGTCTTCAGTTAATCTTCGGAATTCGATGTTCGTTGTACTCCTGAATGGATACCTAGACGCCTAAGCACGCCTAGAAGCCTAAGCCCCTAAACGCCTAGAAGCCTAGAAGCCTGTCCCAAAAAATTGTTAATAACCAGTTGAATCTGGTGCATGAAATCGCACTACTTTTACCGGTGCTATGTATGCCATTATTGACATCGAGACAACCGGCGGAAATCCAAGGACTGATAAAATTACCGAAATTGCTGTACTGGTTCATGACGGGAAAAAAGTAGTAAATGAATTTTCTACTTTGATCAATCCCGAATGTAAAATCCCATATCATATCAGCCAGATTACCGGCATTACCAATGAAATGGTTTCCAATGCCCCCAAGTTTTATGAGGTTGCCCGGCAACTGGTTGAAATTACTGAAAATGCGGTATTTGTGGCTCATAATGTGGCCTTTGATTACGGGTTTGTGCGACAGGAATTCAAACGGCTGGGATATGATTTCAGCCGGGAGCAATTATGCACGGTACAGACTGAGCCGCAAGATCATTCCGGGTCACAGGTCATACAGCCTTGGCAATCTTTGCGAGGAATTGAGCATACCAATAATCGGACGACACAGGGCCATGGGTGATGCGGAAGCAACCGCAAAACTGTTTGATATCCTCCTTCAGTCAGAATCATCCGCGCAAACCTCGTTTATTTTAAATCCTTCCAACCTGCCCCGTGACCTTCACCCTGACCTTGATCCCTCAATTTTCAAAAAATTGCCGGAAGAACCGGGAGTTTATTATTTCTATAATTCCAAACTTGAACTGGTATATATAGGTAAGAGCAAGAACATCAGGAATCGTGTGCTGTCACATTTCTCAAACAATTCAACGAATAAGGCAATTCAAATGCGTGCACAGATTGCCGATATCAGTTATGAAGTTACGGGTAACGAATTAATTGCCCTGCTGCGTGAATCGCACGAAATAAAAAAGTTCAAACCACTTGTATAACCGGGCACAGCGACGGTCGATGTTCAGATACGGTTTGTTCACGCAAAAAAATGAAAACGGGTATATCTGCTTTTCCCTGGAAAAGATCAATGAGCTTGATAATTCACCACTCGTTTGCTTTACAACCAAGGCCGAAGCGCTGGGTTTTCTCAATTCAATAGTAGATAAGTATGGTCTTTGCCAAAAACTTTGCGGCATTTATCCTTCTGCCAATCATTGCTTTCATTATGAGATCGGGGCATGTCAAGGGGCGTGTATTGGCAGGGAATCACCTGTTGAATATAACCTGCAGGGCTCAGAAAATCCAGGACAAATACTTTTTTGGAATCAGGAACCTGCTGATCATGGATACAGGCAGGAATGCAGAAGAACAGGCAGTGGTTAAAATTGAACATGGCAAATATATCGGATTCGGATATTTCTCTATCGCAATATGCAGCCATGGATGAGCAGATCATTCATGACTGCGTGCAGGTTTTTCCCGACAATCATGAAGTACAGCATATTATAAGGCAGTATATCCGGAATAACAAGGTAAACAAGCTCCATGTTTTCTGATAAGCCCTATATTCTGCCTGACAGACATATCATTTTTTCTTACCTTTGCCGAAAGACATTTCATAAAACAGGATGATAAAATTCTTTGAAACCCGGGATCAGCTTATTTATGCTGTTGGCACAAATAAATCTATTGATAATCAGAATATTCAAAAGCTTTGCTGGCTTTTTGGAGAAGCCGATTCCAGTGGAAAATGATGCGATTCCGGGAAAATTTATTGGTCCGCGTAAGGAAATGATCACACCCTGGAGCACCAATGCTGTTGAAATCACCCAAAATATGGGAATCAGCGGTAATCAGCCGAATTGAAATGTTCAGAAAAGCCGATCCACTTCATCCTCATTATGATGCCATGCTTGAGGCGCTCTACGATGAGCTGGATCAGGATATTTTTACCATTCACCGACTGCCTGAAGAAATCAGGTATGTGGATGATGTGGCAGCCTATAATCTTTCCGAAGGACTGGCCCTGAGTGCTGAAGAAGTCAGCTATCTTGAAATGCTTCCTGCTAAAATCGGCCGTAAACTTACCGATAGTGAAATATTCGGTTTTTCCCAGGTTAACTCCGAACATTGCCGTCACAAGATTTTCAACGGAACCTTTATTATTGATGGCAAGGAACAGGAATTATCACTTTTTCAACTGATTAAACTTACCACCAGGACCAATCAAAACAGGGTTGTTTCAGCCTATAAGGATAATTGTGCTTTTCTTGCAGGGACCTTCTATGCTGCAATTTGCTCCTGCGACCCAGGACAAGGCTGATTTTTTCAGGCTCCGGCCGGTAAATTCAGTGCTGTCAATGAAAGCTGAAACACATAATTTTCCAACCACGGTTGAACCTTTTAACGGGGCTGCCACAGGTACAGGAGGTGAAATCAGGGACCGCATGGCCGGCGGCAAGGGTGCCATTCCCCTGGCAGGAACTGCTGTTTATATGACGGCCTATCCAAGGCTCGAGGGTGGCAGGAACTGGGAGATTTGCCCCGAAAGGAACTGGCTGTATCAAACCCCGGAGCAAATTTTAATCAAGGCATCCAACGGCGCCAGTGATTTTGGCAACAAATTCGGTCAGCCGCTTATCTGTGGCAGTCTTTATACATTCGAACACCTTGAAAATGATAAATTCTGGGCATATGATAAGGTTATTATGCTGGCAGGAGGGATTGGATATACAAATCAGACTTATACTCAAAAAGATGCACCCGAGGCAGGTGATAAAATTGTATTGCTGGGCGGAGACAATTACAGGATCGGCATGGGAGGCGGGGCTGTTTCATCAGTAGCTACGGGTGAATATGGCCACGCCATTGAGCTCAATGCCGTTCAGCGGTCAAATCCTGAAATGCAGAAGAGGGTGTGCAATGCAATTCGTGCACTGGCAGAAACCGATGACAATCCCATTATTTCAATCCATGATCATGGAGCCGGCGGACATTTGAATTGTTTTTCTGAACTGGTTGAAAATTCAGGAGGAACTATTGATATTGATAAACTGCCAATCGGCGATCCTACCCTGTCTGCCAAGGAAATTATAGGAAATGAATCACAGGAACGCATCGGTCTGGTAATTAAAGAAAAAGACACTGAATGGCTGAGGCGGATTTCAGAAAGAGAACGGGCACCCATGTATGTCGTTGGAGAAGCTACCGGGGACAGGCAGTTCACCTTTCGCAATGACAGCAAGACAGCTCCGATAGATCTTCAGCTTGACGATATTTTTGGAAATCCGCCAAAAACAGTCATGCAGGATGTTACCATAAACCGGCATTTTATTGATCCGGTTTATGACAGATGACAAACTCGAAATGTACCTGAATTTTCTTTTGCAGATGGAAGGAGTGGCCTGCAAAGACTGGCTTACAAACAAGGTAGACCGCTCAGTTACAGGCCTGGTGGCACATCAGCAAACCTGTGGCACCATTCAGCTTCCATTGAACGATATGGCCATTTCGGCCCTTGATTATACCGATTGCAAAGGCATTGGAACATCAATCGGCCATGCTCCTGCTGCAGGAATTGTAGATCCGGTGAACGGCACAATCCTTTCCATTGCAGAAGCCCTTACCAATATTGTCTGGGCTCCTATACAGGATGGCCTTCGTGGCGTATCGCTCAGTGCAAACTGGATGTGGCCATGCAGAAAACCGGGCGAAGATGCCAGGCTGTTTTCAGCTGTAAAGGCAGCCAGCGATTTTTCCATTGCCCTTGGCATCAATATTCCTACAGGCAAGGATTCATTGTCGATGACCCAGAAGTACAAGGACGGAACAGAAGTTTTTTCGCCGGGGACAGTTATCATTTCTGCAACCGCCGAAATAACCGACTTTAATAAAGACGGTTGAACCGGTGATTCAGCCAGATGAAAATGCCGGTATTATTTATATTGACCTGTCGGGCGATTCATTTAAACTGGGCGGCAGCAGCTTCGCCCAATCCCTGAATACATTGGGAAATGAAACCCCAACCGTGAAGGATCCCCGGTATTTTATCAATGCATTCCAGGCCATTCAACACCTGGTAAATGAAGGGAGCATACTTGCCGGACATGATGTGTCTGCAGGAGGATTGGCAGTTACCTTGCTTGAAATGTGCTTTCCATCTGAAAAAGCCGGTATGAAGGTCATCCTGGATGAATTTGAAGAAGACCGATATAATTAAAATATTGTTTAGTGAAAATCCGGCCGTTGTAATCCAGGTGAAAGATGTCAAAAACGTTACCTCATTCCTGGAAGACAGAAATATAAAATTCAAGGTTATCGGCAAATTCTCATCACAATCGGATGTGGTTATTAACAAAGGAAATAAAAACTGGACCCTCAATGTTCATAAACTTCGCGATGCCTGGTTCAAAACTTCTTACCTGCTGGACCGGAATCAATGTGGTCCGGTACTCGCTGAAAAACGGTTTGTAAATTACAAAAACCAGCCGCTGGAATATATTTTTAATCCCCGTTTCACAGGTAAATTTTCGCAATATGGCATTAATCCTAAGCGAATGGCCCCTTCCGGTATAAGGGCAGCCATCATTCGCGAGAAAGGCGTCAATGGCGACCGTGAAATGGCCTATATATTATACATGGCAGGCCTGGATGTAAAGGATGTGCATATGACAGATCTTATATCTGGTGCGGAAACTCTTGAGGATGTAAACATGATCGTGTTTGTGGGGGGATTTTCAAATTCCGACGTGTTGGGCAGTGCCAAGGGTTGGGCAGGCGCCTTCCTTTACAATGAAAAGGCCCGGAACACTCTGACCCGTTTCTATGAGCGTGATGATACCCTCAGCCTGGGCGTATGCAACGGATGCCAGCTGATGGCAGAGCTAAACCTTATAGCCCCTCATCATGACACACCGCCCAAAAATGGAGCATAATGCATCGCATAAATTTGAATCTGCTTTTCTAAATGTTGACATACCGGAGAACAGGTCGGTTATGCTTTCAACCCTTGCCGGAAGCCGGTTGGGGATTTGGGTTGCGCATGGTGAAGGAAGGTTCAGACTGCCCTCTCCTGAGAAGGACTATCATATCACAATGAAGTATTCCTATAATGAATATCCGGGTAATCCAAACGGATCGGACTATAATGTGGCAGGACTCTGCTCAGAAGACGGAAGACACCTGGCCATCATGCCTCACTTTGAAAGATCCACTTTTCCCTGGAACTGGGCCAATTATCCTTCAAACCGCAGCAGCGACGAAATAAGCCCCTGGGTGGAAGCGTTTGTGAATGCAAGGGAATGGATTAAACTGAAGGTAAAAAAATAATGAATGCTAATGTGCAAATGTGCAAATCTGTAGATGACAAGGCATTGCGCTTGATCTCTGACAAGTGTTCGATAGCCTTTTACCGATCTGAATGCCGATCACCGAATACCGATTACCGATTACCGATTACCGATTACCATACTAAAAAAGTGGAGACTTCAGGAAATAAATGGTTCAAGGATGCCATTGTATATCATATATTAATTGACCGGTTTGCCGGGTATGATACATCGCGGAACTGGAAAAAACCCCGCTTTATGGGTGGAAACCTGGCAGGGGTGTCAGATCGTTTGAGCTATTTATATGATCTCGGCATCAATACAATCTGGTTATCGCCGGTATTTAAAAATACGGCTTATCATGGATATCATATTACCGATTTCTATTCAACCGACAAGAGATTTGGCACGGAACAGGAACTTTCCGACCTCATCCGGAAGGCTCATTATCTGAACATAAGGGTATTGCTTGATTTTGTGCCCAACCATTGTTCCTGGAAACATCCATTCTTTGTCAAGGCATTGAACGATCCCAAAAGCCCGTATCGCAAATGGTTTTATTTCAATAACATAAACAATACATACAGGTGTTTTTTACATTATAAGGATTTGCCAAAACTTAACCTTGATTATGCACCTGCCAGGGAGCATATCGTAGGGGCTGCAAAACATTGGTTATCCCTGGGCATCGACGGCTTCCGACTCGACCATGTTATCGGACCATCCCATGATTTCTGGAAATATTTCAGAAGGGAAGTTAATCTGGCCAGTCCGGATGCTGTATTGATCGGTGAAGCCTGGCTTGAAGGAATAAACCGGAACATGCTGAAAACAATCCAGATCCGCCATAAATACCAACGGTGGTTATTCAAAATGAAACCATGGGAAATCCAGCAGGAATATGTTGACGAATTTGACGGTGTACTGGATTTCTTTTTCCGGCACAGGATTACCGAATATATTGCATGGAAGGATGATCCGGGATTTATATGAGCAAAAACTACGGACAGCTATGCTGGATCATTACAGACATTTTCCTGCCGGTTATTATCTGCCTTCATTCATTGAAAATCACGACATGAACCGGTTTCTTTATGATGCCGGACAGAACCGGGACAAGCTGAAAGCAGCCCTGAAACTACAATTTTCACTCCCCCAGCCTCCCATTCTTTATTATGGAACGGAAACCGGACTTTCCAATAATGAACCCGTTTCCCATAAAATCCCGTTTTCAGATATTCAGGCCAGAAAGCCCATGCCCTGGGAGAGTCTCGATTATGATATGATTGATTATTGTAAGGAGCTGATTAAGGAAAGGAAGAAGAGATGAGAGGTGAGAGGTGAGTAAGGAGTGGGAGTAAGGAGTAAGGAGTAAGGAGTAATGGTAATCAGTAATCAGTAATCAGTATTCAGTAATCAGTAATCAGTATTCGGTAATCGGTAATCAGTATTCGGTAATCAGTGATCGGTATGCTGGATGCTAGGATGCTAGATGTCCAGATACCGATCCTACAATCGAACTCCAAGACTGTAAATCTATCCCTGTCACGTACCGCAGAACTGTCACGACCTGTCAACTCTTATTTGATCTCGTTAATATCAAACGGGGTGGCCTGGTATACGTAATAATTCAGCCAGTTGTAATACAGCAGGTTAGCATGACTCTTCCACATAACCATGGGTGGTTTTGACGGATCGTTTTCGGGGAAGTAATTCACCGGAAGTTCAATCGGCAACCCTTTTTTCACATCCCGTTCATACTCATCTTTCAGAGTATTCGGATCGTATTCGGAATGGCCGGTTACGAAAATCTGCCTTCCTGCATGTGTCATTACAATATATACACCTGCACCCGGGGATTCAGAAACGAGTTGAAGCTCGGCTATCTTTTCAATATCGCTTCTCCTGATTTCCGTATGACGTGAGTGCGGGGCCAGGAATTCCTCATCAAATCCGCGTACCAGGGGTATTTTAGGATTCATTACCTGGTGTGGAAATATTCCAAACATTTTCTTTGGCAGCGGGTATTTTGGTATTCCATAATAATGATACAATCCGGCCTGGGCTCCCCAGCATATGAACATCGTGGAGGTGACATTGTGTTTTACCCAGTCCATAATATCCTTTAGCTCATCCCAATAATCCACCTCCTCAAAATTGAGATGTTCAATGGGCGCCCCGGTGATGATCATTCCATCATATTTATGATTTCTGATCTGCCTGAAAGTTTTATAGAACGTCTTCAGGTGATCAGAAGGCGTATTACGGGAAACATGGTCCGTAGTATGTAAAAGGGTCACCTCCACCTGCAGCGGTGTATTCGAAAGAAGCCTCAGAATATGGGTTTCTGTCGTTATTTTAACCGGCATCAGGTTCAGAATTACAATTTTCAGACGGACGGATATCCTGATGAATAGCGGTAGTCTTTCCGCATGACGAAAATATTCTCTTCCTCAAGGATCTTTATGGCTGGCAGTTTATCCGGAATTGTTAATGGCATCTTTCAGACCTGTTAATGAGCTTAAATTATTAAATAAAACTGCAATTCAATTTCGCCTCCAAAATTAGCAAAATGTTTAAATATTATTTCCATTCCTTATCGCTGGCATGATTTCCGGTTTTTAAAAACGGCAACTATCAAAGATTTCCGGATTTTTATTGTAGCTTTGCACTCGATTTGAGTTTAGCAGACAATCAATACATCGTTGACTTCTATTTAAAACTCAACACAGTAATCATTTAACATTTTTAGTATGAATATTTTTATTTCGAATTTGAGTTTTAGAGTTAATGATGAGGACCTGAAGCAGTTGTTTGAAGAATATGGTGAAATTACTTCAGCCCGCGTTATTACTGATAAATACACCGGTAAATCAAGAGGTTTCGGTTTTGTTGAAATGAGCATTGAAACAGAAGCCAAAAAGGCAATTGAAGAACTTGACCATGCAGAATATGATGGCAAAGTGATTACAGTATCTGTTGCCAGGCCAAAAACCGAAGGTGGAAGAGGCAGAGAAAACGGTGGTGGTTTCAGAGATAAGGAAAGAGGCGGAAACAGACGTTTCTAAAGTATATTTTACTGCTGATCAGAAGCATTTTTCGATGCTTTTCCATAGCAGATCAGCAGTCTTTTCCCAGGTAAAACTTTCACGTTGAATACGGGCCTTGTCAATCAGATCTTTTCGCAGATTGACATCGCAAAACATGGCCATCATGGCCTGCCTGATCGAATCAACCGAGGTGGGATCAACATACAGAACAGCATCTCCCCCCACCTCTGGCAATGAAGAAACAGCAGAAGTAATTACCGGAATATCACAATACATCGCTTCAAGGATTGGAATTCCAAATCCTTCGAAATGAGATGCATATACCAGAGCAAGAGCAGAGGCCAATATTTTCCTCAGATCGGCATCTTTTACCCGACCTGTGAAAATAATATCATCCTTGAAATAAGATGATTCCAGGGCTTCCTGCATATCGGGCGTCCACCATTTGCGTGAGCCTACAACAAGTAATTTAACATTACTGTTCACAGATTGCTTAAAACCATCAAAAGCCTTGATCAGGCTGGTCAGATTTTTCCTGGGATGAATAAGTCCGATGAATAAAAAATAAGGACATCCCCGGGAAAAATCTTCCCTGATCTTTATCTGCTCTTCCTCGGCAACCGGCTTGAATTTCTGCATTCGTTCCATTATAAACAACATCGATTTTTTGGGGATCATACTTGAACTGGCTGGCAATATCCGAGCGGCTGAATTGTGAAACTGTGGCGATTCTGCTCGCTTTCTTTACGAATCGCGGAAAAAAGTACCTGTAATAAAGTCGAATATGCCAGGGAATAAATTCAGGCAGGTGGAAAAAATTAAGATCATGAATAACCGGCAAGGACTTGACTTTCGTGCGAAGCGAAAGCCATCCGTCGGGCGACAGGAACAGATCTGCCTTATATTTTCGTAAAACTCCCGGAATTGACCATTCGAAAAACAAGTACCACAAAACAGGATGCCGTGCAGGAGGAAACCGCACAACAGGCGTCACATTTTTCGAATATATAAATTCGGGTGAATAGGGTCTGTCGAAAATAAATATGAATTGGTGTTCCGGGTGATTCCTTGTTATAATTTTCAGGGTCTCATTTGTGAACCTGCCTATTCCTTCCAGCTTATCCTGCAATAAAAGGCGAGCATTAACAGCTATAATCATTTTATTTTTGTTGATGTTCAGGTCTCAGCAAATCATGAACGGTTTTAACTGGTGTAAAGGTAGACATTGGCACTTCAACAAAAACCGTATTCCAGTTTGACATTGAACCGTTCCAGAGACCTGGTAATTCGAGCGCTTTAAGCGGTTTACCGTTCTTGAACTTCTTGCTGATAAAGCCTGTATTGGGATCCCGGTAATTCATCAGGTTGAATTTCTTTCCCTTATAATCACGGATACCACAGACAAGATCCACCGGATTAAAATGGGTTGCACTTTGCAAAGTAGCTTCCTGTTCCGGATCATGATGATCCACCTGGGATGATTCAACAATCTGAAGGGTCAGGCTTCCATCTGAATTCATGGTCCAGAAAGGTCCGCCTCCCGGTTCTCCAACATTTTTCACCATTCCGCAAATGCGTATGGGACGATTGAGTTTACCAAGCAGATAGCTTTTAACCTGATCGGATTGTGAAAGCATTTTTGCACTGAGGGTGGTTCCAAGGTCAGTGCTGAGAAAATTAACTAATCTCCTTTGATCAGCTCAGGAGAAACTGATTCTGATTGATTCAGTTTTTCAATATAACTGAAAACCCTGTTTTGATAGGTGATCAGCAATCCGGCCAATGCCTTCTTATAATATATAGGTATCGCCTTTATTCTTGTCGTGGCAAACGTTATCAATATTCTTGATAAAAACGATATCCGCATCAAGTTCATTCAGATTCTCCAGCAATGCCCCGTGTCCGCCCGGCCTGAAATGCAGTGAGCCATTTGCTTCCCTGAAAGGTTCATTTTTGTCATCAATAGCCAGTGTATCGGTTGAAGGCTTTTGAATTGAATAGCTGATATCAAAAGTAATATGATAGGTATCTTCATATTTTTTCAGCACCTTTTTCAGCAAATTCTCAAATCCGGTCCTGTGTTCCGGTGACACAGTGAGGTGTATCAATACCCGGTTGTCCTTATTTCGGGCATAGCCCGAACCTTCAACAAGATGTTCCTCTACCGCAGTCCTTACTTCTCCATCATACCTGTGAAAGGCAAGCAATCCTTTGGGCAGGTTGCCATAATTAAGTCCTTCTTCTCCCAACAGTGCGGCCAGCATATGATGGTAATCCTTCTTTTTAAGAAGTTCGGTTACCTTATACCCTTTTTTCTCCAGAGCGTTGTCCAGCAATCTGCTGAAAGCAAAATCGCCGATCCGGTCAAAGCATTCCTTTACATGTTTGTAGGCCTCTTTTGATAAAATCCGGGCATCGTAATCCGACTGTTTAAACAACTCGTCGAATTCAAATAAGGCCTTGAACATGCGGGTGGCTGCTCCGGAAGCCGGAACAAATTTAATTTTCACAAGATTGTCGGCTTTTTCATATATCTCAATGAAATCTTTCAGCTGTTTATCACTGAGCTTACTTATTCCATGATTAATCGTGGCAGCTTTGGACAATTTCATAAAAGGAAAACCTTTTCTGAGATATTCAATCTGCAATTCTGCTTCACGGGCTGTTACGCCCTTTTCTTTTAACTGGGTCAAATCCTTTTCCCTGAACATAGCGAACTTAGGTTTATTTAGAATTGTTATTATCCAATAATTAAAATTAACATTTTTTTACCGAACAAGCAAGGTACAACTAACAACTACCCTTCAACGCGACATTACAATTATTTTATATACTTTTGGCCTTTATGAAGGGAATCCATAAGTTGGAAGGCATACTTAAAATATGCATATGGTATTTGGCCTCAATTACTATACTGCTTTTAATTACCTCATCCAACGCGCAATCACAGGATAAAAAGCTCATTCAGTTTACCGGCAGGGTAACTGATGAGTTATTACAGCCCATGCCATTTGCACAGGTACTGGTTTTGCAGAATTATCACGGAGCCATCACAAACGGTTATGGTAATTTTTCGCTGGTTGTGGAAGAACAGGATTCAGTACTTATTTCTGCTGTTGGTTATAAAAACAGATACCTTGTGGTTCCGCAAAACCTTCCGACAAAATTTTATTATAAAGATATCGTTTTAAGGATGGATACACTGGCTATTGCTGAAGCCCAGATTTATCCCTGGAAAACATATGAGGATTTCAAAGAAGCCTTTGTAAATCTGAAATTGCCAACAGATGATATGGAAAGAGCAAGACGAAATATTGCACTGATCCGCACCCAGATTATCATGGATCATGAACCCAGTGCACGTGCAAATTTCCAGTATATCATGGAAAAACAGTATCAGCAAACATTTACACAGGGACAGTTTCCTTCATACCAGATCCTGAATCCATTTGCCTGGGCTAAATTCTTTAAAGCACTTAAACACGGTGACTTCAAATATGACCGAAGCCAGGAAGAAGAATAAACAGGCAAGAACCAGCCAGACATGCTAACCAAAAAATCTACTCCTTGGCTTTTGTCTGTCGATAATCGGTGGAACCTCACTGGTTTTGGCCCAGGAACCTGGAATCATCAATGGTACCATTGCTGATGAAAATAATGATCCTCTTGCCGGTGCATTTATTACTGAAATAACAACGCATAAATCGATTGCTTCGGATAAGAACGGGGCCTTTTCCCTTCAGGTCATTCCCGATAAGCAGGTAATCCTTGTCACCTACATTTCTGGGGTATCTGAATGATACAACCCGGCTGGCTGTTCATTCAGGAACAACTGAAAGAGTTTCCATCCGGCTTGTTCCCCTTCCGAAAATGCTGAATGAGGTAATTGTTCAAAGCCGCTTTGACAGGGCTGAAGCGTTGCAGCAGATCGATCTGCGTTCCATTAATCACATTCCCCTGCCCTCGGGCAATTTTGAGTCAATTCTTACCACCCTGGGGGCTTCATCACGCAATGAAATGAGTTCGCAGTATTCAGTGAGGGGTGGAAATTTCGATGAGAACCTTATATATGTCAATGATATTGAAATATACAGGCCTTTAACCATCAAAGCCGGCCAGCAGGAAGGTCTGAGCTTTCTGAATCCGGATATGGTAGCTTCCGTGCAATTTGCAGCCGGTGGGTTTGATGCCCGATACGGAGATAAAATGTCTTCTGTGCTGGATATCAAGTATAAACGACCTGACCAGTATGCCGGAAGTGTTTCGGCAAGTCTGCTGGGTGCATCGGCCCACCTGGAAGGCAGATCGCCCAATCGCAAATTTACACATATTACAGGCATCCGTTACAAGGCAAATCAGTATCTGCTGAATACTCTCCAAACCGAAGGGGATTATAAACCCAGGTTTTTTGATGTGCAGACCTTCTTAACCTATGATCTGACGACATAATCTGGAAATCAGTTTTTTAGGGAACCTGGCCAATAATACCTACCAGGTTATCCCTCACAGCAGGGAGACAGCCTTTGGTACCTACCAGCAGGCGCTTAACTTTACTGTTTATTATGAAGGACAGGAAGTGGACCGGTTTGCAACCTTGCTGGGAGCCTTGACCCTTGATTTCAGGCCGGCAGATAATGTATCGCTGAAGCTGATCGCATCGGGGTATAAAACATCAGAGGCAATCACATATGATATCCTGGGACAATACCGTATTGATCTGCTTGATAATACTATCGGTTCGGAAACAGCCGGTGACAGTATCCTGAACCTGGGTGTGGGAGGCATGCTGAGTCATGCAAGAAATTACCTTGACGGGAGAATTCTAAGCCTCGCCCATAAAGGTTCATACCGTTCGGGCGATCAGAATCTCAACTGGGGAGTGGCCCTGCAATCCGAACAACTCGATAATAAGTTCAGGGAATGGGAAATGATAGATTCTGCAGGTTATTCAGTTCCTTTTTCAGACCAGGAAGTGTTGTTGAGTTATTCATCCATTTCGCACAATAAGCTGAATTCAGTTCGTTTTACGGGATATATCCAGCATCATGGCTGCCAAACCGGTAGGCAGTTCCACCCTGTTCATCAATTACGGTTTCAGGTTCAATTACTGGAATATCAATCATCAGCTGGTGGTGAGTCCCCGTGCCGGACTGACATTTGAACCATCCTGGGACCGGAAATTCACATTTCATGCCTCTGTCGGATGGTATCATCAGCCTCCCTTTTTCAAGGAAATGCTTGATCCGGAAGGACATCTTCATACAAACATCAAGGCCCAGAAATCCATTCACTATGTTCTGGGTACAACCTATGACTTTCAGATGTGGGAACGGCCGTTTAAATTCTCAGCCGAAGCTTTATTATAAACAACTGGACAATCTCATTCCGTATGTCGTTGATGATGTGGATATTCAGTATCTTCCACAATATACGGCCAAAGGTTTTGCAACCGGGATTGAATTTAAGCTGAACGGCGAATTCGTAAAAAATGCCGAATCCTGGGCAACCTTGTCATTTCTGAAACCCGTGAAGACAGGTATTATGATGCATATGGATCCTATCCAAGGCCCACCGATCAGCTGGTTAATTTTGGCCTGTTCTTTCAGGATTATTTTCCCAGTAATCCTTCCTATAAGGTATATACAACAGTTTATTTTGGCAGTAAATTGCCTTACAGCTCGCCGGATTATGATAAACCTGAAGAGTATTATCACCTGGCAGGCATACAAGCGAATTGATATTGGATTGTCAAAATCCCTGATCACCGATAAAAACGGAAACCGGAAAATCGGTGCCAATTTCATCCGTGATGCCTGGATAAGCCTGGAGGTATTCAACCTGTTTGGTTTTAATAACATGGCCTCCTATCAATGGATCAGGACGGTAAGTAACCAGGAAGGCCTGCCCAATATGTTTGCAGTTCCCAACTACCTTACAGGCAGGTTATTCAATGTGAAACTCACCGTGCAGTTTTAATTTACAGCCATGTTTTCTCCTTTATAAATATTCCAACTTCCATATCCGGATATTCGTATAGCATAAAGTGCTCCAGGTAAAATAACTGCTTTTATGGATGAAGTATATAGAATTCTGGTGGTTGAAGATATTTCTCATGATGCGGAATTGATTGAACGTGAAATTGTAAAAGTGCTGAAATCCTGCATTTTTGAAAGAGTATGGACAGAAAAGGATTTTATCCGGTTGTTGGCTGATTTCCAGCCTAATATGATCATTTCAGATTATTACATGCCGGGGTTCGATGGGCTGACCGCCCTGAAAATCGCCCGTGAAAAAATGCCTGACATTCCGTTTATCATTGTCACCGGTTCTCTGAATGAAGATATCGCGGTTGAATGTATGCGGTCAGGAGCATCAGATTATGTGATCAAGGAATATATCAAACGCCTGGGACCATCCATAGTAAATGCCCTTGAGCAATATGCGATAAAGATTGAAAAAAACAATACCCAGGCAGCGCTTATCGAAAGCGCTGAACGTCACCGGAGTCTTTTTGAGGACAATATTGCCGTTATGCTTCTGCTGGATGCACATACCGGTGAAATCCTCGATGCCAACCAGGCAGCCGCTAATTTTTACGGGTATAGCCGGGAGGAGCTGAAGAAAATGAAAATTTCAAACCTGAATACACTTCCTGAAGAAAAGGTAATGGAAGAACTTGAAAAAGCCAGGGTTCAAAAGAAGATTCAGTTTCAGTTTCAGCACAGATTGAAGGATGGCAGTATTCGTGATGTTGAAATTTACAGCAGCCGTATCAAGGCATTTGGAAAAGATGTCATGCACTCGATTGTGCACGATATCACTGAAAAGATAAGAATGGAGCAGGAACTTATTGCATCCAAAGAGAAAGCTGAGGAAAATGACAGGTTAAAAACTGCGTTCCTGCATAACATATCGCACGAAATACGCACTCCGTTGAATGCAATTGTTGGATTTTCTTCCTTTCTGAATCAGCCCAATCTTTCAATAGATAAACGAAAGGAATTTACAGATATCATAAGCCTGAGCAGCGAACAATTGCTTTCCATAATAACGGATATCATCAGTGTGGCCACCTTGGAAGCCGGGCAGGAAAGAATTCATAAAAAGGAAATTGACATTAATCAAGCCATTGGGGCAGTATATGAGCAGTTTTGCATTAAGTCGCTGTATCCCAATATTACCATTCAATATCATTCTGATATCCCTGATAATGCAGCCCTGATTGTGACCGACGGGGTTAAGCTGATCCAGATCCTCACCAACCTGGTAGGAAATGCCTTAAAATATACCCGTGAAGGAAGGGTTGAATTTTCATGTTCCATAAAAAACAATGAATTATACTTTAGAATTGAAGATACAGGAATAGGAATTCCAAAACATCTTCATAATAAAATATTTGACCGCTTCTGGCAGGTAGATTCAACAGTTACACGCGAATTCGGTGGAACAGGTCTCGGACTGTCAATTTCAAAAGCATATGTGGAATTGATGGGAGGCAGGATATGGCTGGATTCCGAACCCGGCATAGGTTCCGTTTTTCATTTTACTGTGCCCTATGAACCGGTTGTAAAATCGAAACAATGCCGGTTCGGATGAAATGGAAAAGCACTTTGGATGAATCGTTATCAAAAAAAGTTATTTTGATTGCTGAAGATGAAATAAATAACTTTCTTCTGGTAAGGGAATATTTGTCTGAATCCGTGTTTAACGATCATTCGGGTGGAAAACGGCCTTGATGCAGTGAATATTTGCAAAAATCGCAGAGACATTGATATCATTCTGATGGATATTAAAATGCCGGTTATGGATGGAATTGAAGCTACCCGGCAGATAAAGATCATGAAACCGGAAATTCCGGTCATTGCGATTACAGCCTATGCCTATGATACAGATAAGAAAAGGCTTCTGGAAAGTGGTTTTGACGAATATCTTCCCAAACCACTAAAAAGGGAATCATCTGTTAAAAATGATAAACCAGTTCATATAGAATAAAAATGATTTTGTCATCTTTATACCCTTACAAATCAAATAAGTGTAACCTTAATAATTTTTCAGCGTTTTTATATCCAAAATAAGGACTTACAACCCGAAAACTATTGTATGCCCAAAACCAGAATCTTTACAGTTATAAATAGAATATTTATCCTGTTTCTGTTTCTTTTCGCCAAACAGGCAATTGCTTATGGAACAAATCTTTACTCATATCAAACAGGCAATTGGAATAATGTAGATACCTGGACTACAGATCCCGGGGGAACCACCCTGGTGGGTTCTCAGGTTCCGGCGAATGGGGATGTGGTGGTTATTCTTTCTTCACGAACTGTAAGCTTACCTGCGAATATATCTACCACCGGACTGGATGTTACAATCAACAGCGGCGGAATATTGAATATGGGAGCGTTTGGGTTTACCAGTGTCCTTACTGCATTGAGGGGCAGCGGTACCCTGCAACTAACTACAACAAACTTTCCGGGAGCAACCACAAATACCTTTGTTAATAGCGGCGGAGGAACCACCGAATATAAGAATGGCGCAAATTTTACCTTTCCCGCCTCCCAGGGCACATATAATAATCTGGTTATTAATCTTACCAACAGCAGTCTTATTGCATCTCAGTTAAGCAATATCACACTAAACGGAAATCTTCAGGTCATAAGGGGTGTATACCAGATAAATGATGGTTCGTCAGCCAGAAGGCAATTAACGATTGCAGGGAATGTAACTATTAATTCCGGTTCATCACTGACAGTTGGAAATGGTAATACTACTACCACAACCAACCCTTTGGGAATCTCAGGTGGCACAGCTCCCTATGTAAATTATTATGATCAGAATACACATCGTGTGGTGATTTCAGGTGACTTTACAAATAACGGAACTGTACGATTTACGAACCAATCCTATCCCGTTTTTACTTCATTTCCCAACAATGGTGCTGCTACGGTTTATTTTACGGGTGCCTCAGACAATACCCTTACCTGCAATAATACAACCGACTTTTATAATATTGTTGTTGACAAAGGAACCGATCAGAGTCTTTCATTGTCAGTTAATTCAGCCGGATACAACTATTTCAGAATATTTGGAGCCAACATTTCCGGTGGTGAAAATGGAGGAGATAACCCGATCATCAAAAAAGCGCTGTGGATACGAAATGGTACACTCCGATTATATGGCCTGGTTGTAATTCCTTCATTGACAGAGGGTACTTGTGATGGCGGATTATCGGGCGGGCCCAATTCAGACTACTTTATCGGGTCAAATGCAGCTTTGGTTATTGATGGCCCGGATGTTGTTGTCCTCACAACCGCGGATGATTACAGGGAAATAAATGCCGCCTACGGGACAACCGCTGCATCGGATGCACAGGTTGGGGTATCCAAAGGAGGCTGCAGTTCCTTTTCAGTATACGGGACATTCCGGATAGATGATGGTTATGTATCCACCCGCGAATCAGGTGGATTTATTTATTGGGCAACCTCAGCAGCCCAGTTTATTGTAAACGGGGGAACATCTGGATGCCAAACAGTTTCGTACAGCAAATAGTTCCGGCGGACTCACTGCATACAGGCAAACCGGTGGTACATTTACCCTGAGAGGAAGATTTCAACGGACCGTCACAGGGGTTACCAATGTTGCCAGTCTGAAATCAGTAGCTCTCAATACCACCAGAGCAGATAATGGTATTAACGGGAATGTCGGAACATTTAATGTGGACCAGGATGCAAACCTATTTGAAATGTCGGGTGGAACCATTGAGGTCCTTGATGTTTGCGGAAGGGATGCAGGCAATATAGGCAGGGCCTTTGAAGTGAATTCAATGCCATCTTATGTCAATGTAACAGGAGGTACAATTTTGATCCGGCCTACTACCGGAACAGCAACAGATTATCCTTATTATGTAGTTTCATCTGCCCCGCTTGGCAATTTTACGATTGACCAGGTAAGTGGCACACAGACAGTTCAACTTACGAATATTACCAAGGCAGGGGTCACACCACGGGATCCGGCTCTTGAAGTGCTTGGTAGCCTTACGCTTTCTGGTACAAATGCCAGTTTAACAACAAATAACTATGATGTAATTGTTGGCGCTAATTTTGGCCTGCCGGTAAACACTACCTACGTGCCTGGTAACAATACAACTACTTTTAATGGATCAGCACCGGGTACATTTACCTACAATGGAGTGATTACAGGCGGATTCAATAACCTGATCATTGATAAACCATCCGGATCGGTTACAGTATCAAGAACAACACCCAATACTACGGTCATAAAAGGGAACTTCAGTATTTTGGATGGTACATTCAATGATGGGGGAAATACGTTCAACATATCTGGTAATGTAATTAATTCAGGAACCCATTCCGGTTCTGGTTTGCTGGCCTTAACAGGAACAGCTGCACAAACCATTGGAGGAGACGGAGACGGGATATTTCAAAACCTCACCCTGAACAATTCAAATGGGGCTGCGGGATCTTATCCCATAACACTTACAGCCAATATAACAATAAATGGAACGCTGACCCTCAGCAATAATCGTATTTTCAGTATTGGCAGCAACGGACTGAACCTTACTTCTACTGGTACTTTGGCAGGTACCTTCTCATCGACAAGATTCATTGCCACAAACGGTGATATTGGCGACAGGGGAATCACCAAGATGTTCAATTCAAATTCCTTCGTATTTCCCATCGGTGTAATACCAACCGATGTGAGATATACTCCGGTGACAGTGACCCTTAGTGCTACACCCACTACCTATGGATATATTACTGTTTTCCCCGTAGATGCTGAGCAGATGCAAACCAATCCCAACGGCAAACAACGTAGTTTAAGCTATTTCTGGCGCGAAAGATCCTCAGGATTTGTTTTCGGAGCTGCCAGGATCAGCCAGACATTCAAATATGTCGACCGCGGAACCGCCACTGATGATGTAACTACAGGAGGTGGGATAACAGAAGACGAATATGTACCCGCACGATATGATCCATTGACATTCTCATGGAATAAGGGCACTGCAGCTGAAGTTGATGAAACGAATGACCTGATCAACTGGCCAAATAATGTCACCTTTATTAGTGGTGATTATACGGCCGGTGATGATAATCCTGCTGCAAATGATCCTTTCCAGGCAGTAACCGTTTTTTATTCCTACCAGTCAGGAGCCTGGAGGGGCAATTCAACCTGGATGACAGATACCACCAATGCAGGTTCTGTTACCTCAGCAGACCCGGATCAGAATACGCCTATTGTGATCAGAAACGGACATACTGTAACCTGCGATAAAAGGGATAATACCTGCGGAAATTTGCAGATACAAAAATCCGGAGTATTGGATTGTATAGATTATGATGCCCTTAATTTTGGGGTTGTCACCAATCCTGTAAATGGAAGCGGAAAAATCAGAATAGCGGCTTCCCTTTTTCCATCCGGCGATTTTTCTGAATTCAGGGGACCGCAGGGTGGCACTGTAGAGTATTACAATACTACAACAGACTTTACTATCCCCACCCTTTCAGGTTCTTCTGACCCGCTAAATAATTACCGGCATTTGATCATCAATACACCAACAGGCCGTTTCATTACCATGCCCAACATAAATCTGACCCTGTACGGAAACATGTCAGTTGAAGGAGCCGGAACCGGCATGGCACGAATGAATACTGCTTCATCCCGTACGTTAACGATACAGGGAAATCTTTCCGTAAATACCGGCAATCTCCAGTTCAGGAATGGCAGTTCCCAGAATATTGCCATTCAAGGTAATCTGGCTGTTTCCAATGGTGCTGTTTTCAATACCCAGGCAACCGGTACCACCACAAACACAATAACCTTAGCAGGTAATTTTACAAATAACGGCACAGTCAATTTCAATAACTCCGGAAGTTGTGATATTGTATTTACCGGTGCCTCTGATGCAATATTTACCGGTACAGGAAGTACCACCCTTCGAAATCTTACAGTAAACAAAGGATCTTCACAAACTACACTCTTAACCATCAATATATCAGGCGCAACTTTTTCCACCCCTGCGGATGCCTGGCTAACGTTGACAAATGGTACTCTCCGGTTTATGAGAAGCGGTAATTTTAATATTTCCACCACCAGTGCATTTACAATTCCCGCTACAGCAGGATTATACATAGAACACGGTTCTGCCAGTGTCTACCTGGGAAATGGGAATGTGAACAACAATGACGTCTACCTCAATGGTAAAATCACGCTGGTAAGTGGCAATATGTATGTAGGTCCATCCGCAGGTCCAAATAATAATAACGACATTGAGTATTCAGGATCAGGTTCTTCTGAACTTGATATCCGGGGAGGCAATCTTATTGTAAATGGACAGATCAGGAGAAGTTCAATCGTTACAAGCGGCGTGCTGGTATATTCCCAAACGGGTGGAAACGTTCTAATCAATGGAAACGCTCATCTTGCCACCCGGGCCAAGTTCGAAGTGGTTAATTCGGGAAGCTCATTCAACATGAGCAGCGGAACACTCACCATTGTGAGAGGGGGCGGAACCACATATGGAGATCTGTATATAAGGCCTTCTTCCGGAACAGTTACCGGGGGAACTATTTTATTAGGTACTGTTAATGCCGGCGTTCAGACCCTTAAATTTGATTCCAATATACCCCTTTTTAATCTTACCCTCGACGGCACAGGAGCTGCAAATACCTTCATGCAGTCGGTGAATGCACTCGAGCTGAAAGGAAACCTGCTGATTAACAATTCCAACAGCACTTACAATACAAATGGACTGGATGTCACAGTAAAGGGAAATTTCACAAATAACGGAACCTATACAAGCGGTGCCAATATAACTACATTGAATGGTATCACCCAATTGTTGAATGGAACCTCTTCAACACAATTTAATGACCTGGTTATTGAGCCATCTGCTTCTGTAACCTTATCAAACCACATTACTGTTAATCATAATCTCTCCCTGTTGAGCGGCACTTTTGCCACTTCCACCTATAATGTGAACATTAAGGGCAACCTCACCAACAATGCAATTCATTCAGGAAACAGCGCCTCTGGTGGCTTGCTGTTAAATGGGACCACACTTCAACTCATTGCCGGATCAGGTACCTTCGGGCGACTGGAATTAAACAATGCGGCAGGTGCAAGAATGGAAACCAACATCAGCCTGACTCAGGATTTTTTGCTTACCAGCGGAATATTAAGCGTTAATCAGTACCTGCTGACACTGGGGGTTAACAGTAGTATTGTTGGATCAGGTTTCGGTGTGAACAAAATGATTAAGCCCGATGGGGTTTTCAGTAACATCGGAATCAGAAAGTACTTCAGTGCAGGTGCAGCTTCCTTCACTTTCCCATTAGGTGTTGCCGGAAAATATACTCCTGCGGTTCTTACAATCAATAATATATCCGGAGGAAGCATCCGCGTAAATGTAATCAATGAAAGACATCCAACGGTTACCGATGCGAACAACGTGCTGCAATATTATTGGGAAGTAGAAAGCAGCGGATTATCCGGATTTGAAGGAAATCTGAATTTGAATTACATCACTGCCGATATCCGGGGCACGGAAAGCAATTATGTAGCCGCCAGGTTAGTGATACCTCCCGGAATATACTGGAGCAAGGCTGCCTCTGGACCATCAACTGATAATGTTGATGAAACGAATAATATTATAAGTTTTCAATTTCCTTCAGGTACCACATCCATCGGCGGAGAATATACGGCAGGCTCAGATGCCGCAATTCCCGATGAGGTGCCTGTATACACAAGTAACGGTGATGGAAACTGGGACAATATAAATATCTGGACTCCGGTTTCTCCTGCAGGCGGTCCCAACGGATTTATCGTGATTATCCGGCCGGGTGACCATGTCGCCACGAACGGGAACAAACGTTTTGCCTACCGTACAACAATCAATGGTATTTTGGATGTTGGAACTACTTACGGTCATAACCTGGGAACTGTAATGGGTACCGGGAAACTTTACCTTGAAAGCCCTACCCTGCCGGCTGGCCGTTTCAATCCGTTCTTTAGCTGCAGTGGCGGAACCCTTGAATATGGAGGAAGTACGGATTATACAATTGTTGCCGACCGGATCGATACTTTGCATAACCTTTTCTTAACAGGCACAGGGGACAGGATATTGCCCGATAAAGATATTGTTGTTTGCGACACATTGAAAATGAATGGTCCGGACGTCAGAAACGATTTATATAACCGTAAAATTACCCTCTTTGGTACCATTCAACGCCTGAATGCAACTACCTTCTCAAGTGGAACGGGCTCAAATGCAACCCTGGTATTTGCGGGTACTGCCCTTCAAAGTATGGGCGGCAGCAATGGTAATTTCACAGGAACTAACCAGCTTAATAATCTGGAAATCAACAACAGTATGGGATTATCCCTTCAGGGACCTGTTGAACTGGACGGAGAATTACTACTGACAGATGGGGTTATCAGTACATCCGCAACCAATAAACTTTACATGCTGAATGGAAATTCAACGGTTGTTCCTGATGGAGGATCTTCCTCTTCCTATGTCAACGGACCTGTTTCCAAACGTATATTTGGTGGAAATGATTTTATTTTCCCTACAGGGAAGGGAACCCGCTATGGGATAGACCACAGTTCTTGGGAGTCAGTGACGGAACATGGGAAGGTGAGTACTTTAATTCAGGATATTCTTCTGCTGCAGTAACCGCGCCCCTTACCGCCGTTAGTTCAACCGAATACTGGACTATTACCGGTCCAGCCGGAAAGCAGGCTTATGTAAAACTACGGTGGGATCCCTCCAGTGATATCACCCCGCTTACAACACAAAATGGATTAAGCGATATCCGTGTAGCAGAATATAATACGGGTACATCTCGGTGGATCGAAAAAAATACCTCGGCCTCAGGAGATGACAACAATGGTTCGGCCCAAACAACCGGCAAGATGAATCTTGACCAGCATGATTATACCCTGGCATCGATTTCAGCAGTAAAATCCAAGGCAAGTTTTGTGAATACCACAAACAAGTGCGTTGGAGAAAACCTTCAAATTGCTTTTTCAAAGACTGCCGGATCCTATTCATTTACCTATAATATCAACGGAGGATCGAATCAGCCGGTGACAACGGCTTCCAATCCATATACGCTAACCACTGCAGCGGCAGGAAGGTATCGACTAACCGGTTTCACAGGAGGCGTTGTGGATACAAATTCAGTCCTTGTTAGTCCGGTACCGACTGCAACACTTGTCAAGCAATGATGCCGACAACAGGTTCTGTGAAGGAACATCCATTGTATTTACGGCTGGCGGAGGAACAAATTACCAGTTTTATCTGAATGGGTCCCAGGTGCAAAACGGTGCCACGACAACCTACTCAACAACATCGCTTTCAAACGGTGATGCAGTATATGTGAGGGTCACCAACGCTTCCGGTTGCTTCATCCACAAGTGCCACGCTAACTATGACTGTATATCCCCATCCGGTTCCGCTTCTCACCGGAACCACTGCTGTATGTACGGGGGGTATTGAAATCTACAGTTCAGATGCCGGAAATTCAGGTTATTCCTGGACTGTAACCGGTGGAACCATCACCTCCGGTGGAACGGCAACTGATGCAACTGCCACCATAACCTGGTCAACAATCGGTGATCAGACTATCAGTGTGAATTATACAAATGCCAATGGCTGCACTGCCATTGCTGCAACGCAATTACCTGTTCATGTCTTCAGAAGGCCGGAGACAGGTCCTGCGTATTATGTACCCAATAATTTTAATCCGTAAGAAGAGGGCGACTGGTGACTGGTGACTGGTGACTGGTAACTATAGTTACAGTAAGGGATAGGAATGTTTGTTACCGGTCAAACCCGCCTAATGAAAATAAAAGACTAAATACAGATTAACTGACTGTAAATAAGGAATATAGATCAGATCATGGAGTTCATGGTCCATTGAAAACAACAAATAATCAAAAAAATGTAACTATTCGTCCAGAATTACGATATAATCAATGTTTTAAACAAATTTAACAATGTAAATACATTCCTTATCAGCGAAAGATAAGGGATAGGCAATAGAGTAAATAACCAATAATTTAAATTAATCTCATGAAAAAAAGTAACTTTTTCAAAACTGTTCTGGGTGTTGCTGCGGCAATGCTGATCTCTTCAGGTGTGTTTGGCCAGGTGGCTGATAACGACGATTACAAAGGGTATGATTCCAATCGATACTCGTACCGGATACGATTGATTACGTAACCTTAAAGACTGGTGGTACTACATGGGTTACTATGCCATACCCGATCCGGTCTATCATCCCAATTACACATGCTAGGCGGATCATGGGCATTAACTGCAGGTTTTACGTGGAACTGGACTGTTACCTGCCTGTGATGGCCACTGCTACACCGGTGCACTGCCAACTATGTTCAGATTACCTATACCGCTGCCGGTAATTATGCTGTAACCGTTGCTGAACAAGCTCCTGCAGCTTTTGGTAGCTGTGCTGATGCCACCCAACCATACATGAATGTAACTGTTATTGCTCCTCCGCTGCTTCGATTACTACAGCGTCAGTCCGGCTGCCGGATTATGCGGTAATCAGCCAGCCAATACTGTTACCATGACTTTCACTGGAAGCCGTTCCTACCAAATTGTGCCGGATATGCTTTTGCAGTTCACCAGATCAATTGAAAACATTGATGCTGCAGGTGCCGTAATCGGTGCATCCTGTGTTAACTGCTGATACCTTGGATTTTCCAACTCACAGGTAAATTAAAAATCCGACGGTTTGACCGGAGCTGCTTCACCCTATGCATGTACTTTTAATACACGTCCTCTTGCAGTTCGTAATGGATAGACGTACCCGTTATACCTATACCTTGGTTAAGGCATCCGATGCTCCGGTGCTGCTGCAAACGGAGTTATTTCAGCCATTTCACAAAAATCAGATTTCATTGCGGTGCTGCTCAATACCTATGCTTTTGCGACCGATGCAACTCATTTCAATCTTATGTAGTAATAGTCAACCCGGCTCCTGCCACTGGTCCGATCTATTATGTTCCTAACAATTTCGCATATTAATCATAACGTTTAATCCATCTCACACCGGAACAGTTTAGTTTCCAGATTATGCGTTATTCCACAATAACCCTATTGCTTATCATAAGCTCCATGCTGGGGTATGGCCAAAGCTTACCTTTCGCCTGTGCCGGCAGCATGGAGTCTTATGGTGTGCAGGGAATGCCGAATTCGGTTTTCGACTGGGTTGTGGATGGCGGAACAATCGTGAGCGGTGCAGGAAATGATACCATTGTCCTGCGATGGGATTATCAGCGAAGAAATCACAGCATTTCAGTTACGGAACATACCGAGTATGGATGTGTCGGTATTCCGGTTGAAGCAAATCTGAGTATACAGGCTCCTGTTGCGGATATAGGAGATCAGGAAGAGGTTTGCCAGGACAGACAAGTTCACATTTGATGCAGAAACAAGCTATCTTAACCAACGTAACTTATTTATGGTCCGATAGCAGTACAGGTACCACCCTGACTACCGGAAATCCCGGCTATGTGTGGGTAAAGATCACCGGTACCGATGGCTGCGCGGATTACGATTCATCATTATCTTACTGTGAATCCCCTGCCCGTGGTTGATCTTGGAAAAGATACTGCCTTATGCGGGACTTCAACATTGCTGGTTGATGCCGGCAATTTTGCTTATTATAACTGGTCAACCGGTGATAATAGCAGCTCAGTAACGGTTGACGGCAGATCGCAAAGAGGATGAACCTTTATGGGTTGAGGTCACCGATGAAAAAGGTTGCGTGGGATCAGATACCATGATCCTTGAAGTATGCGATGTTTACCTGTTGTTCTCAAACATTCCCAACACTATAACACCCGGTGATAAGAATGGACAGAACGACACCTGGATCATCCCCAATATTGAACTTTTTCCCGATGCCGTGCTTGAAATCTACGACCGTTGGGGTCGTTTGATATACAGAACAACCGATGTGTCCAATAACCCGTGGAATGGTGAAACCATGTCGGGTAAAGAATTGCCCATGGACGCCTATTACTATGTGCTTGATATAAAAGTGGCACATACAAAGGCTGCTCACCGGGTATGTGAATTTGATAAGGTAGATTTGAGGTTTGAAGTTTGAAGATTTGAAGTTTGAAGTTTGAAGTTTGAAGTTTTAAATTTGGAGATGATGGATATTTGATACTGGACATGATTAAACTCAAAACATATAAATGGCTGTTGACGGCAGTATTGATCTGTACCCTGGGAACCCAAATCCAGGGCCAGCAATTACCCGTATACAGCCAGTATATGATGAATGGCTTCCTCATTAATCCTGCCGTGGCGGGACATGAAGGATATACTGCCATAAACCTCACCGCCCGTGAGCAATGGATCGGACTGAAGGATGCGCCCGGCACCTATGCCGTCAGCGCCCAGACGCGTATGCTCAGAAACAGCTTTATTTCAAGATCTGCATCTATCAGAAAACGGAAACGGGTCATGTCACGAAGCGGCCGGGTGGGCTATGGCCTCTATGCATATACCGACATGGCCGGTGCCTTCAACCGTACCGGATTCCAGGGTACCTATAGCTATCATATTCCCCTTCCTTCAGCCCAGTTATCATTTGGTGTTTCATTTTGCGGATTTCAATTCCGCATTGATGAAAGCAAAATGAAACTGCTCAACCCGGATGACCAATTATTACTGGATACCAAAAAATCGGCACTTATCCCGGATGCCAATTTTGGAGTTTATTACTCCGATGCACACATTTATGCCGGTATTTCGGCCATGCAGCTTTTTCAAAGCCGGCTGAACCTTGGAGGTGATGAGAACGGCCCGGGATTTCAAATGGTACGACATTATTATGCTACCGCTGGTTATCGCTTTGAGATCAGCAGGGACCTGCTTCTGGAACCTTCCTTCTTATTCAAGACCACTGAGAAGTTTATAGCTCAGATTGATGTCAATCTCAAGACTTATATACAGGAAAACTACTGGGCAGGACTTTCCTTCAGGAGCGGAGGAAGTTACAGCCTGGTGGAAGAATCCTTTAACGGTAAAGGCTCTGCTCTTATTATTATGGGTGGATTGCGTATTGACCGGTATTATTTTGGTTATGCATTTGATTATACATTTAATGCAATCGGTGCCCGTACGCTTGGATCTCATGAAATTATGGCCGCGGTAAAATTTGGGGATAATGCCAGACGTTACAGGTGGCTGAACAGATACTAAAATCAATTATGAATTATGAATTATTAATTATGAATTTAGAGGTCATCATTCATAATTTATCATTCATAATTCATAATTACTTGATAACAATCTGCTCCACAATCTTCTCCCCCGCCTCTTCATTTATTTTTTCAATGATCGCCTGCCGCATCATCAGCAATTCATTTTTCAGCACGGAGGAGGTTACATGAATATATAAGATGTGATTCCGGATATATATCTGGCTGGTTCTTACGGCCACTGTTTTGCCCATCAGTTTTTCCCATTGTGAAACAATACCGACTTCTTTTAATTTCTGGTCGATATTCATTTCCTTCAGATATTCCCTGATCACATCTTCAATTGGCTGTGTATTACTTTTACGCATAGCTTATTATTTAATCTCTAAGATACCACTTTTCCGTCCTCAATATGAAACAACTTGAAATCAGTGTCCATTTCTTCCAGAATTGATTTCATTTTGTGTTCATCCGTATGCGTAATAAATATCTGACCGAAATGAACATCAGATACAAGTTTGATGATCTGACGCACCCGGCTTTCATCAAACTTGTCAAATACATCATCCAGTAACAAAATTGGCAATGCCCTGTTCATGGCTTTTATGAAATCGAACTGGGCCAGTTTTAGCGTCACAAGAAAGGTCTTTTGCTGTCCCTGTGAGCCGGTTTTTTTCATCGGGTATCCGTTTAGCTTTAACAACAGATCATCTTTATGAATTCCCTGTGTGGTGTATTGCATAATACGGTCCTTTTCGCGCGAAGAGGTCAGTAATCCGCCATAATCCATGCCCAGCAGCTGCGATTGATACTGCATATCCACTTCTTCGTTTTCAGGCGCAATCAGACCGTAATACCTGCGAAATATCGGTATCATCTTATCCGTGTATTCATTCCTGCGGGCAAAAATTCTTTCAGCCGGCAGTATCATCTGGTCATCATATACCTTCAGCATCTCATCATCATACTTCCTGAGTGTCTGAAAGTCCTTCAACATGCGGTTCCGCTGCGAAAGCAATTTGTTGTAACTGATCATATCCTCCAGGTACTGCTTGTCATACTGCGAAATCACACTGTTCAGGAACTTTCTCCGTTCTTCGCTACCTTCCATGATCAGCGACGTATCTTCGGGAGAGATCATCACCACCGGAAACTGACCGATATGATGGGCCAGTTTTTCGTATTCCTTTTTGTTCCGCTTGAATACCTTGTTCTTGTTATGATGAATACTGCAGAATATCTCATCCGTTTTTCCATTATCGGAAAACATTCCCTGTATAACGGCAAATTCCTTATTGTGGCTGATGTTCTGGGTATCAACCGGGTTGAAATAACTTTTACACAGACAAAGGTAATGGATGGCATCCAGGAGATTGGTCTTGCCAACACCATTGTTACCTACAAAACAATTTATCCTGGGAGAAAAAGTAGATTTCAGCCTCCTCGATATTTTTGAAATTTAACAATGAAACCGTTTGCAGGTACATAACAGGATTTTAGAATGTAAATTTAACGAATTCCGGTTCTATTTCGAAGATCTCGCTGAGGATTTGTCGTCACGGGCTTTAATCTCTCGTGTATCTCGCAGATTAATTTGTATTTGCAGGGCTTTCTTTCTTGCAAATCCCGCATAGAATTTTTATTAGCGGGGCTATTTTCTCCCGCAAACTTATCTGATACTTAATTAAAATCTTTGCAGAAACCTTTGCAATTCTTTATAAAATCTCTATTTTAATGCTTTATTTCATATTCTGTTATCGTAGCGTTTATGGCTTTACCAAAACCCTGTTTTTTTAAGAACTTTCCTGCCTTGTATATCCCTGATTTTCATTCTCTTATTCCCTGATGCAGGTGCTCAGCAAGACAATATCAACATAAAATTCGATAATATATCCATTAAAGATGGATTATCACAGAGTTCCCCAAACTGTATCTTCCAGGATTCACGCGGAATATTATGGATTGGAACAGAAGACGGCCTTAATAAGTATGACGGCTATTCCTTCGAGGTATATAAACCTGAACAGAATGATCAGTTTAGCATAAGCAATCCCCGTATTTTATCAATCTGCGAAGATGCCGAATCCAATCTGTGGATTGGTACCAATGGAGGGGGACTGAACAAATATGACCGTAAATCCGACCGGTTTATTCATTACCTGCCCGGAAAAAATGATACTGCTTTTCTTGCAGGAAGTATTGTTTATGCACTTATGCACTCAGGCAGACAATCGCTTATGGATAGGAACCGATAAGGGTTTATCCGTTCTGGATCTGAAAAATTATCGGTTTGTTAATATCAAGAAGGATCCGGTACTTGAACCGCTCACCCATTCTGCTGTCCTGTCCTTTGCTCATGATGCATCCAATGTGTGGATAGGTACGGACAAATGCCTGTACCGTTATGAACCTGATAAAAAAATCCGGACATCCTATCTCAAAGAGGAATTAAACAATCAGTCGTTGCCGGGAAGTCAGGTTACATCCCTGCTTATTGGCAGGAACAAGGATCTTTGGGTCGGAACTGAAAACGGTTTGGCCCAGATGAAAGCCGGCACCGAAATATTCAGAAACATTTGGCAATTTTTCCGGAGGCAGTGCAACTTCGAACGACTTTGTGAAAGCGCTGCTCGAAGACAAGGAAGGGAATATCTGGATTGCAACCTACGGAGGTGGCCTGCATATTTATCTTAGCCCAGACAGGCAGGTTCATGAATCTGACCTATGATCACAATAATCCTTACAGCCTGAGCAATAATGAGGTGCTTTCGCTTTTCATGGATTATTCAGGAATTATCTGGGTGGGAAGCAACGGCCTGGATAAATACAATCCCAAAAAGGATAAGTTTGTTCTGTATGATTATGTGCCATATGCTTCCGAAAAGCTTGTTTTCAGAAATATCCATCCTATTTATGAGGATAAGGAGGGAATATTGTGGATCGGATCGAAAACAGACGGATTACATATACTTGATCGCAGGAATAAAAAGTATTCCAGGATGCTGCATGAACCCGGGAATCCAAACAGTCTCTCAAGCAATAAACTCAGGGCAATAAAGGAATATCCCGAAGGGACTCTTTGGATCGGAACCGATGATGGAGGATTGAATAAGGTTACCCTCAATGAAAACCGTAAACCGGTTCGATTTAAAAACTACAGGTCCATAGCCGGAAATCCCAATTCACTTACAAGCGACAAGATTTATGCTATTTTTCCGGATAACAAGGGAAAACTGTGGATAGGAACCGACAAAGGCCTGACGATTATGGATATTGCCACAGAATCATTTAAACAGTATGTTCCTGATCCGGCAGATCCGCATTCGATCAGCAATCTCACTGTGTATTGCATTTATGGCGACAGATCGGGCAATATATGGCTGGCAACAGATTACGGGATGAATAAATTTGATCCTTCTACCGGTGGATTTATCCATTATATTCACAATGATGAGGACAGCAGTACAATTATTCATAATGAAATACTGTCCTTTATGGAGGACGATAAGGGAAACCTGTGGATCGGTACCTATGGTAAGGGACTCGATGAATTTAATATTGAGAAAAAAACATTCACGCATTTTAATAATATAAAGCAATTATCTACAGCTGTTATCTATGGTATTTTGGAGGATAATGCGCAGAATTTGTGGCTAAGCACAAATAACGGAATAATCAAATTTAATCCCGATAAAGCAACAAATCAACCAGTTCAGCATCGAAGACGGACTTCAAAGCAATGAATTCAACGGTACTTCCTATTTCAAAAGCAATACAGGAGAAATGTTTTTTGGAGGTCAGTATGGCTTTAATTGCTTTTTTCCCAACATGGTTGTCAAGGATTCAGTTGCTCCAAAAATTATCATTTCCGCTTTCGAGGTAAGTAACCGCCTGGTTTCTCCCGGAAAGAATTCTCCCATAAACCAGCACATCAGTGAAGTAAAGGAAATCCGGCTGAATTACAGGCAGAATAATTTCACCCTCTATTTTTCTGCTCTTCATTATGCCAATCCCGAAAAAAATCATTACAGATACATGCTTGAAGGGTTTGACAAGGAATGGATAGATGCGGGAACCAGGAGGTTTGTCTCATATACCAGCCTGCCTTATAAATCCTATAATCTCAGGGTACAGGCATCCAATGCCGATGGTATCTGGAATGACAAGGGACTTTCCGTAAAAATCAAAATTGTGCCGCCCTTTTGGGCAACCCTATGGTTCCGCATCCTGTTTATTGTAATTGTTCTCTATGGTACATATTATCTGATCCGCAGACGGATCAATGTGGCCCAGCAACAGAAGCTGATTTTTGAACAAAAATTCCAGGCCAGTTCAAAAGAATTGGAGGAAGCACAGAGCCAGCTCGAGAAGCAGCATGCTGAAATTGTGGTACAAAAGCGTGAATTGATACTACGCGAAAAAGACCAGGAAAACCTGCTATGGTTCAATAAGGGCCTGGGATTGTTCTCCGACATTATCAGCAAGAATAAAGACAGTATTTCCAGTTTATCGCAGGTATTTATCAAGGAACTTGTGAATTACGTGGAAGCTCAGCAGGGTGGAGTGTTTCTTCTCAATGATGAAGATGAAAATGCGCCGGTACTTGAATTGGTCGCCAGCTATGCGTTTGATGCAGAAAGGATGAACCAGCAATTTCTGCCGGGTGAAGGATATATCGGAACATGTTATAAAAGCAAGCAGTTCCTTGAAATTGACAACATCACTGAAAAATATACAGTACTGAAATCCGGACTGGGCACAGAATATCTGAAGCACCTGCTGTTCGCCCCAATGAAAATAAATGATCAGTGCATCGGCGTTGTTGAAATAGGTTCTTTCAGAAAGATAAAAGGTTACCGGGTATCTTTTATTGAGAAACTGATGGAATCATTCACTTCCACGATTAGTACCGAAAAAGCCAATGCAAAACTTCAAAAAGCTCATTGACCATTCGGTAATGCAGTCAAAGGAACTGGCCGAAAGCGAAGAACAACTGCGGATGAACCTGGAGGAAATCATGGCCACACAGGAAGAATCTGCAAGGCGTGAGGATGAGCTGATCAAACTGGCTGAAGAATCAGCAACACATGAAGAAATGCTGAACCAGGAAATTGAAGTGCTTCGGAAAAAACTGGAAGAGTTAAACGGTAATCGGTAAGCGGTATTCGGTATTCGGTATTCGGTAATCAGTATTCAGTATTCGGTATTCAGTATTCAGTGTTCGGTAATCGTATCTGCGGTCATGCAGTCATTCGGAAGGCATTCGGTAAAACTCAGATCGCTTCAGAGTCAAAGCAATGCCTTGTCTGTACATTGTCACATTAGCACATTGCCATTAGCACATTGGTCATTGTTAATTTTTTCCCGAAGGGATGCCTTCGGCACATTGTTCATTTCTTCCTCCGACAGTTATTCCCAAAATGGATTACTTCCTGCTTGTCCCCAGTCCCTGGTCTCCAGTCCCTAATTTCCTCCGTTTCAGAGGATTATCATGTTTATTTTTTGTTGATAATATCTTGATTATTAAATAATTCAACTAAAATCTTAGGATAATTTTTAGTATCTTTGCAATACTTTAAAAAAAGCCTGAAATTCTTATTCCAGGCGTTAAATATTTATAGTATGACAATGAATAATTTAGAAGACGCAGAGGAGATTTTCATGGAAAAAAAGAAGAATACAAACGATTATTCAGCAGATAGCATTCAGGTACTTGAAGGATTGGAGGCTGTAAGAAAACGCCCCGCAATGTACATCGGAGATATCAGTGTGAAGGGTTTACATCATTTGGTATATGAAGTGGTTGACAATTCCATAGATGAGGCACTGGCCGGATATTGCCACAATATAGATGTGATCATAAACGAAGATGGTTCGGTTTCAGTAGCTGATGATGGCCGGGGAATTCCTGTTGGTATCATGGAAAAGGAACAGCGTTCCGCCCTGGAAGTAGTATTGACCGTATTGCATGCTGGCGGAAAATTCAATAAGGATTCCTATAAGGTTTCCGGTGGATTGCACGGCGTAGGAGTTTCCTGCGTGAATGCACTTTCTGCTCACCTCGAAGTAAATGTTTATATAGACGGTAAGCAATACAGGCAGGAATATGAACGCGGAAAACCCATGTACCCTGTAACTGAAATTGGCCCCACTGAACGCACCGGGACTGTAGTTACCTTTAAACCTGATGACACCATATTTACAACTACAGAATACAATTTCGAGATATTGTCTTCCCGTTTACGGGAACTTTCTTTCCTGAATAAAGGAATCTATCTGAAGATCACCGATATGCGGGAAATTGAGGATAACGGAAATGATCCCAAATATCGGGAAGAAATCTTTCATTCTGAAAATGGACTTTCCGAATTTGTTACCATGCTGGATGAAAACCGCGAAAAACTTACCGGCATAATCAACATTGAAAACACGAAAAGTGAGGTTCCTGTTGAAGTTGCCATGCAGTACAATACCTCCTTTACTGAAAATGTATTTTCCTATGTAAACAATATTAATACAATTGAAGGGGGAACGCACCTGGCAGGCTTCAGAAGGGGACTCACCCGCACGCTGAAAGCCTATGCTGAAAAATCGGGCATGCTTTCGAAACTGAAATTTGATATCAGCGGGGACGATTTCCGGGAAGGTCTCACGGCCGTTATTTCGATCAAGGTACAGGAGCCCCAGTTTGAGGGTCAGACCAAAACAAAACTGGGTAATTCGGATGTGATGGGCTTTGTAGACACTGCTGTATCTACTGCGCTTTCAAATTATCTGGAAGAAAATCCAAGAGATGCCAAGATCATTGTTCAGAAAGTTATTCTCGCTGCCCAGGCCCGCCATGCAGCGCGCAAAGCCCGTGAACTGGTTCAGCGGAAAGGTGTCTTGTCCGGTTCAGGATTGCCGGGTAAACTGGCGGATTGTTCAGACAAGGATCCTGTTGTTACTGAAATATATTTTGTTGAGGGAGATTCAGCAGGTGGAACGGCTAAACAAGGTCGTGACAGGCATTTCCAGGCAATCCTTCCTCTTCGTGGTAAAATATTGAACGTGGAAAAGGCCATGCCGCATAAAATCTTCGAGAACGAGGAAATCCGGAACATTTATACTGCCCTTGGTGTAACCGTGGGTACGGATGATGACAGCAAGGCCCTCAACCTGTCGGGATTGAGGTATCATAAGGTGATCATCATGACGGATGCTGACGTTGACGGAAGCCACATTACCACCCTGATGATGACATTCTTTTACAGGCATATGGAAGAACTGATCAAGAACGGACATTTATATGTTGCTACCCCACCCCTCTATCTGATTAAAAGGGGCAAAACAGAACGTTACTGCTGGACCGAAGAAGAACGCAAAGCTATTGTGGAAGAACTTGGCAAAGGCAAGGAAGGCAATGTGCATATTCAGCGGTATAAAGGTCTCGGTGAAATGAATGCAGAGCAGCTTTGGGAAACAACAATGAACCCGGAAAAAAGAACGCTGCGGATGGTAACCATTGAAAGCGGCGCTGAAGCTGACCGGGTATTTTCAATGCTGATGGGGGACGATGTTCCGCCCAGAAGAGAATTCATTGAAAGGCATGCAAAATATGCCCGTATTGACGCATAAGTAAATGAAGTTCTGCAGTTCTGCGGTTTTGCAGTTCTGCAGTTTGCGTGCAGTTCTGCAGTGTGCAGTCTGCAGTCGTGCAGTAAGAATAGTTCTGCGGTTCTAGAAGTTCTCCTTACTCACTCCTCACTCCTTACTCCTTACTCCTCTACTCCTTTCTCATCTCTCATCTCTCCTCGTCCCTCGTCCCTCGTCCCTTTTTATACAGTGTAACGTTCGCTTTTTCCACGGTGATCAGACAGCCGTAGCGGATTTTTTCAAGATACGGCAACAGAATCTTTGTAAACTCATCGATTTTTTCCGCTTCATCGACAATCTCGATAATCATTGGCAATTTTTCCGAAAGTTCGAAAAACTTCATAGAACTGATCGAACTACTGGCGCCATATCCCATGATCCCTTTAAGCACAGTGGCTCCAGCCATTCCGTACCGTTTTGCAGCATACACAATCACCTCGTATAAGGGAGAATGCCGGAATTTATCAGTTGAACTGACAAAAATTCGCATGAGCTTTGCTTCTTTTCCAGTTTCCATCCTGTTAAAGGGCTTTTATGATAAGGTTACCAATATAGGTTGCCATGAGGCCTAAAAAAATACTCAGGGAGGTATAAAGCGCAAAATAAAAGAAATCTCCTTCACGCAGTAAACTTATGTTTTCATTGGCAAAAGTAGAAAAGGTGGTAAACCCGCCGCAAAATCCTACTGTGAGGAACATACGTAAATCTGCATTCATCAGATTTCCCCGTTCTGAAAGTCCGTAAAAAATACCGATCAAAAAACAACCTGTCACATTTACCAGGAAGGTCCCGTATGGAAATGTGGAAAGTGCCTGGCTTTGAACATAACGAGATATAAGGAAGCGGGCAATGCCCCCTATAAAACTTCCGGAACCGATAATGAGCAGAAGCCTGAACATGTTTGTATGAAAGGTTAAATATGTTGCTGTAATTATTCAAAAATAGTTAAAAATAGTTGTTATTATTGCAGACAATTAGGGTATCCTGTACCCTTACTGTATTTATAATACCGGCTGGCCATATTGGTCCTGGAATTTGTAACTAAAAAGTCTAATCCCGCGTTATAGCTTACACTTAGAAACATCAACTATATGAATTCACACGTCAGATATTCGCTTATTTCCCTTGTTATTTTTGGCATGATTGCTTTTTCCTGCAAGAAGGACGAAGGCATTGGAGGTACTTCCTCCATTAAAGGAAAGGTAATCGTAAGACAATACAATGCTAATTTTACTGAATTAATAGAACAGTATTATGCAACGGATGAAGATGTTTTCATTATTTACGGAGATGATCCGGTATATGGCGATAAGGTAACGACAAATTACGACGGTACGTATGAGTTCAGTTACCTGCGTGAAGGCAACTATAAAATTTATGCCTATTCAAAGGATTCCGCAAATTATCCGACAAAGCACATGATTCCTGTAATTGTTAATGCCAGCATATCCGGAAAAAAAGAAACGATTACGGCAAAAGACATAGTCATTCTGCAATAAAAACAAAATAATTCATGTCAATGTCCTCTTTGCTAGCGGTACGTTCAATGGTAAGCCAGTTCGGTCCGATATCCCTGGACGAAATGGACGCCGTTAAACTCATGGACCGCATTGACATGAAGTTTATTCTTCCCTTTGATCAGCTCACCGGCATACTGTCGCAATTGGCAAAAAACTATAAAGTACTTACGATTGATGGCAACCAGGTATTCAGCTATCAAACCGACTATTATGATACGCCCGAACTGAACATGTTCTATGACCATCATAATGGCAGGCTCACCCGTTTTAAGGTCAGGCACCGGGAGTATATTGAATCCCGTCTCGCCTTCCTGGAGGTGAAATTCAGATCAAACAAAGGACGTATAATCAAAGAGAGAATTAAGTTTCAAAACCAAAATGATCCCTCGTTCGCAGGTTTTATTGAAAAACATACGCCCTATAATCCTGGCAAACTCGAATGCACCGTGGTCAACCATTTTAACCGGTTTACCCTTGTTGATCATGAAATGAAAGAACGTGTTACTACCGATTTCAATATTTCTTTTACTGACAAGTTGAGGAATATTTCCCTCAACGGACTTGTGATTATTGAAATTAAACAGGCACGGGCTGATAAGTCAAGCCTGATCTACCAGGCGTTGAAAAAAAACAGTATCAGGCCATCCTCAATAAGTAAATATTGTGTTGGCGTATCGCTATTAAATGCCAGGTCAAAAAACAATAATTTTAAAGAAACTCTTCTTCAAATAAATAAATACAGCCATGTTGAATTCACTGCTTAGCATACAGGACTTTACTGTTTTTGGTCTTGACATCATCCATGTGGCGAATTTTAGCGAACTCCTTTTCAGGTTCGCCCTCAATCTTTGCGAGGTGGTCTTCATTGTTCGTTATCTTTATTATCCGGTTACCCGAAGAAAAGACTATTTATTCAGCTTTCTCCTCATCAGTATTCTTGTATTTCTGATCTGTTTTCTTCTTGAAAGCGTCAAACTCCAGATTGGCTTTGCATTCGGTTTGTTTGCCATATTTGGCATACTCAGGTACAGGACTAATTCAATTCCGATCAAGGAAATGACCTACCTGTTCATCTTACTTGGCATTTCTGTTATTAATGCCCTGGTCAACAAAAAAATCAGCTGGGCAGAACTTCTGTTTACCAATGCTGTGCTTGTTTTCATTATTTACGGACTTGAAAAATTATGGCTTTTGAAACATGAATCTTCCAAGAATATAATATATGAAAAGGTGGATATGGTTGTGCCTGAAAAACGCGAAGAACTGAAAAAAGACCTTGAAGCCCGCACGGGATTGAAAATTAATCGTCTTGAAATCGGAAGGATTGATTACCTGCGTGATACTGCGCGCATCATAATTTACTATTATGAACAAGACAGTAAGATCAATATGGCTGATGAAAGTGACAGAGCGTATGGCCGTCTGGCTTCTGATGATGATGACGATTAGTAAGAAATACCTATGACAAAAAATATTAGCGCTTCCCTGTTCCTTTTCATCCTGCTTTTAGTTTGTATTCCTGCAACACAGGCTCAGCAAAAGGATTTTCAATTCTGGCCATCCGCCAACATTGACCTTGGAATTAAACAAAAACCTGAAGGTAATGCTGGAAGAAGAAGTGCGGTTAAAGGAAAACTGCACCCAGATGGAAAGACAGATTAATGATCTGGGAGTCGGTTATAAAATTAATAAATACTTCCGGGCGGCATTGTTTTACAGGATTGAAGCCAACTGGAAAACTTACGATGATTACAGGTGGAAGCAGGGATTTTATGCGGACATGGCTTTGAAACAAACCACAGGACGTTTTACACTGGGATACAGGCTTCGCTTGCAATCCTCCAGGATAGAATTCAACAATAACGAAGACAATTTACTTAGTAATTTCATTAACCGCCATAAATTCATTGTAGCGTACAATATTCAAAACAAGCCACTTACACCTTTTATTGAGGAGGAGCTTTTCTTAAATTCGGTAAGGCACCAGATGGAATTGATAAATAACAGAACCTGGATCGGAATTTCTTTTTCACCCGGAAAAATTCATGAATTCAGTCTGAAATATGGAATCGATCATGAAAGGCTGGTACCCGATCCCCTCACTTCTTTTATCATAGCCTTCAATTACACGCTAAATCTCAAATTATAGGCTTTTTAAAAGTTCAGCTGGCACTTTGTTTTTCCGGATGGTTTTTATCAGCACAGCGAGCTTATAAAGGTCAAAATCAAACAAATTAGGACTGATACTCATCAAATTATTCATGATCGTGCGTTCAAACTGATAATAGAACTTAAGATACAGATTAACCAGTCCTAAACGGCTAATTTTATTATATGCCCGCAGTACTCTTATATCTTCGAATCCCTCCTTGTCTATTTTACCCTGAACAACAAGTATAACAAGGTTTTCAATTCCTTCGCTTGTCTTTCTCAAAAATTCCCTTGTAATTTCAAGACCTGTATGAATGAGAGGATTTTGAATATGAATTACAGGAATACCGCTCTTTTTTAGTTCAAAACCAAACAATGTATCTTCATGACCATACTGAACCAAACTTTCATCAAACTGGATCTGAGATAAAATAGAACGGGAAATCAGGAAGTTATTTGTCATAAATGAATGATACGGATCCTTGCTTCGTACATTTGCCGGTAACTGTTCCCTTTTTATTCCATAAAGCCACCTTAGCATCATTTCAGGTTCATCAGGAGGAACAGGTCTGTAGGACCGGCCTCCGCAAACCACAATTTCTTTGCCACAATAAGGAAGGTATTTTTTAATATAGTCCGGATCCGGAACTTCAGAATCACAATCCATAAACAATAGAGTTGGATAAGCGGCCATGCCAGCGAGTTTATTCCGAATGCTTGCCCGGCCAATGTTTTTTTCCAGCTCTCTGAATTTAACCCCATCAAGTTTATTAACATCCTTATTCTGATCCCGCAGCAATTCCGACGAACAATCATCGAGTACAATTATTTCAACCGGAACTGATGCGACGGAGGCCTGGTTATGAAGTTCATTTACAAGTGAAACAATATTGCAATTATATACCGGAATAAGAATAGATATCATGGTAAACTCGAATGAAATTAATTAGTGCTTATAATGTATTTCGAAAAAATGAGGTCAACTGATAGATGGAATTGAAGGATCTGTGCAGGTCTGGTCCATCGACTTGCCAAACTGGAAGGGCATTGTCGGAGACTACTGTGATTGTGTAATCTGTGATTTCATTTTTGGTTGTTTTAAATCCGATTCTTTCCATGGCCTTTCGGGTGAAAACAATATATTTTTCATCAGCCAGGATCTTAACTCGCCTTTTTAAATCTCTGCTGAATCTGAATGCCAAAGTTCTGGCATCAAAATCCAGGTCAGAATTATTAAACAATTTACGAAATCCCTGGCTCATTAGCAAATCTTCAGGAGCGCCCTCCAATAAACCTTCATCTGTCATCAGCCAGAGTTTATCAACTTCATCCATGGCAATGGACAGATCATGCGTTGAGAAAATTATCAGTTTGTTTTTATGTCGCGAAAGGTTATTCAGCAAACGTATTGTTTCATGCCTTGCCGGCAGATCAAGAAAAGCGGTGGGCTCATCCAGAATGATGACCGGAGTATCCTGGGCCAGGGCACGGGCAATCATAACCTTTTGCCTTTCTCCGTCACTCAACTGGTAAACGGGTTTTTCCAAAAGGTGGTTAATTCCGGTCTGCTCAATGGAATCATCAATAATATCATGATCAATGCCTGTAAGCTTGCCAAACCAATTGGTATATGGGAACCGTCCCAGGGAAACCAGTTCCATTACTCTCAAATTTTGCACATGGACTGCTTCAGTTGAAACATAACTGATGAGTCTCGCCCTGTCTGACCGTGAAATTTTGCTGATTTCCTGCCCCCTGATAACGATTGTACCGCTTATAGGATGCTGGATCCCTGTAAGTGTGCGTAACAAAGTACTTTTTCCGATTCCATTCCTTCCGATTATTCCAATCATTTCAGGCGTATGGATCTCGGTATTGAGGGGGCCGTAAACAATGCCTTCCTTTGTATTGGCATGCTGCTCATAGCCAACCTGTAAATCCAGGAGTTTGAGAATGCTATGTTCCGTCTCTTTCATAAGGCCAATTCTAGCTGACATTTACAAAACGTCGGTTCACCATAATTACCCAGATAACCACAGGAACTCCGAGAATTGCGGTGACAGAATTAATAGGCAGAACGGACTGTGAACCGGGAAACTGGGAAATCAAATCGGCCAGGAGCATAAGCAGTCCGCCGAGTAAAAAACAAGCCGGCATAAGCAGCTTATGATCCGCAGTTTTAAATAACATCCTGGCCAGGTGGGGAACAACTATGCCCACAAAAGCCAGGGGGCCGCAGAATGCGGTAATGCTGCCTGATAATATGCTTGTGGATGCAAATACAATAAAGCGGATGAGTCTGATGTTTACTCCCATGGTCCGTGAGTAATTTTCTCCAAGCAAAAGCACATTAAGTGACCTGATAGAGAAAACTGACAAAAGAAAACCAGCGAGCAGGCTGATGCTCAGTACCTGAAGTTGAGGAGCAGTAAGATTGCCCAGACTTCCCATTGACCATACAACAAAAGCCTTAAGCATTGATTGATGACTGAAATACTGCATTATGCTCACCAGGGCTGAAGCTGCACTGCCAAAGAGAATACCCAGGATAAGAATTGTCATTATATCCCTGACCCGTAAGGAAACCAGCATCACCAAAAAAAGTACTATTCCGGAGCCAATCCAGGCAGCAATGATCTGGAGCCAGCTACTTAATCCGGCCGAGCTGTTAAATGAAAAAAAACTGCCGAATCCGAGAACAACAAGAGCAACACCAAGACTGGCACCCGAACTGATCCCCAATACATCCGGTCCGGCCAGCGGATTCCTGAAAATGGTCTGCATCTGAAGTCCGCTGATTGCCAGGGCGGATCCGGCAAGGACAGCTGTAATGGCTTTTGGAAGACGAAATTCAAACAGGATGGATCGCCACACATCATTTCCTGCATCAGAATGAAAAAAAAGCGTGAAAATATTCCGGAAAGGGATATGCACAGGTCCGGTCAGAAGATCGACCAGGAACAATAGTATTAGCAGAATGGTCAGCAGTATAATCAGTAACCAGGATTTGATTTTTCTGTTTGCATCAAGAGATGCCAATTGTTCAGCCATCGGTACTTTATTGCAGTTTCCTGTAATATTTTAACTGATGCGAAGGTAATAATTGCGGATGTAAGATGTATATTAAATCGGAGAGGATAATTTCAGGTTCTGTAACACCTGATTCAAATATATCATTTCCTCCGCCCGGTGTTATCCTGTTATTATTGTTAAAGATCTGATCCCGTTTTATGCAAGGCAAATTTCGAAACCGGTCATCTACGGAAAACAGATCCTTTTTGCCGAGTGCATCACCGGTATTTAACCAGAAATCCGCGCCGAGTGCGCGTTCATATACCTGCTCCAATGCCACAGGACGGCTGTCCTTAAAATCCAGTTGTTTAAAAATATATTCTCCGCCTGCATCTTCAACCAATCGGGCAACATAGCTTTTGCCACCTGAAATGAACCAGTTACCACGCCAGGGAAGTCCCAGGAGAACAGCTGGTTTGTTGTTTACCCCCGCAGCCAAAATCCGGAGACGTTGATATTTTCTGTCGGCCGAATCAAACTTTTCATCAGCCAGGCTGGTCCGGTCATATAAAGCACCAAATACCTTCACCCATTCCATTTTGGCCAGGGGCTCTTCCTCAAGATACTCTGCAATAAGAATAGTGGGAATTCCCATTTCGTTTAACTTCCGAACAGTGTTTGTAATACTTCCGCTTACCCCGTAGGCAAAAACAACATCGGGTTTGAGCTTGAGGATCAATTCAAAATTGAGGTTTTCGTCATAACCTACATCGGGCAATTGGTCCTGCCTGATCTTATCCTGAAGGTTCTCATTGGCTACGAAATTTCTTCCCGAAACACCAACAATGGTGCTGGTTTCGTTAAGAAAACCAATAAAACCGATATGAGTGGTAGATAAGCATATAACCCTGGATACCGGTGTTTTTATTAAACTATGGTTTTCATCCAGTATCCCTGATTTTTGAAGTGTATCGCTGAGTAAATAGGAGTATTCTACGTTCTTTGCATTCTGCCATGGATTCACAATGGTAACAAGTATATTTTTCCCGTTGGATCGTATATTAAATCCTTTCGCATAGCGAACTGGTTCAATAATCTGCATGGATTTATCCTGAAAAGAAGGGGTTCCGGAGTTGTTCCTGTTACAACCCTGCAGTAGCAGACCTATACTCACCAAAAACAGCAGGGATCTTGTCATTGTCATAACAATTTCCTGAAAACTTTCACCCTGCCTGGTTTTCACCTGGCTTTGAAAATACTGCTGGGTTATTGGTTTACCACTTACAGAATATTGATACCCGTTATAGGTAAGGAATCTGACCTGACGGTATTCCTGGGCTTTGTCTTCACGAATAATAATATAACGAAGTATCTCCTTGTATTGTTCAGTGTATTTTTCAAGCGTAATGCCGGCAGGATACTTCTTTTTCAATTCATCGAGATAGCTCTGGCGTTCTGATTCAGTTTTGAAATTCAATTCACCCAGTGCATTATTTGCTTTCGGCTTTTCAACGGGTGCGGTGGCTACAACTTCCTTTTTAACGACAGGTTTTTTCATTGCGAGCACGATTTTGTCGATCCGGGCTACCTGTTCCTTAGCCAGCTTATCATCGGGCATTACCTTAAGAGCTTCCAGATAACTGCTCTTTGCAGCTGCATAATTTTTGCCCGCTAATTGTGTGTTTCCGTCATTCATAGCCTTAGTATAAGCATCTGCCCTGGCTTTTGCCTGCGCCTGCTCCTGTTCCCGGATTTTGATTAGATTTTCTATCTCTGCAATCCTTGATTTTGGCAAGTCGGCTTCAGGCTTCAGGGTTGATGCCCTCGTATATTCATCTTTCGACCGAAGGTAATCTTTTGCCTTGAAATATTTATCGCCACTGATAATTGCTATGGAATATGCATTTTCAGCAGCCTGTTTTTCACTTTGGACCCGTTCCTGTTCATTCAGGATTTGCGAGATCTCATCCAGTTTCTGCCGTGGGTAGGATTCCCCTGGCATCGCCATGAGCGCTTCCTCAAATGACTGTTTCGCACCGGAATAGTTTTTCTGAGTCATGAATTGATCCCCCCGTGCAATGATGTCGTCGTAATTTTTCTTTTTCGCTTTTTCTGACGCTACCCTATCCTGCTCCTGGGCGATCAGCATTTCTGCTTCCTTTAATTTATTGGAGGCATTCAGGTCTCCCTGCCTGATCGTCAAAGCCTGCCGGAACGACTCAATAGCCTTCACATACTCTTTTTGTACCATCAGATCGGTACCCTTTGTCATTGCATTGCTATAGGCATCATCGATATCTTTTTGTTTTTTAGCCAGCTGGGCAGCAAGCAGATCATCAATCGCTGATATCTTCTGGCTGGCGTAAGCATCACCCGGCTTAATCCTGTAAAGATCAGTATAGGCTTTTCTGGCTGCTGCAAGGTCCCCGGCACCAAATAGCTTATCCGCTGCTGAAACTCCTTCCTTATACTGCTTAATTGCAAGCTGTTCCTGCTCCCTGGATTTCTGCTGCTCTGTGATCAGTTGGTCAACCTCAGAAATTTTACCGGTGGCATATGCGTCACCCGGCTTTAATAGTCAACGCTTTTTGCAGATATTCCTTAGCCTGTGTATAGGTTTTCTGGGTTATGGCGGTGTTGGCTGCACCGATAGCTGCTTTATATCCTTCTTCAGTGGATTTAAGCCGGGCTGCCCTCTCAGCAGCCACCATATTGTCAATGGTGGCGATTTTGGATTTGGCATATTCATCATCCGGTCTGATAGTAAGCGCGCGGGTGTATGCCTCGCGCGATTTATCCAGTTCTTTTGCCTCAAGGAACTGATCGGCGGTGGCGATAATTTCCTTATACTGTTTTATCGCCTGGTTCTCAAGGATCATTTGTTTTTCTGCCTGCTGTGTGTTTTCAACCAGCTTTACTCTTTGAGTTGGATAAGGGTCAGAGGGTCGCATGGTAAGGGCCTTGCTGTAAGCGGCTTTCGCTTCGTCATAGCTTTTTGCTTTGTATAACGCATCAGCATTGTCAAGGATTGCCTGGTATTCCTTTTCTTCATTTGCTTTTTTCGCCGTTTCTGCTGCCCTTACAGTTGCTTCTTCAATGTGGTCTATTTCCAGTGACTTTGTTTTCGGATATGCTTCTCCTGGTTTTATGAGGGAGGCTTTGGCATACTGTTCCTTTGCCGCAGTGTAATTCTTAACTTTCATCAGGCTATCCGCCTTTGCTACAGCCGATCTGTACGCATTGTTTACCTCCTTCGCTTTCGCATCTTCCGAAGCTTTTTTTGCGAGAATGGTCTCAATTTCATCCACTCTCGATTTTGGAAGGCTTTCCGCCGGTTTAATCTTCAACGCCTCCTGATAATATTGTTTAGCAGCAGGATAATCCTTACGGGTGTATGCAACGCTGGCTTTTGCCAGCACCTGGTTATAATTATCCTCAAATTCCTGCTGTTTCTGTTTTTGGATTTCCTGTTCCTTTTTCAGGTTTTCCTGTTCCAGTCTTTGTCTTTCCTGTTCCTGTTTTAAGCTTTTTTCCTCTTCCTGTTTTTGTGAATTTTCAGCCGATTTTTGCTGTTTGTTCAGCTGGTTGTTGATTTCATTGATCTGCTTCGTGGGAAAGGTTTCCCGCGGATAAATCTCCTGGGCTTCCTTATATGCGGCGATGGCTTCCTGCATGTTTTTCTGCTGGTAAGCCTCGTTGCCTTTTTTTATGGCCGCATCATACTTATCCATCATGCACTGGTCATATTTCGCCAGCACATTCTCAATCCTTGGGTCTCATGCGGCCTACATAGTCCTTATCGGAAACATACTGACGACGCTTGGGATCAAATTTTACGATATCCACAGGTTCATTCAGTGCGGAATAATCCACACCATCACAATATTTTACAAGGCCGATGGAAAACTCATTTATCCATTTTCCTTTCTCTTCATCGGGCATTGTGGTATTAAAACTGATCTTTTTACCGACCAGCCCGTCTTTTATAACTTCAATTGTATATAGCTTGTTGATTTCAAGTTTGAAAGAAAAGCTTCCGTCCGCGGCAGACTGAATACTTTGTATCTTGTTAGTTCCCTCGTACAGATTTACAGTGGCCCTTGCCAGGGGTTGCATCTCAAGTTCTGATATGCCCCTTACCTCCAGGTAACGTTCACTTTCCTGTGCGAAAGAACCTGATCCCTGATAAGAAAGCAATTACAAATACAGATATCAATATCTTTGGCATGGTTCCCAATTTGTGATATCAATCTATACTAACAATAAACCAAAAAGTTACCTTTTGAGGAAGAAAAAATCCCTTGAAAGGGAAGTCTAGCGGATAATGAGCAGTTTTAGCACATCAGTTACATTTTCCTGGTCAGCCCTCACTAAATATATCCCTTCTCCCAATCCAGAAGTTTCAATTTTTATGGATCGCTGATAGGGTCCGAAATCCTGCTCCCTGACTATCTGGCCCTGCAGATTATAAATGGTAAGATGCATGTTACTGCTAAGCGGATGATTAAATTCAAGCCAGCAATACTGATCTGCCGGATTCGGGTAAAGTCTCATATTCTCAGTAAACGGAACCGGATTTGAAGAAGCAACCGAATCAAAGACCACGGGCATCACAGCAAAAGATGAACGGATCAGTCCCAGGGACAATTCATTGAGTGATATCCATTGATTATTATTGTAAACGTACGCTGAATTCAATGAATCTGCAGGTCGGTTAGCAGCCATGTAGGTCGAAAATGTATCAACCGGGTTGTCATAGAACAGTTCATAGCCGGCAAAAAAGGAATCCGCAACAGGAACAATGGTATCGAATTCAATAAACTGTATTGTATTGGGCGACAGATCTGCAAGGGGTACACTTTTCTGATATATTACCTGTCCGGGTATTTTTTCATCACGCCAGATTTTCAGCAGCATGTGCGATGAAGAAGAGGCCACGTAATTTTGGGCGACATGCAGCATGATGCCAAGAACTCTCTCCTTATCAGTATGCACAAAGTGTTCAGCAAATTGTGTTGTGTGTGATGAATTGTGACCCGACCAGGATCCCCAGGTCAGAGCCATTTTTTCCAAAGTAAGGTTTTCTTCTTCACCGATGTTGGACAAAGTATCACCCGATGTCCAGAAGGCAGCATTCGGATCGAATCCTTCAAGTGTGGTTGTTCTTGAATCCAACGGATCCAGCCAATAGGCCAGCTGGTTTTCAGGGGCCGGGTAATCTTTCCAGTCATGGCTGAACATTTGAAAATAATCATTCACAGAATTGCCACACACAGCCTCGCCGCCTGTAAGTGAACCCCTGAGATGATTCCTGGAATCAAATATTCCCCCGCCCGAGGATCCGGCTTCTGTGGTGCCGCTTTCCCAGTGCCTGACAAGCCAATGCTTATTCTTGTCAAAGTCATTTCCAAAGCTCGTGATGGTTAATGGTTCCGTTTCTGTGCTTATTTTTTTCACATCGCCCTGCGGATGATGGATTGAATAGGCAGAGGATGGTGCCGAAGATGAATTGTCCCATCCTGCATAGTAAGGATGGAAATTTACGGGAACAGGATCAATTAACTCAAGAAGGGTAAAATCCATATTATCGCTGCGTGCACGGATTGTTGCTCCCGAAGCCGAATGGGAATTTGATCCGTCGGGGCCATTGCAATATGGACTTTCATAGGTAAAATAGAATAGAGCAGTATTGGCCTCCTCTTCGGTATTTATGCAATGCCCGGCTGTAAGAATATAATTACGGCCGTCGAGCCGCGTATTATTTAAAAGGGTTCCGGTACACCGTTCATCGCCCAAAAATACGATCCTGACCACGGCATTTTTTACCAGTTGAACAGATTCATCGGTGTTACAATTGATATCCACATTACAAGCCCCTGACAACCCGAACCATCCGTCTTTGAACATTTTTTGACCGGCTTTTTCGGCAAAATCACAACCTATCCCGGCTATTGTTAGCTGAATATCCTTTTTTACATATGATGGCACCTGAAGCTCAAAAATCAGCAAATCTCCGGGAATAAAACCGGTAGCCAGCACCTGGATAGGCTTATTATTCAAATCAGTGAATGCTCCAAGTGTATTCTGCTGCAAAGAATCATACAGGAATATTTTAACACCCGGTTCAACCTGGTATGGCTTCAACAGGAGACTCAGCAACCTGGCATCTTTTACTCTGAAGGCTATTCTCCATATCCTCCTGCCGTCGGATATTGTATCCCATGTACCAGAATTTAGCGGGTTATAATTGGTTTCGATCATCATACCCGAGCGGGCGGGTTTTAATCTCGGATCCTCTGAAATTACAGAGGCTTGTCTCTTTTCCTGTTCAGAAACAATGAATTCATACAGGGCAGGATTTTTCAATCCCGGATAATTCAATGGTAACGGACTACCCGGACGGGTTAACTGCCCATGCACTGCTGAAAAGCAAAATAGAAATCCTGTAAGGATTAGCAGCTGCAACTGGCGGAGACGCTTACCGAAATACAAATTCATGCCGTGAAATTAAAGATGTTGAGTTGATTTTTATACGAAACCCGGATAAAAATGCCAATTAAAATATTTATCTTGCTAAGGTATCCCTACATTAAACTAAAATAATCATGACTACTTCACGAAGAAATTTTATCGGGAATTCAATGCTGGTAGCTGCCGGAACAGGCTTATATTCTACACTTCCTTTCACTGGTTTCAGAAGTGTGCTCGGTGCCAATGAAAAATTGGTTGCAGGTGCTATTGGACTGAATGGAATGGGGTTTGCCGATCTCCAGGCCTTCCTGAAACAGCCCAATACGGAGTGCGCTGCCATTTGTGATGTTGACGAGAATGTGCTGAACAAAAGGGCATCCGAAATTGAAAAAATACAGGGAAAGAAACCGGCCCTTTTCCGCGATTTCAGAAAACTGCTGGAATTAAAAGAACTGGACGTGATTATTATTGGTACCCCCGACCACTGGCATTGCCTGCCCTTCATTTATGCCTGCCAGGCAGGTAAATCAGTATATTGTGAAAAACCACTATCAAATACAATTGAGGAAATCAACCTGATGCAGAAAGCTGTCGGCCGGTACGGAAATGTAGTTCAAATCGGTCAATGGCAGCGTAGCGACGATCACTGGCAGGATGCTATAGCCTATGTATACTCAGGCAAACTGGGAAAAATCCGCACTGTACGCGCCTGGTCATACCAGGGATGGATGAAATCTGTACCTGTAGTTCCCGATGAACCGGTTCCTGCCGGAGTGGATTATAATTTCTGGCTCGGGCCTGCTCCCGAGCGGCCCTTTAATCGCAACCGCTTTCATTTTACATTCCGCTGGTTCTGGGATTATGCGGGTGGCATGATGACAGACTGGGGTGTTCATATTCTTGATTATGCCTTGTACGGGATGAAGGTAAGTTCGCCGAAATCAATCATGGCTATGGGAGGCAAATATGCCTATCCTGATGATGCCTGTGAAACACCCGATACACTCCAGGCTTTATATGAGTTTGATGGGTTTACACTCCTTTGGGACCATGGTATCGGTATTGATGGTGGCTATTACGGCCGTTCACATGGCGTTGGCTTTGTAGGCAATAATGGTACTCTGGTAGTAGACCGTTCAGGATGGGAAGTAATTCCTGAAAAGGAAAACAACAAACCCAAGATTGAAGCAGTTGGTCTGCAACGACAACATGGAAATGGCCTCGACAACCATATGAACAATTTTATCGCCTGTATTAAGGATAAGAGCCTTTCACCCCATGCCAACATTGGGATAGGAGCAAATATAGCCCGGGTTGCCAACCTGGGAAATATCGCATTTAAAACCGGACGCCGGTTATATTGGGACGGTGAAAACTCCCAGTTCATAAAAGACGATGCTGCCAATCAATATCTGAAGGCAAAATACAGGGCACCGTGGGAACTGCCGAAGATTTGATGAATTTCTGTATTTGTACGGAAATCGTAGAGACAAGGCAATGCCTTGTCTCTACAATATATTTTAATTCATCAATCTCCGATTACTGAATATTGGTTACCGGTTAAACACCGCCCCGTTGGGTGCAATACCCACAGTGCCCTTGCGACAGGATTTCCCGCCGGGTCAAATATTTTCAAACTGCCATTTCCCGTAAATGAGGATTCAAACAGGTAAATATTGTCATCATCAGGATTTACCTCTATTCCATAAAAACTACCCTCAATCAGCGGTGTAGGTGAAAGCACCGGAGCATCCGTTGAAAGAGCATAAACACCGTCCGGACGAAGGTAAAACAGCATGGTCCCTTCCCTGTTGATGGCCATTTTGGGAGGTGTGGCTGTGTAATCTCCGGCCTTCCCCACAGCTTGCTGCCAGATTATATTTCCTGTTTCAGGATCCACTTTTTGCAGCAAGGCATCTGTTTCACTGAGCAGGTTATAGGGCGGATCCCAGTTATATTGAGCATACCCTTTGCAATAAACCCACAGGTTAGTTTCTGCATCGAAGGCCATATCCAGTGGGACTTTCCCAACCTGTATCTGCCTTGTTACCTTATCTGTCACGCAGTTTACCACGCTCACCGTTGAGTCAAGCCCCCATCCTCCGCTGTTGGCCACAAAAACCTGGTCATTCAGCTTCACCATGGTTTCAGGACCATATCCAACCCGTATTGAATCAGTCACATGCTGATCCATCAGGTTGACAATATAAATCCATCCCTCCATACTTCCTGCAGTGAGATAACCTTTGGCACCGGAAACCTGCATAAAATACCGCGGATAAAAAACAGGTATCGGAGGTGCAATGACAACAAAATCTTTCAGACGCACAACCTCTACTTTTCCTGAACCATTGACTACAATGTATCCGGCTGTATCATTTGCCACGGAAATGGATTGCACCACATCACCCAGAGGTCTGTTATTGGCTGCCTCAAAAATTCCGTTAACAATAAGGTTCCGGGAAGGATCAAAATAACTGATGGATCCATTGCTTGCCTGGAAACTGCCTTCATTGACAATATATACTCCTTGCGAATATCCCTCCGGTTTTGTTTTGGTATCCGACTTCTCGCACGAAAGGAATACAGTAAATATTGCCACAGGCAATACATGTTTGATTAATTTCATATCAGTAAATTTAGTATGTATTATTCCGGATTATTCCTGTTTAGCCCCACGGTGAGGGCAAGATGAAATGATCGCCCGGGCATGGGATAGGATCGGATCACCTCATATTGGGTATTGAGAACATTATCTATATGACCATAAAAGGTAAAATTCATCCCAAACATCTTTCGGTTGATCCCTGCCACCACGTCAAGCAGTGCATAGGGCTCAAGCCGTACAAGCGGATCACCGGTTTCAATTGTTTCACGACTTCCGGTATAGGTACCTCCTGCACCAATTGAAATGCCGCGGTATTCAGCCATAATGCTTGCTTTTCCACTGTGTTTGGGAATGTACATCAACTGTTTTCCTGAGTATAACGGATTATTGTCATAGGTTTCCATAATGACCGAACGGCTGTAGATATAGGCCATAAAACCGCTGAGTCGTATTTGTCCGGCAGGAAATTCAAAATTGACACGATTCTCAAGTCCCCATGCATGCACATTCTTATATTCCACAGGTGTCAGGGAATCACGGAGAACCCATTGAATCCAGTTCTCAATATTTTGAAAATAGGCATTAACTAAGAAACTTAAGTTGGGGATCATCATCTTTTTTATTCAGTATGTCCCACTCGGCGCTCACCTCCCCGCCCCATCCTTTCTCCGGATTAAGCCGGGGATTTCCTCCTGGCACCCAGTATTTCTCATTAAATGTAGGTTTTCTGAATTTGCTCGACACAGCAGACCTGAGGATCAGTCTGTTACTGGCTTTATACCGTAAACCGAATGAATATTGAAAAGGCGGATTTATATCGTTATAAAATTCCTTTCTCACGCCGGTGTTCAATATCAGGTCATTTAGCCTGATCTTCATGTTTGCATATACTGCATAATCATGCTCTGTTATATCTCCTCCATAATTTGCAGAATGACCCTGGGAAAGATAATAGGTCATTCCGCCGCCCAGAATGACAGACGATGACAGATAATACCTGTAGTCAGCTTCGTTCATCAGCCGGCTGGCCGATATTTTTGAATTGAGTGAATAGGCAGAATCTTCAGCGCTCACTTTATCCGTGAAATTCAGAAAGTCAGAGAACCAGGCAGATTTGATAACGAGCATGGATTTTTCAGTGGTTTTTCTGTAACTGATGTATGACCTGAACAGGCTATCGCGCTGCACCGCATTTCCCGGCTGATAATACCCCATCAGCGGGGGCATTTCCTTCATTTTATGCTGATACCAGATCCCTGCTTCAAGATAGTTCCCTTTTCCGAGATTCAGGTAGACATTCTGGATAAAGCCCCAGGAACGATATGCATTGTGAGTCGCTGCTGAATATGGGGAGTTATATTTATAATAATCATGATAACCATAATTATTTTCAGCCCTGCCCGAAATAACCGAGGCATGGTATTGGAACTTGCGGTTACCGGCTCTCAAAAACAAACTGTTGCTGAATGAGCCGAAGCTTCCGGTTCCGATTGTATATTCCATGGCCAGCTTGTTATTCCAGTCGGCTTCATTTCCCATATTAATTGAACCACCAAATGTGCCGCTTCCAAACAATGCGCCTGAAGCTCCATTGATGACTTCAATGGTCTGCATGAAACTGGCTGGAATTAAGGAAAGATCAGCCTGGCCCGTAGTGGGTGAATTCAAGGGAAAGCCATTCCAGCTTACCTGTGTATGGTTACTTCCGGTACCATGCAACGACAGCGATACAAGCGAACCCTCTCCGCCATAGGACCTGACCAGCACCTGGGATTCCCGTTCAAGCAGGTACCCGAGATTCTGCTGGCGGTTGAGATGTGATGCGTGATCCATGGAATAAGTAGGATTGTCATCAGAGAAATAATCGTTGTTGTTTTCAACAATGGTGACCTGCGGGAATCTGCTTTACAGGCATTTCACCTGTCTGCGCAGAAACAGTGTGAAGAAAAGCCAGAAGAATTGACAGCAAAAAATAAAAATGATTTAAACATACAATTTTTGTTTAGATCCCGAACACTCCATGATCATGGCAGGTCTTCTGACTTTCTCCTTTCCGGTCGCCTTCCCATTCGCCTGACCTATCGGCAACAGTGGCGCAGGTATGCCGGAACTTTTCCGGGAGATTACAGCAGCGGGTACTGTCCAGGATTCTCACCTGGTTCCCTATTATCCGGAATTATGATGATAATTCCGGAACCATAACATGAACAAATATAGGAAAAACTTTAGCTTTCCGGGAAATTATTTTTGCGCAAATTGTTATTTAATTAAAGGCACTTTGCCTGTTGATCCAATTTTCATAAATTGCTGACAAAAGAGGATATACGATGACTGATGAAGAAAAAATAATTGCGATCAGGGAAAAGTTAAATCATCATAACTACCTGTATTACGTCCAATCCACACCCGAAATCACCGATGAGGAATATGACAGCAATACGTAAAACTAATTTTTAAGTATATATAAAATAAAAAAAAACGCGGAACGGCACACCACCGTGCGGACCACATTGTATGATATAATTTTTGGGGCAACAAAAACTTATCGGTAAAATCGCCGGACCCAACAGGAAAAACAGATACGATTCCTGTTTGAATTAATTCTTGTAAACACTTTTCGAAATCAACTTTAACGCCCGAGGCAGATTGATAACGATCTTCTGCATTTTGGCCAGAAGTTTCGAATGATTTTTCCCAGTTGCTCCGGAATATTTGTGTCTACTTCA
>CAWBNI010000025.1:0-215686 GCA_963790105.1 uncultured Bacteroidales bacterium | reverse complement strand
ATGAGTCAGACAGGTTCGTGGATTCATCTACCTTAATACCATCTGTGTAATTGATGTTTTTGTCCTGGAACAGGCTGTCGATCGGCATATAAATCAGGTTCCAGTTAAACTGGCTAACATTGCTGATGGCAAAACCGATATTCCGGGCTGTAAAAGAACGGCTTTTCAGTTCTACCAGCGCACCTGCTTTTATCTCCGGTTTGAAGTTATTGAAAACCAATTTCTGCGAAAAGTTGACTCCCCCAACATACACATGTTCATAGTTGGTAAGTGTCAGGCGGCCGAGTAATTTGGGATCAGCATTGAAATTCAGCGAAGTGGTATAGGGTGCCGAGGGACCGTCGTCCTCATTTTTGTTTTTTCAATACGACGGATATCCGGCTGCAACTTATTTGTATATGCATACCCCAGTGTGAAATTCAGGTTAGTGGCCGACTGGTTGAAATTCAGATCTGTGCTGAGCTGACCCGAATATATACTCCTGGACTGAAATCCCAGTTCGGTTCCGGCCTTGTAACTGCCTCCGTAAAAATCCCTTCCTGATCTTATCAGGGATTGCTTGTCGCTGATCTGATTGAAAAAATTGCGGAATTCAATTTTCTGATTGTTTCCGAAAACTACAAGCCAGTTGAATAAGCCATTCAGCTTGGTTTTTGTGGAATAGTTATCATCATTGAAATAGTATGATGTATCCGGGTGATCGTGGACTACGTCATAAGCCTGGTATCCTGCACGGAATATCTGGCGATACTGGTTTCCGGTACTATAACCCAGTGAAGTAACGTTCCCTAATGAAACCCTTCCGATAAGAAACTTGTGGTTTATATTAAACAGGAAGGATTGATCCGGGGAAGCTTTTGTCGTGTGAGGATACCATTCTTTGCTAAAGGCCCTGCCCAATTCGGTAATTTTTTGTTTGTCTGCCTCCGTCGGATTATCAGCCATGTTCCTGAATTCGGAGGTAGAGGGAAATCCAGCCGGAAGATTCCGGGTACCGTCATCGAATCCAAGCCAGTCAGTCTTTCCACCCTGGTAGGTGTAAAACTTATCAAAGGTTGTATATTGCCTGTACCCGGCATTATATGAAAACTCAATGGAATTGATATCCACCGTATTTTTCGTCTGTATCTGAACAACCGCCCCGGAAAAATCAGCCGGTATTTCAGGCGCAGGCGTTTTGTATAAAACGATGTTGTCAATTAATGAGCTGGGAAGCACATCAAAAGAAAATGCCCTTCTGTCGGCCTCTGAAGAAGGGGTATTGATGCCATTCAGCCAGACAACATTATATCGTTCATCAAGTCCCCTGACATTAATAAATTTTCCATCCCTCACGGTTACACCTGGTACCCGGGCGATTACTTCAGAGGCATCCTTATCCTGTGACCTGGAAATTTGCTGCTTGGATATACCGCTTACAACCTGGTTTTCGTTTCTCAGTGAACTTATAATGGATAATTCCGTATCGGTGCGTTTATTGGCTGTTACCTTAACTTCACCAAGGGAAGTGGCAGAAGGATTCAATTTCAGATCCATCTCAACCCTTTCTCCTTTTTTAATTTCAGCCCTTAGTATGGTCTGTTCATAGGAGACATAACTGAATACCAGGTTATATTGTCCATTGGATAATCCTTCCAGATTATAATTACCGTGCACGTCTGTTACTGCCCCCTTAGTTGTTCCCTGTATCAGGACGGACGCACCGATAAGTTCTTCACCGGTTGTTGCATCAGTGATTTTTCCGCTTATCGAACCGGTTTGACTATAAAGTAAAGATCCGGTTGGCAGAAATAAAGCAATTAACAGGAAAACGCGGGCGGATTTGAATAATTTTCGTAGAGGTTCCTTCATTGTTAGTCAGTTAATATTACTGACAGCAAAGCTATAGCCCTAAGATTACAGGAGTATTTTGATCATATTACAATTGGGTTAAATCATTATTAAGTTATCCCCTTATGATAATCCTGGTTAGCAAATCTGGTTTTCGGAAGCAAGAAAATCTTAAGACAATCTTAATTGAAGTCAGATATTCACCTTGGAACCCGGGGATGTCATGCAAAAGAACTGCATAAATACCTGAAAACTGTCAATCCGGAAATTTTGATCTTAAACGGCGATATAATTGACTTCTGGCAATTCAGCAAAAGATACTGGCCGAATTCGCACATGAAAGTCGTTAAGCAAATTATCGGCATGGTGTCCAAAGGCACAAAGACCTATTATATAACAGGTAACCATGATGAAACGCTCAGAAAATTTGCCGGAGTTAAAATTGGTTCCCTTGAAATTGTAAATAACCTGGTTCTTGAACTTGACGGACAAAAGATCTGGTTTTTTCACGGAGATGTCTTTGATGTTATCATGCAATATTCCAAATGGCTTGCCAGGTTCGGAGCAATCGGATATGACGGACTCATCATACTGAATAACGCTGGTTAACGCAATCAGCCGGTTTTTTGGCCGGGGAAAAGTGTCCTTGTCGAAAACAATTAAAGACAATATCAAAACATCCCTTAAATACATAAATAATTTCGAGGAAACGGCTGCCCGCCTTGCGGTTAAAAAGGGGTATGATGCCATTGTATGCGGACATATCCATAACCCTGAAATCCGCAATATCCATACTGGACGATTCAAAAGTGCTTGTACCTGAATTCGGGAGACTGGATCGAAAATTTAACAGCGCTGGAATATCACCGCAAGTGTTGGCAGGTATACCGTTATGTTGATGAAAAAATTACCGTGTGATTCTGCTCTTGATTGAAGACGATGCACCTCAACTTTATGGATGATGACTATACGCAGTAAACAACTGTTTGAATTAATGCTGGAAGAATTTAATTCCCCGGAAGTATTTTAGACGTCCATGAATCCAATTTTGAAATACTCGAATTTTGAGTCCACTCGAAATGTGATATAATGGCTTTTTGCAATAGACTAAATGTTTCAAAGCAAGTTCTATGAAAATACTTTATGCTGTTCAGGGTACAGGAAATGGTCATTTAAGCAGGGCAAAAGACATAATTCCCATTTTAAGAAAACGATGTGAAACGGATATTCTCGTAAGCGGTACCCAGGCCGATGTTTCCCTGCCCTTTGAAATCAAATACAGACTGCAGGGGTTTAGCTTTGTCTTTGGAAAAAAGGCGGAGTCGATGTGTGGAATACCTATGTTAATGCAAATGCAAAGAGTCTTCGGGATGAAATCAGGTCCCTGCCTGTAAAAGATTACGATTTTGTAATTAATGATTTTGAACCTGTTTCTGCCTGGGCCTGTTTGATTAATAAGGTTCCCTGCGTATCTTTAAGTCACCAGGCTGCAGTCATTGGAAAAAGACTCGCCTCATCCGAAAAAAAAGGATCTTTTCGGCCGTTTTATTTTACACAATTATGCCCCTTCCTCGGTACAATTTGGATTTCATTTTTGCCGGTATTCAAAGAATATTTTCACACCTGTAATCCGAAATGAAATCAGGGCTATCTCTCCTTCTGATCAGGGATATTACACAGTATATCTTCCCTCATATTCTAACGAAGAACTACTTGAGAGGCTAAAAAATTTCCCGAATAGTCAAACTGGCAGGTATTTTCTAAGCATGCAAACGGCGACATCATTCCATGGAAACATCCAAATTCATCAGTATTACCAATGAGGGGTTTCTTTCAAGCCTGGCAGGCTGCAGGGGAGTATTATGCGGGGCAGGATTTGAAACTCCTGCTGAAGCCCTTTACCTGGGGAAAAAACTCATGGTTATACCGATTCAATCAATAGATAATTGAGTTTTCCACGGGATTTCGCGTTGAGATTAGCCAGTTCCGCTTTCCAAGCTGAAGGAGCATTCCTTAAGGATGGAAAAAAGGAAAAATTAAGAGAATAATGCCATCATCAAGATAGTGCACTAATGCCATGGGATTTGAAGTATTTCCAAAAGGATTATACAAGGTTCTCAAAAAATTCAAGGAATATAAGGGTATTCAGGGATATAATTATTACAGAAACGGGAATATGCCTTGATGACCGGATGGAGGATGGCCAGGTCAATGATCAAACCAGGATTGAATATTTTAAAGAATTACTAAGGTATACCCGGAAAGCAATTCAAAAAGGTATTCCGGTTAAAGGATTTTTCGTTTGGTCACTTACAGATAATTTTGAATGGAGCGACGGGATATACCCCGCGTTTTGGACTTGTTTACATTAATTATACAAATTTATCAAGAACAATGAAGATTCAGGGTTGTGGTTCCGGGATTATCTGCAATCAATTACATCGAATACCTTGAAGCAAGTATCCCTGCATCCGGGTTTCAAATAGATTAACTATTTATTTTTAAAAAGTAGATAGTTTATTTGTGGTTAAATTTTCTCTTCTGGTAGAGAAGGCGATTTATCAAAAATATTAACATAAACTTAACATGATTGTATCATAATCGTAATATGAGTTTTGTAGTTTTAATACAAAACATCATAAAAGATGAAGCCGTGGTACAAAAATATCTATGGGTTTATCAATAAAAACAGGGATGATTTGTCCTATTTGCTTTTTGTAGGCTTATTTTTTAGTATTCTGGTAATATTAATAAATAAGTGCATGGATTTTACGCATATGTTTTGATCACTTTCAATATTTGCTCTCATCCTTGATATGCAAAGCAAGATGTTTTCATCAGCTGGCGGGGTACTTGCATATATCAAAGCCTTTATGGCAAGGTGGTTTTTTGCCCGACGATCAGCACCCAGGGTTGCGTATCCGGGGCCATGAATATCCCGTCTGCTACCGTAATTCCGTCTTCAGCGAATTCGCCTGTTACCGGATTGAACCACCGGAAAGGGAGACCTTCGGGTACATCCCGGATGCTGATCTGCCCCCCGTTTTCGAGATAGCTAATGTAAAACCTTCCCTCAACGGCCAACAGGGGCCTGTTGTTCTCTGCAAGGTCCCATCGTCTCTCCATATCGGTAAAATCGTAATCTTCAAAGGCACGGGACACATACCCGACGTAACGGCTTCCCTCGAGATCCAAGTGCCTCGCGCCAGGACATGGGGGCATCGGTCCATTCATTCCATCCGGTCTCATCGGCGAGTCACCTTCCACTGCCAGAGCGTTGCAGCACCATATACCACGCCCATAGTGCCGCCGTGCATCAGCTGGTTCCAGGCTTCTTCACCCTGCCACCAGCCGAGACCGTTTTTGCCACCGCCCATCGCCTCATAGGTGGGCTCGCCGTTGAGGTTTGCTTTTACAGGCTTGTTCTCATACATTCTTTCCACTTTGTGGTAAAGGTGTTTCCCGTCATGTCCGGTTTGGGCCCACTGAAAATCGAGCCATGTTTCTTCCTGGTAGGAGCGGTTATAGTGAAAGCATCTTGTGCTGTCACCGTTTGCCCAGGAAGCCAGGTAATCGTCGGCCGGATTGTAATGAATACCTGTGGGTTGCTGGTAGGCATCCCATTGTTCAATTATTTCCCCGCCGGGTTTCACCCCGGGATCGAGGCCATTTGCATCGCCACTCACCAGCCAGAATGCCGGCATACTACCGTACCGTGCTACCAGGTATTTACAGTACCGCGAGTATTCTGCCGGTTCTGCCGTGGGGCCCAGCACAGTCATACCTTTCCAGCCGAACCCGTGAAAAACAGGCTGGTATACAGGAACGATCTCATGATCGACCAGGATCTGCATGAGTGTGTCGAGGGTCTGAAAATAATCCGGTTTCAGTTGGTTCAGGTGTCCATCAGGCAAGTCCTCAAAAGCGCGGTCAAATCCCATCGGTGTATTTCTGGCTTCAGGCCCATCGGCATAACGGTCGGGCTGTACGGACATCAGCAGGGCAGTATTGAAACCCTTCTCCTGCCGGTCTTTGGCATACACCTGCACCTGTTCCGGCGTAGCCCGGAAGGGAATAGCCCAGGGAGTATCGCCGATGACCAGGAATGGTTTTCCATCGGCATGCACAACGTTTCGTTTTCCCGCTGACATGCGAAGTAAACCGTGCTTTAGGAGCCGGTTTCCGCCGGTATAGGCAACCGATTTCAACACACCGGTTTTTCCGGAGAGACCTTTGTCCTGCACGGAGGCAAATGTGGTCCATGACCATATGCTCCCGGTATCAGGCGGAGCGAAGCGTATCTTCCAGGTATTGTTGCCATCCCAGAATGCGGGTCGCAGCAGGGTATCTCCCAGTTCATTGGTGAAACGGGCCCAAACCTCCACATCGGTATACCCATTCCGATAGGTGTTTTCGGATACGAAGGCAATTTCATGGGTTGTCCATTGAGCGATCCGTATGGGTTCATCCGTTTTTTTACAACTTATCAGGATAATACCGGGCAGCAGCAAGCAGGTAAGCGTCCTTGCTGCACCTGGGTGGAAGGATCTCAGCTTCATATTTTTAATCTGAATTTTTACTAATATACGAAATTTCATTTTGTGTCTGAAAACACTTTTCAAAATGGATTAATTTGTATTTTTATAGAGACAAAGACAAGTTTCACTTCATCAAACAAAAAACAACCATGGGAACGAAGCATCGCATGAATCGTCGCCGGTTTGTAAAAACTACAGTTGTGGCCGCTGCTGCTGCGGCTGTTGTCCCGGTCCTGGCCACCGGTTGCTCCGGTAAGGCAAAGCCACTGAAAAGAATATTTGGCAAACTTGGATTTGAAGTTACAACGCTCGGTCTCGGCGGGCAGGCTTCCCTCCAGTGGACCCCCGACGATGTTGATCCGGTGAAGATCATTTTGAAGGCTTTTGATCTGGGGATCAACTATTTCGATACTTCCAACCTGTACGGACCCAGTCAGCTGAATTTTGGAAAAGCATTCCGTGAGCTGAACCTGATCCCCGGAAAGAGCGGGTATAATGACCAGCTGAGGAAGTCGATCTTCCTCACCTCGAAAACCCATCTCCGTTTTGCAAAAGGCAACGGAGAAGTGCCCGGAGTGAACAACTGGACCAACGGGGAACCTGGTACGCATACCGTGGATGACCTCCATCGATCGCTGTCACAGCTGTTCGGGGATGGCAGCGGCACTTATCCCGATGGAGCCTATCTTGACCTGATGCTGATCCATAACCTGAATACCCGTGAGGAAGTGGATGCTTTGTATGAAGGGCTGGATAATACGGATCCCAATGCCGAACGCATTGGCGCCCTGGCAGCCCTGCGCGATTATCGCGACGGAACTAACCGGACAGGATTAAATCCGAAAAATGAGAAGCTGATCCGGCACATCGGGTTTTCCGGGCATTTTGATCCTTCGGTGAATATGTATATGATCCAGCGCGATACCACAAACCTGCTCGATGCCATGCTCGTGGCCATCAATGCAAACGACAAGCTGATGTTCAACATGCAGCACAATGTGATCCCGCTGGCTGCAGCCAAAAACATGGGTATTATCGGCATGAAGGTCTTTGCTGATGGTGCCATGTACACCAAACCTGCCGAATGGTCGAATAAGAAGGAGCACGTAGTCCGTTCCGTAGGAGATCCGCAATTGCCGAGCCGCGAACTTGTTCAATATGCCCTTACCACCCCGGGAGTTCACCTGGTGATCATCGGCATCGGACAAATCAGTGATGAATATGCGAAATGTCAGCTCAGCAATAACTTTGATGCCGCCCAGATACTCCCGGAGGGGCTTACAGGACCTGAAAGGATCGCCATAGAGGATAGGGCCAGAAGGGCTAAAGAAGGGAAGACCAATTATTTCCAGAACCAGGCGGTACCCCTCACAGCTCCCAAAGAAGTGACCGTTGAACAAAGCCTGGAAAACAAGGCAAGAAAAATTGCCGTTGCCTGGAGTACAGCTTATGCAGGAGATGCACCCCTGGCATTCTATGAAATCTGGCGTGATGGGTCAAAGGTGAAAGAACAGCCTTTCATGCCGCAGCTCACCACAGAACCATTAACCTGGTCGGAAACGCTGAGCGATAATCTGCCGCACACCTATATGATAAAGGTCACGGATACCCGGGGAAGAATTGCTGAATCAACGGCAGTAGCGCTCGAAAAAGCCTGATATTTCGTTACCTGGAAATACGATGCAGGGACCAATGCCTGGATCGATAATATTATCGGGGGTTAAGACGTAAAAATAATAAGCCCCGGGTGATGATGCCCGGGGCTGAATTAGTTTTACAGATTACCTCAAGAGTTGGTTATTTTTCGCCCGGCCCCCGGTAACTGATAGATTTCTTCGATGCGGCATCAATATCTTCCGGAGTAAGGAGAACGGTGGTTGAAACTGACACCAGACCGGATGCGTTAACTCTTAAATTGATTGCTACTGCTGAGACGTCATCCGGAAGCTCAGCGGTAATATAGGCATCATGCTCGCCGAACGCAAAGTAAAAGGATTCCAGCTTACCGCCCATTGGCACTTCCCTGGTAAACCTACTTTTCTGACCATCAAAAGAGGCAGTCAAATACTTGTTGCCAGGTTTACAGGAGTCGGTTTAATTACTATATTGCATCTCTTTGCGATTATTTTTATTTAGTAACTCTTTATGTTGAAAAGGGATCTTTATTATATGCTAACCCCGCGCCTTCGGTTTTTGATCAGGCGCTTATACTATTTACCCGTTGATATCTTTGAGAAATTATCAGGTAGAAGGGATGATCTGACTCCACCCCGGGGACTTGTTTTTGTTGGTTTTGGGGATTTTAAAAGATCAGGCGAATTACTCCTTGACCAGATAAAGAAAGTAACTGATTTACAGCCAACCATGGCCGTTCTGGATGTAGGCTGCGGCATAGGACGCCTGGCTGTGCCGCTTACCGGAATATTAAATAAGGAGGGCCACTATGAGGGCTTTGACATTGTAAAAATCGGTATCGACTGGTGCAACAAAAATATTAAACCAAAATATCCAAACTTTAACTTCATACATATTGATCTTAAAAACGATTTATATAACCTAAAAACAAATAAAGAAGCAAAAAACTTTGTATTTCCATACAAAGACAATGAGTTTGATCTGGTAATCCTTACCTCTGTATTCACTCACATGATGCCTGATGATGTGGATAATTATTTAAAAGAGATTTTCCGTGTTCTGAAAAAAGGGGGTAAGTGCTTTGTTACTTTCTTTTTATTGAATGATGAAATAAAATCAGTTATAGATAATCGTGACTATTTTAATTTCCCGTTCAAATATGACAATTACAGGTTATTGGATAAAAATGTAAAAGAAGCCAATATCGCATATGAAGAAAGTTTCCTGATGAATAATTTGCTTAAAAACAATAATTTGTATGTTGAAAATATAGATTACGGTTGGTGGTCAGGAAAATCCAGGGAGAAGTCTTCTGGTTATCAGGACTCTTTGCTTTTAGTAAAGAAAACTTAATAGTTTGTCCCCGGGTTAAATTGAATCTCTTAAGAAAGCAGTTTATGCAAATTCCGAGGTTTTTTAGATCGCCTGTTTTTATAATTCTCGTTGTGGCCATCCTTTCATTCTGGCCGGTATCTTTTTTTATATATACTTTCAAATGGGACATGCTGGATGTTGTCCTCCCCTTCCGGTATTTTGCCGGCGAATGCATTCAAAATGGCGTATTTCCCCTGTGGAACCCCTACCAGTTGACCGGTAGTCCCATATATGCCGATATGCAATATCCCCTCTGGTCTCCTGAAGTATGGCTGGTGGGGCTGACAACAGGATACAATATTTACATCCTGCATATTCTTTTTATTTTTTACATTTTTCTTGCCGGTTATGGAATGTACCGGCTCACTTTCCATTTTTCAGGCCACAGTCTGACCTCCCTGGCCGTAGGTATTTCCTATATGTTATCGGGATTCTTTGTGGGACACGGACAGGCACTTTTCTCCATTATCGGGGCTGCCTTTTTACCCTGGGTGGTATTGTACATGATAAAAAACCTGGCCAATCCTACACTTTACGGAACAATAAAACTGGCCCTGGTCATTTTTCTGCAAATCAGTACCGGATACCAGGCCATTTCAATTATTACAGGGTATTTGCTGTTTCTGCTATTTCTCTATTCCCTTTTTCTAAACCGTACAGACAGAAACCGCCTTTTTTCAATTATTAAATTCAATGGTTTACTGTTTGCATTCGTAATAATCCTCTGCCTTGTCATTATTATTCCGGTATTTGAGATATCCTCCCTCAGCGACAGGCTCAGTATGGGCTTATCGTACAAAAAAGCAATCATCTTCCCTTTTACATTAAAATGCCTTGTTTCCCTGTTCACTCCTTTTGCCACGGTAAAGTATCCTGAATTCTTTAAAACGGATCTTTCAATGAGCAATATGCATTTCGGGTTGATAATGCTAATTGTTTTTGTGGCAACTTTTTTTAAAAGAAAAACAGGACTCCAGTGGGTGATGCTGATATTCGGGGTTATTTGCTTTTTAGCCTCCCTCGGTGATGCTTTGCCAGTCCATCCGTTTTTTTACAAGTACCTGCCCCTGTTTAACAGATTACGCATGCCCGCGTATTTTACCCTGTTCGCCATTTTTGCGATTCTGTTCAGCACTGGTATACACCTGCCTGAAGTGTTGAAGAAGATCAGTTCGTTCCGGAAATCCCTGGTTATCCTTGTAGCTGCATCCCTGGGCATCCTGTTGTTATTTTTTACATTTTCAATTTTTCACATCAATTTCCATGAATCCATCCTTCGAAAAGCAGTACATCAACCCTACCTTATCTGGGATGGACTTACTTTTTATGAGAATGTGGCCATTCAGTCTGTTATCCAGGGACTATTGCTGACCCTGATTCTCATTACCTTAACGAATAAGAAATTATTGCGGTTTTTCGGAACCATCCTTCCGGTGATCATGATACTTGAAATGATTTTAGCCGTAAATCTGAATTTGTATTATACTGTAATTTCAACCACCAGGCCGGGGGAATTATATGAATATATGGCAAATCAGCCAAAGGGTTTTCCCTTGCCGGACAATACCAGCATAAGTGACAATTCGGACAAAAAGTTGATGAATGCACCGTTATACAGAAACATGGGAATTCTTACCAAAAGAATTTCTTACGACGGATTTACCTCTTTTATTCTTAAACCCTATAATTACCTGTATGATTCGCTACCCGTTCTGAAAGATACCCTGCTTCATAATCCGCTTGTTTATCTGTCCGGAAGTGTCCGCAAAATTGGAGATTTGAAGGATCGTCGTGTTGTCTTATCCCGGAAGGATCTTTTCATTTCAGATTCCGTTTTTTCAGTTCTTCCTCCTGATTTAAAGAAGGATGCCTCCAATAGTAAAGTTAATATACTTTCATTCAGTGCGAATAGTCTTAAAGTTCAATATAATACAGATTCATCCGCGATAATTACAGTGATGCAGGCAGACTATCCCGGCTGGCGGGTGAAGATTGACGGGAAAGAAGTCCCTCATTTCAAATCGGGTTACTTATATCTTTCGGCCCTGGCGCCTCCGGGGAACCATCAGGTTTTGTTTGAATACGAAAACAAGGTCGCTTCCGTAAGTTTTATAATTTCCTATTCCGTCTTATTTCTGTTGATTGCACTTGTTGTTTACCTGCATTTCAGATCTTCATCCGCAATGAAGGCCAGGCTATTCACAACTTTAATCATTGTTGCGGTTACCTTTGGGGTGTTCAAGTTCTTCTCAGATAAATACTCCGCACAGAAAAAAATAAAAGATTATAAAATTCTTTCAGGTTCTCTTCTGCATTGGAGTAATACTTACAGTCTGGATACTGTCTGCAGTGTTTTCAACCTGGATGATACTCTTCTTTTCAATCAGATTATTGAAAGAAAAAAAGGGATCGGAATAAAATATTTCAGATTTAACGATGCCGGTGACCTGGGAAATTTCTACCGGTTTGTTTTGACATCCAGGTCAAATGATCTGGTATACGGATACAGCAATCTGTATAATCCGGCTGAAACCGGATACATGATCCGGGAAAGGTTTCCAATAGTAAAAAACAGAACGGATAAAGCTTTGGGTAATATTGCCCTGTATTCCCGATCCGGGGAAGGAGAACCGTTAAAGATCACATACACTAACAAGAATGACTATGAGTCCGATTGTACGGGTTGGACTGGCGATACTGCCCGATATGAAACTTCTGTAACTTCAACCGGTAATTATAGTGAGAAAATGGATTCAACCTGTCTCTATAGTTCGACTTTCCATGAAAGCATCAACAATATTTCGAAGGGAAATGAAATTGCTATAGTGATCACGGCCGATGTATACCTGGTGGGAAACTCAAGTCCATTGCTGGTATGTGATGAAAAAAAGGGAGATCGTTCAATCCGCTGGAATTCCCTTGATGTCAAAAAATTCGTATCCAATAGTGGTCGATGGGAGAAAGTTTTTTTTATGGTTAAACCCGGCAAAAACCGTTCAGTTGATCATTCAATTGTTATATATTTCTGGAATCCGGACAAAAGCACCTTCTACATTGATAATTTCAAAGTAGAAGGTGTGTGGTCAGATAAATGATCGTCGAAAGTCTGCCAATAGCAGCAGGTTACATCATTCGCTACAGATACAGCGATAGTTGAACCTCCGGTTTGGAGCAGCATCCCCATCTGTGCACAGGGAAATGGGATCTTTCAGATCGGCCGGATTGTCGGACCATTTAAAATCAAATGTGAAAGCATTCCCGGTTAATCCGAGCAGTTTCAGCGGAATAGCCAGTTCAAGGGCATTCCCCGCGTATCTGTAATCCAACCTGGCTTTTTCAACCCAGGGATTACCGGCGTTGTCCGGATTGTAAGCCATCAGGGTAGTAGTTTTACCGTCCAAAACCTTTCTGTTAATTAAATAATCATATCCATACCATCCCGTATTCGGATCGTGATCCGCATCAATCAACAGCAACATCCAGTTAGGATCGGTATGCGGCGTTAATGCCCTGTCAGTTTCAGCAAAAAAATAAATAGCTGACTTGTCCTTACTTACCTTTGTGGTAATAATATCATTTCTACCGGAATTATTTGTATAATGAAGTCCGCCGTAACCGTTGTAGTCACGGTGGGCAACATCCCCCCGGGTATCCCTGTATTCGGGATTCACCGTTTTCCAATCTCCAAAATCACCATCTATTTTCACTGTATACAATCCCTTGATTTCGGGAATGGGCCGTACGCCTTTATATCGACGTATATTCTGAGCCATCTGCATATAGTAATTGTCGGTATAGCCATCCTTCATCGGTTGCAGGCACCGGTTAAATTCAGCATTGTACTGATCGCAGAAAAAGAGCGGATTGTTTCTACCCAGCCACGGAATTGTAGTGTATCCTCCATCCGGAAACTGGTCGGGAGTCCAATCCGGATTGGCAGCCAGAAGCTGGCTTTTGGGAAAACGATCCGTTGTAAATTTACCGGCCTTCCATTCGTTCCAGTCATTGATATAGAGAAACTGGGGATTTGCAACCAGGGCGTCATCCCATCGTTCCTGAAAATAGATGCCGTATCCTTCCGGATTTTTAACCGTTTTTCCAAGCCAGGGAACATATGCCGAGTCAGGCATATCGTATTCATTTAATTTGGGTTCCCCATACTGGCGCGACCACGATTTGCCGACACCCATATTTTCTTTGGTCATGGTAAACGGATGCTGAGCAGGAGTTACGGCAGCTTCTTCGCGTTTTCCCTTGTGGGTTGAAATCAGTTCTTCCGGTTTCAGGGCTTTCACCTTCGGATCAGCCATACTGTAACCGAAACTCCAGTTATCCTCCGTGCCGATGAAACGATTGCCCAGCCATTCGTAATAGCCCCACCACATCGTCCGAAGGGCAAAATAGTCTTTTACCTCTTTGGTATAATCCTGGTAAAATTCTTCGGTATAATCGGGGTCTCCATAGTGCGGATTGTTTTTGTCGGTTTTGGCAGTCGCATCGTAATGCGGGTTGGGATTTTTTATGTTGAAACCAACGGCATCTACAGTCGGGTTGTTATTATATAGTAAAAGAGGCTTCCCATCCCAGTAAAACCAAAAGTCCTTGTATTTCCCGGTTACATAAATCTTCTCATAAAGGTCCTGCACCACGGTAGCACTCGGACCGTTGAATGCCCAGAAGCAAAACTCCGGGACCTTGTTGCCCTCATCCTTCATCTTCTTCATAACCCTAAAAAGAACTTCCCATTCATCCCAATAGCGCACTGCATTGGTAACGTCAAGCACAATTACATCCACACCGGCGTCGGTAAGCATTGACATATCCTTGCGGATTACATATTCATCCTTTGTGAGAAAATAACCTAATTCGGGCTCGCCCCAGTGATAGGAATCTTCAGTCCACATCGGATTTTTGGGATCCAGCCGTGCATTGGGATCGGCGGCAAGCACTTTTGTAACATCGCCATTGTAAGGACTTTTCATTTGAAAATTGTCGTCTGTATGCCATGTGATATAAAAAATCCCGACCACCCGGGGCTGGTCCTTTTTCACCGGACCAACCATTTCAAAAGTCGGGCATCTTACGGCCCAGGGCATCGGAGGCTACCCAGGTATCGGAATACAAATCCCTCTCCTGTGCAACAGCTGACCCTGTAAATAGAATAAAGAAATTTACCGTGGCCAGGAAAATGAACATGAACTTCATGTTCTGATAAAATAACCTTTTGCTTTCCATAGATTAATATTTATATAAAAATAGGTCAAATAAACCCTCAATCCTGAATCTTTATTTTTTTTCCAGCCCGGATAATGTATTTAGCATACCACTTTTATCCCTTTATCATATCTTAAAAATTCATAATTCATCTTCAATAATCCAACAAAGAGCATCAGAGAAACGTTGTTTACTGCCGGATATGAACTGTAAATAATATACCTTAAAAAAAGAGTGTTATGGATTTCACAAGCCCAATGCACATTCTCTTAATATTAGCTGTAATTATGCTATTATTTGGAGGCAAAAAGATTCCTGAATTGATGCGTGGTTTAGGACAGGGAATGCGTGAATTCAAGAAGGCATCTAAAATTGACGATGATGAAAATGAGAAGCCAGCTCCTGCTGAAAAGAATAAAGAATAACAGACCTGCCTGTTTTTTCCACTAACTTTATCTCACTAAATCTTCATTATCCACAGGATCTCATCACTATAACCAAGTATTAACAAAATAATTTATACCAATGAATAACTCAAGAAGAACATTTGTAAAATCCAGTGCCATGGCCGTCATTGGTGCAGCACTTCTTCCACGTTCAGTTTTTGCTTCAGGCGCACAGAAAGCCACTGTCGGGATACAGTTATATTCTGTACGGGATGATATGAAAAGTGATCCGAAAGGATCGCTCAAAAAATTGGCCGATATGGGTTATAAGGTGGTTGAACATGCGGGATACGCAGACCGGAAATTTTACGGTTTTGCGCCTTCTGAATTTAAAAAAATATTGGCTGACCTGGGTCTGACGATGTACAGCGGGCACGTCGATTTTGGAATGCAGGCCTGGGATGATTCAAAAAAGGATTTTACAGATAAATGGAAACAAACAGTGGAAGACGCTGCCTTTATGGGGCAGAAATATGTAATCACTCCTGAACTGGACATAAATGCCCAGAAGGATTATGATAAACTTTTAAAAGTGATTGAACTGTGGAACAAATGCGGGGAATACTGCCAGAAAAGTGGTATGGAATTCGGTTACCACGATGATTTCAATGAAGACGTTGTTCTGAACAATATGAAATTATTCGATATCATCATGAAGTATTCGGATCCGAAACGATCAATTCATCAATTTGATATTGCCAATTTGTATAATGCGGCAGGCACTGACCCGATGGATGTTATAAAAAAGTATCCCGGAAGATTTGTTTCGCTGCACGTTAAAGATGTATTGAAGGAGAAGGACAAAGATAACAGGCATGACAGTACAATTCTAGGGAAGGGTGTTCTCAATGTGAAAGATGTTTTACCGGTTGCCATAAAAAACGGGGCCTGGCTATTGATCATTGAGCAGGAGGCCTACCAGAACGAAAGTCCCATGGATTGTGCCAAAGACGACCTTGCCGCAATGAAAAAGTGGGGATATTGATCCCATGTCCCGGTTTCGGCTTCTTATTGAATACGAAGGTACACAGTACCATGGCTGGCAGCAAAATGCCGGGGTGCAAACCATCCAGGGTGAAATGCTCAAAGCCTGCCAGAAAATATTTGATACGAAAAAAATTGAATTGTACGGTGCCGGCCGTACAGATGCAGGAGTACATGCACTGGGCCAGGTAGCCCACCTGGATGTTCCCACAGAAATGCACGCAAAAACCCTTTTAGTGCGGCTGAATGAAATTTTACCTTACGACATTAATGTTTTAAAACTGGAAAAGTGTGATGCCGCGTTCCATGCAAGGTATAATGCGGTTGCCCGCAGTTACGTGTACATAATTTCGCGGAGGCGGTCGGCCTTTGGCAAACGCTATGTATGGTGGGTAAAAGAAGATCTGTCGGTAAATAAAATGCAGGAAGCCTCTGCCCTATTCAAGGGATTTCATGATTTTTCCTCCTTTGGAGCAGCAACGGCTGAGGAAAAATCAACACTGGCTGGATATTAGTTATCTGGATGTGAGGGAATCAGGAAACCAGATCATTATCCATATTCTGGGCTCTCATTTCCTTTGGATGATGGTTCGAAGGCTCACCGGGGTATTGGTTCACGCCGGCAAAGGAAAACTTAGCGTGAAGGAAATTCAGGGTTTTATGGAACAATACTCTGAAAGGCCTTCCCAGCTTTCAGCACCTCCATCGGGACTGTATCTCCAGCGGATTTATTACCCGGGAGAACGCTTTGAATACAATCCGAAAACTCCATTTGTACTTTAAGTTTTGTTGCCTGAATTCTGTAAATGATGAAGGGGCTGCAAATACTGGATTTATTGCTTCAATATCTTTCCTATTTATGGTTTTAGTGCCATTAATAAATTGAATATTGTATAATCCTGCCTTAAAAGAGCTTAAGTCTCAGCCTGTAATTTTCGGTACTCAGCAATCCCGAGAGTAGGATTTTACCGTCCATGTCGGTTATTCTGTATTGAGGAATATCTGAAATTCACTGATGTTGAAATATTTACTTCACCAGTTACCGGATTGGGATAGACAACGAATATCTTCTTCCATTGAATTGGGAACTACCGGGGTAGGTTTATCATAAATTGAGAATTCAGCAATTTCCCTGCTGGTCCATGCACGGTTATATAAGGATAAATATCCTCCATTGAACCCACGATAGAATTGGATATTTCATTCGTGTCCGGATCGCCAATAACAAGAGGAAAATCAGTATCCTGAATTGAAGTTACAGAGGAAGTTGTCAGCGTATCCAGATCTCCATCAATGTACAGGGAAATTTCCCCACTGTTTTTCCAGATCAGAATGATATCGTACCATGTATCTGCATTCAATGTGCTTTTGGAAGTCACATCCTTGCTAATTCGTGGAACTTTCGAACAAATTCGCCGGTAACATGACCGTCATCCGTCAGTGACATGGAGTATTCATCCTCCGTGCTTCCACCCGGACCCATCTTCAGCCAAAATGTAACCATTGGTTCTGGATTCCTGTTTTACCCTGCACGGCGATCGTTACACCCGGTAGCTGATGAGAAATCAAAAGTTTTATTGTCAGGAACAGTAACAGAGCTTGTTTTGCCAAATACCCCGATGGTGCCCGTACCCCCTGATCTGAACGTTACATTTTTTAGCTATGCCGTTGTTTCCATTTCCGCTAAAATCACTTGCATCATTATCAAACGGAAAATAGGCTACAAGAAATGGTAATAAAATGTCAGCATTTGATAAAATTGCAGGATATAAGTCCCAACAAGATCAGAGGTAAAATTCTATTCATTGTTTTTGCCTTTAGATGGTAGAATTTAACAAGAATTACTTATTTTTTATTTGTCATTGCCTGACAACTCATTAATTTTAATTCTTCTGTCAAAATAGGGAAAAAGAATCTTAAAAATCAAGAACCAAAAGCATATGAAAAAACTTTTCTTTCCGGTTTTACTGTTTCTGGCTAGCATAATGGCTTCAGGTCAGGATACGGACGATTACGAGGTCTATGCCATCAAATATATAGAAGGCTATAATTTTCCGGCCACCGAAGTGGCTGTCGGCGCAAAGCCAGGTGATAGTGTAAGTGTATGCGATATGTACTGGTTGCTGCGAAACAGCAAAGGAAGGAATATAATGGTGGATGCAGGTTACATTGATACATCAGCGCAGATAAAGGATCATTATGTAAGACCTGATTTGATGCTCAGTAAACTCAACTTAACTGCCGAAGATATAAGTGATATTATATTAACACACCCTCATTCCGATCATGCCGGAGGCCTAATTCTTTTTCCAAAAGCCAAAGTGTGGATGCAAAAAAAGGATTATGAATATTTTGTGGGTGCGGCCTGGCAGGAAAACGGATTTTCACAGGGATTCAGCAAAAACGATGTACATGAACTCGTTGAAATTAATTTGCAGGGTCGTTTAAAACTGGTTGATGGCGATGATCTTGAAATTATTCCCGGCATTAAAGTGTATACAGGCTCTACCCATACAGTCGAAAATCAATACTTACTTATAAACTTCAGGTCTTCAACAAATAAAATTCTGCTGGCATCAGATGCCATCTGGTTTTATTACAATTTTGATCACATGTTACCGGTTAAAACCTACGCATTTGATCCCAAAGCCTATGTTGAAGCCATGAAAAGAATGAAAACCCTTGTTGCCGATGAAAACATGATAATTCCCGGCCATGACGACCTTGTCTTTTCAAAATTCCCGGAAGTAAGTGAAGGCATTGTACGAATCGGAAAATAAATTTTTAGTATCATTGAGGTAACGACAGCCCGGTTTTATCTCTTTGACGATCCAACAAAAAAGAGGATATGGCTGATGAAATCGCCTGGGGTAAAATGAAAAATTGTATTTTTATATAAAATCTTTTACTGAACGTATGCTCCGGGTTTTTAAAATATTGAACAAAACTATCCCCAGAATTTTATTATTGAAAAACCATATGCCGGGACATTGATATTCGTTGCGTTTTGCTTTGCATTCCTTGTACTTTACAAACCACTTGCATACTCATGAGGCCCGCTTCTTCAGTTATCGGATTACAATGGCAATTTATCTTGGGCGTCCTGTCTGTTCCCGTCTTTTTTGTAATTAAACTGCTTGAAGCATTTCAGGTATTTTTCAAATCCGGATGAATGGACCATTTTAAAGGAAATTCTGGCCATTGTGTTTGTTCTTTTTGGGAATGGGCATCTTCGATTTACTTTATGCGGCTTCCTGATGGAAGGATCTGAGGGGAGATGGAATCTTGCCACTTTTCTAAATTCCTGTATAAATGCATTCCTTATCGGCATTATTCCCTTTCTGTTTTTCACTGCCACAAACTACCGCCATCTGTTTGTCTGCGGACATAGTGAAAAATTTTAAACCCGATATCAGTACATCACTCAGCACAACAATCAGAAAAATTAATAGAGATCAGCTCCCAGCTTAAAAAGGAGGAATTGAGCTTTTATCCCGGGCAGTTAATTTTTGCTGAAGCTGACGGCAATTATGTGGTATTTCATTTGAATGTGGATAACCAGATCCGGAAAAAAACCATACGAAATTCCATTGGCAATATAGAACAACAGTTATCGGAAATTCCTTTTTATATGAGGACGCACCGGGCATTTATAGTAAATGTCAGACAGGTTGCTTCTCAAAAAGGGAAATACCCTGGGATACCGTTTAAAATTCAACGGAATTGATACCGTAATTCCGGTATCGCGACAGAAAACACGCGATTTTGATCAGCTCCTGAAGCAGTACCGGTAATCCGTTCGTCCCAAAAAATTACAGTCCGTCACCAAAAATTATCCTTATCTCTTTCAGTTGGTAACAAATCCTTGCTATACATACCAATAACTTGTATAACAATGAGATAAGCCTAATCTTTGTCAGCGAAACCTAAAAATTTTACTGCAATGAAAAGATTTATCACCTTATCATCTCCATCGATTTGCGAACATGAATTTCATGATTTTTGTAATTCTAATGGTTCAGCATTTACAGGAATTAACGCACAGGAAAAACAATCGATCACAGGCAAGCTGATTGATATGAAAAGTAATCAGATCTGTGCCCTTTGCCAGTGTGGCCCTGATCAAGGCATCCGATTCCGCACCTGTTGGCGGCACAATAAGCGATGAAAACGGTGCATTTATGATAAGTCCGGCCCCGAACAGGTAATTACAGGCTTATTCATATCTGTAATTGGCTATAAACCGGTAACTCAAAATATAAGTGTCGTAAACCCGGGTGTTGTGGATGCGGGGACTATTTTGTTGCAGGATACGGCCATCATGATTAAAGAAACCGTAGTTGTTGGCGAGCGGGTAAAAGCAAAATCGGAAACCGACAAGACTACATTCTTTATGACAAAAAAGATGCTGGATGCCTCAAGTACCGGGACTGATGTCCTGAAACTTATTCCCGGCGTTCAGATCGACCTTATGCAAAACATTTCACTGGAAGGAAGCCGCAACATCCAGATTTTTGTAGACGGCAAAGAGCGGGATGGAAGTTTCATCAGCCAGATTAAATCCCGATCAGATTGACAAAGTGGAGATCATAAGCAAACCTTCTTCGAACTACGATGGTAATACAACCGGTGCCATCAATATTATTTTGAAAAAGGAACAGAATTCCGGAATTTCCGGGCAGGTTTATGCTGAAATACCCACTTCAGGTTCACAGATATTTCTTCGCCCCACTTACTCATTGAATTACGGATACAATAAACTGAATCTGTACACCTCCTATAAAGGCGAATTTACCTACCTGGACATCCATGAAGAAACCATTCAGAAACAATTTAGTAACAATGGCAATATCGGAGATCAGCTCAAATCAGTATGTAAATCAAAAGAACTGGTCACACAGATTCAATTATGGATTCGATTATATTGTAAATGACCATAACCAGCTTAATTTCTACGCATTCTATAACCCATTTTCCCGGGAACTGGATGGTATGGCAGATTCACAAACCTCCGACAGCATCAATAATTACTGGAAAGCCAAAAAAGAGGATACGGACAGGAACCAAAGCACTTTTTATTCAATGTACTATAAACATGATTTTAACAAGCGAAGGACGTGCATTAACTTTTGAAATAAGCAATTACAATCTGAAAGCTGAAAATTCCACTGAATATACACCTGTACGAAAATGATTATACAACAGGCCACCAGGGTCAATACTGTCAAACCTCAGCAAAATGAGGCCGGTATAAAAACTCGATTATACATCGCCGTATGGAAAAGGTTCAATTTCGGCACCGGCGTTAAAGCAAAATACAAGCTTTTACAGGACAGGAATATTCAGGACTTTAACTATACTGAAGAAATATTTCGCAGCCTACGCGGACCCTTGGGTACAAACAGACAAAATATGATATAAACCTGGGCGGACGTGCAGAAAAGTCGTTCTCAGACCTGGAAAATAATTTCAACAATACGGCCTTCTCTTTCTTCCCTCATTTTAATTTCAATTATAAACTCACTTCCCGTCAAAATATACAGCTGGCATACAACCGTTCAATTATACGTCCCAATATATACCAGCTGAATCCATATATTTCTGTTGATGATCCCTATACTGTTACGCAAGGGAAATCCGTTCCTGGATGCTGAATTGCATTACAGTCTCTTTTTAGAGCATTCCATCCAGTTTAAAGGCAATTATTTTACTTCGCGTCTGTTTCTTAATACCGCACATAATGCAATGGATAATCTGACCTTTATCAACGATACCGGTGCTTTTGAAACCCAGGTAAATAATCTGGGGAAATATGGATCAGTATGGACTGCAATTATTGGGAACGATAAAATTGGGCATTGCAACCTTTAATCCCTATTTTAAAATATACGGACTTTAAACCTGCCGGAAACAGCCTGGCAAAACAACATGAAGTTGAAGACAAGCATAACCTGGCTTTTGATTCGGGTCTTTCCGCCATTTTATCCTTTAAACATGAATTCTCCCTGTCGATGGTCTTTCAGTATGCCAGTCCGAACAACAATATTCAGAGCAATTCTTTCAGTGGAGCCCTGTATATGCATGTCGCTTGAAAAAACCTTCAAACAGAGATTTAAAATAGGTATTGTAAGCGCACTTCCTTTTGCCAGGAACTTTATTTATCAGGGCTCGGAAATTAATGGATCCGATTTTACAGCCGTTACGAAGGAAATGTAAAGGTATCTCAGCCTTTCTGCTGGTTCAAACTGAGTTATCAGTTCAACTCAGGTAAAAACAGGGAAAACGTAAATCGGGCTCCGGAAGAAATGAACACCCTGCCGAAAAAAGGATTTTAAATCTGAAGTTATCATCTTAATCATAAAAAGCCCGTAAATCATAGGATTTACGGGCTTTTAATATTCTATATATGAATATCACTCAGATAATGGAATAGTCCAAATACTTTCAGCAGCCATACAACCACGACGATCACAACCACAACATTCAGGATGGATTTAATTTTTCCGTCCATGGGTATATAGGAATTGACTAACCATAAAATAACACCCGCGGCAATGAGAATAAGTAAAATAGTTAAAAGTGGCATAGTATTGATTTTTAGATTGTTAAATTATGAATTCTCTTTTTAATCAATGAAAGGAATATTGGCAGTTTTATTATTACCCGATCACCACCTTCTTTTGGAGAAAATTAAACCCACAAGAAATCCGATCACAACGCCAATCAAAATCTGTCCCCAATGCAAGGTTGCCATACCATTTGACCCGTGTGCATGAGCCAGACCTTTTATCCAGGGTCCACCGCCCAAAAGCAGGAAAGCTATCACTATAACCAAAAGGGCTATAATATAATAGACTGTTTTGTTCGTTGAAATAATTCTTGTTCTCATAATTTGCTCCTGTCTGATTAGTATGTTTTAAAGGTAGGGGTATATAAATCAGTAACTGTTACACAATTGTGACAAGAGTTACATCATTCACACATTTTAAAGGAGTCATGCCGGTTCATTGAAATATCATAATACCTGGTTTTCCGATTTCAAAATCCCTGAAGCCAAAGTCAGTAGTTTTAAGTGTATTTGCCTTAAAGATATTTTGCCCCATTCCCGGAATTGATGGATAATAGGAAACCGAGAACTGAAAGGTGGAAATTACCAGGTTATCATTTCTGATTAACACGCCCAGGGATATTTCCGAATATACTTTGTTATATTTAAATCCTGTTCCGGCATCACCCAAAATACCCATTGACAGGCCAAGAAAAGGCCCGAAATGAAATCCCCATAAATTCCAGGGTGCGTATGACTGGGTTTGCAGTGTGAAAAGCAGGCGTTTTGTACCTGATAACTCGGGGCTGTTAAAACCATCCAGACCATGATCATTATTCAGGGTTAAGCTATCCTGAGAGAAACGGTTTAACCCGATTGCGATTTGTGGTTTAACAAATTCCCTGAATTTCCATTTTCCAATTTCAATCAAGCCGGTAAAATAAATTAAATCTGCCGTAATAAAGCCCTGTTCAACTTTTTTTGCACTGAAGAAAGTTCCATATTCAAAGCTGGAACTCAGGTATCCCCATGAAAAATAATTGCCGAAAGAAACACGGGCGCTTAAATAAAAACGGTCTGCGTTGTTTTTATTCTGATAACCGCCTGTAAGGTTGAAAACTTTTCCAATAGGTACATCTTCGATAAGGCCATATTTGAAAACATATTTATCCCTGACATATTTTCGTGTTGATATGCCAATACTTGCCATATAAAAATTCTCACTTGAAAACATTTTTTGATTGGCATTAATTTCATCTGGCTGATTGAGGTACCGCATTCGTAAAAAACGCAGGGTGGAAATAAAATTAGTGGTGCGATCATTTTCAGTATTTCCCTTGAATATGCGTATTGCGTTTCCAACCCAATAATCCTGGGTATTAAATTTGAATCTCTCCTCTGCCAAAAGCGAATCGCTTGTATAAATGTAATACTTATGGTATTGGTAATTAACTTCTACACCTGCTGCCCACTTCGCAAAAGGAGAAAAGAACGGCCGGTCGATTGCAAAGCCTCTTGACGTATTATTGAACTGGTCTTTGCTGATAAGCAGTTTTGAATTAATATATGTACCCCGGATGTTTGGAATTAAATAGCCAATCTTGTATCCATAAGTATGGCTCGCATGATACCAGGTAAAACTATTTTGGGAATCATGTCCCATACCTGCAAAATTCTTATCGTTTAAACCAAAGGTCATGCTCGAAGTGGAAGCGTTAAACCTTGGAACAAGGCTCCAGTTATCCATCTCACGAATATAAATATCAACTGAATCTGAACCTTTCGAAGTCGGAACCACGAAAAATGAAACATCATGTATATATCCTTTGGTTCGCACCAATCGTTCAGATTCCTTTACAAGCAATGAATCAAATTCCTGGTTCTTATGAATAAGCAAAAGATTCCGGATAGAGATTTCCCGGGATTTAATATGCATTTGATTTGCATGTTTAACCATGGATCCCTGCGGTGACACATTGGTGTCAGCAATTGAATAGCCAAAAGGATCCAGTGTGGTAATATTTATTTTCCGGATAATTTTTCCTTCAAAGGCACTATAGGATGTCTGGATTAGCTTTTTGTATCACTTTTTTTTTGGCTTTCTTTTTAGCCGAACTGACCGTCACCGGTTTAAAAAAAAACTGGTACATAAACCGGGTAAACTTGTTCTTTTTGGAATAGGATTCAATATCCTTATATATTTTGGTTGAATCAGTTTTGGCAGGAGTTAACCTGTCCGAATACCGATTCATTAATGAACAGAGCAATAACGGATAATATGATAATTTTTCTTAACCACATCTGAATTATTTGAAATTGTTGTATTATCAGTACCGACGCCGTTTCGCAATTTGATCACCTGGATTGCTGAAACCTTCTATAACATGAGCATGTCAATGCATCGATAAAAATGAGGAGTACTTTCAACAATGAGCATAAAATTAGCCGAATATGGATGAAGCAAGTATTACACAATTCATCCTATAAGTTATATCATTCATACCTATTTGCGACTATTTTATCCTACTCGTAAGTAGTTGAGACAGGATTTAATTAAGCCAATAATTGAGTGCAGTGCATTAAAATCGGATAAACTAAATACAGATTAGTTTTTAAATTCTTATATTAAGTGTAATTTTCCGCGCCATTTTACATAAATATATCAATGCATTCCAACAGGCCTTTTTTTGGTTCAAGAAACAGATCTAAAATAGTAAACAAAAAAATCAGGCCGATTCTTGATTATTTTTTGCTGTTTCTGCTTGTAATCATGCTAATCAGAATCATTATTGTTGTTGGCGTGAGTAAATATTCCGAAATATCACCTTCAAACTATACTTATTATCACTGGCTGTTTTCCATTGTCGCTATTTATTTATGTCCTCCGTGCCATTATCTGTATAGGATTTAAAAGTTTTCATTCCGATTTTTTCATTTTTTTATCCATCGGATTGTGGTTGTTTCTAACATTTACACTGAACCTTGACAGAAACATTGATTTTCTGAACAATGAATATTTCTACGCAATCCTGATATTTGTACTTTTTGTTTTTGAATTCTCCCGGTTTGATGTCAAGAATCTTGCGGTTGTATTAAATCCTGCTCAACTTTTCCTGTTCAGCTTTGCATTTATCATATTTGTCGGAGCAGCTCTTCTGGAACTTCCCAACGCCACAACCGTGCCCATTTCATTTGTGGATGCACTCTTTACATCCACCAGCGCAGTTTGCGTAACAGGACTTACCGTTGTGGATACGGCCACACGTTTTACCGTACTCGGGAAAAGCATCATATTAATTCTTATACAGACAGGCGGTATCGGGATAATGACCTTTACAACTTTTTTTGGTTTTTTTTTCAAAGGAGGTTCTACGTCGTTCACGGAAAAGTTTTTGCTTAGCGATTTCTTTAGTGAGGATAACGTATCGGAAATAAGTAAAACACTGTTAAAGGTAATCTTCATAACCATTTTGTTTGAGTTGATTGGCGCTGCTTTTCTCTATTTTAGTCTGGATAGCCATTATTTTACAAGCGTTGGCAGCAAAATAAGATTTTCCGTATTTCATTCTGTATCGGCCTTTTGTAATGCAGGATTTTCGACTTTAACAGATAATCTGAACGACTACAGGATTCGAAATACCTATTCAATTCTTTATGTAATCAGTTTTCTGATCATCCTGGGTGGTATCGGGTTTCCAATCCTTTTAAATCTTTATACTTATATCAAGTATAAAATTCTAAGTTTCATTTCCTTGCTGAGAAATGGCCATAAAAAAGCCTATATCCCCATGATGATCAGTATAAACTCGAGACTTGTTATTTACACCACCCTCTTTTTAATAGTAATTGGAACCGTTTTCTTTTTCATATTCGAAAGAAACCACACTCTCCAGGGCATGGATTTATCAGGTAAAATAGCCCATTCCTTTTTTGGAAGTGTAACGCCCCGTACTGCAGGATATAACAGCATCGTGATGAGTAATCTGTCAGTTGCTGCCATTGTACTGACTATTTTTCTGATGTGGGTTGGGGCTTCCCCCATATCAACCGGAGGTGGTATAAAAACAAGCACGTTTGCGATTGCCATATTAAATGCATTCAGAATTGCACGAATGAAAAGGCATATAGAATTTCATAACCGGGAAATTCATGAACGATCTGTGAACAGGGCTTTTGCTATCATTATACTTTCCATTATTATTTTAGGAAGTGCTTCCTTGATCATGTATCTGATGGAACCGGATAAGGGACCACTTAAGATCCTTTTTGAATGTGTGTCTGCCTTCGGTACTGTAGGATTATCACTCGGAATAACACCTGCTTTGAACGATTATTCCAAGATACTCCTCGTTTTGCTGATGTTTATGGGGCGAATGGGTATCTTAACACTATTGTTTGCTGTATTCAGAAGTACAAAAACCTCGGTTTACAGATATCCAAAAGAAAATATTGTAATTACTTAAAAAACAGATCTCATGAACTTTGTTATTATTGGTTTGGGAAATTTTGGAGCGTCCCTGGCAAAAAAACTCACTGCATTGGGACATGATGTAATTGGCGTAGATAAGGACATGGAGAAGGTTGAATTTTTTAAGGATACGATCAAAAACACGGTAAGCATGGATATTACAGATATTCATGCTTTAAAATCCCTGCCCTTGAAAGATTGTGATCATGTTATTGTCTGCATTGGCGATGACTTCGGATCATCGGTGAAAACAATTGCCCTGCTCAAAAAACTGGGTGTTCAGAAATTATACGGACGGGAAAGCTCACTGATCCATAAAACCGTTTTAAATGCGTTGGGCGTTTCAAATACGATTAATCCTGAATACGATACTGCAGTGGTTTTTGCTGAAAAGCTTATTATGGAAGGAGTCTGGAGCATTTATAGCATTACCGATGATATAAAAATTGCGGAGGTAAGTATTCCCGAAGAATATTTTGGAAGAAAATTTTCACAAATCGATCTGGAAGAAATGGAAGACTTTACCATTTTAGCTTTGAAGTTTCCGGACAAGAAACTCTCGACTCCATCCCTTGAGAAATGGACAGCTATTGATTACTCAAAAATTGATAAAGAATTCGTTCTTGAAAAAGATATGCGATTTGTAATCAAGGGAAGGAAAAAGGATATAATTGACTTTCTGAAACTTTAATATCCCCCTCGAAATTTACATATTCTTCCCTGAAACCGGTGAATACCAAAAAGGCATGGTTCGTCTAAGAAACCAATGCCTTTCTATTCATTATAACCTCAATTTCAGACTCTACAATTGTTTGAAAAAGAAAACCTCTCCCATGGTGTTGACCCTGACAACTATGATACTGTTTTTCTTGACCAGCTCAACAAAATAATTATCTGCATCATCAAATTGCTGATTATACAAAATCATATCTGTTTCATTCAATTCATTATCATCAAAAAAAACGACTGTCCCTACAGTATAATCTTTGTACTTTGTTTTGATAGCTTTCTGACCTTCAGCGGGTAAATCGGCGAAAGATACTTTGGAGGTTGTACCAACCAGTTTTTCATAAAAATCATACCAGGCGGTCATCGTTTTCCCATTTTTGGTGAAAACGGCCTCATCGAAGTTGGCAGACCTTTTCCATTGAACATCCGGCACATTTCCAAAATCGGCAATAAAGTGTGCTTTAGTCTGTTCGCTAACCTTGGTACCTTCAAGCTTTTTAAGGGGCACCCTGTTTGTTTCGGGATTCTTTTTGGTTTCCTGGGCATTAATTTGCATAGAACCTAACGCTGTAAAAACAAGCAATACCGTTGAAATAAACATTGACTTTTTCATTTTACAAATATTTTTGTGGATTTATTAGTCAAAGTTAAATAGCTGATTCTGGAGAAATTCTGTGGAAATTCGATTTTTAACATAAATTGGGACAACCTAAGCCCTTGCGTTAAAATGGCCGTTTGTTCAGAAAATCCGGGCTTTGGTTCAATAAATTTTCATGGTTTATTGGTTTTGATAATATTTATACCCTGAATATGAAATCAACGAACCATGAAAGTCAATTCTTTGATATTGCTACTGCTTCTTTCACATCTTGCATTTAATTCAGTTTATTCGCCAGGAACCTGCAGTTATCAAAAGGCTTTCTGTACCCCTGGAATTTGATGGACGTCCCTTTGAAAGTGCCTGGGACGAAACGGGATATTTTCCCCTTAAAATGAACCGGCCGAATTTTGGCAATCAACCCTCGGAATCCACTGAGGTAATGATTGCCTATGACAATGAATACATATGGGTTGGTGCCCGTTTATACATGCGTGATGTGAAGAAAATTTTTGCCAACAGCAAAAAAAGGGATGAGATGTTGTTTGGCTATGATTCATTTGGTATCCTGCTCGATACCTATGATGACAATGAAAACGGACTTGCATTTTTTACCACACCCACCGGCCTCAGAACAGACTATGCCATATCGAACGATGCAGCCGGAAATGGCGGAGAGGGACCTCCGGGTTTCGATGCCATGAACTTCAGCTGGAATACATTTTGGGATGTTAAAACCACCGTCGACGACAAAGGCTGGTACGTAGAAATGCGTATTCCATTTTCCAGTCTTCGTTTTAAACCGAAGGATGATATGGCAGTGATGGGGCTAATCATCAGCCGGACCATCAGTGCAAACAGCGAAGTAGATACATGGCCCGCCATCGATCCCAAATATGGTTTTATGGCCACCAGCAAGCCTTCACAGGCTACAACGGTTCACTTCCAGGGAGCAAGGCCATTGAAACCGGTGTACGTGTCACCCTATATTCTTGGTGGGTATTCACGCGACTGGCAGATGAACGATTCTGAGACAGACTATGTTCTCAAGGATGATCCGCAATACAATGCAGGGCTCGATGTTAAATACAGCATTAACAGCAACCTCACCCTGGATCTGACTGCAAATACTGATTTCGCCCAGGTAGAGGCAGATGACCAGCAGGTGAATCTTAACCGGTATGATCTTTTCTTTCCTGAAAAGCGTTCCTTCTTCCAGGAAAGATCCAGTTTGTTCAGTTTCAACCTGGGTGGAATGTCCGATCTTTTTTATAGCCGTAATATTGGAATTTCTCCGGATGGTCAGCCCATACAGAATATTTGGCGGCGCCCGGATGACAGGACGGATCGGAAAGTGGGATGTAGGCCTCCTGGATATGCAAACCAAGGAATTTGAAGAAACTCCCGGTGAAAACTTTGGAGTATTGCGAATGCGGCACCAGGTCATTAATCCCAATTCCTATGTCGGGGGCATATTTACCTCCAGGCTGGGCATGAACGGGGAACAAAACTACGCTTATGGATTGGATGGGATATTCAGGCTTTTCGGAGATGATTATCTCAATGTAAAAGCGGCGCAATCCTATGATAACGAAATTGAAAGCAACCTGGCCTCACTGGATCCTTCATTTATTATGCTGAACTGGGAACGGCGTTCAGAAGAAGGATTTGCCTACAATCTAAATTACTCCTATTCGGGTGAAAAATTCGATCCGGGAATAGGTTTTGTCCAGCGCCCCGGCATGCAGGGATTTCAGGGAGGAATGCTGTATGGCTGGATGCCCGGTGAGGAATCCAGGCTGTTCAACTATAATGTGAATGTACGCGGTGAACGATATACCCGGCTTGCGGATGGAAAACAGGAATCTCTGCGGATCGGACCTGGTTTTGAACTGAATACGAAAAAGGAAATTGGCGGTGAATTTTCTGTATGAATACGTGGAAGAAGGTGTATTAGAGGATTTTCCGCTTACAGATAGCATCTGGATAAAAGCCGGAGACTATTCCTTCACGGGTATACGCACTGAAATCCGGACTCCTCAGTCAAAGACTGTTTCAGTAGGTGTCGGGTTGGATGGTGGAGGATTTTTTGACGGACGGAATCTCGGTTTTGAGATTGAATCCAGCCTTAATCTTTCGGCCAGCCTTCAGCTATCTGCAGCTTATGAATTCAAGGCCATCCGGTTTCCTGACCGGGAGACCAACAATGAATTAAATATTCACTCGGCCAACGTCAAAGCCCTGTATATGCTGAATACAAAAATTTCAGCAACAATTCTGCTTCAATACGTGAATACGGAAGATGAACTTATTGCCAATTTCAGGCTTCGGTATAATCCCCGTGAAGGAAATGATTTTTACCTGGTTTATAATGAATATAGAGGTATTCAGTATGATATGAATGAAATTCCACAGCCCCCGGCTTTTTATAACCGGACTATTATGCTGAAATACACACACACTTTCAGGTTATGAAATTCAACTATATAGCCTTGGTGTCTTCGTGGCATTATTTAATAACAGACTTTTCGCAGTATACACATAATTTAATCTTAGAAATATGAAAAACAGAAATTTGATAAGTCTTTCAGTAACGTTTGGTTTCCTTTCCATTGGCATAACCGGTATTCTAATGTATTTTGGGGCACGCGGAGGCATAACCACAGTACATGTGATTTTTGGCCTTATCTTCGTAGCCGTTGCAATCTTCCATGTAATAAACAATTGGAATTCACTGAAACTTTATACCCGTGACAAAAAAATAGGCGGTATCCGTAAAGAATTCGTCCTGGTGAGCATAGTTCTTTTATTGGTTCTCATTGGATCTGCAGTTAACCTGGGTCCCTTTACTGCAGTAGCGCATGCCGGAGAGGAATTTGGCAGGGAAGGACCTGGTGACAGGGCAGAAAGACATTTTCAGGGGAATAATTCCTTCGATGACATTGTAACAAATGAAGGGATTAATGGTACAGACCTCCAGTTCATTATTCAAAAAGGGAATGAAGTGACGGCTCCGGTTATGGCTATCTGGGTTTCTGATTCAACAGGCAGGTTTGTTGAAAACCTGTTTGTCCCGTCCAGGGTAAATTTGACCTCAGAAAAGTCAGAAAATAAGAACAGGGAGCATTTTGAAGGAAAAATGCAAACAGTTGATCTGAAACCAGAATTGCTTACTAACTGGCTGGCTTCTTCGGGTGGAATAAAACCCAATTATGATGGAGCAACCCCGGCACGTAATTTCTTTTTAAATACAAAGACGACTGCAACCGGGAAATTCTCCGTATTCCTTGAAGTTAACAACAATGGAGTGAAAGAAATTTACCGGGCAGATGTGAATATGTCAAAAGGAAGTTTATATAAGCTGGCATCGGCGGATGGTATACTTCTTTCAAGGGCAATAGTTGAAATAAAGCAATAAGTTTAAACCTGCTCACAAAACACGATGGCAATTATGTTGCAATCTGTTTTGAAATGGGTAACTTGGAGGCACTGTTCTGTAAAAAACATAAAAATGGAACAACTTAAAAAAGTCCTTGTCCAGGCAGTTTTCTGGCTTACAATATTTGTAATCAGTCTTGCTTTTTCACCGGGAGATGATCATTCACCAAACGCTCTCCTGTTTGAAATGATTTGTCTCGTGTTTTATGCTGTGGCATTTTATCTGAATATTCTCTATGTATTTCCAAAATACTATGAAAAGAGCAAAGTAAAATATGTTTTGGCCAGTGCAGTGCTTCTTTTATTTTCATTCTTTATCATTCATCATATTAATAAATTAATATTCTGGCATCCTCAGAAGCGACATCACGGGGATGACTGGTTTGAAGTATTTATATCCTTCAGGCAATTGTTGTGGCTTGCATTTATCTATCTGATAGGAACTGTATATTCCATTCAGAATATGCTGAACCATCAGATCCTCCGAAATAAAGAAATCATGGAAGAGAAACTGCAGACAGAGCTTCAGTTATTAAAAGCCCAGATCAATCCGCATTTTCTTTTCAATGCATTGAATAATATATATTCTCTCACCTATATGAAATCGGAAAGTGCACCTGACAGTGTGCTGAAATTATCTGAAATGCTGCGGTATGTGCTTGAAGACTGCACCATGGAAAAGGTTCCGATTAAGAATGAGATCGATTATATGCAGAATCTGATTGGATTCTATAAAATGAAGAGTCCTGGTAAGCGGAAAATTAAATTTACCAGTCATATCGAAAATATGGATATCCGAATTGCCCCCATGCTGTTCATCCCGTTTATTGAAAACAGCTTTAAATACAGCCGCATTGAGGAAGACAAGAACGGTTATATAAACATTGATTTAAATGAAACGGCTGGAAAGGTATTGTTTACAATTGAAAACTCTATATTTTCGGCCAGGAAGATCATGAATGGATCAGGAAAAGGGATAATGAATGTTCAGCAACGGCTTGATATTATATACCCGGGCAAACATAAGCTTACGATTGACCAAAAGGAAGGAAATTATACAGTTAAACTGGAAATTGATATCCTATGAAATTAACCTGCGTCATAATCGATGATGAATATCTTGCCCGGCAGTATATAAGGGATTATATCGAACGACTGCCCTTTCTTGACCTGGTAGGTGATTACAATTCCCCCCTGCTTATAATGGATGAACTTAAAAGAAATGCGATTGATATCCTGTTTCTCGACATCCAGATGCCGGATATCACTGGCATTGATTTTCTTAAAATTCTGAATCCCCAGCCCTATATCATTTTAACAACGGCATACAAGGAATATGCGCTTGAAGGATATGAGCACAACGTGATTGACTATTTGCTAAAACCCTTTTCCTTTGACCGGTTCCTGAAGGCGATCAACAAGGTGGTGGATATGGTTGAAAAGGAACGGACCGGGCGCACTTTTATGACCATCCGGGCTGACAGAAAACTATATAAAATCAACTATGATGATTTGATTTACATAGAAGGTCAGAGAGCATACGTTACATTTCATACTACCCAGAAAAAAATCACAGCATTGATTTCAATGAAGGAATTGGAAGAAAAGCTTCCGGGAGACCAGTTTATCCGAATACATAAATGCTTTATTGTTTCAATCAGATATTTGGAATCCCTCGAAGGCAATATGATTGAAATCTGCGGAAGGAAGCTGGCAGTGGGCAGCAGTTATCGCGACCAGGTTGAAAAAATTTTGAAATTCCGATAATTGCTACCCATGGATACTTTCATTATATTTGAACCGATGAAAGTATACAAACAACTGTTCGTTTTCTCCTTATTCTTATTAACCGTGTTTACCTATGTAGGACATGGTATGCATGATTATTTCGATCATGTTACGGATAAGATTGAAAATACTTCGAATGGAAAATGTACTCAGGGATCCATTTATCAGGAACCCGCACAGGAGGATGAAACTCATTCAATTCTTACCGGAAATCGATATTTGATTGAAAATAATGGTTGCGAACGATTTGCAACTCCGGGCTGCTTTATTCCCCAAAAAATAGATTTTACAATCTGGCTTCCGCCTGAACTATCATAGCTTTCGGATTTTATTTGCCGGAAATGATGTCCCATGACATGATTTAACCGGTACAGTAGTTTTTATCAGATGGTATGTTAAAAAATAAAGCTATGAATTGTCCAAATTGTAATGTTACACTTGTGATGTCCGATAAACAGGGCATTGAAATCGACTATTGTCCCCAATGCCGCGGTATTTGGCTCGACCGGGGTGAGCTTGATAAAATAATTGAGCGTTCTGCAGGGATTCAGGATAACTCAGACTATAATCCCCATAATCATATGCACGACGATGATGATAACAAACATTACCGGTATAACAGTCATAGAAAGAAAGGATTTCTTTCGGAATTGTTCGATTAGTATACTATAACCAGGAAATGTTTTGTTGTATTTACCTCTGCAGGTTAGATTATCAGCCTGCAGAGGATATTTAAATCAATAAATAATTATGACAGTTGTATTCAAAGCAGATAAGTATAGCGGTTTAACTGAAGAACAGGTAAGCAATAAACTTGAAAAAGAGGGTTTTAATGAACTTCCTTCCTCAAAGCCCAAAAACATATTTCAAATTGCGCTGGGAGTAGTAAAAGAGCCAATGTTTCTTTTGCTGGTAGCCTGCGGAACTCTGTATCTTATTTTGGGTGATGTAGAGGAAGGTCTGATGCTTTTGGGTTTTGTTTTTGTAATTATGGGTATTGAATTCTACCAGGAAAAAAAGACTGAAAAAGCGCTGGATGCCTTGAAGGATCTTGCAAGTCCAAGAGCCCTGGTAATAAGGAATGGAATTGAAAAAAGGATCCCCGGCAGGGATGTAGTTACCGAGGATATTGTTGTTTTGCAGGAAGGTGACAGGGTTCCGGCGGATGCCTTGGTTTTGTCATGCGTAAACCTTATGGCAGATGAATCCCTTATTACCGGTGAGTCAGTTCCGGTAAGAAAAAGAGAAACAAAACAGGGTGATACCGGTTTTACACCGGGGGGTGATGATATACCGCTTGTTTTCTCAGGATCAATGATCGTTCAGGGTAACGGAGTAGTAAGGGTAACAGCCACCGGGATTCAGACCGAAATCGGGAAAATCGGGATGGCCCTGGAATCCGTAAAGGAAGAACCCACAAAATTAAAAAAAGAAATGGGCGTTTTGGTTAAGCGCCTGGCAATCATTGGAGTTTCATTATGTATTCTTGTTATAGTTGTCTATACCTTAACAAGGGGTGATTTACTGAAAGGATTTCTTGCAGGAATTACCCTGGCCATGGCAATGCTTCCCGAGGAATTTCCAGTTGTTCTTACCGTTTTTCTTGCACTGGGTGCCTGGCGGATGTCGAAAAAGAGCGTTCTGACCCGCAAGCCTGCAGCCATCGAAACACTCGGCTCTGCGACAGTATTGTGCACGGACAAAACCGGAACGCTCACGCAGAATAAAATGACGGTTACCCGTTTATTTAACGGCAGTGAATTCTTTACCGTCACTCCAAATTGTGATTTTCCTGAACCATTTCATCAGATTATCGAATATGGAATTTTATCCAGCCAGGTAAATCCTTTCGATCCAATGGAAAAAGCAATTACACTGATTGGCGAAAAGTATCTTCAGGATACAGAACATATTCATAAGGACTGGGAAATGGAAAAAGAGTATCCCCTGTCCCAGGAACTGCTTGCCATGTCGAGGGTTTTTATCAGCACCGGAAACCGGGGAAAGGTGATTGCTGCAAAAGGTGCCCCGGAAGCAATATTTGATCTTTGTCACCTGGATAAAGAAGCAGCAAACAAAGTCGATCAATCTGTTGCCGAAATGGCCTCTGCCGGCCTGCGGGTTCTTGGTGTTGCAAAAGCTATTGTTGATCCGGGTAAACTGCCGGTCATTCAGCATGATTTTGATTTTGAATTTGTCGGTCTGATCGGATTGTCTGACCCCATCAGGGAGAATGTGCCCGATGCGGTGAAAGAATGTCATAAAGCGGGTATCCGTGTAATCATGATAACCGGAGATTATCCTGTAACAGCAAAAAACATTGCCAAAGATATCGGACTAAAAAATCCTGAATTATGCATAACCGGTAGCGAACTCAGGATAATGAGCGAAGAGGAACTTTGTGAAAAGATAAAGCATGTTACTGTTTTTGCCCGTGTTGTTCCCGAACAAAAGCTGTTTATAGTCAATGCCTTGAAGAAAAACGGGGAGATTGTTGCCATGACCGGCGACGGGGTGAACGATGCACCTGCCCTTAAAACTGCCAACATTGGAATTGCTATGGGAGAAAAGGGTACCGATGTGGCAAGAGAAGCCTCCTCCCTGGTACTGATGGATGATAATTTTGCATCTATTGTGGGCGCGGTGAGAATGGGCCGGCGTATTTTTGATAACCTGCAGAAAGCATTGGAATACATTTTTGCCATCCATGTTCCCATTGCCGGTTTATCCCTAATTCCGGTATTATTTGCTAATATGCCCTTAATTCTTTGGCCTGTTCATATTGTTTTCCTGGAATTGATAATCGATCCGGCCTGTTCGATCATCTTTGAGGCCGAAAGGGAGGAAAAGAACGTTATGTCAAGACCGCCAAAAGATATCAACGAACCATTTTTTGGAATAAACAAGATATTACTGGGTTGTTTCCAGGGTATCGGAATCCTGGTGGTCACCTTGCTTGTATATTTTCTGGCAATTAAAACAGGTCACACCGAAAAAGCAATAAGAGCATTAACCTTTGTGACCCTCATTGCCTCTAATATTGCGATCATCATATCAAATCGTTCCTGGACTTCCAACTTCTTTCAAATCATCCTTTTACCAAACAAAACAGTAAAATGGGTAGTGGGCGGGGCAATTTTTTTCCTCATCCTTATTTTGAATGTTCCTTTCTTACTGAACCTTTTTCTTTTTGAAAAAATCAGTCTGAAAGAGACACTCCTTTGTGCTGGTGCCGGCTTGATCAGCATTGCCTGGTTTGAATTGTACAAATACCTTAAAGCAAGATAACCCGAACTTCGCGTGCCCAATTTTTAGCTGATCTGATTCAATAAATCCAGAACGGTGCCGCCGGCAGACCTTCTTTGTTATATAAATTGGCTCCCTCCGGATTATCTGCCCAGGCATACCTCACTGAAACCGGATGCTTAATTTCGTCACTCCAGACCACAACCTGCCCATTTTCAATTTTTGCTTTTGCCCAAACAAACTTTCCATCAGCCGCGGCGATGGAAAAATATTTCAATTCCCCTCCCCTTGCCATCAATCCGCTTCCCGTATTTTTAAATGAGATCATTATTTTATTCCCCTTTATTTTAAAGGAGCTGAAAACCGGTCCTGAATAAACCACCTTGTCATCTCCGTAGGCAACTTTGCTGGCTGCGAGGGCCAGCCTTACACCCACATCTTTCTTATTCAGCGGGTGAATATCGTTCCATTCTCCGAGGTCATAGGTCACAACCATCCCGGTCATGGGAACCGATAGGGCTTTCATCTGGGCATCCCTGAACAGGGCCCATTCACTTTCAGACGGCTGGGCCTTTGCCTCCATAAAATTCGGCAACTGTACAAACAGGAATGGAAAATCACCCTGGTTCCATTTGCTTCTCCAGTCAGTGATCAGTGTACTTAATAGTTTTGTGTATTCATTATACCGGCTGGTGTTGGATTCTCCCTGGTACCAGACTGCCCCCCTGATTGTATAATCCAGCAGGGGTGAAATCATTGAATTGAATAACCCCGCCGGTTTCCATCTTACAAAGGTCTGACCTTCCAATGGATCCAGTCTGGCTCCTAACCTGTATTGCCAGGTTCCTTTTAAATCAAGATGCTCATCGCGGGTAACCAGTTCGTATGATTTGCCGGCGACAAATCCGCCATCCCCTTTATTGCTTATGATCCGTACTACTATACTATTTTTTCCTTCATGCAAAATTCCGGGTTCAACGACATATTTTCTTGAAGGATACTGATAGCCGGTGGTTCCAACCTGTATCCCATTTATGAAGGCATAGTCCGCATCCACAATACGACCCAATACTAACCGGGCAGGCTTACCAGTCATGGAGGCCGGAACATCTATCTCTTTTTTAAACCATACCACCCCGTTCACTGCTCCAAGGGGTCCATTTGCCCAGTAACCGGGAATGTCCATATTCATCCAGCCATTGAGAGTCCATGTCGCCTTTGTACCATGGGTTTAATGTATCCTTATACCCCTCATCCTTCGCGTTCAGCAAGGTATACCATTCATCCGATCTTCTTTTATCCTGACTTTCTATCCGGGAAATCAGGGAGTCATTTTTAAATTTTTGAAGTTCAGCATAATATGCCGGAAACTCCTTTAATGCATCCTCGCTGATCCACGCTTCGGCCGGCGATCCCCCGAGGCTTGCATTGATCAGTCCGATGGGAACATGATATTTTTTATAGAATTCATCCGCAAAATACCAGGCGACTGCAGAAAACTTAAGAACGTTTTCCGGTGTTGCCTTTTGCCACCCTCCTCCCTTAAAATCATGCTGAGCTGCTTTGAAATTATAGTCCTGGGGTACCTTAAACATTCTTATCATCGGATTATCCGTCCCGGGCAGCCTCGTTTCAAACAAGGGCACCAGCCTTTCCATCATAAATTCCATGTTCGACTGTCCCGAACATACCCACACATCGCCAAACAAGATGTCTTTAACTACGATCCTGTTGCTGGCTGTAAAAATCATTTCATAGGGACCTCCTGCTGCAACAGGTTGTAATCTGATTTTCCATGATCCTTGTTCATCCGTTACAGCGGAGTATTGTCTGTTATTAAAATCCAATGAGATCCTTTCACCCGGGGATGCCCATCCCCATACCGTAACCGGTGATTCTCTCTGTAATATCATTCCATCGCTGATCAAATGAGGTAACCTGATCTGAGCAGACAGGTATCCGACTGAAAAAGCCAAGATAAAAACCAGCCAAGCTTTTTTCATTATTTCACTTTTGATTTCTGACAATACTGCAATTTAGGCACAATCTATTAACTTGGATCAGCTTGTGATGATAATTTTGAACTTACCTGAATTTTAAATGTTGTATGTTTTTGCAGCCCTGAAAACATTACAACATGCCATCTGAAATAAAACATTTCCCGGTAAATTGGGTAGACGGAATGAAGATTTCCAAAAGCCATTTACTTTCTTTTCAGCACTCCATCGACGATCAGATAAGGGACTCCATTTCAGCTTCGCATACGTCGCTGAATTTTGGATTACTGCCTTATGGAAAAAACTCAAATGACCTGCAGATAAATGTTGACCAGGCCGGCAACATTCATATTACGCTTAAAACCTGCATCGCGATAACTCCGAACGGAAGCAGGATCCAGATCCTTGAGGATATGCCACTATCATTGAACATCCCTTCAAATGAGCTGCTGAGCGGCAATAATATTGCATTTTCGGATGAGGCGATGTTCTATATTACCCTTACAGTGAATCCGTTTAAAAGGGTTCCATTTGGTGATCCTCTTGAAAATGAACTGCCACCAAGAAATCCATTTACCAGTCCTGAATACAGGCTGGATTTATTGTTGAGCACACACGTAAATCTCAATCAGTTTGAATCCTCCTCGCTTATTGTTGGAAAGCTATCCTATAAAAAAGGAGAGTTTAAACACCACCAGGAATTTATTCCGGCCTGTACCAGCCTGCTATGTCATCCCAATTTGATAGAATTTTACAATGCGGCCGGTGATGCGCTTTTACAGATTGAACGAAGCTGTTTCCTTATTCTGCAAAAAATAAGACTAAAGGATCAGAAAACATCACTGAGCACATGTATTTACATGCTTTCAGAGAAACTGGGATTTGATATTTCTTCAGGACTGTTGCAGTTATAAAGCCATTATTCCGAGCCAGCCACCGGTTTATCTGTTTGTTTTATTGCTCCAGGTCCCAAATACAATCAGCACAATTCTTACTCTTCTTACACCTAAGGAAAGAGAGGAACTGCTAACCTACCTGGGCGAATGGACAAATCTTTCAGCTGGAAATCTCGAAACCAGGACAAATGATTTTCTGATTAACTACGCATATAATCACAATGATCCGTTACTCAGCCTGTCTCCGATTTACGATTATTTGAAAATGATCTCCGAGTTGTTTTCAATATTGAGCCAGCTTGAATTCATCGGCAAAAGAAAAGGTCAAAGTGTTTTCATTGTGGAACATGATGTAGCGAAGGAAAATACGGAAAAAACAAAATCAAGATGGAGTCCTTTATCATAATTTCATTGTAATTCTGAATCTTATGCCCAAAATAAATTTAAGTCTATGAAACCTCTTAACAGCAGTGAAAGAACCAATGCTATCTGGAAGTTTTCCTTGTTCTATGCCGTGACGGTTGTATTTGCCGTTCTGGGATTTGTCTTTTTATTATATGTTCCCGACAATGCACTCAAGGCAGAAAATACAAACCTTAATCTGGCTATGAATGAACAGAAAAAACTGGTTGTACTAATAGATTCTATGGGCAGGCAGTTAAAAGGGCTTGAAACCCTGGATGCCTCTTTCAACCAGATGACGAATGAATTTGACCAGGCGCAGGGTATACGTCGGATGAATGAATATGAAGATCATATACAAACGATTGTATATCGAAACGAAAAGAGACTCGTCTGCACTTATCTACCCTTCGAATAAAAAAATGGCATTCGGAATCATCAATTCCCTCGATGCCTTCCTGACCTACCGGAATACGATCGGCCTGCTCAGGCAGACTATCAAGGAAAAGGGTATCAATATGGAACAAATCGAAGCGTTGAATAACAAACTCAAAGAAACGGAACAGCAACTTGAAACCTATAAAATCATTCTGGCCTCCAAGCCCGCTGATGCAAGTGGAGGAGGTGGCGGCAAGGCTCCAAACAAAGAAGTGGAAAAACTGCAGTTACAGCTGAAAGATTGCGAAGATCAGCTGAAACTGGCCCAGGCATCAAAGGGAGGAGAAGCAGCACCCGTGGATGTTACGCCCTTGCAGACCAGGATATCGGAACTTGAAGCAAAGCTTGCCATGTCAAAGGCCTATAGTGATGAAAGCAAGGCTGAATCAAGAATCACAAACTGCAACCAGAGAAAAGGCCTTTACCAGTCTGCCCTGGTTGTATTCAAGGAATATCAGAATTCGAATCTCGAATCAATTAAAGAAAGAAGCAACCCAGAAGGTAGCGGATATTACTGCCAAATTGAAAAAACCGCCGGTGGGGTGTGAATGAATTGTCACTGGATTCAGATGATGTAGAGATGGGTTTGAAATCCATCTCTACATCATTCATTTCCAGGGAGGGTTAAATGGTTGTATTTATCCCTAACCGCGAACAGGCCAATTCCTCCCTCAGTTCAAACATATCATCCGATACGATATGTGTATTGACATCGCAATCAAAAGGTAAAAAATAGTCAGACAAAAACTGCAGCATTTTAAGTTTCTCCCCACCCTCAAGGTAACTGATAATATCTTCTGCCTCAGTAGGATGAATATATATATCAAGTCCGGAAGCGACCTCCCGGTAGTTTTCCCCGATAACAAAGTCTACACCGAGGTAAATACTATTTAACTCTGCCAAACCGGTTTCAGGGACTATATGATTCAACGGCGGGGATTCAATAATCTCAATACGGTCATTTAAAATACTTTCCAGACATAGTTTTGTAAGGCTGTAATTTCCAACGATAAAACTGGCCAGGGGAAGGACGTACAGCAGGGTACAGGTTTGCCGTTCGTTAAAGAAATCCGGAATATTCCAAAAATCAATAAAAACCTGGCTTCGGAATACATTCTGAATATCAAATATGCTTTTTCTTTCTTCTGTTTCGAGCAAAAGCAATAACCTGTATAATTCCTGCTCAAAGGGCAGAAAAAAAAGTCTGGAATCTTTCTCAATCTGCTTTTGCAATTTGTATTCTTCAATAGCCTGCGCAGGAGAAATGTTGTTAATTCTGTTTTGGGGCTGATGGAATAGTCCCTTGGGCAACAGATCATAAATGCCATTGCGGTTGATCTCGATGTTCATGATACTGCCTCTTGTTTGTCCTGTATTCCCTTATTTCACCTGCTGCAACGTCTTTTCCGTATCGCCGCTTGAAAATCCCCAGTGCATTAATAACAACTTCGTCCGGATCCAGTCCGGATTCCATTAATTCCCCCAGGATAAATTCCAATTTCAGATCAGGGTACTCATTAAAAAGGTATGGAGTATTGGAAGTGCTCATTTTTATTTTTTTACCACAATTTTATAAGGCCAGTTTGCAGCAGATCTTGATTCCAATGTCAGTTTCAGATCCTCACAAGCGGCAGTCCACTCATCTTCAATATTCGCACGGGTATCCTGCGGAATAATTTCAATCAGTATCGTTCGGATAAATCCGGTTGAAGGCATGGTGCCGGTTTCGAATACTTTTTTTATCCGGATATCCCTTGCTTTATCTGTCATGGCTGCCCAGCATGCCACCCTTATATCTTCCATCGTAACAATGCGGTCTCTCGACAACAGGCTTTTTCTTAACAGGTTAGTTTTTTGTTCTCCCCGCGGTTTTTCCTGTCCTCCTGTTGTTGTGGTCATTAGCCAGGTTGAGTTGTTATCGAGATAGGAACCTGAGAAGAGTGTAACCTTGATCCCGGAAGGAATGTTATTCGCACTTTGTCCCTGCGAGCTCCAATACTCAATAAACAAGGTTTCCCCCGGTGAAAGAGCATTCAGCACAATATAAGGATTTGATGATTTGAATTCAGATTGTTTTTTTACCCGTTGCTCGAGCCTGGCAATATTCTGATTCAGTTCAAGGATCTGGGAACTGAGAAAATCCTCGCCCAATGCTGCAAAAGATGCTCCTTCATCCTGCAGGAGTTCAAGCAGATAGTTGAGCATTTCCCGGGCCTGTCGTTGATCCAGCCGGTTGATAGCCGAGCGGATCGTATAGGTTGCTACATCAAGTTCCTTCAAACCTGCAAGCGGAATTCCCTTGTAAACCCTGTTGCTGTCGTTTCTAACTTCCCTGACAGCTAAAAAGGAATCCGACGATTCCAGGGCAATGACATTGATTGTCTTCTGGGCTTTGTAATTTATTTTATGAATTTTCCGGTTTAAAACCGGGAAAACAATTAATCGCACAAAGTATATTATTCAGGATTTCAGGCGGACAATAAGTCGGAAATTTTATTCTTATCCAGTACAATTCTTTTTTAAATGATTTCAATTCCTGAACCGAGAATTTTTTTCCGAAAATTTCCGGATATTTCACTTTGGATCTCACTTCACGGGACTCTGCAGAATTGGTGATTGTGAGAAAATACCTGGAAAAAAACAAGGATGCCTGTTCTTCCAGCTTTCCTGAAATATCAAATAATCTGTCAAGGCTGCCATCATTACTGGCACCTCTCAGTCCTGCCTTTATATTTAGCTTTTCACCTGTATGGAAACTCCATTCGGTATAAGGCAGGTACTGACTGAATAATTCCTTTTGAGGTTCATTATACCAGTCAAAAAAGAAACTCATTCCATTGAATGCCATGGCCTCTTCTTCCAAATCAACACCCAGCCACAGGGTATTATATTCTTCAAAATCCTTTCCATCATTTTCGATCAGGTAAGTTCTTTTTGTTCCGTTTTCAAAACCAAAGACATTCCTTTGTGCAACACAGCATAATAATACTTCCCTTATAGACCGGATATTCACCTGCAGGCGAAAAGAACACGTCCGTGTTTTCCTTGCTTCCGGGGTTATTGATCCTGTCCTCAGGCTTTTTCAGCAAAAACTGGGCATGTACGGTTTACCGTCGTACCAATATCCACAGCCTTTGTTTGAATGATGGCAAATGAAGGTTTTACTATGTCGAGATCCGGACTGATCAATCCGGTGAGTCTTTCAATGACACGGAGCTGAGTTTCATTTATCTCATAGCTTATCTTTTCAAATTCACCTGCAAATGCCTCAATGAGCAATTTTACCAAAGGATCAAAAGATTCCATTTCGCCCTCTTTATAGCCCCACAAATCCGCAGCTTTTTTAAGAATTCTGCTTTTTATCCTTTCCCTGTCAAATGATTTTTTTTCGAGGTTTATCATGTTTCAAAATTTCTTTTATGATTATTCCAATGAAAAAGGAGCAATAAAGATCTGTTCCATAAATTCAAATTTCTCATTTGTTTTAGCAATGAATCCGTTAATCCGGATGATGAGCTTCCGCTTTATCCGGATCATTTCCTTATTCTGTAACTTGTATTCCTCAATTTCAACTTTCACCTTGATATTATTCAGCCTTTCTTCATGTTTCCTGATTGTTTCCTCCAGTGAACCGGCTATGGTATCCTTCCATTTTATATTGGCCAGGATCTCAAAATCCTGTTCCCACACACTGCATCCATAGGAATGATCATACCTGAGTTCTTTGAAATCAGTTGTTATAAGCAAATACAGATTCTGGGCAATCGATTCCTGCAGGGAACAAAAGGTAAGTGGTTTTCTGTTTATTACCTTATCCAGCCTTAATGGCAGGGTATAAAGTGAATTGCCTGAATCATTCATGTTATGCCTATGCTTTTTACAGTCTGTAAATCAATCCAATTCCCAGGCCTATGCTTGAAAATGGCATATGCAACGTGGGCTGAGGCTGGGGTGCATTGTTATTCGTTTGTCCATCCTTTATCGTATAGTTTTTCATGTATTCCGTTTCAACCTGAATTTTGTCCTGTAAACTCAGATCCACCGCTGTTCCATCATTATTTATCCATTGGGTCATCACTTTCTTTTTCGGATTATAGGTAAGATAGGTATATTCAACTTCTGTAAAGAACCTTATCTTGTCGGTAAGTTTTACCTGGAATCCGAGTGCTGCTGAAAATCCGAAGGGTACCCCTCCCTGGTATTCAAAATCCTGTTTGCTCTTCGTGATATGGTCAGTTGGATTGGGATTCGTATTGGGATCGTCAGCATACCGTTCATTGTATTCACTATTCGTTTTTTCCGTCACCTTTGTCATTACACCCACCTTAATAGCCAGGCGGTTATAAATGAAGAAATTGGGCTGTGACAAGGCTTTAAAAGTAATGTTCGGGCTGACCATAGCAATTTTGGCCTGGTAGTCCACACCCGTATTGCTAATCGTTACCGTTCCTGCCTGGTTATCATAATAATACAGATTACTCGATTTTATAGTCGGACCAAAATAATTTTCCACATCAAGTCCAAGATTAATAAAATCATTCAGCACAAAGCCTACGCCGACTCCTGCTCTTAAACCCATTCCCAGACCGTCTTTGACCGTAGTGAATGTATAGTCATTATTAACAGAGCTGGAGGTGTAACTTGTACTTCTGTATGAAGCAGAGGTTGGAAAGGCATAATTGCCAAAAACCTTCAGGTAAACTTTTGAGTCACCTTTTTGAGCACTTAAATACATGGAGGGAAGGCATATAAATGCCATGATATATAACTTTTTCATAGATAAATAATTAATGGTTTCGAATAATATTGTTCAATTTTTAAAAGTTTTTCGTTGATAACCTGACCCAAACACCTCTCAGAGCTGAAGCAGACATTCCCACACCAATACCCCATCCACCGATATACTGATTTTTGAACAGGACGTCGAAAAATCCTGCTCCGATGTAAACCAGGGAATAACCGTATGCCGCACTAACTCCTGCAGAGCTCATAACTCCATGGGCATTACTAAGGTCATCGGCAGAAAAGGCCTTGCTTGTTATCTTTGACCAGTAATTTATATTTCTGCCCCCGTTATAGAAATCGGAGGGACTGGGTGCTACCGCACCATTCAGACTTCCACCGATCCCAAAACCACCCCCGACAAAAAGGTATTCTCCCATAAAATCGGCCGCCTTGCTCCGGAATTGAAACATAGTAAGGGCTGCGCCTGCTCCTGCAGCGCCTCCAACTGTGGCTACTCCAACACATTCCCAGTCGTTTGCTTTTGCTGATGCGCTCATTTGATTTCCGTTTTTTTAATTAAGAATAAATCTTTAAATTGGTCTATTATATTTACTGTATGGCTACACCGGACATTAAGAAATCGCCTTATAAAATTTTTATCTATTATATTATTATTTCCCTGGTATTCTTCGGATTGATTAATTGTATCGGACTGATCTCTTCCCTATCCGTTCAAACACGTTTTCTATTCATTCTGCTTGCTTACCTGCTTACCGGAATAATTCACATTTTCACTCTTAAGGCAATTTTCAGGAATCTGAAACCTCAGGTTGACCTGCTTTTTACTATTTTGCTGACTTTCCTGGGTTGCATTGCCGTCTTGATTTTGAATTATTTCGTTTTCAATAAAACCTCCCAGGCCCTGTTTACAATGGGACTGGTAATGTTTCCCCTTCCTTTTTTATTCTTCTATACCCTTGAATTGTTTTTAAGCATCCCTGATAAGATCTTTAAAAAATGGTATTATCCTCTGGATCATTCGATGCCCAATCTCGATTTGCTTGATCTGACAAGGGTTTTAATCATTCAATTTGAGTTTCTAAAAAGTACCGGCGAAACCTCGCTTACCAACTTTAAGGCAAAGGCGCCGAGCAATATGCCTTTTGGTGAACTTTTTTACATTTTTATCAGCGACTATAACGAAAGTCATCCGCAAAACATCATCGAAATCACCAACAGCAACCAGCAACCTTACCCCTGGATATTCTATATTAAAACATCCTGGTGGAAAAGGAACAAATTCATTGATCCGGATCTGACCTTCCAGGAAAATGGTATAATCAATAATGACATTATTTCCTGTCAAAGAGTAGATCAATAGAATTATCCCGGGAAACTCGTTTCACCCATGGTGGCTCCATCAGCCTGAATATTAATGACAACCAGCAAATCATTCAGACCTTCTGAACTCTGAGAATTCATATCATATGTTTCCAGGTAATCCCTGCAGATAGCATTCTGAAATTCGATGGTCCTCGTGGTTGGCCCCGCAGAATTGATGGTGTTATCTATCGTAAGTTTCAATGTAGCCGGTTGATTCTGGATAAAAAAGTCAAAAAGAGGGCTCTTGTCGTCATAACCTATACTGCAGGTAATATGCGCAGAAACCGTACCAGCTCCCTGGTTAAAGGCAATGGCATAATTAGAAACTATTCCGATGTCATCGGAATTGTCATTAATGGCTAAAATCGCTACCTGATTAAAATTGCTTGGCATAGTTTTGATTTTTAAAGGTTTATAATTCAGTTATCAATATTTCTGTTGCTGTTCTGTTAATTCAGTTTGATCAGTCCGGCTTTCATATTAATCATTGCCTGTCCTTCCACATCCACTGAGGTTCCTTCCATTTTTAGCGAGCCCTGCGTGGACATTTCGAGTGAAGCATTCGCATCCACTTTAAACTGGGTACTTTTTATTTTAGTACCCTGCTGAGCTTCCATTTCAATTGTCTGATCCGCCGATATTTTTAGCGTTTGCGATTTGATGCTGATATCTTTTCCTTCGAGTGACAGTGAACCGTTCGTTTTAATTTCGATAGTCCCGTCATTTTTAAAGCTCAGGCTTAAGGACGTACCTGTGTTATTTTCATTTGAAACAGTGATGCGCTGATCATTGTCCGTATCATCAAAAGTGATATGGTTACCTCCCCTGGTTTGGATCACCTTCAGCTTGTTGTCATCGGAGGTATAGGATTCACCATTTGATTTTGGATAAAGACTGCCTAAAATCACTGGCTGTGAGGGATCGTTGTGCTCATATCCAATTATCACCTGCGCCCCGGTTTCGGGTGTGAATAATATCCCTTTTCCTTCACCGGAATAGAGTGTGGACACCCTCACCCACACTGTTTCAGCATCACTTTTTTGCCAGAAGAATTTTATCTTAACCCGGCCCAGTTTATCGGGATCGTCATTATCTACCACCTCTGCAATCTCGATATGGCCAACCGGTTTAACCAAATCGGGTGAAACCGGGGGAAGCGGCAGTGAATCGGGAATGGCAACAAAATCATTTGAATAACATCCGTTCTCATCCACCGTGTGCACAATTTCTGTTATCCTGTATTTTCCAATGCTTTCCTGTGAACTGCTGCCATCATCATTATACATGATTCCCTTTGCAGAAATGATTTTCCCCAGCTGCAAATCGCAGTTCTCTCCGTTTCCGTTGAAATGGACATAGTCAGCTACCTGCATTGTTTTGGCCATTTTTACCAGATCATTGATTTCTGATCCGTTTTCAATGGCACTTACACTAACGATTTGATGTTCCTGGGAGAACAGGTTTTCCGACGTATCCAGGGCAAAGCCGGTCAATTTATTAAGTCCGTTTAGTTTTTGATCTTTAGAAATACCTGAGGTTTCCTCATCTTTCTGATAGTTGTAATTATAAACACCCAAACGGGACGGAAGAATTGAAATGGACATATTATAATTCTGAATACCGTCAATCTGAAAGTCAGTTGAATCATCCTCATTCGATCCGGCAATCAATTCCAATCCATTATAGTAAAACCAATTCCCATGTTCCTGTGAAAGACGCTTTAAGAAATCATAATTGCTTTCGTCATATTGCACCACATATTCAAGAGTCGGGTTATCATCAATCCGGATTTTCCTCTTCAAAAGATTCTGGGGATAACTATCGAGCACCTTATCATAAATCTGCTTGAGCGTTTGTTTCACAAAGGTTCTCCTTTGTATTCCGTCCTTCAGCAATCCATCAGCACTGGTACCCTTTAGGGAAAAGCATGGATTAAACGTATTGTTATTCCTTAATTCAATGGAAGTGACAATTCCCTTAAAATCAAAACTCTGTGATTCCTCTGATGCAGACGGCTTTATTGAAAACTGGATGATCTTGCCCATGACGGTCTCATGAGATTTGTTGAAGAAGCTTTCACTGCTTTCTTCAAGAACCTCAAAAGGCACTATGACCTCAAAAGAATGCGGATTGCCAAACTCCTGCCGGATGACAAGACTTATGCAATGTGAGAGTTTAGTGCCTCCCTCCAGTTCAATATCTACAGTTACCTGTTTTGCCATTTTGATTTACGATTTACGATTTACGATTTACGATTTGCGCATAGCGCATAAGACTCGTCCTTCGTCCCTCGTCACTTTTCTATAATACCGTATGCGCTCCGCGCAATAATTCATAATTCTGTTCTACTATACCTGATGTGCTTCGCGCAAACTGCAGAACTGCAAAACTGCATAACTGCAGAACTTTTCTTCTACCAGTGATTATCATGCTTTATATCCCCGATACTGATCGATTTTGCCGAAATCTCGAGATAATGACTGTAGGGCGCACCTGAAGCATTATCCTTTGAAAGCATTACCAACTTCCCTGTATTTAATGCAAAATCCATCTTCAAATTTTATTTCCTTAAAAACGGATTGGTCGCTTTTTAATAGGCAATGGAACCGTTCAGCTTCTTTTTATTGTTTACAGCCCATGAAATATTGGTCTCATCATCGGTGCCATAGATCTCAAGCCTTATCGGTCTGGCAAATACTTTTGGAACCGGTTTTCCGAACAGATCCGCTTTTTGCCACAGGCTGTATTCGCAATGTATAACGGGAAAAGTTTTACCTTCAATTTTAAGTTCTGCTGTATATGCCATTATTCAGATCAGTATAAACCGAAATATTTGCCAGTTCCTTTCATTTGAGCCATTGGTTATCCAGATCGATATTTCCGATTGATAATTTTTCAGCCGAAATTTTAAATCTTGTTACAAGGTTGTCGTCCCCTGCTTCATCAAACCTCTCGCTAAATTCTATACAATAGGCATCTTCAAACTTTATCTCCTTGAGCTTTGTCTCGAAGTCAGCCTCATATAAATTAATGCTGCCGTTCAGGGTTTTCTTTGTGTGAACCATCCAGTCGAAAATCACATCATCTTCAACTGAAAACAGTTCAATCTCAATCTTTCCCCCTTTTGCGGCAGTGGAAGGTCTCCCGAACTGATCGGCAACCTGTTCAATCTCAATCGAAACCGAATTCAGGAGATAGGTATTTCCTTCCAGTACAAGTTCCGCTTTGGCAACCATTATTCCTGACCATACTCAGATTTCCAATCTGCTGAATCCGGATCATCTCCCTTGGTGCCATCCAGTTTGATCAGGAAGTTTTTTGCAGGGAAATAAGGGGTCATATGAATATCCAGGTAAATTCTGTCTTTCTGCACAGGGTCTCTTTCAAACCGGATCAGTTTGAATTTTTCGATCAGGTTATTGGGACCGGTAATACCACTCAGGAATTTCATGATCTGTTTCTGAATATCCATTTTCGTGTTTACAGTGAAATTCTCAAATGCCCTTCGGTTAAGAAAATCAATAAGTACCTTGGTGACATAATCAAATACACGGACCACCGAATAGGTTTGCAGACCCAGGTTATCCCCGTTGAACAGGGTTTTTGCTGAAAAAGCCATTACAGATCCGTATTCAAAAACCATGGGCACCAGTCCGGATTTTTCCAGCATGGCAATTTCACTTTTCTTTAAGCGGGAAACGGACACCATCCACCTCGTTCATTCCACCGTGTTTCTTACCTGCAGTGACCTGCGACATCAGGGTTTTGTATATTTTTCCGGCCAGTGCGGAAGAAGGCGGAACATACAGATCCTCTTCCTCACCCACATCTGCAGCTTTTCCTCGGCCAACAAGCCAGTTACAGGTCATGATCACATTTGACAAATGCTCATCGCCCCCGGTTAAGATTTGCCGATTCAAACAATTCCATCACATCATCAGGCGCATCGAGATGTTCAAAATCGGTTAACAAGCATAACCTTGTTCTTATAAGCAATCTTGGCCCATTTATCAACTACTTTTTTTGAACCCAGGTATCCCGGAACCACCATCAGAGAATAATTATCACGCAGATCGAGCCTGTCATAATTTTTATCCAGTTCCTGCGAAACAGCATCAATAAATGTGGTATTATCCAGATCCTTAAGTTGTTCGGGATCTGCATTCAGGAAGGAAACATTTTTTATCTTATCCGATTCCGTATTCTTCAGGAAAAGATTCACCGAACGATAAGCTCTTTCAAGATCGCGGGTCGCAGCCAGTGATTTTCTGACATTGTTTTTTAACAAGCCCTGCACAATTTCCACCTTCGATTCGCAAACCTGGACCATATCGGATACTGCGGCAGAATTGGTTAAAAGATCAATCAGCAGATTCAGCCTCTTTTTCAGTTGTTTTCTTTCAAGATCCTTTCCTGATTCGGTGAGAAAGATCTTTTTACGGGCCTTTTTTTCAGGATTTAAATTCTGAACTCCGTCAATGGTAGTTTCAAGTATGCTGAATCCACCATATTTGCTAAGCTTTTGGGTACTGACTTCCAGAATTTCGGAACTTTGCAAAGCCACTTTGGCTTCTGCTTGTTCCACTGTTTTTTCTAATTGTTCTTTTTCCATTTTAGTAAATATTAGAGTGAGGCTTCAGCATCTTCAAGTTCCTGTACAAGTGCTTTCAGGGCAGGCTAAATAATTCTCCTTGCATCCGGATTTTCGAGTACAGTCTTTAAGATCTTATTCGATTTAAGCTGCTTGATGATTTTCTGAAGGTCGTTCACTTCAGCATTCAGATTCTGCAGAAAAGGGCTCTGTGCGATAATGCCCTGTTTTCCGAAATGTGAAAGACTTTGAAACCGAAGGACTTCATTCACAGTGGAACCTTCCTCCGTTTCAAACTCCATTTCCACTTCGGGCTGATAATGCTGAAAAACCTCATCAATGTTTTTCAAATCATGCACTACTTCCGGTTTGTATGCCGGATCATAGGTTAACTTTTCGACGAAAAGCGTTCGGTTGAGAGGAATATCGGAAATTGCCTCTGCCGCATTGTTGGCCTTTCGTTCTTCACCGCCAATTCCATAAGTATCATGTTATTATTATATTAGTTATTACTCTGTTTGCATCATAATGAATCAGATATAAAGCTCGGATAGTCTATGCTATCCGATCAAAACGGTTGGGAAACCAAGTGTAATGCTTCCGCCATGAGCCGTTGTATCACCCATTCTAGCAGCAGGTTTTCCGCCAATCAGCACCGAAGTGGATCCCATGACGATGGAATCGGGTGGTCCCACACAAACACACATATCACCTACCACCGAAGCCGGCTGGTTACCAATTAAAACAGTGGGAACACCCGGACCTGCAATGGGTCCTCCCACATGGGGTATGGGAGGTAACCCGGGGGTTACCATCGGGCAGATGTGCATATCGCCTAATCGGGCTGCGGGCTGGGACATGATTTTAGTTGTTAGTTGATAGTTGTTTGTTGAATCTTGTTCTTGTTATATTCCAGTTTGTCAATCAGTTGTTTATCGCTTTCAATTATATCGGTTGAGTCAGGACTTCCTCATGACTGGTATTCCATTTAATATTTCCTTCGGCATCCAATCCAATAAGGATGTGAGAGCCTTTTTTAATTTCTTCCAGAATAATCATCCGTGAAATAGGTCTTCTCAATTTATTCCGGATGACTCCCTTTAGGGGTCTGACGCCATATTTTGGAGTGAATCCTTCAAATGCGATCTGTTTTTTGGCTTCAGGAGAAATTTCAAGGGTAATGCCCTGTTTCGATAAAAGCTGGATAAGTTCCTTTAAATGGATGTCAAATATCTTAACCAGGTTTTCTTCGGAAATGGGCGCAAAGGGAACAATTTCAGTGAGCCTGGCCAGGTATTCCGGTCTGAAATACTGGGTCATGATCTCCATCAGTTCATTGGTGGTGGGTATTTCCTTGTTTTCGAATTTCCGGGAAACAAAATCACTTCCGATATTTGAGGTAAACAACACAACAGCATTCGAGAAATCACCTTCCTTTCCCAGCCGGTCATGAATTTTCCCTTCGTCCATGATTTGAAGGAACAGATCAAAGACCGAAGGATGCGCTTTTTCAATTTCATCAAACAATACAACGGAATATGGCTTCTGCCGGATCTTATTCACAAGCAGACCTCCTTCTTCGTATCCGACGTAGCCGGGAGGAGCACCATACAGCAGGGCTGCAGAATGTTCTTCCTTAAATTCCGACATATCGAACCGGATTAAGTACGATTCATCATTGAACAGGAAATCGGCAAGGGCTTTGGCAAGCTCAGTTTTTCCGGTTCCTGTAGGTCCCAGCATGAAGAATGAACCGATGGGCTGTCCGCCTTTGATCAATCCCGACCTGGATTCCAGAATGGATTCCGAAAGCGCATGGACGGCATAATCCTGGCCAACTAACACGTCTTTTCAACATATCCTCCATCCCGATGAGCTTGTCGCGTTCATTTCGTTTGATCTTTCCCAGGGGAATACCGGTTTTTGAGGCCATTACCGAGGCAATATCATGCTTGTCGATAGATTCCTTTTTTTGAGTGCTGGCCGATCGCAATAACGTTAAATGCATCTTCTATAAAATTCTTCATTTGCTCAGCCGATTCCATTTCCTCAATCTTTGAATCGCCCTCATTGATCTGGCTGAACAACATGGGATTGATTGTATTCCTGCATTGCTGATAGAGCCATTTGTATTCATCCTGCTGCTCCTTTTCACTTTTCAGATCTTTTATCGGATCGAGATATCCCTGCAGTATATCGAGATCCTTTCTGAACCGTAGTTTCCATAGTCTTAACCGAAGCCATTGTGCGGTCAAGCAGGTCAATGGCGGCATCCGGAAGCCTTCGTTCTTTAATATATCTTTTCGACATATAAACTGCTTCCTGAATTGCATCCTTATTCAGGGCAATACCGTGGTGCTTTTCATACAGGGGCATCACAGACTGCAACATCCTGATGGCCGTGTTTACATCAGGTTCTTCAACTACGATGACTTCAAATCTGCGACTGAAAGCCTCATCCTGTTCTATATATTTCTGGTATTCCTCCTGTGTTGTAGCTCCCATCACCGTTATTTCACCGCGGGCCAGTTCAGGTTTCAGCAGATTGGCAATGCCCTGCAGGGAACTTTTATTATCGAGCAGCATGTGAATTTCGTCGATAAAGAGAATGGCCTTATTAAATTTTTTGATTTCACCGATCACCTTGTTCACCCTGTCTTCTATTTCACCCTTATAGGATGCACCGGCTACCAGGGCGCCTGTATTCAGCTCAAACACCGAACTGCCTTTTAAATAGGCGGGAACCGAATCATTCTGGATTTTCCGGGCCAGACCCAGAGAGAGTGCAGTCTTGCCTACCCCGGGTTCTCCCACGAGAATTACGTTGGGTTTGGTCCTTCTTCCAAAAACCTCGATAATCATTCTCATTTCCTTTTCCCTTCCGATAATGGGATCCGTTTTTGCAAGCGAGGCAGTTTCTGTTCTGTTAATACAGTATTTGGCAAGGACAGAGGATTCAGAAGATGGCCTGGCCTGGTTCATTTACCGGTTTTTCGTCCGGAGGTGCCCTCCCCTGCGGGTTCGAAAAGCAACGCTTCCTGCTGTGTAACAGGCAGCGACTTCAGCTGTTCGGAGGTGAAAACCAAGCCGGGTTTTAACAAGGCGATCAGGGCACATAACGGATCGGTAAAATCCTTACCGGTCTGAATCCGCACCAGATCGGCCACGTCAAATATTTTGCTGACGTCCTTATCCGGTTCGGGCGACTCAGCCTTTCTTGATGCACGGGGATAATTCTCCAATCTTACATCCGCCCACTCCCTTAAATAGTGAATATCCTTTTGGTGCGATGTCAGAAGAGTCGCAAGACCAATATCATTATGAAGAAGTGCTTTCAGCAAATGAGAAGGTCCCCAGGTGGCATGGCTGTATTCTCGGGCTATGGAAGAGGAAATTTCCATGGCATTCTTTAATTCGGGTGAATAGGCCATTTGTTTTTAATTTAGGGTTAATACCACTACTCAAAAAAACTACAAGGCATGCTGAAAATTTACCTGGTGAAAAAAGAATGAGAAATTGAAAAGTGAAAATAATCTGAGAAAAAGCAAATCTTGAAATAAATATAATATTTAAAGATACTAATATCCTATTTATAAACATTAAATTAAATTATCCGGAAGGGGTAAATCAGTTATTTTAACATTTCCCCTTCAATTGTTTACCTGTTAATTAGGATGTTAAGTATAGAATAATGGAACGTGTTAAATAAACACTTGATAGGGAGCTAAGTTCATTCTTGTTTAAAATAATGGAAAATATTTTTTAAGCTTTTCCGGAAAACATCCAAAATCAGAACTATTTTGTAAATTAGGGAGTATTTTATGAAATACCTGATAATTACCGGGCTATGGGCTGTATATTGCTTCCTGCACAGCTTCATGATCAGCATATGGTTTACAAATATGATGAAGCGCCTGCTTAGGAAAATATTATGCTTTTTACCGGCTGTTTTATGTGCTTGTTTCCACCCTGCTTATATTTCCCCTGATCAGCTTTACGAGCGGATTGGATCATGAGGTAATTATCACTTATTCAAAAGCTTTTAACATTATTCGGTATATATTTTTCGTTTTCGGTTTGCTGGTGTTTGTTAAGGCTTTCCTTATTGATTATGATGTATTGCATTTTTTTGGGATCCGGCAGGCCCTGAATTTCAACAAAACGGAAAAAGAACTCGCAAGTTACAGAATTGAAAAAGAATGGACTGCTGGGCATAGTGAGGCATCCGATGTATTTTGCCGTAATAATTATATTATGGTGCCATTCCTTTACAGCAGCGGATTTATTAGTAAATTCCGTTCTTACAGTATATGTTGTGATTGGTACCATGCTGGAAGAGCGAAAACTTATCGCAGAATTCGGGGATGCATATATCCGGTACCAAAAAGAAGTCCCGATGCTGATTCCTTTCACCAAATGGAAAACTGTTTAAATTCAATACGTCATGAATAGAAGATCTTTTCTTTTTGCTCACGGCGCTTTGTATTTTCAGCTCATATTGTAAGAACAGTATATGAAATCTTAAAACACAGGAAACTCCTGATACCGGACAAGCACTCGTTTATCATAGTTTTTACCAATATGATCGTGCTTTGGATTTCCTGGTTCCTTCTCTGCAGCATGGATGCATTACCGGATTGAGTTGCCGGCATGGATAAACTATCTTGGTCTGGGGATGGTAATACTGGGAGTCTTAGTCTTCCTGACAGCCCTGTCAACGATTAAATCTCTTGAAACCTATGCGGGTGACCTGATAACTCACGGAATATATTCCCGGATAAGGCACCCGATGTATCTTGCTTTTATTCTCTGGTTAATTGGAATGCCATTATTTTATGGAGGCTTATTTTTCCACTGGCAATCGGCCTTGTGTTAACAGCAAATGTATTGTTCTGGAGGCACCTGGAAGAAATGGAACTGATTAGTCGATTTTCAGGATACAGGGAATACAGCAAGCGGACTATTTTTTAGGATTGATGCCTTAAACCTTTTTTAACGCAAAGGTCGCGACGTTTTTGCGCATAAGGATCTGCGAAGTCTTCAATATCTGCGACAAAAATCTCAGCGAAATTTGCGTAAACCTCTGCGAATTTGCGGTTAAATATTTAATGTTGCAAATTTAAAAACTATGTCGTATTTTTACGTCATTAAACACGCGTTGTAATTTTTACGACATACAATAGAATCATTATGATCAAAACAGAAGTATTCACACCGGAACTCCAGGAGCTGGCCCGGTTTACCAAGGTGCTTTCCCATCCTGCCCGCCTGGCCATTCTTCAATACCTTGCCGAGACAAAAACATGCATCTCCGGCGATATTTCGGATCAGCTTCCTCTTAAGCCGGAGTACGGTGTCACAGCATCTGAAGGATCTTGAAGGAACTCGGACTTATCCATGGGGAAATTGACGGCCTGAAGATCAATTACTGCCTCTGCGGTAGCAGAGATCAACCGGCTGCTTCAACTATTCGGTAATTTCTTCAACCCGATAAAGGATGCGGAAATCTGCTGTAAATCATGTTAAGATGAAGATACTGATCCTTTGTACGGGTAACAGCTGCCGAAGCCAGATGGCGCATGGTTTCCTGCAATCCTTTGACAATAACCTGATAGTTCGTTCTGCCGGAACAGAACCTGCCGCCAGGGTAAATCCAACAGCCATACAGGTAATGCGTGAATCCGGCATTGACATCAGCAGCCATAAGCCGGAGAGCGTTGATCAGTATAAAACTGAGGAATGGGATTATGTGATCACTGTTTGTGATCATGCCAATGAAACCTGCCCTGTTTTTTCAGGAAAGGTAAAAAACAGGCTCCATATCGGATTCGAAGATCCTTCCCATGCGAAAGGCACCGAGGATTTTATACTCAGTGAATTCCGGCGGGTAAGGGATGAAATAAAAAATGCATTTTATGAATTGTATATTGACCAAATAAAACCACAATTATGAAAGCAGAAGATTTAAAAATGGTTGTTAAAGAAAAATATGCCGAAATAGCCACACCAGGACAAATCTCAGAATCAGTCATCCTGCTGCGGCAGTGGCTGTGGCTGCGGTGATACAAGCTATACAATTTTCAGTGATGATTACAGCACCCTGCAGGGTTATAACCCGGATGCTGACCTGGGCCTGGGCTGCGGTATGCCGACGGAATTTGCCGGAATAAAACCCGGAGATTCAGTTCTCGACCTGGGTTCAGGTGCAGGAAATGATTGCTTTGTAGCCAGGGCACTTGTGGGTGACAAGGGCAAGGTAACCGGACTTGACTTTACCGATGCCATGCTGGAAAAAGCAAGGGCAAATGCTGCCAAATTGAATTATTCAAACATTGAATTTGTAAAAGGAGATATCGAGGAAATGCCTTTGCCTTCTGATACATTTGACGTGGTAATCAGTAATTGCGTGCTGAATCTTGTCCCGGACAAACAGAAAGCATTTACCCAGATATTCAGAGTTCTTAAAAACAGGCGGGCATTTTTGTATTTCGGATGTGGTCCTGTCGGGACAACTACCTGAAGCCTTGCGAAATGAGGCTGTAATGTATGCCGGATGTGTTGCCGGTGCGCAGCAAAAGGAAGAATACCTTGAAACTATCCGTCAGGCCGGTTTCACTGATATCCAGGTACGAAAGGAAAAACAGATTACACTTCCGGATGAGATCCTGGTAAATTACCTCGATGAATCAGCATTAAAAGAATACAGAGCCAGTAAACAAGGCATTTTCAGTGTAACAGTAACTGCAACCAAATTCTAATTTTCATCATGGATTCCACAACAAAGCGTCTGTCATTTTTTGACCGTTATCTGACGGTTTGGATTTTTGCCGTAATGTTTGCCGGGGTAGTGACCGGCTATTTCTGGCCGGGCATAACCTCTTTCTGGAATTCATTCAGTTCAGGTACAACCAATATTCCAATCGCTATTGGTCTGATACTGATGATGTATCCTCCCCTGGCCAAGGTAAAATACGAAAAACTGCCCCTGGTTTTCAATAATCCAAAAATGCTGGGTTTGTCGCTAACACAAAACTGGATCATCGGACCACTTGTCATGTTTTTTCTTGCCATTCTCTTCCTGCATAATCATCCCGGGCTCATGACGGGTGTTATACTGGTTGGTCTGGCCCGTTGCATTGCCATGGTACTTGTATGGAATGACCTCGCAAAGGGAGATACAGAACTGGCTGCCGGCCTGGTTGCCTTCAACGCCCTTTTCCAGGTTTTTCTATATTCGGTGTATGCCTATGTATTTATTACATTCCTCCCCCCGTTATTTGGGTTGAAAGGATCTGTTATCCAGGTTTCAATTGCAGAAATTGCAGTGACAGTTCTGATCTATCTGGGAATTCCGTTTGCTGCAGGACTTGTTTCAAGCCTGATCCTTCGCAGATGGAAGGGCAATGACTGGTATTTCAAAAAGTATATTCCAAAGGTATCCTGGTTGACACCTGTTGCCCTGCTTTTCACAATATTTGTGATGTTCTCACTCAAAGGGGAAAAGATTATTGATCTGCCACTGGATGTAATTCGGGTTGCTATTCCATATACAATCTATTTCGCTCTTATGTTCTTCAGTACCTTTTTTGTCTCACGCTGGATGGGTGAAAGCTATGAGAAAACAACCACGCTGGCATTTACTGCAGGAAGCAATGATTTTGAACTGGCAATTGCAGTTGCAGTAGCTGTATTCGGAATAAACTCCCAGGTTGCCTTTGCAACAGTAATCGGACCTTTGGTTGAGGTACCTGTCCTCATTCTCCTTGTAAATGTTGCCTTACGTTTTAGAGCGAAGTATTGGAGTTCTCCGGGGATAGGGTTGTAATCGGTAATCAGTAATCGGTAATCAGTAATCGGTAATCAGTAATCGGTAATCAGTAATCAGTAATCGGTAATCGGTAATCGGTAATGGGAGGAACAATGTAGAGACAAGGCAATGCCTTGTCTCTACGATTGCAAGTATATAATTGAAATCAATGTTTATCAATTTTTCAGATATATTCTTAATTTTATGGTGACGAACCAATAATCTCAAAACCATAACGCCATGCCAGATACCGGGGAAATACTGAATGGTCTTCAAACCATTGTAGATAATCAATCTGTCATTGCCATCCTCTGGCATATTGCGTTTTATTTTTTCATTATATGCCTTTTTGTTAAATGGCACCCTTCGAATAAGCTTATGAGCTTTCTCTTGTGTTTGCCTGTAATTTCGGTGGCTGTCCTCGCCTGGTCCTACAGTAATCCTTTTAATGGCGTTTTGTTTACACTACTGGCAATTCTGATTTTTGCTCTTTCTTTTAGTGCCACAGGCATACGGGTAAGCTTCTCAACATGGCATTTTATTGTAATCGGATCTATAATGATCGCTTTTGGATTTGTCTATCCACATTTTATCAAAGTCAATTCCCTTTTCGAATACCTGTATGCATCGCCAGTAGGATTGATTCCCTGTCCCACCCTGTCGATCCTGATCGGAATCATTTTGCTTTTCAATCCTTTGGGTTCACCGGTATTAACATGGTCGTTTATTGTATATGGTCTCTTTTATGGATTGTTTGGTGTTTTTAAGTTAGGCGTTGCCCTCGATTTATTTCTTTTGTTTGGAAGTATTTCGCTGGCAGTCAAACACCTTCTGTTTAACCGTGCACTTTAATAAACGTACTTCATAACATGGTTATTGACAAGGTTGAGTATCTGTGGAAGGAATTTGAATCCAAACTCAGATCATTTATATATAGCAAAGTTCCGGATAAGGCTATGACTGAAGATATCCTGCAGGATGTTTTCATAAAGATCCATCTGAAGATTGATACATTAAAGGATGAATCAAGGATCAAACCATGGCTTTACCAGATTACCCGGAACAGGATCATGGATTATTACAGGCGAAATAAATCCGTAATCCGGGATCCACTGGTTTTGGCTGAACAGGACGAACAGGAAACCGACAACACAGTAATGGACGAGGCCATGAAGGATATGATCGGGATGATGGATGATCTTCCGCCGGAGTATTGTGAAGCGCTTTGCCTCACAGAATTGGAAGGTCTCAGCCAGAAAGAATATGCTGAGCGGATAAGGATTCCTTATTCATCGGCTAAATCCAGGGTTCAGAGATCAAGGAAATTATTAAGGGACATGCTTCTCAAATGCTGTCACTATGAATTTGACAAATACGGAACCGTTTTAAGCATTTCTAAAAATTGCTGTTGCTGCAATCCGGGCAAGGTCTGACATCCCGATAAAATTCAAAATTTTGGGAAATCTTCGTTTTTTTTGCGTCCTTTTTTCATGTATCGCGTCTATGGTGAAAATTGAATTTGTTTCACTTTTAAAAAATTACAACCATGGATCAGATACTAAAAATTGCGGAGTTTATTATCAAATCGTTCATTCACATCTGGCCTTATCTTCTTGTTACAATTCCCCTGGCCGTTGTGATCAATTTGTCAGGTGCGTCAAAGTACATTAACACGGCCCTAAGCAAAAAGCCTATGGTTTCCATATTCCTGGCAACCATCGTGGGGGCCTTTAGTCCTTTTTGCTCTTGCGGAGTAATTCCTGTTATCACCTCATTGCTTATCGGCGGTGTGCCCCTGGGGCCTGTCATGGCTTTCTGGATCGCATCACCCTCCATGGATCCGGAAATATTCATGCTTAGTGTTGCTACAATCGGATGGAAACTATCCATATGGAGATTGGCGGCCACTTTTGTGATCAGCATTGCAGGAGGAATAATCACACACATAGCACAAAAAAACGGGTATTTCGGAGAAAGCGTCCTTCGTACAAACGGAGCGGCTAATAACTGGAAAGTTTCGTACCGGTATATTTTTTCAAAAATTAAAAACGGTTCAGTTATCAGCCATCCTTCCAAAACGTGGAGGAAATGTTAAGGTTAATTGCTGTGTTCCGGCACCGGAAATAGTCCCCGTAATCCAGCCTGGCAACAGCTGTCAGTGTGCAGGTCAGGTGCCCGCCAAAGATCCGGCTCTAGCAGAACGGATCCTGAAGGAATCCTGGAAGTCATTTTCAATTGTTGCAAAGTTTATGGCCCTTGCATTTCTGATCAACGCCCTGATTAAGTTTTATGTCCCGGAAAACCTGATTTCCGGATGGATAGGCGGTGACAGTCCATTCTCAGTTTTAATCGCTGCCCTGATTGGCATACCTTTTTATACAACCAATCTCACCGCATTGCCACTTGTCAGCGGATTGATCACACTGGGCATGAACCATGGAGCTGTACTTGCCTTTCTTATTGCCGGACCGGTGACAACCTTGCCTGCTATGATGGCAGTCTGGGGTATTGTAAAACCGAAGGTGTTTTTTATGTTTCTTACTTTTGGGCTGGTGGGTTCGGTTCTATTCGGATACCTGTATAATCTTGTCTATTGACGAGATTCCTTCAGAATAAAAAAATCAGAAAAACTGAATCCTGTAGCAAAAAATAGCGTATAAATGTGTCTAAGCAATAAACGAGGAAAGATGAAGCAGGAAATTGAGGATTTAAAAAAGATGATTGAACTGCTGAGGAAGGAAAATAAATCCCTTGGTACAGAGATCGAAAAATACAAGGTTCAGTTGCTTTCGCATGTAAAATACGAATCAAGACTGCTGGAACTGTTAAAGGAATATGAGGCGGATACAATCATTCCCACGCCAAAAATACAGGGAATAAATGACAGTCGCTCAATTGATGAACTCACGGATGATGAGATCAACGAGCTCATTGAGCAGAAACAGGAAAGCCAAAGCATAGTCTATTCCAGCGCTACCTCTATAATTAATACTTAAAAAAAATTCTGCATCAGGTAAATGACTGATTTGGGTCAACATTTCCTAAATTTGAGGTTTCATGAACATGTAAAGGATGAAACTTCTCCATACCTCCGACTGGCACCTGGGTAAATATCTGAACAATTTTTCACGTCATGCGGAACAACAGGAAGTCCTGGAGGAAATCTGTGAAATCGCTGAAAGGGAAAAGGTAAATGCCATTCTTATTGCCGGTGATCTTTTTGATACCTATAATCCGCCAACCGAATCTGTAGAACTGTTTTACAGGATACTGAAGCGTCTTTCGGCCAACGGAACCAGGGCTGTGATCGCTATTGCAGGTAACCATGATTCCCCGGAACGTATTGAAGCTCCTGACCCTCTGGCGCGTGAATGCGGAATCATTTTTGCCGGTTATCCGAATTCCCTGGTTTCGACATTTACGCTTGAATCAGGACTAAGTATATACCAAAAGTGAAGAAGGCTTTATAAGCCTTTCCTTGCCCGGGATAAAGGAACCCCTGCGAATACTCCTGACTCCATATGCAAATGAATTCCGGCTCAAAACATATCTTGGTTACGGGGATTCAGAAGAAGAATTGCGAAAATTGCTTGAAGACAGGTGGAATCAGATTGCCGGTTCGCATTGTGACGAGAATGGGGTAAATATCTTGCTTACGCATCTCCTGGTAATGAAAAAAGGTGACCCGGTACCCGATGAACCGGAAGATGAAAAGCCGATATTGCATGTGGGCGGTGCACAGGCAATTTATACAGAAAATATTCCGCATCAGATTCAATATACCGCCCTTGGACATTTGCACAGAAAACAAAAAACAGGATCTTCTCCGGGCATTATAATCTATTCAGGCAGTCCCCTTTCCTATAGTTTTAGTGAAGCAGATCAGAAAAAATACGTGGTAGTTGCGGAAATTCTGCCAGGGAAGCAGCCGGTTGTGCAGGAGTTTCAGCTGTCAAAGGGGCTTCCCCTGTTCCGGAAACGTGCTGAAAGCGTTGAGGAAGCCGTAGACTGGCTGACAGAAAACCCGAAATGCCTGGTTGAACTGACCATGGCAACAGAAACCTACCTTACTGCCGCAGAACGAAAAAGATTGTATTCCGCTCATGAAGGCATTGTAATGCTCATTCCTGATGTTAAAAACAGGAACGAATGGCAAAACGGTTCCAATGACCAGATCGACCTGACCAAACCCATTGAGGAACTTTTCATCGAGTATTTTAAACATGCCCGCGGCCAGGAACCCAATAAAAACCTGCTGAAACTATTGAAAGAGGTATTGTCTGAAACAGAACAGGATTAATCCACCAGCGTAACTTATGATACCCGTCCGACTTACCTTGCAGGGCCTGTATTCTTACCAGGAAAAACAGGTCATCGACTTTACCAGCCTTACCCGGTCTCATATTTTCGGAATTTTCGGGCCGGTGGGAAGCGGTAAATCGGCTATTCTCGAAGCTATTTCCTATGCGTTATATGGCAGGACCGATCGTATGAATCTTTCAGGCGATAACCGCTACTATAACATGATGAATCTGAAATCGAATGAATTGCTGATTGAATTCATCTTCACGGCCGGGAAACAGGATACTGAATATCTTACCGTGGTGAAAAGCCGGAGAAATACAAAGCAATTCGAAGATGTTAAAGCGATTGAACATACCGCCTATAAAATGGCAAACAATGAATGGACACCCATTGAAGTAAGTTCACTGGAATCCGTCATTGGCTTGAGCTACGAAAATTTTAAACGGACAATAATTATTCCGCAGGGAAAATTCCAGGAATTTCTCCAACTGGGAAACAAGGAACGCACCCAAATGATGAAAGAATTGTTCAACCTGGATAAATATGAATTATTCTTTAAGGTCGTATCCCTTGAATCAAAGAATAACCAGCAGATTCAAAATCTTGAAGGTCAGCTGAAACAACTTGGTGAAATCAACCCGTACACAGATTGAAGAATGGGAAAAAGACCTGGCTGTTTTAAAAAAGGAAATTGAAGCGAAACAACAGGAATTGGCCATTCAGCAGGCGCAGGAATTGGAATTGCGGAAATTAAGGGACCTGGTCAGACGAATCAGGGAAACAGAAATTGCGCTCAGTCAGCTGAAAAGCCAGGAACCTATTATAAACGGGCTTGGAAAAGGCTATCCGGGAATATGAGTATTGCCAGTTGAATTTTAAAAGCCTCTTCGAATCGGCAGAAGAAATTTCGCAAAAAATTCTGCGGTTTGGAAAAAGTATTGATGAAGACGAGCAAAACGCTGAAAAAAACTGCTCAGGAGCTCTCCGTATGCAGACTGAAGTTTTGATGCAGCCAAAACCGACTTTGAAGGCAGGGAAACCTATAACCGGAAGGCAGAAGAGCTGCTTAAAATCGCAAAGCTCAATGAACTGAAGGAATCCGCAAGGAAATTAACCGAAAAGATACAACATTCAGAAAAAATCTTAAACGAAACGGTGGAAGGAATAGCCAAGATCAGGTTGAAACAGGATGAACTGAAAGAAAACCTCCGGAAATGGAAGCTTGCAATATCCGGATATGTCGCTGCTTTCCGATGTTCGTGAATGGTATGCGATTAAAAGGCAGCTTGAATCGGCGAAAAATGAAACGGACGCTGAAATCAATGCATCACGTGACGAGATCGAAGAGATCTATAAAATGAGTTCGCGACTGTGGGAGGAAGAATGCTTCAGTGAGATACCGGAAAGCAATGATTTGTTGAAAACATGGGAACTGCTCGAAAATAAAAAGAACGGGATTAATACTTCTGAAAGATCGCCTCAGCAGTGAAATAGAACATCTTTCATTACAGGCCCGGCTGGAAGAATATGCTACGAACCTGGAGGAAGGAAAACCCTGTCCACTTTGCGGATCTTTATCTCATCCATTGCCTTTAGATTCGAAAAATGTTAAAGACGCACTCCTGTTAATCAGGCAGCAAAGTATGGATTACGACAGTCTGATCAGCGACATTGAACTGAATCAGAAAAAAGTAAAGGAAACCGAATCGCGGATACAGGCAAAAAAGGATGTGCTTGAAAAACTACAGCAGAAATCAAATTGAACAGAATACAAGAATAAGTCTTCACCAGGGTCAGTTCAAATGGGATGCATACAAAGAAGAAAATGAACTTCGTTCGGCATTTTCACAGGCAGAGAAAATCCGGTTACAAATCATCGAAGGTGAAAACCAGTTTGAAAGTCTCAACAAGCAACTGGACGAAAATAACCGGCATAAAGAAAACAATCTCCGCCTGATTGATGAGGCCAAACATCAGCTAACAGCCAGTAATACCGAATCCACAACCCTGCAGCAACAGATCGAATTGACTCAATACTGCCGAATTCCTCGACCGGTCTGATAAATGAACTGAATTTTGCAAGAGAGAACCTTCTGAAAAAATACAAAGAGGCTGAAACCAATTTCCAATTGATCAACAGCCGGCTAACTGATCTTCAGAAGAACCATGATAATATCTCCGGCAGACTTCAGGCCAACAGGGAAGCACTTGCAGGTGAACTGAAATCACAGGAAATAATGAAAGTCCGCATTGAAGAACAATTAGCGCATCTCAGGGTTCTCCTCCGTAATTGAAGTAAAAAACATACTGTCACGTGTGCAGGATGTTGAAAATGATAAAAAGAAGGTTACTGACTTCCGCCAGTCGCTTGCTGTTGCCACCAGGACAACTGGCAACCCTTAAATCGGAAACCGGTGAAAAACACTATGATGAAGAAATCCACAGGCAACTGGTAAACTCGGATTAATGAGGTCACTCAGAGATTTAACAGAAAAAAATCAGCATCTAGGAAAACTGGAAAGTGAACTGACCAAAATGAAAACCGACCTGCTGGCCTACACAGACATGAAAGATCGTATGGCGGCCCTGGCTGCCAGGGGTGAGGATATTAAAACACTGAAACAGCTGTTTAAGGCCAGCGGATTTGTAAATTATATTTCCACCGTGTATTTGCAGGAATTGTGTCATGCAGCCAATGAACGATTCTATAAATTAACAAGGCAGAAACTCAGTCTGGAAGTTACAGATGACAATAATTTCCAGGTTCGTGATTTTCTCAATGGCGGAAAGGTGAGAAATGTAAAAACTTTGTCCGGCGGGCAGACATTTCAGGCTGCCTTATCACTTTCACTTGCACTTGCCGACAGCATTCAGAAAATTACCGAATCCAATCAGAATTTTTTCTTTCTTGATGAAGGATTTGGTTCACTTGATAAGGAATCGCTTGCCATTGTATTTGATACACTTAAATCACTCAGAAAAGAAAACCGGATTGTGGGAGTTATATCCCATGTGGAAGAAATGCAGCAGGAAATCGATAATTATCTCAAAATAGTCATGGATGAGGAACGTGGCAGTATTATATTTACCTAATTTTAAACCATCCAATTATGAGAACTGTTTTTGCATTTCTGGCAGTCTTTATTTCCGCACGCAAATCTTAATGCGCAGGTCAGTACTGCCAAAAAAGATACAGTTGAAGTGATAAACGACTTCAAAAATCTTTACCATTATCAGAATTATTATATCAGTGCACAACCGGCCTATGAAACCCTGCAATGGTTGCATTCCAGGGGTGTACGAATAATAATAAACCTTCGCTCGGAAAAAGAAAATGCCGATTTTACCCAGGGCGCTTTCAACGAAGCAAATATTTGCAAGGACATGGGTTTTGAATATTACTCCATACCTGTTGATGGCACTAAGGATTATACGCCTGCAAAGCTCGACACCCTGTCGGTTCTGTTAAACAAAAATGATCAGATATTGTCTCCATTGTGCCAGCGGAGGCAAGGGCTACTGACTTCTTTATGGCTTACCTTGTTAAAAGCAAAGGATACAGCGTAAACGAAGCCGCCGAAATAGGCCGGAAACTCAGGTTTTCACTGCCCCTCGAAAAACTTCTGAATACTAAAATAAACCTGGAAGAAGGTAAGTAAAGGGATCACTTTTCCTGGTTACAGTATACTGCCAATTTTCAATCGGCAATTTCCTTGGAAAGCGTCCGCATCAGCTTTTGCCTTGCAAAAAATATCCGGCTTTTTACAGTTCCGAGATTCAGGCCAAGATCATCGGCTATCTCTTTATATTTATAACCGGCAATATGCATTTGCAGCGGGGCTCTGTATTCTTCGCCGAGCTCATTTATCATGGCCGTGAGTTCTTTTGCCGAATATATGGAATCCGGAACATCAAAAAAAGTGTCTTTATTCTGGCTCAGATAATGTGCATCAGGAGTGCGGTCGAAAACAGTACGCTGGTGCAAATGTCTTCGGTAGCTATTGATGAAGGTATTTTTCATGATTGTAAATGTCCATGCCCGGAAATTCGTATTTTCCATAAACTGGCTTCTGCTTCTTAATGCTTTAAGCATTGTCTCCTGCAAAAGGTCCATAGCATCTTCCCTGTCAAGAGTTAAGGAATAAGCGAATCGTGATAAGTTATCATGGAGACTTGTTAGCTGGTAACTGAATTCAACTGCTGTCATAACTTTGGTTTTAGATGTCCAGGTTTAGATCCTATTGATCAGTAACTGTATACCAAAAGTATGTCAGCGAGAAAAAAAACAGGTTAAGTATGAATTAGGATAAGATTAAGATAAGGTTAAGATTATGGATTTATGTTAAAAAATGTTAACCTTCCTCATGAATCACGTAACCGATTCCTTTAACAGTATGAATAAGTTTTTCAGGATGATCCTTGTCAATTTTGTTTCTAAGGGAATTAATATGGACGTTAATAAAGTTCGTCCCTGTATTAAAGCTTGTACCCCAGATTTTTTCCGAGATCTCTATTCTTTCGAATACCTTGCCCGGGTGACTTAGAAGCAACTCCAGCAGCTTATACTCAAGCGTGGTGAGCTTAATTTCCTTGTCACTTCTTTTCACACGTTTTGTAACCGTATCCATTTCGAGGTCAAGAACCTTTAAAACCGGACTGAGCATCATCTCGCTGTTACGGCGGTTCAGCGCCTTGATCCTTGCCAGAAGTTCCTGAAAAGCAAATGGTTTCAGAAGATAATCATCTGCACCGCTTTCAAAACCCGTTACTTTATCCTCCGTGGAATTCAGTGAGGTAAGCATTAAAATGGGCGCCTTTATATTATTGTTTCTCAGGATCCGGCATAACTGGAATCCATTTATTCCGGGGAGTATTACATCTAAAACAATTACATCGTATTTTTTTTGCAGGGCAAGCTTTTCACCCATTACACCGTCGTATGCAACATCAACGAAAAATTGGTTACTTTCCAATCCCAGCTTTACAAAAGATGCAATCTGGCTATCATCTTCTACAAGTAATATTTTCACCTGAAAGTTGAATTGGTTTGCGAAATTTTTAAATTTGTGATGAAGTATAAACTGCCTTTAAATATTCCGTAAAAATAACCTTTTCAAGAAAAGTTAGTAAATTTTTTCAGATATATTTTCAAGAACATGATTCACTTTAACTAAAAGTAAATCAACATAAGATAAAGTCGTTTCCATAAAAGTAATTAAATTTACCATTAATCCGAATCCATATAAAACACATGAAACAACTCGCCTGGCTAAATATTTATTTCATCTTCAAATCCAGTCGAATTTACGGATGGTGGGCTGTCATTATTGTAATAGTTATCAGCCTGCTTGATTTACTCGGATGGAAGTATAATATTGCTTTTCTTAAAAGTGTACTCATCCAATGGACACCCATGAAGATGGTAACGGCATGCTGTTTTCTGGCATCATCAGCCTCACTTGCCATTTCTAATCCTGTCAGAAAACAAATCTCCGGCCAGGTATATTTCATCGGTTTTGGGAATAGCAGTCATTATCACAGGAATAGTAAGTCTCATCTCTTATACCAGTAATATAACGGCTGGAAATGTACCGGCAACTCATTATTCACCACTTCTGAATTTTTTTCTGAGTTCCGGAGAAAGAATGGCCCTTATCACTGCTCTTCCTTTTTGCATTGACGGGAGCTGTTCTGGTACTTTTAACATTCAATACCGGAAAGTACAGGGAGATCGCTCACTTACTCATTATTCCTGTACTTTTTATCGCGTATGTAATACCGATGAGGTACATCATTGAAATTCATAATATAAATACCTTCCTGAATATTCCGGTTGCCTTTAATACAGCTATTGCATTTTGTTTCCTGGCAATCGCTATACTTTGCTTTTATCCTGAAACCAGATTAATGCGGGTGTTCACCGGCCAATTATGCGGGAAGCATAATGGCCCGCAGGCTGCTGGCCGGATTACTTATCATTCCAATTGTTATAGGCTGGCTTCGTCTTACCAGTGAAAGAATACACCTTCTTTCTTCCGATATGGGTGTGGCATTTGTGGCTGTGGCCTACACATTCTGTCTTATCGGGATTGTATGGTTGTCGGCCCGTTCGGTGAATGAAACTGACATGCAGAGGAGAGATTCAGAGGAGAAGATCCGTAAAAATGAACAGCGGCTTAAATATCACTTCGAAAATTCCCCCCTGGCCATTATAGAATGGGATGAAAGTTTCATTGTTACCTTGTGGTCGAATGAGGCCGAACGAATGTTCGGATGGAATGCCTGTGAAACTTTGGGTAAAAAGATTGATTCATTGAATTTAATCATTGAAGAGGATATTCCTGTTGTGGAAAAGACAATGCAACGACTGCTCAGCGGCCAGGAACATACTGTCATTTCAACGAACCATAATTATACCAAATCGGGAGAAATCATTGAATGCATCTGGTATAATTCTGTACTGATGGATAAGGACGGGCACATGACCTCAGTTATGTCGCTTGTGCAGGATGTTACAGAACGCAGGAAGGCAGAAAAGCTATTGCTGCATAGCCGGGAGCAATACCGGATGCTGGTGGAGATTTCTCCTTACGCAGTGTTTATGAACAGGAATAATAAGGTAGTATTTGCAAATCGGGCCTGCCTGGCTTTATTTGGAGCGTCCTCAGAACAGGAGATAATTGGCAGGTCACCGTATGAACTGTTTCACGAGGAATCGCATGCAATTATTGAAGCCCGCATAGAATCCCTTAAAAAGGGGGATTCTGTTCCACTGAATGAGGAAAAAATTGTTCGCCTGGATAAAAGTGTCAGGGAGGTGGAAGTAGCTGCATCCATATTCACTGACCAGGAAGGACAGGCTATTCAGGTAATTCTCCATGACGTTACGGAAAACAAAAAAACAGCGGCTAAATTACTCAAACTAAACCAGACGCTTATTGCCCTTGACAAATGCAGTCAGGCGATGGTGAGGTCAAATGATGAGAGTTCTTTTCTTAAAGAAGTATGCCAGATCATTATAGAGATATGTCAGTATAGGATGGTTTGGATCGGTTATGCCCTTGAAGATGCTGACAAAAAAGTACTTCCGATGGTTCACTTCGGACTTGACAACGGATACCTTGAATCGCAGCGTATATCATGGGCGGATACCGAACGCGGCCATGGTCCGACAGGCACAGCCATCCGAACCGGTAAAGCAGTTACCTGCTGTAATATGCTTACTGACCCGAATTTCCTGCCATGGCGGGAACAAGCCCTGAAAAGAGGATATGCATCTTCAATCGCCCTCCCCCTGACTACCAATGGCAAGACGATTGGAGCCCTTACAATCTATTCAAAAGTTCCTGATTCCTTTTCAGGAGAAGAAATAAATCTGCTGACTGAACTGGCCAACGATGTGGCTTACGGAATCACTGCCATCCGCTGGAAAATTGCGCAGGCAAGGGCAGAAAAGCAACTGCAAAAATATGCTGAAGATCTGAAGGAACTGAATGCCACAAAGGACAAATTTTTCGGAATCATTGCCCACGACCTGAAAAATCCATTCACCAGCATTCTGGGCGCTTCCGAGGTATTAGCCGCTAATGCGGAAGAATTTGATCCGGAGACCATTAAGAAATTTTCCCTGCTCCTCCATGATGCGGGAAAGAACGGCTATGCAATGCTCGAGAATCTGCTTGAATGGTCAAGGTCTCAAACAGGGAAATTATCATATATTCCCCGTAAAGTAAATGTGAGTGAAGTAATTCAGCAGAACCTGGACAATTTAGCTCTCATTGCCGCTCAAAAAGAAATCACATTGCAAATGTCCGCGCCGATAGATCTTACGATGATGGCAGACTTAAATATGACACACACCATATTGCGAAACCTGTTGAACAATGCCCTGAAATTCACACACCGCAAAGGTTTAGTCAATATAGACGCCACCCGGGTTAAAAAAGATGTAGTATTCACTATCAGGGATAATGGAATTGGAATATCTGAAGAAGATCAGAAAAAGCTGTTCAGATTGGATGTAAAATATACACAAATCGGAACTGCCGAAGAAAGAGGAACAGGTCTGGGATTATTGCTGTGCAAGGAATTCGTTGAAAAACAGGGCGGCAAGATATGGGTTGAAAGCATTCCGGGCGAGGGAAGCTCATTTAAATTCACGCTCCCTGCAGCACTTCCCGTACCCTCCCAGACAACTTCGTCAGTGAACTCCATTACCCCGGAAGATTAACCTGAATTGTCACACCTGCTCTTACGTAATGGGATCATTCATCCTCCGGAAAAATCATAATGAATCAGTTTTAAGTTAAGGTCATTTCAAAATTGCTTATCAAAATGGAGTAAGCAATAACAATTTTTAGTTTGAAGTGTTATTTTGAAAACATTAGGTTAGAAATCAGTTTTCATTCCATGATAACTCTTCAAACTATAGTTTTTTGGCCTTTTCTGATATATGCAGGCATTGTTCTTGTAATTGTCAGTGTAATGATCGCTCTCTCCTGGGTGCTCGGTGAAAGGCACAAGGAAAAACTCACAAATGTGCCTTATGAATCGGGCATCCCTCCCACCGGAAATGCCCGATTACGATTTTCTTCCCATTTTTATCTGATTGCCATTTTCTTCGTGATTTTCGACCTGGATGCTGTATTTATCCTTGCATGGGCTGTTTCATTCCGCGAACTGGGATTGGCCGGCTACCTGGGTATTCTGGTGTTTATAGGAATATTGCTCGCAGTACTGGTTTATGAAATCGGGATCGGTTCCCTGGATTTCGGACCCCAGGGAAAAAAGATATTGAAACATAAAAACCAGCAGTCATTATGAAATGGACAATAACCAAACCCTCTGATGCTATAAAGGCGGAGTCTGACAGTCTCGATGAAGCCATTCAAAAATCAGTTGTATTCAGCCGTCTGGAAGATCTGATCTCCTGGGGAAGGAAAAACTCGATATGGCCTTTTAATTTCGGCCTTTCCTGTTGTTTTGTTGAAATGGCCACTTCCATTACAAGCCGTTACGATATTGCCCGTTTTGGAGGTGAAGTAATACGGGGTACTCCCCGTGAAGCAGATATGATGGTTATTGCAGGTACCGTATTTATCAAAATGGCCCCGATAATTCAACGGCTTTATGAACAGATGATGGCTCCCCGGTGGGTGATATCCATGGGTTCATGTGCAAATTCAGGAGGAATGTACGACATATACAGCGTGGTTCAGGGAGTGGATAAATTTCTGCCCGTGGATGTTTATGTTACCGGTTGCCCTCCCCGTCCCGATGCTTTTCTCGAAGGATTGTTGCTGCTGAGGGAATCCATCGGCAAGGAAAAAAGACCGTTAAGCTGGGTTATCGGAAATCAGGGAGTTACACGTCCCGAAAAAATAAATTTGCGTGACCTGAAAACACCCGATCGAATGAAAATGGGCAGCATCAGGCCCATGAATGAAATATAGGCATCATCCCGTAGTCTAAAAAATAAACCGATTCTCAAATGAATGATACACTGTCATTGATTTCAGAAATCACAACACGGTTAGGCAATTCGTCAATCCTGCAAACACAGTCCACTGCAGATGGAACGCTCACCGTATGGGTCAAAAGTGACCAGTTGAAAGAACTGCTGCGGTTTCTGAAAAACGGGATCACCCAGCCTTTCAGCATGCTGTATGATCTTACGGCCATCGATGAACGCAGAAAATCAACAAAACAAGATACACCTGAGAGTGATTTTACGGTAGTATATCACTTACTATCGCTTGAACGAAATGAAGATATCCGGATCAAAGTTCCGCTCACAGGAGAATATCCTGAAATCATCAGTATAACAGATATCTGGCCTCTGCAGACTGGTATGAGCGCGAAGTTTTTGATATGTTCGGAATTACATTTACCGGACATCCGAATTTACGCAGGATACTTCTGCCCGTCACCTGGAAAGGACATCCGCTCCGAAAGGAATATCCTGCCAGGGCAACTGAAGCAGGTCCGTTTGTCCTTGAAGACCAGATGAGGGAAATTGCCGATCATGATCTGAAATTTGATCCGAAGGAATGGGGACTGAAATCGCAAGAATGAAGATACCGATTTCATGTTCCTGAATATAGGTCCACAGCACCCCGGTACGCACGGATTACTAAGGCTTATCCTCCAGCTCGACGGTGAAGATATTGTGGAAGTAATTCCCGATATCGGTTTCCATCACCGCGGGGCAGAAAAGATGGGTGAAAGGCAGACATGGCATACCTATATTCCCTATACCGACCGTATTGATTACCTGTCGCGGGGTGATCAACAACCTGGCCTATCTGCTTTCGGTTGAAAAACTGGCCGGCATTGAAGTACCCGACAGGGTAAAGGTGATCCGTGATCATGATGAGCGAACTTTTCCGGATTGCCAATCACCTGGTTTGGTTTGGCACCTATGCACAGGATCTGGGACAAATGTCGCCCGTGTTTTTTGCTTTTAATGACAGGGAAAGAATTTTTGATATTGTTTCGGCCATTACAGGAGGCAGGATGCATCCTTCCTGGTTCAGGATAGGCGGTGTGGCACATGATCTGCCCGATGGCTGGGAAAAGCTGGTGCAGGAATTCGTGGATTACTTTCCGAAACAGATCCGTGAATATGAAAAGGTGACAATCCGAAACAGGATATTCAAGGAAAGAACCATCGGTATCGGAGCCTTTACTGCAAAGGAAGCGATTGAATGGGGAATGACAGGTCCGGGACTCCGGGCCACAGGATTAGACTTTGACTTCAGGAAAAAACGACCCTATTCAGGATTTGAAAATTTTGAATTCGATATACCGCTGGGCAAAAACGGCGATTGCTATGACAGGTCGCTTGTGCGGATGGAAGAAATGCGGCAGAGCCTGCGCATAATTGAACAATGCCTGCATAACATGCCGGCCGGATCCTATAAATCGGATCACCCGCTGACAACCCCGCCCTTGAAAGAAAAGACCATGCAGGATATTGAAACCCTGATCACCCATTTCCTGGGAGTAACCTGGGGACCGGTAATACCGGCCGGTGAAGCCATGATCCCCATTGAAGCCGCAAAAGGAAGCAACGGATATTATATGGTAAGTGACGGCAGCACATCACCCTACAGATCGCGGATCCGTACCCCGACCTTTGCCCATATGCAAATGCTGCCACTGATCAGCAGCGGATATACAATTCCTGATCTCCTGGCCATTCTGGGAGCAATGGACCTTGTGCTGGCTGATCTTGACAGGTGATAATAAGGGTATTTAAAAAGTTAATCAATGTAGTACAATATGCTAAGCCCTAAAGAAAAAGAAGAAATACAGGAGGAAACAAAACTTTATCCCTATCCCGCGGCAGCCTGCATTGACGCCCTGAAAATTGTGCAGGAACACCGGGGATGGATCTCAGATGAGGCGGTTTCAGATATTGCTGCCGAACTGGGAATGCCTGCTGAGGAAGTGGAAAGCATTGCCACTTTTTATACCCGGATTTACCGGAAACCGGTTGGCAGGAATATCATCCTTATCTGCGACAACATCAGCTGCATGATCATGGGATATGAATCGGTTTATAAAAAAATTTCTGAAAAACTGTCCATTCGTTTTGGTGAAACAACTGCCGACGGACAGATTCACCCTTCTGCCGATATCCTGCCTGGGAGATTGTGATCATGCCCCTTCGATGATGATCAATAATGATTTACATAATAATATAGAAATCAGTAAGATAGATGAAATTCTTGAAAATTACAGATAGCCGTCTATGGAAACTCCGTTAACAGAACATATTAACCTGGAAAAGCCTCCGGGATTTAAGGAATATGAGCTTGCCGGCGGATACCGGGGAGTGAACAAGGCATTGAAGGAAATGACCCCGGATGAAGTAATCGGGCTGGTAAAAACATCCAATCTGCTGGGACGCGGAGGGGCCGGATTTCCGACCGGGCTCAAATGGAGCCTTGTCCCTAAAAAGGCGCATGGCACAGGTATTAAATACCTGATCGCCAATGCCGATGAAATGGAACCCGGTACATACAAGGATAAATTCCTGATGGAGGGAAATCCCCATCAGCTGATTGCCGGTATGATAATCGCTGCGTATGCCATCCAGGCACAGAAAGCCTATATTTTTATCCGGTGGGCCTATAAAAAAGCGGAGATCATATCTGCGAAAGGCCATTGCAGAAGCCTATGAAGCCGGCTATCTGGGTAAAAACATACTGGGCACCGGATATGACCTCGATCTTTATCTTCATAGCAGTGCAGGCCGGTATATCTGCGGTGAAGAAACTGCCCTCATCAATTCCCTTGAAGGAAAAAGGGGAATTCCGCGTGCCAAACCTCCTTTCCCCGCCACCAGCGGACTTTTTGGTCAGCCAACGGTGGTGAATAATGTGGAAACGCTGTGCTGGATACCGCATATTGTTGAAAAAGGAACCGACTGGTTCACTAAACTCAGCCTTACCGGTGAAGGAGGAACAAAAATTTACGGGGTAAGCGGTCATGTGAAAAAGCCGGGATTATGGGAACTTCCCATGGGAACCAGCTTGCGTGAGATCATTGAAGAACATGCAGGAGGAATGCAGGATGGTTATGTTCTGCGCGGAATAATTCCGGGCGGCGGTTCTACCGATTTTATGATGGCCGATCACCTGGATACAAAGATGGATTTTACTTCTGTGAAAGCAGCAGGAAGCCGGATGGGAACAGGTACCATTATCGTGCTGGATGATAAAACGTGTCCGGTAGCTTTTATAAAGAACCTGATCCGTTTTTTTGCCCTTGAAAGCTGCGGATGGTGCACCCCCTGCAGGGAGGGACTTCCCTGGAGCGAAAGGATCCTGCAGTCATTTGAAGATGGAACAGCCCGGCCTGAAGATCTGGATATCCTGTCGTTTCATACCCGGTATATGGGACCCGGCAATACCTTTTGCGCCCATGCTCCCGGTGCAATGGAACCGCTGCAAAGCGGACTGAAATATTATAAGGATGATTTTCTGAGGCATATTCATGAGAAACATTGTCCCTGGAGGTGATTATGATAAAAATACAGATAGACGGTATTATTTATGAGGTAAAGGAAGGCAAAAATCTTCTCGAAACCTGTATTGCCCTGGGTATCGATGTTCCCTATTTTTGCTATCATGCTGCCCTGGGATCAGTGGGTGCATGCCGTCAGTGCGCAGTTAAGAAATATGCAAATCCCGACGACAAAACAGGCAAAATTGTGATGTCATGCATGGAACCTGTAACCGATGGCATGCTGGTTTCAGTTGATGATAAAGATGCAGCGGATTTCAGGGCTGGCGTTGTGGAAGGACTGATGACCAATCATCCCCATGATTGCCCCATATGCGATGAAGGAGGAGAATGTCACCTGCAGGACATGACCGTGATGACCGGTCATAACTACAGGCGGTTTGTATTTAAAAAGAGAACCTATACAAATCAATACCTGGGCCCTTTCATTCAGCATGAAATGAACCGCTGCATCCAGTGTTACCGGTGTGTAAGATTTTATAAGGACTATGCAGGCGGAAAGGACCTGAATGTATATGGTTCTGCAAATCATGTTTATTTTGGACGACAGAAGGAAGGAACCCTTGAAAGCGAATTCAGCGGAAACCTTGTTGAAGTATGCCCCACCGGTGTTTTTACCGATAAAACCCTGAAAAAACATTATACCCGTAAATGGGACCTCACCAATGGACCATCGGTATGCGTGCATTGCAGTGTGGGCTGCAATACCATCCTCGGCGAGCGGTATGGATCAGTAAGACGCACGCTGAGCCGGTATCACGGGGATATTAACGGCTATTTCCTGTGCGACCGGGGACGGTTTGGCTATGAATTCATTGAAAGTACAGACCGTATCCGGCAGATCCTTGTTCGGGATTCAAAAAAAGATCCCTTGAATGAAATACATGGCCTGGATCAATTGACCGGACTTACTGCTTCCCTCGAAGGAAATGAATTAATGGGAATTGGCTCTCCGAGGGCATCCCTGGAGGCAAATTTTGCCTTGTCAGAATTTGTCGGAAAGGATAATTTCTACCATGGAGTTTCATCCAAGGGAATATGAAATGGTAAAAAAAGCACTGGAGATCCTGCAGATCAGGCATGGCGCATATACCCTCGCTGAAAGAAATTGAAAAATGCGATGCTGTTTTGATCCTGGGAGAAGACATTACAAATACGGCACCCATGATGGCGTTGTCGGTCCGCCAGTGCATCCGGAACAAGTCCATCGGCATCGCTTCCAAAATGGGAATTCCTGAATGGAACGATTCTGCTGTCCGCCAGCTGAATCATGAGGTGAAAAGTCCCTTGTTTATTGCCTCCCCTTCTCAACCAAACTCGATGATGTGGCTACGGAAACATGGTATGCCGCTCCGGATGATATAGCCCGCCTGGGCTTTGCAGTTGCATCTGCCATCGGATCCGCCGGATTCTGAAGATAAAGATGACTGACAAATCATTGAAAGAAATGGCCTCCAGGATAAGTGAGACCCTTCTTTCAGCGGAAAATCCTTTGATCGTCACAGGTATTACCGGAGGCAGCATGGAGATTCTGGATGCAGTGACCAAAATAATGTAAAGCGTTTACCGGGAAGGAATAAAAAGCTGTCCATTGCGATCGCTTTCCCTGAAAGCAACAGCGCAGGACTTGGTATGATGGAAGGCGGGCATCTGAACGATGCACTCGCACAGATTGACACAGCAGCCGCCCGAGGTACTGATCATTCTTGAAAACGATCTTTACAGAAGGCTTCCGGCAAAACAGGCAGATAAAATTCTTGAAAAATGCCCGCATGTTATTGTGCTCGATCACCTGATGCATGCCACTGCTCTCAAGGCAGACCTGGTAATCCCCTCCGCCGTGTATGCTGAATCGGCCGGCACCCTTGTGAACCACGAAGGCCGTGCACAAAGGTATTACAGTGCTTTGCCTGCCAGGGATCCGGTGAAAGAAAACTGGCAATGGATCATCGGATCTGATGAATCTATCCGGCAAAAATATCCATTCATGGCAAAAATTTGACGAGGTGGTTGAATTCGCTTGTGGAAGCCTATCCTGTTTTTTCAGGAATTAAGGAGCAAATGCCGGATGCAGGATTTACCTTTTATAACGAAAAGATCGCGCGGCAAACATCACGATTCAGTGGCCGCACTGCCATGAATGCAAGGCAAAACGTAAGTGAACCCGAACCGCCCCAGGATCCGGATTCACCCCTGAAATTCAGCATGGAAGGATACAAGGGATATCCTCCCGCTGAACTCATTCCCTACTACTGGTCACCCGGCTGGAATTCAGCACAGGCGATCAATAAATACCTGAAAGAACCTGACGGACCGGTATGGGATGGCAATCCGGGTGTGCGGCTGTTTGACCGGACTGCTTTGCCTTCCGGACTGATAAATCATCAGGGTGCCGGAACCCTTTAAACAAAGGAACGGGGAATTTCTGTTTGTCCCGGTACACCGCATTTTCGGCTCAGAGGAATTAAGTGCTCATGGTCAGGCAATTGCTGAACTAATTCCACAACCCTTTGTTCTGCTCAGTATTGGAATGGCAGCAAAATTAAAGCTCAGTGAAAACACAGTTTACAAGATCAGCATAAATGAAAATAATCTGGAGGCTGTGATCCTTACAGATCCTCATATTCCGGATGGCATTGCGGGTATTTCCATGTTGCCGGAAATCCCTTTTATAGGATTGCCGGCCTGGGGGGTGATCGGTGATCGGTAATCGGTAATCGGTACATCGGTAGGATACGGTAATCGCGATTGTACGATTTACGATTTCGAAATGTTAGGATAGAAAATAACTTTTGAAATGGATACAGTATGAAGTATGTATTTATTATTGCAGGTGTATTACTGATTGTGCTGACCATAGCGGCAGGCCTGATATATGTTGAAAGAAGGCTGCTGGCGCTTTTCCAGGACAGGTATGGTCCGAACCGTGTGGGTCCGTTCGGTCTGCTGCAGGTAATTGCCGATGTGATAAAGATCTTTTTCAAAGAAGACTGGATCCCGCCCTTTGCCGATAAAAGAGTGTTTGTTCTGGCGCCCGGCATCCTGGTAGGCAGTATCCTGCTCACCTTTGCCGTTATTCCTTTTACCGATAAATTCCTGGTACTGGATTCCAACATCGGCCTGCTTTTCTTCCTGGGCAATTCTTCCCTGGGCGTATACAGCATTGTCCTCGGCGGATGGGCTTCAAACAATAAATATTCCCTTTTGGGATCAATCCGTGGTTCAGCCCAGATGCTTACCTATGAAGTATTTATGGGTCTGTCGCTTGTGGGTGTCGTTATGATGGCCGACAGCTTCAGCCTTCGCGAAATTGTTGAAGCACAGCGGGGAGGCTGGTTTATACTTCCCCAGTTTGTCGGGTTTTGTGATATTCTTTATCGCCGGTCTGGCAGAAACACACCGTACACCCTTCGATATTCCGGAAGCAGAAGGCGAACTGGTGGCAGGATATCATTCCGAATATTCGGGAATGAAATTCGGCATGTTCTTCGTCGGTGAATATATGGGTGTTACCCTTATTTCTGCCCTCATTGCCACTCTTTTCTTTGGGGGCTGGCTGGGTCCCGCTTTTTTACCGCCCGCATTCTGGTTCTTTTTCAAAACAGCGTTTTTTATCTGCATGTTCATTCTTATCCGGGCTTCACTTCCCCGGCCGAGATATGACCAGCTGATGGAAGTGGGCTGGAAAGTTCTGTTACCCCTTGTTTTGCTCAACATATTAATTACTGGTGCAGTTATAATTTATAGAACGGTATGATAAGTATATTAAGAAGCATATGGATCACATTCCTGCATGCATTTCATAAACGCGAAACCAGGGGATATCCTGAAAAGAAACCCTATTTGCCGCCGCGTTACAGGGGAAGGATTGTGCTGACCCGCGACCCTGACGGGAAAGAAAGATGTGTTGCCTGTAATCTATGTGCAGCTGCCTGCCCGGTGGACTGCATCGCCTTGCAGTCGACCGAGGATACGGACGGAAGGCGGTATCCGGAGTTTTTCAGGATCAATTTTTCGCGATGTATTTATTGCGGCCTTTGTGAAGAGGCATGCCCTACCTATGCCATCCAGCTGATCCCCGATTTTGAAATGGCAGAATATGACCGTCAGAACCTGGTCTATGAAAAAGAGCACCTGCTGATCAGCGGACAGGGAAAATATCCGGGATATAATTTTTACCGTGTGGCAGGAGTAGATATGGGAGTGAAAGATACCGGAACGGGTGAAAATGAAGAACCCCCGGTTGATTTGAAAAGTCTGATTCATTAGAAAATAATATTCAGTGAATACATGAATACGATTTTTATTATTGCAGCCATCCATCGCCCTGATCTCATCGCTGATGTCGATCACCAACCGCAATGCTATTCATGCCCTGCTGTACCTGATCCTGTCGCTTCTTTCCATTTCAATCATATTTTATATTTCGGGTGCACCTTTTATTGCAGCCCTTGAAGTGATTGTCTATGCCGGTGCCATCATGGTATTGTTCATATTTGTTGTGATGATCCTCAACATTGGCCTGGAAGAAGAAATCGAAAACAAATGGCTGAAACCCCGGATGTGGATTTTGCCTGTTATTCCTGTCACTGTGCACTGCTGGCCATTCTGGTGTATGCCATGAGGCAATTGCATTCGGTGAATACAGTCAGCGGTTGTAATTACACCCAAACAGGTTGGCGTTTCCCTTTTCACAACCTATCTTATTGCTGTTGAAATAGCTGCAGTGTTCTGATGGCCGGTATAGTCGGGGCCTATCACCTGGGTAAACAGAAAAAGAAAGTCATCCACCGGTTCCTGGTAAAACAACCCGGGGAAGAAAAGACGTTAACTAAACAAACAGGCTTAAGATATGGTAACCCTGTCAATGGAAATTCAATTGATGTTTGCCGGGATGATCTTCCTGATCGGACTGGTCGGTTTCCTGGTGCGCCGGAATGTGATTTATATGCTGTTATCCATTGAAATCATGCTGAACAGTGCCGGACTTGCTTTTGTGATTGCCGGATCGCACTGGATGCAGACCGACGGACAGGTAATGTTTATTTTTATTCTGACGGTTTCGGCGGCCGAGGTTTCTGTCGGGCTTTCCCTTATCCTTCAGATGTATCATCATTTCAAAACCCTTGATGCGGATTCGATTCAGAAAGTTGCATGATAAAAAAGTAATATAAACAATTGCAGATGGATGCCTATATTGGACTAATACCCGGTTTGCCTGTTCTCAGTTTTCTGATTATCGTTTTCTTTGGCAGGATACTGTCACGCCGGGCTGTTGCCGTCATTGCCGTTGGCTCTGTCTGCCTGTCTGCCATGCTTACCATGGTTATCGGGGATTAATTTTCTCTCTTCACATCCCGGGGGAACAGCAGTTACATCCACCCTGTATACCTGGATGAATGCAGGTGGATTTACTGCCGGCATAACCCTTAAACTGGATGCCCTTTCCCTTGTATTTTGTTTTGTCATCACCTTTGTGGGTGCCCTGATCCATCTGTATTCGGTTGAATTCATGCAGGACGATGAGGGCTTTTCGCGGTTTTTCGCCTATATGAACCTGTTTGTTGCCTCCATGCTTGTCCTGGTGCTGGCCGGAAATCTGCTTGCTTCTTTACCTTGGATGGGAAGGAGTCGGATTATGCAGTTACCTGCTGATCGGCTTCTGGTATAAGGATCCTGAAAACAACAATGCTGCCCGCAAAGCATTTATCGTTACCCGTATCGGTGATACCTTCATGATCATCGGATTATTCCTGTTTTTGTAAGTTTTGGAACCCTGGATATTGATACCCTCATGCAGCAGGCGCCTGTTCAATGGCATTCCGGCTCGCCGCTTGCGGTGATCTCTGCCTTGCTGCTGCTGGGAGGAGCGGTGGGAAAATCCGCCCAGCTGCCCCTGCAGACCTGGCTGCCTGATGCCATGGCCGGTCCCTCGCCGGTCAGTGCACTCATCCATGCAGCAACCATGGTAACAGCCGGAGTATACCTGATTGCCCGCACCCATGTTCTGTTCAGCCTGGCACCTGCAGTTCAGACCCTGGTAGCCATCATCGGCGCAGCAACCCTGTTTATTGCCGGCTTCAGTGCTTTGAACCAGCACGATCTGAAACGTGTACTTGCCTATTCCACGATAAGCCAGATCGGTTATATGTTCCTTGCCCTGGGAGTGGGCGCCTGGTCAGCTGCCATTTTCCATTTCATGATCCATGCGTTCTTTAAGGCTCTGCTCTTTCTTGGCGCCGGAAGTGTGATATTGTTGCTGCATGAGGAACACGATATGCACAAAATGGGAGGTTTGCGAAAAAAACTGCCCCTGGTTTTCATCACCTTCCTCATTGGCGGTGCATCACTGTCTGCACTGCCTCTCATCACGGCAGGCTTTTACAGCAAGGACCAGATCCTCTGGTTTTCGTGGTCGTCCGGCATGGGAAGCAAATGGCTATGGCTTGCCGGTATTGCGGGTGCCCTGATTACCTCGCTGTATACTTTCCGGATGATATTTCTTACCTTTTTCGGAGAGCTTAAAATTGAACCCAAACATAAACCCGGCATTCTGATGGGAATTCCGCTGGCTAGTTCTTGCCTTTCTTTCGCTGGCCGGCGGTTTTATAGAATTGCCTGAAAACCTGGGACCAGTACATCTTTTTTCAACCTTGTTGAACCCCCTGTTTCCGGAAGTCACATCTGACCGGCGAGGCACTTACCGGAATGGCTGTTCCAGGTTATTTCTGCGATTATAGCGCTGGGCGGTGTCTGGCTGGCATATGTCTATTATTATAAAAAGAAGTCCTTCCCTGCCCTGTTCAATCAGCACGGACTGAATGACTTTTTTTATAGGGGATGGGGATTCGACTGGCTGTATGACCGGTTGATCGTAAGGCCTGTTGAATGGATATCCGCTATTAACAAAAACGATGTGCTCGATAAGATCTTTACCTATATAGCGCAGTCCGTCATGTTCTTTAACGGTTTGCTCAGCAGGTCGCAAAACGGCAAACTCAGGTTGTATGCCCTTGTATTGACGGCTGGACTGGTGATTTTACTCACTATTATGCTTACGATATGATACTCGTAATACCTTATCCTTATTTTGATGGCCGGGGGCGTGATAGCCTGGTTAGCCGGAAAAAACAATCCGGTGATTTCACGCTATGTTTCCCTCCTTTCGGTCACGGTTGATTTACTCCTGGTACTGTCCGTTTATGGCCGGGGTTATGACCCGCAAAGTATGTGGATAACCGAATTTACAAGAACCTGGATACCCTTGTTTGGCATTCAGCTTCACCTGGCTCTGGATGGATTAAGCCTTCTCCTGCTGATTCTTACCTACTTCATCGGAATACTCGCAGTTCTGATTTCCTGGCGTGAAATATCTATACAGAACCGGCTTCTTTCATTTTAACATCCTGTGGATACTCGCTGGAATTACCGGCGTATTTCTTTCGATGGACCTGTTTCTGTTTTATTTCTTCTGGGAAGTAATGCTGATCCCCATGTATTTTCTGATTGGCATCTGGGGACATGAAAACAGGATATATGCTTCCTATAAGTTTTTCATATTTACCCAGGCCAGCGGATTGCTGATGTTTATTGCCATCATTGCCCTATACCTTATTCATGGACACAACACGGGTCTTTATACCTTTGATTACCAGGAACTGATCGGTACATCCATGACCCCCAGGGCTGAAATGCTGATCATGGGTGGTTTCCTGGCGGCATTTCTTGTTAAATTACCCGTGGTACCGTTCCATAGCTGGCTACCCGATGCACATACAGAAGCTCCTACAGCAGGAAGTCTCATCCTGGCTTCGCTGATGCTGAAAACCGGCGCCTATGGCTTATTGCGATTTGTTATTCCGTTATTCCCGCATGCATCCGAGGTCTTTGCGCCGGCAGGCATGATCCTGGGCGTGGCCGGCATTTTATACGGAGCCATACTGGCCTTTGCGCAGACGGATCTTAAAAGGCTGGTGGCATATACCAGCGTAAATCATATGGGTTTTATTGTACTGGGAGTCTTTGCCTTTAATGAGATGGCATACCAGGGCGTGGTGATGCAGATGATCGCGCATGGCATCAGTACAGGTGCCCTGTTTATTATTTCAGGCCAGCTGTATGAACGCATGCATACACGTGACCTCCGTAAGATGGGAGGTTTATGGGAACAGGTGCCCGCCATGGGTGCCATCGGACTGGTGTTTGTCATGGCCTCACTCGGATTGCCGGGTCTAGGCAATTTTATTGCAGAATTCCTCACACTAACAGGAGTCTTTAAAGTTAATGTTCTGTTTGCCTGTCTTGCCAGCATCGGATTGGTTTTTGCAACCCTGTATTCGATCCGGATCATGCAGCGGGTGTTTTATGGAAAACGAAATTCAGATAAGCCACTGAAGGATCTTTCGCATGAGGGAATCATTTACACTGGGAGTCATGGTGATTGTAATATTCTACCTGGGCTTTTTTCCTCAATCAGGTTATCAATACTGCCAGACCGGCCATATTGAAAACACTCAACGGCAACCGGCCCGGCATTTGAAAAAAAGACCCGGCAGGGAGAATATGTATTAAGTGATGAACATTTTAGTCCTTCTGAAACAACAAAGCTGAAAAACAATGCACGGTAGTATGACTAAACTTGATTTTCTGTGCCTGCTTCCCTTGCTGATTTTAGCAAGTGCTCCGGTTATCATGATGCTCACCATCACAGTATCCCGAAACCTGAAGGTCATTTACGGCTTTTCGCTCATCATGTTTGCTGCAGCATTTCTTTCCATCTTTTTTATAGTGCCGGATATTCCCCACCGGATTGAACCCTTGCTGGTGATTGATAATTTCAGCCTTGTATTTTTGGGAGCTTTATTGTGTGTATGTTTGCTAATCACGGTCATCTCCTATGTTTATCTTACCCAGCATGGCGGACAACGTGAGGAATATTTTATCCTGTCTTTTCGTGGCCACCCTGGGTGCCAGTGTGCTGGTTACGGCAAGCCATTTCGTAACCTTCTTCATCGGACTTGAAACGCTGAGTATTTCGCTGTATGTTCTCATTGCTTATGTAAAGCAGAGGGATTACAGTGTGGAAGCAGGGGTGAAATTTCTTGTTATTGCATCCCTTGTCCACTGCTTTCCTTGCTGTTTGGAATGGCCCTGGTATATGCAGCCACAGGTACCATGAGCTTTAGCAATTTAACTCCTTTTTTTTCCGGGCCACATATTTCTCCCCTCATAACCATCGGCATAGGGATGATGCTTGTGGGCATAGGATTTAAACTGGCCCTGGTGCCCTTTCACATGTGGATACCAGACGTTTACCAGGGAGCTCCTGCACCTGTAACAACGTTTATTGCCACTATTTCAAAGGGATCCGTACTGGCCATCTCCATCCGCTTCTTTTATGCCATCCGGGGCTCTCAATCTGAAACATTGATAGTGATCATTTCTGTTATATCCGTGATTTCGATGTTTGCAGGAAACCTGCTGGCCTTAAACCAGACCAACTTTAAGCGGCTGCTTGCCTATTCATCCATCGCCCACCTCGGATACCTGATGATTACGTTGCTGACGGGGACAGAACTGGGAACCCAGGCCGCCGTGTTTTATATGATCTCCTACATGATCACAACGGTAGGAGCCTTTGGGATCATTTCCCTGTTATCGGTTTGTGAAAGTGAGGCTGAAAATACTGAAGACCTGAAAGGCCTTTTCTGGAAAAATCCCTGGATTGCCATTGTGTTGTCCCTGACCCTTCTTTCATTGGCCGGAATTCCATTAACTGCCGGATTTATAGCCAAGTTTTACCTGGTACTTGCGGGTATTCGCTCCGGCTTATGGCTGCTTGTAATGAGCCTGATAATCAATAGTGTGATCAGCATTTATTACTACCTGAGAATAATAAAAATCATGTTTACAGAATCCGAATCCCGGGAACATGTTCGTTTATCCTCTCACCGGAAATCTGGTCCTTGCCATTGTGGTGATCGGTATTCTTCTCCTGGGGATAATCCCATCATTCCTGTCAGAGATCATCAACCGCTTTTCGGCGATCATATAGAAGAGTTCGGGGATCAACAAAAGTTCCGTTCACTTGTTTTTTTATTACCCTGGTTAATCAATTATCAGGTGCCATGATGAAAAACCCACACGTTTATACAAACGGAATTCCTATATCAATTTCACTTAAACCTACGCTCGAAGCAGAACACATTCAGCAGAATGTTAGTGCCAATAAATCAAGGTTGATCACTATATCGCTCCTGGCCTTGCTCATTGCTCTCCTGGTAAGCATAATTGCCAAACTGCTCATTTACCTGATTGATTTATTTACAAACATTGCATTTCATGGTACTTTTTCGACAATACACGTTGGACCGGCCGGTAATTCCTTGGGAATTTTTGTGATCCTGGTACCTGTGGCGGGGGGGATTATAGTTGGATTAATGGCCATGTATGGTTCGAAAGCTATCCGGGGCCATGGGATACCCGAAGCCATGGAGCAGATTCTGGTCAACCAGAGCCGGATAAAACCTTCCATTACGTTTTTAAAACCACTTTCATCTGCAATTTCTATCGGAACCGGCGGACCCTTTGGCGCAGAAGGCCCCATCATTGCTACAGGCGGAGCCCTCGGATCCACTATCGGGCAGTTGTTTAAAATATCCTCCCATGAACGGAAGATACTTTTGGCTGCCGGAGCCGCGGCAGGTATGTCGGCAATTTTCGGAAGTCCCATCGCTGCCATATTTCTTGCCATTGAATTGCTGCTGTTTGAATTTTCGCATGTTTCCATTATTCCTGTGTCCCTGGCCTGCATTACCGGTGCTGCTGCCCATGTTATCCTGTTCGGACCTGAGCCTGTATTCGGAATGAACAATGTTGATAATACATAATGGTATTACCGGCACTTGCCGGGTATGCGGTAATTGGTTTATTCATTGGCGTAATGTCGGCCCTGGTCACACGCATTGTTTTTGTCATTGAAGACGGATTCGGCAAGCTTCCTGTTCACTGGATGTGGTGGCCGGCCATCGGCGGACTCGCAGTAGGTATTATCGGATATTATGCACCCCGCACCCTGGGTGTGGGTTATGAAAATATTAAAGATATTCTTACAGGGCATGTGACGCTAAACATCCTGTTCACCTTGGCTATTTTGAAATTTATCTCATGGGCTATTGCCCTGGGAAGCGGAACATCCGGTGGAACACTGGCTCCCCTGCTGACCATCGGAGGAGCCACCGGTGCATTGGCCGGTAAATTGATCCTTATATCTTTTCCCCTATTCGGGTGTTTCAATTCCTGTCTGCGCTTTGGTTGGAATGTCAGCCATGTTCGCTGGTGCATCCAGGGCCCTAATGACTTCCATAATTTTCGCCCTTGAAACCACCTTGCAGATCAATGCCCTGCTTCCACTTCTGGCAGCCTGCATTACCTCTTACTTTGTTTCCTTTTTACTGATGGAAACTACTATCATGACCGAAAAAATAGCCCGAAGGGGCATTAAAACCCCGCATTCGTATGAACCCGATGTACTGGAAAAATTAACGTTAAGGCAGGTTATAAAACCAAATGAAATTGCCCTGAGTTCTGAAAATACAATCGGCGAAATAAGGGAATGGCTTAAAAGCAACCTGCAAATCAATTCAAATTATTTTATTGTGGTGACAAACGAGGGAGAATTCAAAGGGATTGTCAGTCTGATCGATATATACAGCCTTTTTAACCGGGGTGAAGAGTTAATTGATTCGCTCATAAAAAAACACCAGGTTGTAATAAGCAATGAAAGCAACCTGAGAACGGCAGTTGAAATCATGGCCAGGGAGGATCTTGAAGTTCTGCCGGTGGTGTCGGATAAAGAACCTGATAAGGTAATCGGGATATTATCCTATAAGGATATTTTATCAGCCTATTCACACCGGTCGGGTGAACATGTAAAAACCAATGCCAACATATCACTCAAAAGACAGGGATTAAAGATCCTTGTACATGGACAAAAATTTTTCTCTCTTGTAAACCGGATACGAAATGGATAATTTACTTGCGGCACGCTATCAGATGTCGGTTTCATTTATTTTTCACATTGTATTTGCCTGCATTGGTATGGCCATGCCATGGCTGATGTTTGTTGCGGAATATAAATGGATAAGGACAGGAAAATCGTATTATCTCGATCTTGCCAAGGCCTGGTCCCGGGGGGTTGCAATTTTCTTCGCTGTAGGTGCTGTTTCAGGCACGGTTTTATCTTTTGAACTGGGCTTGCTGTGGCCCAAATTTATGGAGCATGCCGGATCAATTATTGGCATGCCCTTTTCATGGGAAGGAACTGCTTTCTTTCTCGAAGCCATAGCACTCGGGGTATTCCTGTATGGATGGAACCGGGTGAACAGGTATGTGCACCTCATGTCGGGACTGGTTGTTGGAATAGCCGGTGTAATATCGGGAATCTTTGTTGTGTCAGCCAATGCCTGGATGAATTCTCCGGCCGGATTTGACTGGGTAAACGGGCAGGCGATCAATATAGATCCGGTTAAGGCTATGTTCAACAAGGCGTGGTTTCAACAGGCCCTGCACATGACAATTGCATCCTTTGCCTCAACCTGTTTTGCAGTGGCCGGAATTCACTCCTGGTTGCTGCTTAAGGATAAGGACAACCCGGTTCATCAAAAAGCCGTGAGGATATCCCTGGCCTTTGCCACCGTGGCTGCATTATTGCAGCCCATAAGCGGTGATATTTCAGCAAAAAATGTAGCCCGCCTTCAACCTGCAAAACTGGCAGCCATGGAATCTCTTTTTAAAACCTCTGCACCGGCCCGCATGGTAATCGGTGGAATTCCCGACACATCAAAAGAAGAGGTAAAATATGCCATTCACATTCCCGGGTTATTGAGTTTTCTGGCACATGGGGATTTTAATGCGGAGGTTACCGGCCTGGACAAATTCAAAAAAACCGACTGGCCGCCTGTTCCAATAGTGCATATCGCATTTCAGCTCATGGTCTTCATGGGAAGTGATCATGGCCCTTGCTGCGTTAATGAACCTGCTCTTTACATTTAAATGGAAAGAAACCCTGCAAAAGCGATGGTGGCTCACCACACTGGCCTGGCTCACACCTGCGGGATTTATTGCAGTGGAAGCCGGATGGATTGTCACTGAAACAGGACGTCAACCGTGGATCATTTATGGCATTCTAAGAACAAGTGAATCGGTTACTCCTATGCCCGGTATCCGGTATTCATTTTACCTTGTCACTTTTATTTATCTTACCCTCACGATGGTTGTTTTTCTGCTGATGAAAAGGCAGATAGCAGCCCTGCAAAAGGATACCTCAAAAAGCATACAGCCATGACTGAGATCATAATTGGCATATTGGGAATTGCCATCCTGTTGTATGTGCTGCTGGGAGGTGCCGATTTTGGGGCCGGAATAGTGGAATGGATTACCGGAAAAAAAGGAATTAAAACAATCTCCCAGGCTATAGCCCCTGTGTGGGAGGCAAATCACATCTGGATTATCCTGGCCGTTGTCATTCTGTTTAACGGCTTTCCACTTGTTTATACACGGCTCACCACCTACCTCCATATTCCCCTGCTGATCATACTCATCGGGATAATTATCCGTGGCTCAGCCTTTACATTCAGGTATTATGATGTTCCGCATGAAACAGGAAATCAATATTATTCCTTTCTGTTCCGCTTTTCAAGCCTGCTCACCCCGTTTTTTCTGGGAATTGTTCTGGGTGCTGTCATGCTGGGAAAGATACCGGATAGTGCGGAAGGTACATTTTATTCAGGTATTCATGGCACCCTGGCTGAATGGATTTTCAATTGCCACAGGTCTGTTTTTAACCCTTTTGTTTGGCTGGATCGCCTCGGTTTACCTGATTGGTGAGGCTACAGATGAAACATATCCCCTGTTTGCACGGACTGCCATTATTTTATTCTCATTCCTGATCGCTGAGCGGTTTGATCGTTTTTATTGCAGCGCATTATTACGAGCTGCATTTTCTGCAGAAGTTCCTTCATTCATATGTAAGTATGGGTTGTATGATCATGGCTACCCTGCTTATTCCAATTATGTGGATCCAGATCAAAAGGAAGAATGCAGTGTGGACACGGATCCTGGCGGGTATTCAAACTGCCTGCATACTCACTGGCTGGTTTGCGGTGCAGTTCCCGGTAATGGTTTATATTTCAGGCGGACAGACATCTGACTGTATGGAATACAAGGGCACCTGAAAAAACAATGTATTATTTGCTTAGTATGCACTGATTGTAGGGATCGTTTTAATCTTTCCGGCGTTTGCGTACTTGTTTAAGGTGTTTAAATTTAGGAAGAGGGACTAGGGACTAGGGAGTAAGGAGTAAGAGATGAGGACCGATGAAGAGGATGACGCTGAAAGCGTCACATCATTAACCCGGGGCAACGCCCCGGGAAACTGATACATGAAACCTAAAACTAACCATATGAAACCATTCACCAAAGAAGAAGTGAACAGCTACCTGGCCCTGAATTTAAAGAGCTGGACCCAAACAGAAACGGCCATCACCCGTGAATTTAAATTCAGGAATTTTGTCGATGCCTTTTCATTTATGACAGGAATAGCCCTTGAGGCTGAAAAAATGGATCACCACCCTGATTGGAAAAATGTATATGACCAGGTTACCATATCGCTAAACACCCATTCAGCAAAGGGAATAACTCAACTGGATTTTGACCTGGCAAAAAAAATAGATGCCATTATACAACCGGCCCAATAATTGAACCGCTGATGGCAGGTTTCAATTATTGCCCAGACTGATGGAGGCTTCCTTCTTTTTGGGAGACTTCGGGTAGATCGAATTTTCAGGAGATTCGGGTAATTCCTCTTCAATTTCCTCCACCTTTGCGGATTCGGTTTCCGCAAAGCTTTCCATCACGGCATAGGATTCGTTATAGGAAGTATCGGAATTGAATGTAACAAAGCCTTTGATTTCCCAACCCCTGTTAACCATTTGTTCCAATTTTTCCTTCAACGACTGGGGATCCGTGACCAGAATAAATTCAATTATCTTATGCATAGCGTTCAAAATAAAATTAATCCGGCTTTCCTGATTTTTTCAGCACCTTGTATTTGGTGATCAGGGTACCTTCGGGGTTGACTTGTTCGCAACTTATCAACCGTAATTCAAGGTCAAGTTCCTGTTCAGTAACAAAACTCCCTCCCTTGCCAAAAATTCTGGGTTCGATTGTCAGCCATATTTCATCTATCAAATCCTTCCTTTAGAAAAGAAGTGGCTATATGGGCTCCTCCGACAACCAGCATGGTTTCGAAATTGTCCTTTTCAAAACGGGATGCCAGTTGAGCGGGTGATTCATCTGAAAATTCAAGCCGGCCCCTTACCTCTTTATCTTTATAAGAGGACGGATGCCGGGTCATGACCACAATGAGGTGATCCCTTACAGATCCCAGTTTTTCAGCCCGGAATGTATTGCTGCCCATGACGATCAACGGCGCTTCATTCCATGTTTTCCTGAAATATTTCTTGTCTTCCTCTGATGTCCAGGAACTTACTTTAGGATCTCCCCATCTCGTAATTTTTCCATCCAATGTGGATACAAAAACAAGTATGATCCGCATGAGACTCTTAATTCAATTCAGTTATTTACCAATACCGATAACGCCGCATGCTATTCGTGGGCCTGCATTTCCTGTGGGCTGCGTTTTCATATCATCTTCATTCTGATGTACAATTATTGATCTTCCGATAATGGAAGCATCTCCGTCAAAGGACATCGTTTTATCAACATAATCAAGATGGGCATTTCCCGACTTCATCAGCCTCGATATTTCCCATATCTCCTTCATGGCGCATGGCATCCATTGGGTGATCCATGATTCATTGACTTCGGATTGAAATGGCCGCCTGCGGACGTTCCATCCGGAGCAGTACAATCACCACATTCATGAATATGGATACCGTGTTTTCCTTTGGTTAATCCCTGCAGATCGGCTACTACTTTAACCCCTCCGGGTACCTGGGTAAACCTTACAGTTCCGGTAACCTTGTTGCCCTGGGTAGGATAAAGCACACAAACAGCAGGATGCACGACTTTTGCGTCCTTCATGTTTGCCATATCCATATTGTTTTTATCCTGTGCCATCGCATTTACAGTAAATACAGGGCAATTGCCAGGATAATCATAACAGATCTTAAATTTTTCATAATTATTGGATTATTTAGGTGTAAAATATTTAATGATGATTAATTAAATTAGAACAAACTGGTATTTAAAAAGTTTAATTCTCGCCTTTATGCGATTCAAGTTCAGCCACTTTGGCAACCCGTCGAAGATGTCTTTCTGCTCCGCTAAAACTGGCCGATAGAAAGATCTTCGCAATTTCAAGCGCCAGCGACTGTCCCATAATTCTTCCACCCAGGCAAATGATGTTCATGTTATCATCTTCCACTCCCTGGTGAGCTGAAAATGAATCACTGATAAGGCATGCACGTGCACCCCTGATCTTATTTACAGCAATGCAGGCCCCTACCCCGCTGCCACATACAGCAATACCCCGCTCAATTTCTCCCCGGGAAACAGCCTCGTGCCATTGGTATTACGAAATCGGGATAATCATCATCCCCTGACAAATTGGTGATTTCCAAAATCAATTACTTCATATCCCATTTCATGCAAGGTCTTTTTTAAAAACTCTTTTAATTCGAATCCGCCATGATCTGCTGAAATGCCAATTTTTTTAGTGTTCATGATGTTTCAATTTAGTTAAGGCATTCTATTCAACTTTTTAATCCGAAACCTCCTGCCGGATTATGGTGGCACTGAACCCATTCTTTATTTATGACCATCGGATTGTATCCATTTATGTCCGGATGCCAGAAGTTTTGAAGCGGTTTTTGGTCCCCACGTGCCCGGGGCATAATTCTGGAAAATCACTGGTTTTATTATCAGCCCAGGCTTCCAATACAGGCATCAGAATTTTCCAGCCTGCCTCAATCTGGTCTGCCCGCATAAATTGGGTGGCATCATTATTCATCACATCCCAGAGAAGAGTTTCATAGGCATCGGGAAACGGGCCTTTAAAGCTTTCTTTATAATTGAAATTCATGTCCACCTGCTTCAGCAATACTTTTGGTCCCGGTTTTTTGGCCTGAAAATGAAGAATGATGGTTTCATCCGGCTGAATTGACATGACAATCCGGGCTGATTGCCAGTCAAAAGTGGCTTCTTTCGGAAAAGCCTGATGGGGAACTCCTTTAAACTGGATGACTATTTCAGAAGATTGCCGGGTGAGTCGTTTGCCGGTTCTCAGGTAAAAGGGAATATCGTGCCATCGCCAGTTATCAACAAATAATTTAAGTGCCACAAAAGTTTCGGTCTCGGAATCCGGATCAACACCTTCTTCCTCACGATAACCGGCCAGTACCTGATCTTTTACCTTACCGCCTTTATACTGTCCTCTTGCAACGTATTGATCCACCTTGTTACGGGGGATCGGTCGAACAGCATGCAACACATCCACCTTTTTATTCCGGATTTCATCTGCATCAAATGAGATCATGGGTTCCATGGCTACGAGGCAAAGCAACTGCATCAGATGGTTCTGGACCATATCGCGCAATGCACCGGCCTTGTCATAATAAGATCCCCTGTGTTCGATCCCAATTTCCTCAGCCACAGTGATTGTCACATAATCTACAAACCGCCTGTTCCAGATGGGTTCAAAAAGCGGGTTGGCAAACCTGAATACCAGGATATTTTGTACGGTTTCCTTGCCCAGGTAATGGTCGATCCGGAATATCTGTGATTCGTGGAAGTTCTCTGTAAAAACCAGGTTGAGTGCCCTGGCTGTTTCAAGACTGGAACCTATAGGCTTTTCCACAACAAGCCGGGAGAACTGAACGTCCTTTGATAATCCGGCCATATTTAACTGCTTCGGTATTTCTCCAAACATTATCGGCGGTGTAGCCATATAAAAAATCAGCTGTGCTTTGGCTCCCCATAACTTTTCAAGTTTATCGCACTGATTCTTTAAAGCTGCATAGGTTTCAGGTTTTTTAAAATCCCCCTGCTGATAATATATATGGGTGGCAAATTCTTTCCATTTCTTCTCACTTACCCTACCGTACCGCGAAAAGGTATTCACCCCTTCATGCAGGCGTTTCCGCAGATCTTCATCGCTGAATGCCAGACGGTCAATAGCAATAATTGAAAGCTGCCGCGGCATAGTGCGGTCCTGAAACAGATCAAACAAAGCAGGTACCAGCTTTCTCCATGCAAGATCTCCACCCCCTCCGAATATTGCGAAAACTGTGGGGCTTTCCTTTTCTTTTGTTTTCATGATATTCTTCCTTCGTAATATGGCAGGGCAGTTTTATGATACTGAGGATTTTCTTTCATATTGACCTATCTTTACTAAATTATATCAGCGGGGTACCTGAATATCAAAATGCACTGAATCAATTAGTATTAACAATTTAAAAATCGTTTTGATTGAAATCTGCAATTTATTGTCAATTGCTTCTCACCACTTAGCATCATTATTGCTTAGGTGAATAGATAATTCCGCTTTTTTGCTACTTTGTAATCGTATTTGACAACAGGTTTTAAGTGCAATTGAAAACCGGATATATGTCTAAACATTCAGGGAATATTATCAATACCAAAATGGCCCGGGAACAGTATAACTTTCTGTTCAATAAGACCGCTATTCCTGCTGCCCTGACAAAACTTCCGGAAAATTTGCAGCGCATTATTCTTCGCCTGAACGGACGTATCCGGGCTGAAGGAATCGAAGATGAAGGGGCAACATTTTATTTTACGCTGCCTGATCAGTTAAATGCTTGATATACAAGAAAGATGAGTAAGAATTTTTTGTTGTTCCTTGTTTTTTGTTTACACGTTGTTGGTCAGGGAATGGCGCAATCATTGAAAATCAATGAATTTCAGACAAAAAACGTATCAACTATTGCAGACAATTACCTGGAATATGATGACTGGATTGAAATTGCAAATGTTTCAGGACTGGACATAAATCTGAACGGATATTACATTACCGATGATCTTGCCCGGACCACCCGATTTCAGTTTTCGTCATCGGGAAATGAACTGGTTGTACCGGCTCACGGTTATATTGTCTTATGGGCTGATGATGAGACAAGCCAGGGTAAAAGACACCTTAACTTTAATATTTCATCCAAAGGCGGATTGATAGCCCTCTATTCTCCAACCGATCAGCTTATTGATTCAGTTAATTACGGGCAACAATACCTGAATATATCCTATGGAAGGATGCCCGGCGCTCCCTATACGTGGAAATACTTTTCATCGCCCACGCCGGGATCAGAAAATAATACCCCGGCATTTAAAGGTGTTCTCGATCCGCCTGTTCCGAATGTTAAACCAGCTTTTTATAATTCTTCCGTTCAACTGGGTCTTAGTCCGTCCAGGCCAGGTGATTCTATTTTCTATGCAACAAACAATACAATCCCTACCCGGTCATCCTTTCCTTACAAGAATCCGTTGGTTCTGAACCAAACCCGGGTTATCAATGCAGTGGATGCAAAAAGCGGATATATCAACAGCTCTCCATACAGCGGTTTATATTTGTTCCGGCCTTTGTTTACATTACCCGTCATGGCTATACTTACCGATTCACTGAATCTTTACGGACCCTCGGGTATTTATACAAATTATGAAGAACCCTGGGAAAGATATTGCCGGATCAACTATTTTGCAAACGGTAATCTCGATGCTGAAGTGAATGCCGGCTTGAGAATACAGGGCGCAAGTTCCACCTTCATGCCTAAAAAAGGATTCCGCTTCTTTTTCAGAGGAGATTATGGAACTTCCGTATTCAACTATCCGGTCTTTGGTTCTGAGAATTTGCAATCATTCAGAAACTGGTTGTTAAGCCAGGTTATGATGATGACATGACAATGGATTTCGGAACCCTGCTCAGAGATCCACTGGCTCTTGAGTTATGGAAGAAAACCGGCGGAATGAAACAATTGAGCGAATTCATTATTCTATATCTGAACAACCAGTATTGGGGTATTTATAATTTGCGTGAAAGCGTGGATGAGAATTTTGTAAAAGCCCATACCAACCTGGTTGACTTTGACCTGGTGCGACTCAGGAATGAAGGGCCCGACCTTGAATACGGAACGCTGAATAACTGGTCGGCAATGTATGATATGGCCATCTAAAAGCGATCTTTCCATTCCGGAAAATTATCAAAAACTAGCCGAAGTGCTTGATATGGATGAATTTGCGAACCTTATGGCCTTTGTTCAATGCACAGTTTACTATTCATGGGGATGGGGAATTTCCATGTTCCGCGACAATATGGCTCCGGCAAAATGGCAGTTATCAATATGGGATGCCGACAGGTCGTTCAATAACCCCCAGTGGGACGGATTTAAAGCGCTGGAAACCGATAACACTGGTCTCTACTGGGCCAACAATATTACACGGAACCTCATGAAAAATGAGGAATTCAAAAAAATCTATTCCGCCCGGCTGCGTACCCTGCTCCAGACTGTTTTCAGACCTGATAATTCAATTGCGGTTTTGGATTCATTATATCAGATCATTAAACCCGAAATGGCGGGTGAACTTAACCGGTGGGCTCCTGAAAACACAAAATGGGAACATAACGTCCAGGCTATCCGCGATTTTCTCATGAATCGTCCAACCGTGATCAGCAATCAAATGTATGAATATCTTCCATTTGTAACCGCCGCACCTGAAGTTACATCAGGCAACGATTGTCAGTGCCTTTCCCAATCCATTCGATGACAGGATCACCATCCATATTAGTTCTGAAATCAATGTCCCTCTGAACATTACTGTATTGGGCGAAGACGGACGAATTATAACCACTCTTTTTTCAGGAAAAACGGCAGGGATTGAGGAAAACATACCCTGGGAGGGAACTGATGCCAATGGTATGAAGGTCCAATCCGGATTGTATATTTTGCATGTTTCAACAACGAATCAATCCTATTATTTAAAAATCATCAGGAAATGAGGTTCAACAATTATATCTCACTCATAAAGTGTTTTACGCTTTCTCTCTCATTCATGCAAATTTCATTGCTGGGTGTAAGTCAGACGCTCCTGCCCTCTTCTTTCAATTCAGATACCCTGCTTACAAAAGCGAACTCCCCTTATCTTATCCAGGGAAACCTGACGACCGCTGCAGGAACTGTTTTACAAATTGAAGCCGGCGTTGTAATCAGGTTCGCTGCCGGAGCCTCCCTGACTGTGAATGGTGAATTGTATGCAAGGGGAACCCGGGCGGACAGCATTTATTTTATCTCCAACACAGGTTCGGCATGGCAGAGGATAAATTCTTCCTCGGCCAATGTGGATTTAAAATATTGCAGTTTTAAAGGAGGCCGGATGCTCCTTTGGGCTTCAGGTGGAAATATATCGGTTACAAATTGTGATATTGAAAGCAAGGCAACAGGCAGCGGGGAGGATTGTATTGCGGTGCATTCGGCCGGAAGGGTATATATTGATTCAATCAGGCTTACCGGTATGGGGGGAACAATTGCCCAGGGAAGCAAGAACGATGCAATTGATCTGGATGATGTGGATTCATGTTTTGTTCTGAACAGCATCATTTCCCATTTCAGCGATGATGGTGTTGACATCGGAACAAGCAGTAAGTATGCCCTGATTTCGGGCAACCGGATATCGTACTGCAATTATGGTACAACAGTGGGAGAAACATCCCTGGCCTATATTGAAAATAATATCTTTTCCTATAATGATGCTGGTATACAGGTTCATAACCATGCAGTAGTTTATGCAAATTACAATACCCTTTATCATAATACCTGGGGAATTGAATGTTACCATAGTGAGGAAGGAAGTATCCAGACAGGAGGCACTGCATTTGTGCAAAACACGATATTTTCAGCTACCACACAGACAGAAATACTGACACAATCAAGCTCTTCTCTAACCATTTCCTACTCCATTTCAGATGGTGAAGCCCTGCCCGGAAATCATAATATTTCCGGTGATCCGAAACTTGTTGATCCTGAACATAACGATTTCAGTTTGCAGGAATCATCACCCTGCATTGATGCAGGATCACCCGGCCCGGGCGGCAGGCCCACCACAATGGGCGCATGGGGTGGCACCGAAAGTATGGCAACATCTTTGAGAAACAGTGAACACTCATTTGAAATCCTGATATATCCGAATCCGGTTAAGGATTTCATGAACATTGTAATTTCACCTGATCAGGGAGATCTGCAAGCAGAGCTTTTCAACAACACCGGCCGGCTCCTGTTAAGCCAAATCATCAGGAAGGATAGTTTCTCAATTAATATGAGCTCTTTCCCTGCAGGAACGTACCTGTTAAAGATCTCAAACAGCAGGAATATGACTGTTTGCAATGTAATCAAACTATAATAACATAATGATATGGTGAATTTTAACCAGGAAGAGAAACTTGCTCCTGAGGAGATAAAGTTCAAAACAATTGTTGAAAATTCTCCGCTGGCCATCTGTATCTTCTCGGGTCCTGAACAGGTTGTAGAGTATTTTAATCCCACTTTTATCCGGTTGTTCGGGTACACGATCGAAGATATTCCTTCGATAGACGCCTGGTGGCCCATTGCCTATCCTGATAGAAAATACCGGGACCAGATCAGAAGTGAATGGGAAGAAAAAAAAAGACAGACTCTTGAAACGAATACACCTGTTCAACCCATTGAAGCCTTTGTCTCATGCAAGGATGGTTCCATCAGGTGCATCTCCTGGGGTTTCAGATCCAGCGGACCATACACCTGGGCCTATGGCATCGATATGACAGAACGGAGACAGGCCGAGGAAAAGATCCGTATAAGTGAGGCACGCCTGAACAGGGCAGAACTGGCTTCCAAAACCGGCAATTGGGAACTTCATATTAATTCCCAGAAAATGTTTGCGTCTTTGGGGGCAGTACAAATTTATGGCGTGCATAAAGATGAATTATCCTACCCTTTCATAAAGAATGTTGTATTAAGTGAAGACCGTCCGTTGCTCAATAGCGCCCTGAAAAATCTGTTGGAAAAGGATACACCTTATGTTGTTGAATTCAGGATTGAAGCAGCAGATACCGGTGAAATAAAGGATATCCATTCCGAGGCCACATTCGACCGGGAAAAGGGAATTGTCTACGGCATCATCCAGGATATTACCCAACGGAAAAAGGTGGATGAATCAATTTTGGAATCAGCCCGGCTATTTTCCAATATTTTTTATAACAGTCCTGCTGCCCTTGCAATTTCTACACCCGACGAAAGTAAAATAATAGATGTAAATGAGACTTTTCTTCATCAGCTTGAATATACACGTGATGAGGTTATTGGTAAAACAGTGTCAGAACTGGGCCTGTTTGCCGAAAAAGGAGAAAGGGATAAAATTGCTGACATATTAAAAAAAGATAACCATATCCTGGCTCATGAGTCATGTTTCAGAACAAAATCGGGTAAATTAATTTTTGGGCTGATTTCTATCGTTTTTGTGCAAATTAAAGGAAAGCCCCATCTGCTTACTACTGTAATTGACATAACAAAGCGCATAGAGGCGGAGGAGAAAAACAGGGATCAGTTTGAGGAACTGCGGCGCTGGTATGATGTAACACTGAACCGGGAAAACCGGGTGATAGAATTGAAACAGGAAGTTAATGAACTCCTTGTTTCAATGGGGAAGCCTATTCGCTATGCCAGTGTGGCAAACGAAATGAATGACTCAAAATTCGGATGACAAAATAACTAAAGGATCATAACAGGCTATTCAATCAATAATTCGGGATAATTATGCAAAGAAAAAAATCAATCAGTCATTTGCATCCGGGAAAATCGGGAGAAGATTCAAAAAAAGAATACCTGTACCGGGAAATTGAAGAGAGAAAGAAAGCTGAGGAAGCCCTTAGAAATATCAACCGCGGCCTGCAAATCCTGAATGAAACATCAATCATTCTGAACGCTGAAAAATACACACCCGGAATTTATGCCGATATTTCTCACAAACTCAAGGAACTTACCGGTGGAGTTTCTGTAACGATGAGCATTTATGATCCTGTAAAAAAATGCCTGTATTTAAAGCATGCCGAAATGGAGGTCCAGATTACCGAATCACTGCTCAGGGCCGTGGGGGGCAAGCCCGCTTCGGAGGTGGGTTTCCCGGTGAGTGATGAAGATTACAGGACCATGGCGGCTGAACCTATCCGTTATCTGAATACGCTCAGCGAGGCTTCTTTAGGGTTGATCCCAAAAAATATGGGAGAATCCATTCAAAAAATTAATAACATTAACTGTTTCCTAAGTATAGCCTATTTCATTGATAATGAACTTTATGGCTCGTCTACCGTTTCGCTTGTTTCTGACAGACCTGAAATATCCATGGACATCATCAAATCATTTATCCAGATGGTGTCAGTTGCTTTCCGACGCAAAAGAGCTGAAGATATGGCTCAGGCAGCCACGGAGGAAGCCCTTCTTCTCCTGAAAATAGCCGATAAATCAAGGCGGGCCTTACTTAGTGTGGCAGAAGATGAAAGAAGAGTTCATGAACAACTGGTAAGGCTCAATGAAGAGCTTGAAGATCGCGTCAGCAGGCGAACTGCGCAACTTGAACTGGCAAATAAGGAACTTGAGGCATTCAGCTATTCTGTTTCTCACGATCTCCGGGCACCGCTCAGGGCGATGAATGGTTTTTCTAAAATTCTTCAGGAAGAACATCTAAAAAACCTTGATCCGGAGGTAAACCGGATTCTTCAAATTATTATCGATAACGCACAAAGGATGGGTTATCTCATTGATGACCTCCTTTCTCTCTCCCGTCTGGGTCGCCAGGAACTCAAATTTTCCGTTATAAGCATGAAATCAATGGCGGAATCTGCATTTCATGACCTTATTTCCATGGAGGACAAAAATAAGATCGAATTCCGATTGCATGATATTCCCGATTCATTTGGTGATCCCTCCCTTGTAAGGCAGATATTCCTGAACCTGATAGGAAACGCAATAAAATTTTCTTCGCTTAAGCCCAAACCGGTCATCGAAGTGGATTGTTATGTTACCGATACGGAAAATGTATATTCTGTCAGGGATAATGGAGCCGGGTTTAACATGGCCTATTCCGACAAGTTATTTGGAGTATTCCAGCGATTGCATACAATAAACGAATTCGAGGGTACCGGTGTCGGATTGGCCATTGTACAGCGCATCATACTCAGGATGAAAGGCCGGGTCTGGGCCGAAGGAATTGTAGATAAGGGAGCAACCTTTTATTTTTCCCTGCCATTAAAGCCATGAGGAGATGTGGAACTTCAAAAACAAGCCAATCTGTTTGGTATACATAAGAAGTATTGCAATCAGATTAGCCCTGTCCGGATGCTGAATACAATATTCAGGCTAATTTTGCGGTTATAGGAAAGATATGCAGTTAAAGTATATAAACATATTGATTCTGATTCTTGTATTGCCATTCAAAAGCTGGTCCCAATCTGATTTTAAGGTAATATTTGATGATGACCCGCCAGCCGCAGTTAATGACACACCAAAGATCACTGTATTGACAGACTCATTAAGAGCCAGCCTGGTTACCAATGCAAAGAAGTACATTGGGGTAAGCTATCAATACAGCCAATCCAATGAGAATGGTTTCGATTGTTCAGGATATGTAAAATATGTTTATGGAAACTTTGGCTATTCGCTGCCCCGTTCTTCGTATGAGCAATACAAACAAAGCCGGCATATCAAGGCTTTCAAAGCCCAGCCCGGGGATCTTGTATTTTTTGTTACCCGTGGAAAAAAGATATCGCATGTAGGTATTTATCTTGGCAATAATCAGTTTATTCATTCTCCGGGCAAGGGTAAGTCCGTTTCCATCAGCAATCTCGATGAAATTTATTACAAGAAACACCTGGCAGGTTTCGGAACCTACCTGCCCACATCAGGACTGAAGAGATGAAACTTTTTGGGATTTTTTGCGTACAAAAAGTATGACTTCATCAGAAATCCCTTCTTTTAGTTTACGCTCTTTCAAGGAAGGGTATCTCCACAAACTGACCATCCTTACCCTCAATAATCGTTTTGTATAATCCTATAATTTATCAAACTACATGAACAGATCTATCTTAAAGACCGGCCTCAGATTGACAGTTGCATTTATACTGCTGTTTTTAATTACAGAGTCAGGTAAATCCCAGGATGTGAAAATTGTTTCAATGACGAAGTATCTTTCAAATTGTCTTTACAATTTTTCGAGAAACATTAACTGGCCGGAAGAAAACAAATCGGGTGACTTTGTCATCTACGATCGTTGGTGATAAGGAACTTTATACTGAAATGACAAAGCTTACTCAAAACATGAGGGTTGGTTTGCAGCCTATCGTTGTAAGGTATTTTAGTTCGGTGAATGAAGTTTCAGGATACCAGCAAATTGTATTTGTGGCTGACTGGCAGAGCAACAAAATAAATGCATTGGTACAAAAGACCAGCGGAAGCCATACGCTCATCGTTTCTCAAACCGAAGGTCTGATTGATAAAGGATCAATGATTAATTTTATCCCGGTAAACGGTGTTATGAAATTTGAAATGAACAAGGAAATTCTCCGGAAAAATAACCTGATGGCCAGTTCGGTGCTCGAAAAAATGGCAGTAAATTGATTTACGATTTACGATTTACGATTTACGATTGATTTTGATATAGAATAGGATATCGTAGAGCCAAGGCAATGCCTTGGCTCTACGATTACCGATTTTAAACGAGAAGACCTTCGGGGTATTCAAAAAACCCCGAAGGTCTTTTTTTGTATCTTTAGGCTATTATTCTAAACAAAATAATAGTTGTCCTCTTTCCCCGTCCATAAAACTCCTGGTCAAAAAACTGAGAAGGAACATTCCCGGAGCAAGGATTTTCACTGACCCGCTCTATACACTGGCCAAAGGAACGGATGCAGGTTTTTACCGCCTCGTTCCAAAATTGGTGGTACGTGTAGAATCAGAGTCCGAAATCATTCACGTTATACGCAGCTGCGCGGAATCAGGAATTTCGTTAACTTTTAAAGCCGGAGGAACCAGCTTAAGCGGACAAACCATTTCTGATTCTGTACTGGTTGAAATCGGCGATGGTTTTTCAGGCTTTCATTCAGAGAATGGTTCGGAGGTTACTCTCCAATGCGGCATCACAGGATCAATGGCAAATGCCCGACTGGCAAGATTCGGCCGCCGGATCGGTCCTGATCCGTCATCCATAAACTCGGCAAAAATAGGCGGGATAGTTTCAAATAATGCCAGCGGAGGAGCCTTTGGAATTCAGCACAATAGCTACAATACCTTGCAGGGAATGCGGGTTATTCTGGCTGACGGAGCCGTTGTAGATACCCGGGATCCCATTGACAGAAAAACATTTGCAGGTTCCCATTCCCGCCTCCTTGAACAGCTTTCCAATCTCGCTGCAAGGGTAAGATCAGATGACGCGATGTCAGAAAAAATCCGTCATAAATTTGAATTGAAAAATACATGCGGTTATGGGATCAATGCACTGATTGATTTCACAGATCCATTTGATATTCTTGAACACCTCATGGTGGGAGCGGAAGGCACACTCGGTTTCATTTCCTCGGTTACCCTGAAAACTGTGCCTGAATTTCCGTTAAAAGCAACTTCGTTGATTTTCTTTCCTACCCTGAGAGATGCCTGTGAGTTTCCCCGGCTTCTTAAAAACTGCATAGTCACTGCATCTGAACTGATGGACCGCAATGCATTGCGGTCAGTAGAGGAAAGGCCCGGAATGCCGGTTGAATTAAAACAACTGGGTGAAGATTGTGCGGCTTTGCTGATCGATACATCTGCCTATACAAAGGAGGCTCTTGAAAAGCAGATTCTTCAGATCACAAAAGTCGTTGAAAGCGTTGAAACCCTTTTCCCTGTTGAATTTACCACAGAAAGGAACCGTTACGAGAAACTGTGGAAGGTTAGAAAGGGACTTTTTACTTCTGCAGCAGCAGCGCGCCCTGCAGGAGCTGCCTGCATCATTGAAGATCTTGCTTTCAGGCAGGATGTAATCGCTGATGCTCTCACTGATCTTAGGAAACTCACGGAAAAATACGGGTATCACCGGACGGTTATCTGGGGACATATCCTGGATGGCAATATTCATTTTGTAATCACACCGGATTTTAGCAAACCGGGAAGTATTGACAACTACAATAAATTCATGCATGAAGTCGTCATGCTTACAATTCACCGTTATGATGGAAGCCTGAAAGGTGAGCATGGTACGGGAAGGAATATGGCTCCTTTTGTAAGGGAAGAATGGGGTGAAGAGTTATATGCCGTCATGCACGAAATAAAACAGATTTTTGATCCTGATCATATACTAAATCCGGGTGTAATTTTAAATGATGACCCCGGGATCCATCTTAAAAACATTAAATCATATCCTGTTGCTGATCCCATTATCGATCCCTGCATTGAATGCGGATTTTGCGAAGTCAGTTGCCCTTCAAAATCCCTGACGATTACACCAAGACAGCGGATCGTGATATTCAGGGAAATGACACGTCTTTCGGGTGAAAACGGAAACAAGCGGATACTTGCCCGGCTTAAAAAGGATTTCCGTTATCATGGCGACGCCACCTGTGCAACGGATGGACTTTGTGCAACAGCCTGTCCGGTTGAAATTAATACCGGTATTCTGATAAAAGAACTCCGGTTTACCCATCATGGAATAATTGCTGAAAAGATTGCCAGCCTCATTGCAGGTCACATGGGGAGCACAATCACTTTTCTCAGGATGGGTTTGAATTTTACGGCTGGCACACACAGATTCCTGGGTACGAAAACAATGACTCACATTACACGGTTTTTGCACCAGGCTTCCTTCAGAATGATCCCGCTTTGGAATCCCTATATGCCCTCCGGAGCACCCCGATTGATTGTATCAAAAACCGTTTCGATGAAAAGGGACAAGGTTGTATATTTCCCTTCGTGTATAAACCGGGCGATGGGTAAATCAGCCGACTATGGAAAAGAAGACAGCCTGCACCAGGCAACACATGCACTTTTGGTAAAGGCCGGTTATGAGGTGGTATATCCTGAAAATCTTAATGAATTATGCTGCGGGATGGCATTTGACAGCAAGGGTTTTAAGAATCAGGGCAAACAAAAGGCAGCTGAACTGGAAAAAGCGTTGCTTCTGGCTACAGAAAATGGAACAATCCCGGTTTTTTGCGATATGAGTCCCTGTTTATTCAGGATGAAGGAGACCCTCGACAAACGTCTGAAATTATATGAACCGGTGGAGTTTATGCTTACATTCTTTCCATCGCGCCTTACATTCCGGCAACTTCCCCTGAAGGTAGCGATTCACAGTACATGCAGCAATACGAAAATGGGACTTGACCAGCAATTGAAGGAACTTGCCCGAATGTGTGCCGCAGAAATACTGGTCCCTGAAGATGTTGGCTGCTGCGGGTGGGCCGGGGACAGGGGATTCACATACCCTGAGCTGAATGCGTCAGCCCTCAGGGAATTAAAACCACAGATAACACCTGATATCACCCTGGGATTCAGCACAAGCCGGACCTGTGAAATAGGATTAAGCCATCACAGCGGAATAAGCTATAAATCCATCATATACCTCGTAGATCAGGCCACGGATGATGCCGGAACAAAACTAACTGCAGAATTATAGAAATACATCTTCCGGTATAGGTCGACACCGGATTTTCAGATCAGGAGATCTGGCCAACGAGACTATACGCATCCTGGTCGCACAGGCAAAGTGCATTCGGATGCAGCCATAACAGGGAAGCAGGAAGGGATGTAGTGATCTTTTTTGTCATGAATTCCTTTGTTATCTCTGCCTTGTTTGCACCACTGATCAATCAATATAAGCTGTTTGGAATTTAGTATATCAACCATGCCCAGTGTTAATCCGTAGGTTGGTTTGACTTCCATTCCAACTGCCATCGGATGGCTGAGGGATTGTTCGTGACAATTCCTGCACATGGCAATGAGGCTGAAGAACATCCGCCGGTTCATTTAAGGCAACATGCCCGTTTAATCCAATTCCGACAATGCAAAGGTCAATGGGTCCCTGCTCTTCAAGGTATTCCTGAATCCTTGTGCATTCATCCGCAGGAACTTCTGAATCACTTTGAAAGGAAATGTAGTTTTCTTCTTCAATTCCCAAAGGTTTAATAAGGTTTTCCTGCAGATATACTTCGCAGGACTGAGGGTCAGTCATGGGCACACCGCCCCATTCATCCAGTTTAAGAATACGGAGCGTATCCGCCTCAAATTGCTTCTTATGTTCAACCAGATTCTGGTATGTCAGGGTTGTCGAATTGCCGGTAGCCGTGCATAGTAAAAGGCCATCCGTGGTCTTAATACTGTAAATAATAATAGATGCAGCAAATTCGCTGAGTTGCTCCGGTGATTCAAATAGACGAAGTTCCATGTTCTAATAAATTGGTTTGTTTCAGTGCAAATATAACAAACCGTCTCCTTCCCGTGAAGGATTTCAGCGATTTATTCAATATGGCCGTTATTTCCACTAAATGAATCCACGTCGATCAGTTTTCCGGTAGCTGCTGATTCATAGGAGGCCCATACCAGTTTTACTGTTTCGAAATTATCAGCCCCTGTATTTTCGGCCTTTCCCTTTGCGAGCATGTCTGCCAGGATATTCCGGCTGAGCGGTATACCACTTTCATGATTTACAATATAATTCGGGTCAGCCCAGGGATAACCCGGAAATTTCACAATTTCAGATGTAGTTTTTTCACGGGTTGTTGTCCTGATCTCAAATCCGGGACCCAGGTAAACAGAACCTTTGTCGCCTTCAACCAGGATAAAAACCGTGGAGAAAGAATCATGTTCAACAATGGATGCATATGACATTTCAGTATATACAGGCATCCTGTTTTTCATTTCACATCATCACAACCGCAAGATCCTCACCCTTTAATCCCCGGATTAATTGAACGGGTCTGGCACCAAAGTGTTTTGACCTCTCCAAAAAGATAACGGGTGACATCAAGAATATGCGATCCCATATCCGTGAGGATAAACTTATCCAGATTTTTAAGAAAAGGCTGGTTATCGAATACAGGAAAACCTGACAGAAATGAAACCCGGGCTTTAAAAGGCGTGCCGATAATACCCGAATCCATGATCTCACGGAAACGACGGACCGGTGCCTGCCAACGGTAATTTTCATGGATGTATAAATTTACCCCGGCATTCCTGCATAAATCCACCATGTGTTTTGGCCGTCTCAAAATCAGGTGCCATCGGTTTCTGGCAAATAATGTTTTTAACACCATGTTTAACTGCCAGTTCCGTGAACAAGGCATGCGTATCCACATCAGTAATTATTTCAACAAAATCAGGCTTTTCATTTTGGAGCAATTCTTCCGCATTGTCATACACATGTGGCACGTGAAACATTTCAGCCAATTTTTGTGCTTTCACCAATGTACGGTTATATAAGGCAACCAATTCAACCCCCTCAATTTCGGACCAGGCTCCGATTTGAAATTTTGCCCAAAAACCGCATCCGAATACTGCATATTTTAGCATAGTTGATTGTTGTTAGTTGTTAGTTGTTAGTTGTTGGTAGTTGTAGTTGGAGTTATGAACAAGGCTTGCAGTCATTCACTCCCAGTCTCACGATCAACTATCAACTATCAATTCACTGCTAAGTGATGTCCATTACCTGTTGCAGCACATTGTCAGGTTCAAAGATCTTCTTCCAGTCTTCCTTGAACAGGATGCTTCGTCCTCTTTGCAGGGCCTTGTTGGCAGCATCGGAGAAAACAGCATTCGGCAATTCTTTGAAAAGAACAGCCAGCTGGATGTTAATATGTCCGAAAAGAAATTCACGGGCAGCCTCAGCAGGTACTCCCCTTTTAATGATCTCTTCCATACCCTCCCTCACCAGATCAAGGCAGGAAGATGAAAGGGTTTCCACCAGGGCGGGTTCCAGAAGTGCCATTTGTTCCATGGTCACCCTGAAGGATTTTGAAACCGGGGCATACATTTGCCGTGCTATCTCTTCACCCAGGTTCATAATATTCTTCAGCCCCGTGCATAAGGGCGCAAACTATCGGCTGTTTAGCCAGCGATCCGCCGAAAAAGTCAGCCTGGGCTTCCGGCGTAGGCTCCCAGTTAAATACCGAAGGATGGGCCGGGTGAGTTATAAAATAAGCTACATCCTCACGGAGAAAAAGCTTTCCTGCCCTTGCAACAGCAGGATCAAGCGTCATCACCAGGGCATTTTTTTTCATCTTCGGAATGAGTTGCCGCGGATACTTTGCCAAGATGGGTATCAGGCACGGCCAGAATAACCACATCCGCATCCGCGAGTGCCTTTTCCTCGGCAGAAACAGAACACCCAGTTCCTTCAGCTTATCGATGCCTGCCTGGCTCACTTCAAGATAAGCCATTTCAAAGGCCGAATTCTTAAGATTCCGGGTCAAACGGAGTCCCATTTTTCCACCGGCTCCCACAAGGGTTATTTTCTTTTTCATATCAGCTGTTTAAAATTTGTTTTATATAGCTTACGCTTGCACGGGCCCAGACGTCTTCAAGTTGAATGGTTTCGCTTAGACTTTCCAGCCGGCGGTGTCCATAATTCCAGGATACCGCTCTGGCAACGGCCATAAGGCTGCAGTCTCTCGAGAATGCGCGGAAGATCCAACAGTCCCTGGCCTGCAGGTGTTCCTTCAATGATAAATCCCATTTTATGCGATACCCGTTTAACACTGAAATCTTTTATGTGCAGATTTACAGTATAAGGGGCCAGGCAGTTAAGTACGGTTTCAATGTCCTCCCCTATACCGATTGAATTGACACAATCGAGGCAAATGCCCACATTGGCTGCTGCCTGATGACTCTACAATATCCCTGAAAGACTGAGGCATGCAGGCGGTCATGATTTTCAATGGCCAGGATAATTCCTTTTGATTCCAGTTCCTGCCGGCTGTTCCTGATAACGGATAAGATGGTGTCCAATTCAGGATAATAATCATTGCCATCGATAACCATGCGAACAATCGGTGATCCAAAATAGGCGGCCATTTCAATATGGCGTGTGAAGATTTTCTTCTGTAAGTCCCCTGCCACCGATTTCAATCTTGAATATTATTGCTTTGCGGCAAACTCGAGGATCCGGACATTTCTTCCCTGTCAGGCCAGTTGAGGTGGCAAATTATCGGCCAGCTGAACACAGTCCACTTTGAATCCGGCAGCCTTCCTGATAAGCGAAAAGACAGACATGGGTTTTTCCGGTTCTGAACCGGGAACGCCAATGGCCCATGTATAAGTATAAGTGCTGATGCCTGTCTTGCATGGTTTGTGCTTATTTTATTCCCGCTGCCCGGGGGATTGAAATTTTTGCCTTCTTCATCCAGAACCAATACCCAGTCAAATCCGGGTCCGCGCGAAGGAGCCATAAACCGAAGCTGGCTTTTCCTTTCAACGGTTCCTGCTTTAATTGATTTTCCCGAACGGGGATCAAACCACCAGGCAGTATATTTTAGTGCCGGCAGCATATTTCCATCCAGCTCTATATCATTTCCCAAGGGAGTATAAACCATAATATATCCATCACCGCGGGTGGCTGCAATATGACTGTATTCATCACCCGGATTCAGCACAATTTCAGGAAAAGGCACCCTGTTCAGCATGGGCCTGGATTCCATGAGCCGCCTGACATTCAGCATTTGCCATGCGCCCGGCAGATCAAGCACATCATACCAGTAATGACGCGCATAACCCACGGGTTCGTGTTCGGGAGTTGCCATCTGCCAGACGGGATGACAGCCATAGGTATGTCCGTGGGCACCTGTAAACAGATTCCAGTAGGCCGCCTGCCTTACATGCATCTCATTGAACCACCCCAGTGAATCAGGTTGCCAGTTTATCGGATGGTCCTCATACCGGGGTTCCCCATCCATGCAGGGTTTAACGGGAGTCCGGGCATAATCCTGCTGTATCATGCGGTAAATTGCATAGGTGCGCTGCCCATGACCTGTCTGGGCCATATTGAAATCGAGCCAGTCACAGTTCTGAAACCATTCCGAGGAGCTTTTTTCTCCCCAGGGATGAAAAGTCATCAGGTGATTGGGATCGGCAGATTTTATTCCCTTGCCCATGGCATCCCATACCGGGAAAATTGGATCCTGTGTTTTTGGAATTGGTGCCTCCCGAACGGTCACCGCCACCAATCCAGATAATATTTGGAAAATTTTTATAACGTTCTCCCAGGAATTTTCCATAAGCAAAGGCATTCTCCGGGTTAAAAATCTCCGGACCCTTCCCCCAGGTAGCCTTGTCAACCTTGTCACCCCAGGTTGGCAACAATCCGATGAATATGCCCTTGCTTTCAGCAAGACGGATAAGACTGTCCACAAAAGCGAAATATGCCTTGTTCGGCCGCCCGGGATCATTGTCAATAAAAGGTTTATCTCCATTCCGGTTTGGTGTGTTGAGTCCATCCAGTTCCGCAAGTATAACAGCCTGGATGACAGTAAATCCTTTCTGCCTTCTGTTTTCAAGATATTTTTCAGCCTCCTTGTATGTAAGACGGTGAAAGAATTCCCATCCTGTATCCCCAAGGTAGAAAAAAGGCGTTCCATCCTGAAATTGCAAGAAACCGGTGATTATCCGATACCACCAGCCTGCCATGTTTAAAATCTACAGAAGGTCCTGACTTTGGCACAATCTGGGCATTTACCATGACACATAACTGCAAAAGATTAATATAAAACTGAATACTTTTTCATACATTTTATTTAATACACAGATGTTATCAAACTATCCAACACCATTACTGAATACCGATTACCGATTACCGATTACCTGAATACCGAATACCTCACCCTACCCTGGAATACACAATCATCGACAAGCCAATGAGGTAACAGGCAAACATCAGCAATAACAGGCGATTGGTGCCCCGGGGTGCATCCCTGAATTCCTTCCACACCAATATTCCCCATAAAGCTGCAACAACAGGAGCGGAATTACTAAGTCCATAGGATATGGCCGGACTGGCTGAGCCAACGGCCATAAAACTGACTGAATTGCCAAGGCACCAGATGGCACCTCCCAGCATACCATAAAGGTGCATTTTCCCTGTTCCTTTGAAATAATCCGACATCTTTACCGGTGATCCCTGCACAGGTTTCATCATAAAATACGGATTGAACAGAATTGTGCATAATAAGGCCCCGATAGAAAAAACAACAACTGCAGTGTATGAAGTGATCTTACCGGCGGTGGCAGGAACAAATTCGGTATCCATTGCAGAAGCGACAAAGCGGTAAAAGAAGGCAATCAGCAGACCGGCAGCAAAGGATAACATAATACCCTTGAAGGGAGCCTTTTTTTGTGTATAGGCAAGCCGCCTGTATGCAATCATGCTGAACAATATGGCAAATACAATGACAAGTGATCCGCCAAACAAAAACCAGGGGTTGCCTTCCGGACTCCCTGCATAATTGATGAAAATGCCAAGTATCCAGCCAATACCACCTCCGATGGGAAAGGCGACCGACATACCTGCTATGGAAATGGCCGCCACAAGCAGCAGTGTTCCCAGATTCCAGATGGCACCCCCCAGTGCTGCACTGAGAAGATTTCCGGCAGAAGCCTGTTTCAGATCGGAAATGAAGTCCCTCCCTGATGTACCCATGCTGCCAAAGGTAAACGCCATAACAAGGGAGAAAAGGAGGATCCCAAGGATAAAATCCCAGTAAAATAATTCAAACCGCCAGGATTTGCCTGCAAGATTTTGTGTGTTTTGCCATGAACCCCAGCAAATCATGGCAAGGACGCACATGAGCACGGCAAGAGTGTAATTCTGAACAAGGATCATAGTGATAATTTTTTAAAACTTATTTATACCTTTATATACTTATTCATACCTATTCATTACAAATATAAATAAGAGTTTTATATTTTTGCTAAAAAAAACATGGGTTTTATTGAAATTAATCCAAAATGGATCACACCCATTTATGAGCAGATCAAGGAATCGATTACAAGGGCCATTGAGCAGGGATTACTGAAAAAAGGCGACAGGGTTCCTTCCATCCATAATATTTGCCGTGAATTTGGCATCTCCCCCGGTACTGTGCTGAAAGCCTATGATGATCTCTGCCGCATCGGCATCCTGGTTTCAAAAAAAGGAAAAGGATATTATATCAGCCACACCCGGGTGGTAAAGAAGCTGAACATCTTTCATGTTGTTTGACCGGATCAACACTTACAAGGAAATGCTGTATGATTCGTTTATTCAGCATATCGGGCCGAATGCTTCAGTACAGGTGTTCTTTCATCATTATGATGATGTACGGTTCAACAACCTCATCCGGGATAACCTGGGCAAAGTTCAATTATTACGTTATAATGCCTCATTTTAATCATGATGTTTCTGAAGTACTGATGAAGATCCCCGAAAACAAGCTGTTGATCATTGATAAAGAAGTTCCCCGGCTTAAAGGGAAAATATGCCGCCATTTGCCAGAATTTTAAAGAGGATATATATGAGGCATTAAAAAGCGGACTTGATCAGATCAGCAAATACAGGCAAATTATCTTTGCCAGGTCACCCAGTAAGTTTCAGTTCATTCCGGATGGATCCGTCAGGGGATTTGAGCAGTTTATTGCTGATCATCAATCTGAACGGCATGGTCATTCCAAATATCCGTGATCATGAGATCAAACCGGGAGAACTGTATATCGTTTTTCCCGACAATGATCTGATCTACCTGATCAAACAGGCAAAGGAGAACAACTGGAAGATCGGGCATGATATCGGAATCATAGCTTTTGACGACTCCCCCATGAAGGAAGTACTGGAAGGAGGAATATCCGTGGTTTCAACCGATTTCGAAGCAATGGGAAAAACCGCGGCCGGGCTCATCCTGTCAGGGGAAAAAGAAAAATTATATAATCCATTTCAGCTCATCCGCAGAAAATCACTTTAATTCCCGATGATCCGGAATATTAAATTAAACGGAAAAAGGGACTGCCATGCCGGCAACCAGATTCTTCGCAACAGGAGATATCAGTATGCTTTATGAAGCAGGTAATCTTCGTTACATAAGCGCAGGAGGGTATGAAATAATCAGGATGATCTACTTTGCCGTGAGGGATAAGGAATGGCTGACCATTTCCCCTGACATATCGGATGAAAAAATTCAGAAAAAAGAGAAATGGATTTGAAATCGTTATAAGGCACATTACAGGTATAATGAAATAGATTTTGAAGCAGGCATATCCATTAACTTCCACTCGCCAAACCGGTTGATACTTGAAATGAAAGGTAAGCAAATTCAACTTTCCTGAAAAACAGGATCGGCTTTTGTATCCTTCATCCTATAATGAACTGTGCAGGACATGAATGCAGAATTACACATCCGGACAACAGTTCAACTATTGAGCCGGTTTCCTGAAGAAATTTCACCACACCAGCCCTTTAGGGATATCCGGGCTATGCACTGGAAAATCACTGATTCAATGGAAGCACATCTGTATTTCGAGGGAGATGTTTTTGAAACAGAAGATCAGCGAAACTGGACGGATGCATCCTATAAAACATACAGCACCCCACTCGACCAGCCTTATCCAGCGAAAGTCAGCAAAAGGTACCGCATTATTTCAGCGTATTGAATTTTCTTTGGAAGGTAAACTTCCAGTTACTGAAAGGAAGGATGAAAAGATATTTTTCAACGTGGGAAAACAGGTGACAGGCAATACTGCCTGAGATAGGAGTGTGTTTAAGTTCCAGGCCTCAGCCAATGAATGAGCAGGAAGCCGGCATCCTTAAAAAGATTCCGTTTTCGCATATCCGGGGTGAATTGCATTTATTCAGTACCCGGTTTGAAAAACAATATGTTCTTCTTTCAGGTGAAGCAATAAAAGCAGAACTTCCTGCAGAACTATGCCTTTTCTTTGGGAATGATCCTCACACCGAAATGGCAAAGTTCCTTGCCCTTTATAATCAATGCCCAGTACCAGTGAGGCGCATCCTGGTTTTTTCCCGAAATTCCAGGGTACCTTTGAATAACCTGTTATCCGCTGTGATCCCTGCAATTCGCAAGGAGTTTCCCGGAATACCGGCTGGGACCGGGACAAATTGCAATTTCGCCCAGCTAAACCGGTCGCGGCCTGATTTTAATGACATCGACTTTGTCACCTTCGCCATACATCCCCAGGAACATGCCTCTGATGAACGCACACTTATTGAAAATACGGCTGCCCAGCAATATGCAGTTCAAAGCGCAGCACAATTTGAACTGCATAAACCAGTCATTGTTTCACCTGTGACGCTGCAAAGACGGTTTAATGCAAACAACAATAATTATGAAGAGCCCGGTAATGACAATGAAATACCCCTGGGGGTAGATCCCCGACAGATGTCCCTTTTTGGCGCCGCTTGGACGGTCGGAAGCCTGAAGTACCTGCTTGAATCAGAGGCAACCAGTATTACATATTATGAATCTGTAGGTGAACGGGGCCTATTCATGGGTGAATATGGCAGCCGCTGGCCGGAAAAGTTTAATGCTGACAAAGGCATGATTTTCCCCTTGTTCTATATATTCTAGTACGCTGCTGAATAAAGGAAAATTCCGCGTTCAAGGAAGTTACTGCACAAATCCGCTGGTTATAGACGGTTTCACAGTGGCAGGTGAAGATTCCGGCCTGCTGTTTCTATCGAATATGACAAGGCAAAAACAGAAGGTTATGATAACCGGAATAGATGAATACAAAATAATCCTAAAAATGAATGCAGGAAATTTTGATGCATTTAGCAGAAATTTTCAGTTACCAAAAGCACAGAATCAGGTTCAAATGGCTGCAAATTCTGTTGAACAAACTTTTCAGCCATATGAAACATTGATCCTGGAATACAGGCTTTGAAATTATTGCACCATGATTTTTTCTGTCCTTGAATTTTCTTTTCCGGTTACTTTAATAAGGTAGGCACCTGGCTGGAGCCTGATTTTTTCAGTGACCATTGGCTCAGCTGGACAATTGTTTACTGTATACCAGCTGGCCTGTGTAATTAAAGATCTCCAGACCCAGCTTTTCAGATCTTTCATTCTGTATCTCAATATTTACCTCTTCGATGGCAGGATTTGGATAGGCCCTTAAAAGAAAGGTAAAAGTGGCATCCTTATCATTTACCGGCGAAAGGCAGGTGTTTCCCGGTATATTGGAATCCAGCCAGGCAGCCCGGTCAGTGATCCATGTTTTCATATAGCTGATCATCCTGCTCATAGGTGTATCCTACATAATAATTTGGCCATACCCATACTCCCAGGATCGGCCACTGCACAAAGTTCCTGTCCTGCAGCAGCACCAATAACAGAAACAGCAGAATCAATGCGTGCCAGTATGGATTCATCGGATAGTACTCCCTGCCTGAACTCATGCCACCGGCAATATAACATATTCACAAAATAGGGATCGGTCAGCATCTTGTTCCACCAGAAGGGAGTTCCCCACCCGTCCGACTGAAAAGTATAATTCCACCCATAGGTATTAAAAGACTCATAATAATTGGCATTTCCATAATGCAAGGTCATAATCCCAGATCGGGCCCATATGAAGTCTGGGATCCTTTCCATCGCGGTCCTTATGAAGAAAGGTACTCAGCCTGTATCCATCAGTGTTCTTGCTCAATTCAACCATGATAAAATAATCAACAAAAGAGCTCACATCAATGAAAGTCTTATAACCCACATACGGATCAAGGTACTTGCTTCCGTGCAGGGCATCTTCAAAAGAAGTGATCTTATTTTTAATGTAGGTTTTCTGTATCTGGCGCAATTTTATCCCGCTGGGGATAACTGTAGGCAAAAAACGGGCCGCTTCCGCCACTTCCTGTTCCAAGATAGGGAGAAAACCAGCCATCTGTATAATCACCGGCTGACCTGTCGATTTTTACGATATACCCTCCGGTAAGCTGATCGCCGGTGACATCGGTAGGCAACAATTTGGCAATATCCACACGGGCACTGTCACGTTTAATTCGTTCAATAAGAACGTAAACACCCCTGTACTGATCATTCAGAAACAATTCACAGAAACGTGTGCGGGATGCATAATGGCCCATATCACGGGCCAGAGTATAGGCCAGGTAATTTCGAATCAGAGCTTTGTCGGAATAAGGGCCATGTAAAATCCAGTCGCTTTCGGCCGGCAAGCCCATCAGGGAAAAGGAGGTATCATCTTCGGCCGTTTTCCATAAGTTCGATTCCATAATTCTTCTTATCAAACATGGTAGAGGATGAACCCCTTATCTCAATTCCTGCTTTGCCATTGTAATTGTTCCAATCGTCAGTTAGATAATTCATTTCTCCGGGTCCGTTATCGATGATACCCATGTCCACCATCGTTTTAACATCCTGTTGCAAAACATTTGAACCGGTATTGATAATTATCAAAGGAAGAGTGGAACCGACGAAATTTACATAGGGTTCTTCAAACCAGGCAGGAACATTCCGGTAAGTGAGTCCTGCGGTTTTCATAGCCACCGACAGGTAGGGAATACAGCTCATATCACTGGAAGTATTGCTTAATATTATTCACCTGTATGGCGATTACATTTGTACCATTTATCAGGCATCCTTTAACTTTTGCCTGGAAACCAGGTAAGAAGGTGGAGCCATTCTGATTGTACATCACTGCTTCATGATCAATGGCTGCGGCATTAAAGGCAGGATAATCACCAACCGTTCCGAGGTTTGACCGGGCTATTTCAACACCATTGATCCAGGCAACAAAACCATCGTCAAAGTCCATATTCAAAAGCGCCATGCTGATTTTCGAGGTATCCTGGATCGTGAACTGCAAGCGGATAAAGACCGAGTAAGGATTTGGCGGGACGTGGAAATCAAAGTAGCGTCATCTCCGTCGCCATAGCCAAATCCTCCGGGACCTTGCTAGCCAGGTGGCATCATTAAAAGCGGGATTCTGCCAGCCCTAACGGAGGTCCGATGTTAAATCCCACAAAATAATGCCAGGTATCATTGGCCATCACTACCGTTTCCCAATGATCAATTGTGTTATTCCGAGCGAATGAACTTTGAAAAAATACCTGCAATACATAAAAAGTAATAATCCACCGTAGTAACATGCGTTCTTTTTAGTCTCAGATTTGTATACGTAATTTCAGTAGAAAAGTAGCTGTTAATCCCGGTAATTTTCTACCTTGAAAACCCATGCATATGAACAGGGCATGTTTCCCGGGATTAATTGAAGGTGGATCGAATTGTGAGTTTTCCATTTGCCTGTGCACTGACCTTTACGTCTGATCCCAACAGGGATACTTTTCCGGCTGAATGAATCCCCGGAATAACAAGTGATTTCTGAGGCCATTTTGTGCAGATAACATACAGATCGCTGCCCTTGCAGGTGAAATACACATCCGGGATTGCAGCGGACGGTTGCTTTTGCCATACACGGGAATCATAAATGGCTTCGCCGTTTACCTTCAGCCAGTCGCCTATATCAATCAAGCCGTTGCTGCATGATAACCGGAATCAGTCCGTCAGCTGTAGGACCGATATCAAGCAAAAGATTTCCGCCGGATGACACTTTCGCAATAAGCAAATCCACCAGTGCCTTTGAACTCATATAATTATTCAGGTCTTCAACCCGGTTGTAACCAAAAGAAGTTCCGATACCCCGGCATTCTTCCCATGGATGGGCAGCTGCACTGCCGATTCCCTTTTTATCGTTTACCAGATCATATTCAGTTGTATAGATTCCACCGTGTACCGATCTTGTTTCCTTGCCCCACCGGTCATTAACCACAACCTGGTCTTTTACGGGCGATTCATTGTACAGCCATGACAGGAATGTCAGTGCTTTTCCAATCCTCACTGGGATGTTCCCATTCCCCATCAGTCCATAGTATGTCAGGCTGGTATACCTGGTAACAAGGTCCTTCATTTGCGGGATCATGTGATCATCCACATATTTCTTCGAGATTGTTTTTATAAAGTGGATTAAACCATTCATACAGGGAATAATAAAAGCCCATATGCAGTCCCCTGGCTTTTACTGCCCTGGTAAGATCGCCGGCCAGATCACGGTGCGGGCCGATATCCACGGCATTCCAGTTCCAGCTTTGCTCACTGGGCCAGAGGCAGAACCCTTCATGATGTTTTGAGGTGAGAACCACATACTTTGCACCCGACCTTACAAAAACATCTGCCCATTGCCGTGGGATCAAACAATTCCGCCTTAAACTGTCCGGCAAAATCAGCGTATTTATGCTTTGCACCATACATGGTGGAATCAAATGCCCTGAAATATTTGTATTCTTCACCGGAATTAACAGTAGTTTTATACCAGTACCACTCGGCATATTTGGCATAAACGCCAATGGGTGCATTGGCGGGAGCCCATGAGGGAACAGAATACACACCCCAGTGAATAAAAATGCCAAATTTTGCATTGGTAAACCACTGGGGAACAGGTCTTTTATCGATAGATTCCCAGGTTGGCTGATACACTTGTGCAACCAGGTAAAAAGAAAGGGTCAAAAATATGCCCAGACATGTTATTCTTTTCATGGGAATAATGTATTTTAGTTAGGGACATAAAGATAAAAGATAAATGATAAAAACTAATAACTAAAAGTGAAAGACAATACAATGTGCAATTTACAATGTGCAAGATTTGCTAATGTGCAAATGTGCTAATGTGCAAATTTGATAGTTATGCAGATGTGCAGTCTGCAGTTCTGCAGTCAACGTGCAAGCCTGCAGAAGCCTAGTACGCTAACAGCCTAGCAGCCTAACAGCCTACAGCCTAACAGCCTGATACCTAACAACTAACAACTAACAACTAACAACTAACAACTATGCCAAAAGTAGCCATGCTCGGTGCCGGATTTATCGGTGATTTTTATACTTTTTCCATTCATGGTCAGCGAAGCCGTGATGCAGTGCAGGTCATTTATTCACGGGATGAAGGCCGGGGAAAGGCCTTTGCCCAGAAACACGGCATACCTGAATGGACCACTTCAATGGAGAAAGGCAGTAAATGATCCTGAAGTTGACATTGTAGTAGTGGCGCTGCCAAATAACCTGCACCTGGAGGCAGTGAGGCTGGCTGCAAAAGCAAAGAAAGCAGTTTTCTGCACCAAGCCGCTTGGATGCAATGCTGCAGAAGCAATGGAGATGCTTGAACTCGCAGAAAAAGCAGGTGTGATGCATGGATACATGGAAGATCTGGTTTATACTCCAAAAACACTAAAAGCACTGAAATCAGTAAGGTCAGGGGCAATAGGTGATGTGATCTGGGCCAGGTCAAGGGAAACACATCCCGGTCCGCACAGCGACTGGTTCTGGACAAAAGAAATCTCCGGTGGAGGCGTGCTGCTTGATATGGGTTGTCATTGCATTGAAATATCAAGGAATTATATTGGTAAAGATATCCGCCCCGTTGAGGTCATGTGCTGGGCTGATACCCTGGTAAAGCCCATTGAAGCCGAAGACAATGCCCTGGGATGGGTGAAATACGAAAATGGGGCCATCGGCCAGTTTGAAGTCAGCTGGTCTTTCCGCGGCGGAATGGATCTGAGGGATGAAGCCATGGGAACGGAAGGCACTATCTGGGTGAATAATTTCCTCAGAACAGGATTTGAAATATTCACAGCTTCCAGCAAAGGAGGTTATGTGGCTGAAAAAGCCGAGACCGAAAAAGGATGGCTGTTTCCCGTGGGCGATGAGGTCGTGGAATTGGGATATACAGACATGTTTACCGATATGTTCCGGGCCTATGAAAACAAGACCCAGCCAAATGAGACATTCTATGACGGGTATGTAGTGAATGAGATCATGGATGCCTGTTACAGGTCATCAAAATCAAAAAAATGGGAGCCGGTGAAACTCGATATCTGGCGGGGCAAGGACAAGTCAGAACCCATCCATGCCACCCGTGATTATGATGCCGGCCATTACCTGGTAAAGAAGGAAACCATGCCGGATGGCTCTGTGAAGGTTATTCTCAAGGATAAGAAAACGGGCGTAATCAGTCAGACGGTAATCGATAATCGGTAACCGGTAACCGGTATTCGGTGTTCGGTGTTCGGTATCCCGCCTTCGCTGAGGCTTCGGACGCTTACGCTAAAGCTTCAGCGACAGCGTGTGGGTGAGGTCGGTAATCGGTAATCGCGAAGAATCGTAAATCGTAAATCCAGAAATCGTAAATCATTGTTTGGTCCTATTCTTCAAACCAATGAGTCAATTGTGTTTGATTTCACCCCTCCTCTTACCTTATCTTTACTTCAGTTTTCAACCTTAAATAAGTAAAATTCTGAACTTAACTATAGGAGGAAAAACAATGAGAAAGTTATTTGTTCTTTTGATTGTCGCTGGATATTGTGTCGCGGGGATTGCCAGCTGAACCTGCCAGTTCCTGGATAATGTCCAAATCAGGCAAAATGGAAATGAAAAGGATCAGCTTTGGTCTTTCCAATGCCAGGATTTTACTTGAAAATGGCAAGAAACTTAAGTTACCCATTGACCAGCTTAGTTCATATTCAGTCAATGGCAAGGTGTTTAACAAACTCACCTTGTATAAAAATGGTAAGCCAACTGAACAGATGGCATTTATGGAACTTATAAAGACTCAAGGCGAATTAAGCCTTTATAGGTGTACTGATTATATTTACGAGCCATTTACTACCCCACTGAAAGAAACTTATAACTTATTGGTTTATAAGGGAGACAACTTTTATTTGGCAGTGGACGAAAAATCGATGGCAAATATCAGCAAGTATTTTGATGTGAAGATTGTATATGAGTAATTATTAGAAGGCTAAAGAAAGATCCTGCCCAAAAGCAGGATTTTTTTTTGGGATAATATTTAATTCTGACCAGAACTGGGCAAACACGTTAAACTTTTGGGCTACCAGGTTTGGAAATCAACTCGTCAAAGTGCCTGATTTCAATACTCGTGGGTGCAACCCACGAAGAATCGTAAATCGTAAATCCAAAAATCGTTAAATCACTTTTTGATCCAATTCTTCAAACCAATGAGTCAATTGTGTTTGATTTCACCCCTCCTCCTTACTTATTTTTACTTCAGCTTTCGGGCTTAAAAAAGTAAAAATTTTAAACTAAACTATCGGAGGAATTAAAAATGAAAAAATTGTTTGTTCTTTTAGTAGCTGCCGGTTATTGCCTCGCGGGAATTGCAGCTGAACCCACCAGTTCCTGGATATCAACAACGTCTGGTAAAATGAACATAAAAAGTATCAGCTTTGGTATATCCAATGTCCGGGCAGTGCTGGAAAATGGTAAGGTAATGAAGTTACCTATTGAAAAGCTGAATTCTTATTCCGTAGAGGGAAAAATATTTAATAAAATGCCGTTGTACAAGTACGGTAAACCAACGGGTGATATGGCTTTCATGGAGCTGCTTCAAAAGAAGGGTGAGTTGAGTCTTTACCGGTATGAAACCTTCAATTTTGAATCAGTTAAACCTCATGATACGGTTGCCAACTTCGCTATCTATGATGGCGACAAGCTTCATTTGGCACTAACAGATAAAACCATTGAAAATGTCTTTAAGTATTTTGGCCTTCAACTGAACTATGAATAATGAAGCATCCGAAACTTCTAAAAGTCCTGCCTGAACAGCAGGATTTTTTTTTGAATCATTATGTCAAGATTTTGGGCTCCGGGGATTAGAGAATCCCATCTCAAATAATGTATATTTAGTTAATTAATCTGTTACTTGACTTTGAATCAGGACTTTTGTAACTTACCTTATAATTTCTACGAGCTCTTTGGCCAAACCCATCTGCTATGAAAAAGGTCTTGCTAATATTTTTAATTATAGCATCAGTTCCCAGCCTTTTCTGTCAGAATTCCAAAGTAAATTTTGAGCAGCTTCCCGACGAACCGGGGCTTGCTGATCATGAATTTACTTGTATTATGCAGGATTCCAAAGGATTTATCTGGATGGGAGGTCCGACCGGCCTGTACAGACATAATGGCTATGAGGTAACTTCTATAAGTGATAACCGAGGTTGTGAAAATTGCTCATTTGGTAAAATCCAGAAAATTGTTGAGGACACCCTGGGTTTACTTTGGTTGCTGACAGATTCAGGAATAAGACTTTATGATCCGGAAGAAGAAAGGTCAATGCTGGTCTATCAGCACGATGAGGGAGTCCTTTGGATGTCAACTATGCTTTCAGATAATCAAGGCAATATATGGGCGGCTGATTTAGCAGCGCTTTTTAAAATATCGTATAGTGAAAAACTGAAAACCTCAATTACAAAAGATGAGATATTTAAACAGGGCGCAAATAACAGTTTTAAAATTGAATCTTTTCCACCTCCATATCAAAAACAGGGCGCTAATAATCCTGTGTTTTCTCTTAACAAAGATGAGCAGGGAAATATATGGGTGGGCTGTGCAGAGGGTCTCTTTCTAATGAAAAAGGGGCAAAATACCTACATACGACTGGATAGAACGACCTCCGGCGGAATGCGGCAGGAAATTCAATTTGTGAGAAAAATACTGCCGATTGATGAAAATTCTGCATGGATTTTGGATTCAAAAGGCCTTTACCTGCTTACCAATATCAAAATGGCACTTCAAGGTAATGACCCTGATGTTTCGTTGCTTGATTTTTCCTTAAAGTTAACAGGCGGAGAGAGTATTAATATCTTGTCCGTTGACGGAAATAAGAATTTTCTTGTTATGGTGGATAAAAAAGTCTACTTAATCAACAAAGCCAATAAATCAAAAGAAATTTCCTTTGAATTAATAGGCTATAACACAACCTATCCAAACGATAAGGAACTGCGCTTCAGGGTAAATGATATAATTGAGGACAAGTCTGGAATAATCTGGATTGCACAGGTTTCTTCAGGAGTATCCAAATTTAAAATGAACCGCCTGGTATTTACGAGCTATGAAAAACTAACCATCCAAAATCTCGATAGTATTAGAATATGTAAAATTTATGAAGACAGTCTGAAAAACTTATGGATCCTAATCAATTATAAAGCATTATACAAAATTAAACCGGAATCTAATGAGGTTACCCAGTATGATCCCGGGGCAACTAAAAAAATTACCTGTTTCATACCCGCTTCTGCTAATGGATTATTATGGATTGGCAGTGATAAAGGGATACTTGAATTCAATCTCAAAACAGGAGAATTTCGTGATCCTTTACCCCACACAGGAATAGCTGACAATTTACGGAAGGTAGAGACACTGGATTTGCTGGATGATGGAAAACTATTATATATAGCAACCACGATAGGTTTATTTGCATACAACTATGAAAATCAAAAGATTTATAAAACGTCATTTAGTTCCGCCACCATGGTTGGTTCCCTGATCAAAAAGAAGAATGGTGAAATATGGGCAGTTGGCAATTTTTATGGAATCCGTAAAATTGAACTCAATACCAAACTTGATATCCTGGACCTGACACCCGTAATAAATAAAAATAAATTTATTGATGCCGAAATTGGCGTTTCAACAAATTATATTTTTTATGAAGACAATAATGGATTTTTATGGATAGGAAATGAAACAGGAGTTCATCGACTGGATCCAAATACAGGTGAAAATCAAAGTTACAAATTGTTCGAAAATACTGATTTTCAATCTGTGATGTCAATTACTTCCGATAATAAAAATAATCTATGGCTAGGAACCTATAAAAAACTGTGCCGCTTAAACATGAAAACAGGAAAACTAAAAGTCTTTGAAGAAGATGATGGAGTTCCTCTTATATATTACAGCAGAAACTCCGTATTCAAAGACAAAGAAGGCAGGATTTTTTTTGGCGGTTATGGAGGATTTTATAGTTTTTATCCGGATAGTTTCAAAACAAATGATTATGTACCTCCCATTATTATTAGTGATCTGCGACTCTTCAACAAATCAGTAAAGGCCAATACCTCTAAAAATGATATTTTAACCAGGAATATTGCCTACACAAAGTCTATTAATCTGAAACATAATCAAAATGATCTGTCTTTTGAATTAGCCGCTTTGGATTATAATCAGCCTTATAAAAACAAATATGCATACAAACTGGAAGGATATGATAAAGAATGGATATTTACCGATGCTAAAAGCCGGATAGCAACCTATACGAATCTCGATCCGCGAACTTATGTTTTCAGGGTTAAAGGTTCAAACAATCATGACGTATGGAACGAAGAGGGTATCTCACTCACCATCCAGATTCATAAACCCTGGTGGGCGACATTCCTCGCCCAGAGCATGTATGTGCTGATAGTTTTAGGCTTCGTCTTTGCATATATCCGTCTGCGGCTCTGGCGATTGAAAAAAGAAAAACTGGAATTGGAACGGCAGGTTAATTTACGTACCCGCCAAATTGGGGAACAGAAAGAAGAGATACTTTCTCAAAGAGACATGCTTGAAGAGCAAAATCGGCAGATTTCCGAACATGAAGAATTAAAAAGCCGGTTTTTCGCCAATGTATCACATGAATTCAGAACACCACTTTCATTAATCCAGAGCCCGGTTGAAGAACTATTGGATGATCCGCGGCGTACTGAAAAAGAGCGGAGAAAACTGAATACGGTTCAGCGAAATGTCCGGCGACTGATAAACCTGGTCAATCAATTGCTTGATATATCCAAGCTGGATGGCAGCAAAATGAAGCTGGAACTGATCGAAGCGAATGTAATAAATCACTTGCAGGCAATTACAGGCATTTTTATTTCCCTGGCAGAAACTAAAAGCATTAACTATGTGTGTCATTTCCAGAAGTATGAAACGAAATACTGGTTTGATCCGGATAAACTGGAAAAGATTACCGGTAACCTGCTTTCAAATGCTTTTAAATTTACACCTCAGGGAGGTGAAATCATTTTTACCGCAATTTGTAAAAAAAGCGATGATAGCCTGGTTGAGCAGTTTCTGGAATTCTCAGTCAAAGATACGGGACCGGGAATTCCGGCCGAAAGTCTTGAAAAGATCTTTGACCGTTTTTACCAGGTAGAGACATCATTGAAATCGGAAAGTGGAGGCACCGGCATTGGGCTTTCACTGACCAGAGATATAGTAAAATTACTTCATGGGGATATCCTGGTAGAAAGTACACCCGGAAAAGGCAGTTCCTTTACAGTTATTCTTCCCCTCGGTAAAAATCACCTGAAAGAATCAGAATTTATATTGCTGAAAGAATCACCGGAATGCATTGATCTAAGACCGGATCTGCAATCTCACAGTAAAGAGGCTAACCAACCAGAGGAAGAAAAATCCCCGGAAAAGAAACCTATTTTACTTATAGTAGATGACAATCGGGAAATCCGGATGCAACTGGCCGAAAATTTATTCAGGCAATATACCATTCTGCAGGCCATTGACGGTGTTGCCGGGTTGAATAAAGCCATTGAGTCGATCCCCGATCTGATCATCACCGATCTGATGATGCCGCACATGGATGGTAAAGAACTTTGTGAAAGACTGAAGAATGATGAACGTACCTGTCATATACCCATCATCATGCTCACCGCCAAAGTTACCCTGGAGGAAAAGATAAACGGTTTTCTTGTGGGAGCCGATGATTATATACCCAAACCCTTTCATATGACTGAGTTAAAAGCCAGGATATCCAACCTGATTGAACAACGCAGAAAACTCAGGGAGAGGTTCCGTCAGGAGGTTACCCTTCAACCCAGTGATATTTCAATTACTTCGATGGATGAGAAATTCCTGAACAAGGCAATGGAGGTTATTGAAAAACTAATGGATGATGAAAACTTCGACCTCAACAAATTAAGAGAAGAAATGAACATGACCCGCAGCACCCTTTTTCGTAAGATACATGCGCTGACCGGACAATGTCCTACTGAATTCATCCGCACAATTCGACTGAAAAGGGCGGCCAGTTTGCTAAAGCAGCATTTCGGCAATGTGACACAGGTTTCCCTTGAAGTAGGGTTTAATAACCTTTCCTATTTCAACCGGTCGTTTAAAAAGTTATTTGGGGTATCTCCTGTTGAATATGCAAAGACAAATGGATCCTAACAACTTCATATTTTGAATATATAGTAATTTATTCCTGATTTGACCTAGAATTGCAAACTTTTGAACTTGTTGTATAGGATTTCCGCCCTCCTGGTTTCATATCTTTATCCTGGTTTTCAAAAATTCCGATTTTATCAGTTCATAAGAATTCCGGACTAAAGATAGGAGGAAAACCTGATGAAAAATATAATAGTTCTTTTCTGGATTGCATTCTTCTGCATTGATAGTATTGCCAGCGAACCTAATAGTTCCTGGATAGCTTCAAAAGAAGGTAAATATTTCTGTAAGGAGATCAGTGTCCGTGGCCACAGAGCGCGGATTGTAACGCAAAATGGTGAAAAAATGTCTTTTCCGGTTGAAATGGTCAGTTCCTATTCATTAAATGGTTCCGAATTCCACAAGCTTCCGTTATATAAAAATGGAAAAATTACCAGTCACGAGGTATTTATGGAACTGATCTGCAAGTCAAAAGACTGTATTCTATACCGTTATGGTCACTGCAAAATCAAAAGCATTGAGGATAAGGATGGCCTGCACGACTATTATATTTACAAAGGAAAAAATTTACATATAGCCAGCAACTGCATCGGATTGCCTGAGGCATGCCTTTATAATAAAAACAAACAACGCTACAAATAGTGGAAACCTCTCCCTAGAGCAGAGATCGTGGTTTTTTCATAAGTTAGTTAAGGATGAAAGGGCTGTCTGATTAAGATAATCGACAGCCCTCTTTAACTTAAATGACTCTCATTCTTCCATAACTTTTGCTTCTCTTAAATGTTTAAATGCTTTCCAGGATTTCCATTTAAACAATTAAAGCAGGAAGGATACAATATGAAAAAAATATTTACTCTTATGTTGGCCATGTGTTATTGTTTTATGGGATTTGCAGATAATCCGACTGGCTCATGGGTGATTTCAAATGAAGGAAAGATAGAAGCAAAAAAGATTAGCTTTCGGGAAACAAAGACCGCACTGTTACTTGAAAATGGCAAAAAATTAATTATCCCGATTGATCAGATTAAATCCTATTCATTAAATGGTAAGGTGTTTAAAAGATTACCGTTATATATGGATGGAAAAGCTACAGGTCAGATGGTATTTATGGAGCTGGTTAAAATTCAGGATGATATGACGCTCTACAAATACAACACCTCGAGTTATAGTCCAAATCTTAAAATCGTAAGTTTTATGCTATTTAAGGGGGACCAGCTCGTTTTTCAATATGATGAAAAATCTCACCGCTGTGCATTGAATAAGGTCCCATAAAAATGGATCCTGTGGTCCAGGGAAACCTCACAGCCCAGCAGCCTAGATGCCTAGATGCCTAGATGTCTATACGCCTAATAAGTTTCGTACTTATACGTCTTCTTTGATATGATCTTATTGTTTGCGTCGTAAACGGTCTTCTCCGACTTCAAACCATCAGCAGTATATTTGAATTCCGTAACTTTTATCTTTTTGCCGGATGGGTCAAGCTCGGTCTCTCGGATCTTGTTGTTGTTATCATCGTACTGGTACATCACGTGCTTGCTTATCTTTCCCAGCTTGTATTCCGTTTCTTCAACAACATTGCCATCAGTGTCATACAGGATCTCGGATTCCTTTAATGCTTTTCCGGCAACGCCCTTCTCATACTTCTGCTCATATTCCGTGATGCTTTTCAGTTTATGCTTTACGGCCTTTTTATCCTGACCATATACAAATGATGGGCATAAAATCACAAGAAAAAATAGAAGGATCCTGAATGGATGGCTTTTCATCATATTATCGGTTTTTTGGGAATACGAATGTAAAATTAAATTAGTCAGATGATACCACAGTGTATTTTGTTTATAAAATTTTAACAGAAAAAATTTGGCAATGAAATCATAAAGTTATTACTTTGTATCTCAAAGTACTTTTATAATGGAAATATCCCAGAAACCGATTGAACAGCTTAGCGAGATCCGGAGCATGATGGAACGCTCTTCCCGCTTTATTTCCCTCAGTGGATTATCAGGTGTCGCAGCAGGAATTATTGCCCTGATTGGTTCAGGAATAGCTTTTTTTTTCCTGGGTTTTGATCAGCGCTATTTCGATATGAATAGCTATTTTAATGGCATGTCCTATTTAAGATTTAACCATTCCTGGCGTCTGATTATCCTGGACGCATCGGCTATTCTGATTCTAGCCCTGGCTTCAGGTATTTTTTTCACAACGCGGAAAGCCCGCAACAAGGGTCTGAAAGTATGGGACAATACTGCGCAAAGAATGGTAATAAACCTGCTAATCCCGCTGACAAGCGGTGGCATTTTCTGTTTAATTTTATTATCCCATCACCTGGTTTTTTTACTGGCCCCGGCAACCTTGTTGTTTTATGGACTCGCATTGCTCAATGCCAGTAAATATACTTTTCATGAAGTCAGGGTGCTTGGAATTTTCGAGATCATTCTGGGTTTGATGGCGTCGTGGCTTCCCGGATATGGATTGCTTTTTTGGGCTTTCGGATTTGGCGTAATGCATATATTTTATGGATTAATGATGTATTTCCGCTATGAAGCAGGTACAAGTGAAAAGTGAAAAAGTGAAAAATGAAATAGTGTAACAGGTTAAGGAATTAATTTCAAAATTAAATAAGCAATTTGAAAGCAGGATCAGGTTGGGTATTATGTCAGTATTAATGGTAAATGAATCCGTAGATTTTGTTACGCTGAAAGATTTGCTTGATATAACCGATGGTAACCTGGCGAGTCATCTTTCCGCTCTTGAAAAAAACCGGCTCATTGAAGTAAAGAAGCAATTCATCGGTCGCAAGCCAAATACGAAGTATATGGCAACTCCCGAAGGAAAGACTGCTTTCAGGGAACATTTGGATTACCTGGCCATGCTGATTAGGGACGAGGGACGAGGGAGACAGTAGGGACGAGGAGAAGTAGAGGAGTAGGGAGTAAGGAATCCTTTTAAACAGAACAATGAACTAAAAATGAATAATGAATAATGTGAAAAGAGTGAAATCCCCTGGGGATTGCCTGTCGGTAGAAAAAACAATTGCGATCCACTCAAATTTAATCCCTTCGGGATTTATAGGCTGCCGCTAAATCCTTTTCTACCAATCATATAATCCTTAAAGCGGATTTTACGGCCTACAGCCTAACAGCCTCTAACAGCCATACTAGCCTTTTTTTTTATCTATTAACTTTGAATAACAAAGTACTTTTAAAATCTCAAAAACTATGGAAAATTTAGAAAAAGTAAAAAACAGCCTGTTTAACTCCGTGGGTCTTAAGCTTGTCCTGATTGCCTTTTTATCGCTTTTATTACTGATACCGTCATTGATGATAATGAACCTTATCCGCGAAAGGGAACAACGAAGCAACGAAACGATCAGTGAGGTAACCTCCCTATGGGGAAATGAACAGACACTTACAGCCCCAGTTCTTACACTTCAGGTCGTTACATTACCGAAGGCCGGTGAGAATTCAACCGGAACCACTACCCGGTATGTACATTTTCTTCCCGAGAACCTTAAAATAACCGGGAATGCCGAACCGGAAGTAAGGCACAGGGGGATTTACCGTGTGGTCACCTACCGGTCAAAACTTCATGTAACCGGTAATTTCATGCCTCCTGACCTGGAATCGCTGAAAATCTCAAAGGAAGAAATTTCCGGCCTTGACGCATGGATTGAAATTGGTATACCCGATATGCGGGGAATAAACCAAAACATCCAGGTACACTGGGGTGATTCTGTATCGCCTGTCATACCCGGTACAATAAGCCGGGAAATAGTACCTTCAGGTGTACATGCGCGGGTAAAGATCAATTTTTCATCCCCTGTGGCATTCTCCTTTGATGTAGATTTGAACGGAAGCTCAGGCCTGAATTTCATCCCTCTCGGTAAAGAAACCAATGTTGACCTGGTATCCACCTGGACTGCACCCAGGTTTAAGGGAGCTTTCATACCCGACAATCAGAAAGTGGATGATAAGGGATTTACTGCCCACTGGAATATTCTTCAGCTAAACCGGAATTACCCGCAGCAATGGATTGATAATCAATATAAAGTTGATGAATCATCCTTTGGTGTTGACCTTATAACCCAGGTTGATACCTATCAGAAATCGATGCGATCTGCAAAGTATGCAATCCTTTTTATCGTGCTTACCTTTCTTGTATTCTTCTTTGCCGAGATCATGACGTCCGTGCGGATCCATATCTTCAATTATCTCCTGGTGGGTATTGCCTTATGCATATTCTATTCGTTACTGACTGCGCTGGCTGAGTATATTCCCTTCACTATTGCCTACCTCATCGCAAGCATTGTGATTATCGGAATGATTGCAGCGTTTGCTAATTCACTTTATTCCAAAAAACAAGTAACGCTGACTGTTACAATGACACTGGCTGCACTTTATATCTACCTGTTTGTAATTCTGCAGCTGGCAAATTATTCTTTGATCATTGGTAACGTTGGACTGGTATTCATACTGGGACTTGTCATGTACTTTTCACGTAAAATCGACTGGTATTCATCGGTGAAACCACATTCGCCAGTTGAATGATTTTCAAGTATAAAACTTAAAAGTAATTCCTATGAAAAATGCAGTTATTTCAATTGCTTTGTTTATGGTTTTCGGATATGGCTGCAGTCGGTCCGATACAGTTATCGGCCTGAATGAGAATATACATCATGACGATTTTAATTACCGTGTTACAGCGGTTGAAAAAAGAAAATCCATTGTTGCGGACAGCGTTCGGATGCTTGCCGGCGGTACCTTTTACATTGTCACCTTTGAGGTCGAAAATAATGCAAAAAGAGTTGGCCATAAATGGGATAACCGGATTGCTTATGTTATTTCCGAAAAAGGCGACAAATATGAAAATATTGCAGCAGCCCAACGACTGCTCAACATAAAGGAACCGTTTGAATGGCGTTCAACTTACAACACTGGCAATGGATCCTCAGAGCAAACAAAGCTTGTTTTTGATGTACCGGGAAATCCGACAGAACTTTATTTGAAGGTAAATGGTGAAACGCTGATGGGTGATGTATTTGACCTGAACAGGTTTAAACGCATAAAAATCAAATTAATATAAAGGAAATCTTAATTTAGCAGGACAGAAAAAAAAGGACCATGGAAAAGTCAGATAACCAGTTTTCAATATCGGCAAGGCTGAAAAGTTTCAGGTACGCTGCCCAGGGATTTATATATATTGTTCGATATGAACATAACGCAAGAATACATTTGTTCATATCGGGTGTAGTGCTGATCATGGGATTTCTGCTTCATATAAGGCGAGTGGAATGGGTACTGGTGCTATTATGCATGGGATTGGTGCTGACGGCTGAAATGATCAATACCACCATTGAAAAATTGTCGGATATTGTATCTCCTCAAAAAAATGAGCAGATCCGGGTGATCAAGGATATCTCGGCAGCCGTGGTCCTGCTGTCCTCCTTTATAGCTGTGATATCGGGCCTTATCATCTTTGTGCCCTACCTGTGGCAACTACTTCTAAAAACTGCCCGGCTGACAACAGGATACTTCAATCAATATTCCAGTCTGATGCTGGCTGTGCCATTAAATGGTTTTATCGTTATGGTTTCATCTGCCTCGTTGTATGATCCTCCGGTAACCTTTACAGGATTTTTAAGCGCGGGATGAGGTATTCTCAGGATAACCTGCTGAGGCATTCGTTCCGATTTGCATTCAATGGTTGCTTCAATATATCCTTTATCGGTATTTGAGACAACCCGGAACGAGAGCGGTCCAAAATAACTGGCAGCATTGGTTACCTCAATTTCTTTGCCATTCTCCAGCCATTTCCTGGGGACTCCGGCAAGTAATTTCAACGATTGGTCCTCTTCCAGGTAAAGCATCCAACGGGTTTCCATCAGAAACCAGGCCTCTTCATGTGTTTTATGGACACTGACTTTATACAAATGCTCCCAAAAAGTATAGGTATCACGATCAGACAGTGCTGAAAAAGTATTATAATAGGTTTTCAGAAAAGGTTTTGTCATGCCAAGTTTCAGCTGAACCCAATTATGCCTGCTGTAGTATGGCTGGCTAAATGCTGCATTACGCTGATAAAACAATTCCTGGTGGTAATCCAGGAGCATTCGCGAAACCGGCTCCCCTGGATCAAGCACCTCGCAAAAGATAAGGTACAGGGGACCGAGCATAGCATCCGAAACCGTAAATGTTCCATGGGAAAGGAAAGTTTCATTGTTCAGGTAAAGCAGTCTCAATGCCCTGGCTTCAGTCCAGGGTGGAACGGTCGGACACCAGGTTCCGTCACCCAAAGGCACTACCGGTGAACCGGCCATGGAATTGACAAATGATGTCCGGATGTCTTGTTTCCATGATTCCGCTTCCTTTTTCAACCGGTTTGAATTTGACAAATCTATATCATGCAGCATTTCAGCCACCCGGCTCATGCCCAGGTAGGCATATGCGTTGAGCATATACTGGTGAAACGGATCTTCAGGGTCTGCCACTTTTCCATCAATCATTCCATATCCCTTACCGCGAAGGCTTTCCTTTTTATTCCGTTCCCTCCATTGCAGGAGAAACTCACATGATTTCAGCAGTTTGGGTTCAATCTGTTTCACCCAGGCGGTATCATGTGTATACCGGTAATATTCACCCATGCTCCAGAGGGCAGCCCCCGTTTCAACCATATAGCCCCCGAAATTCTGGATCATCCCGTCGTCATGCTGTTTGTCAAGAAAATACATAAGGGATCGCCTGGCAGTTTCCTGAAGTCCCATGCTGTTATAAAACTGCATAATGGGTGAACTTTCCGTGCCGATAGGTGAATAGACTCCAATGCAAGGTGCCAGAACGCCGTCCGGTTCAAGACCATAGGTGATCAGATCGAGATGCAATAACCCGGCCTGTATCATTTCTTCAATACGTTTTTCAGGCAACCTGATCCGGGCAGCATGGGACAGCTTTTCCTGCCAGAATTTTTTACATTCTTCAAATCTATCTGTAAAGGATTGACCTGAAAGCAGTTCAGCCCTGACTTTCGAAACCGGACTGTGAGGCAGGCAGAACTCAAAAACTGCTTTTTCATTGGGCTTCAGCAAAACTGCGATCTCCTCATCGGGCAGCGGACTTCCGTTTAGTTTTGAAATCCCGAAAACCCTGTCAGCGGAATAACTCGAAAAACCGGTTGCCCTGTCATAAGAATAACTTTTCTTATCCCACCAGCCCCTGCCGGGTTTGATGGTTCTAAACCATGCATAGCGCGGGACAGATGATGTATTGGTAGCCACTGCCCGGTAATACAAAACGGTTTCTTCGCTTTTGTTTAACTCATCCTGGAACCGTAATTTTACCGTCTCCCTCTGTTCCCTGGTAAACATGTGACCATAACTGCAACTGTCCGCAACAAGGTAATGGGTGCCAATAGGTGAGTTTGAATTCAGGGAGGTAGATTCCAGCGAAACGAAGGAAGTTGTATAATATTCAATGCCATCATCAAGAAGAGTAGTGTGGAGTATTGGCAATACTCCGTCTTCAAGCCTTCTCGGGGCATTCGGTTCAACACTTTGTCCCCGTCCTGCCAGGTAACAGTATGTTTCGCCATTGTTATTGGTTTCGGCAATTTTAGCGTCCGAAGAAGCCATTCTCGGAATTATAGTTTCCATATCCTGGGGCAATCCCATTTCAAATATTCTCACATCGCGGCTAATTCCCAGCCAGGTTGGGCAAATCTGGTTTCGGGTATGGCTTGCGGCCGAATCATAGGATTCTTCAGGCTCATTCTCCATTATCAAACGTTTTGACTGAAGATTCCGGTTCTTTATATCCGTTTCTATTTGACTGTAGGAACGACTATCTCCTGACTGGCATACAACAACATGATATTGCGGGATCCAGATCGGATAATCAGCACTGACATCTCTCAAAAAGAAAGAAAAGGAATTATAGCCTGTACGAATGGATACCAGGGTTGTCCCGCTTCCCGGACCTGTATTCACGTCCTCCAGGGAAATCTGAATCCGGTTTTGACCGTCAGTGTTAAATTCAAAATGATTTCCACTGGCTTTACCCCTTCCTTTGACCAGGGCAAGGTTCTCCAATTTGCCGTTTAGCACATCGATGGTCCCCGACGCCTTTTCATTTTGCCATTCCACGAAAATATTTACGGTTCCGGACTTATCTGAAATAGTTCCACAGAAACTGACTGTATTAATCAAAAAGCAGATAAAAACTATAAATCGTAATTTCTTCATTTTGTTATCTATTTCTTATTTTCTGCAAGTGATACATAAAAGTTCATTACATCGAAGGATGGAGATATTCGAATTAAATAAAACTAATTTAACTATTTTTGCACTCTGTTAAACAAATTATTCCTTTATATAATTAAATCACTTATATCATGGCTGTATTAGTTGGTAAGAAAGCACCTTCATTTAGTGCAAAAGCAGTATTAAACGGCGATCAGATAGTTGAGGAATTTTCACTCGACCAGTATCTGGGTAAAAAATATGTTTTATTCTATTTTTATCCTGCCGATTTTACTTTTGTATGTCCTACAGAAATTATTGCATTCCAAAATAAAATTGAAGAATTTGAAAAACGTAATGTGGCAGTGGTAGGCTGTTCTGTTGATTCAGAATATTCACATTGGAAATGGCTGCAAACGGAAAAGAAAGATGGTGGCATCAAGGGTGTAAAGTATCCCCTGGTTGCTGACCTTGCAAAAACGATCTCAGAGAATTACGATGTACTGGCCGGAACATATGATTATAATGAGGCAGGCCAGGCTATATTTATTGGTTCACCCAAGGCTTATCGCGGTTTGTTCTTAATTGACAAACAGGGAATTGTCAGGCACCAGCTGGTAAATGATATGCCTATAGGCCGAAGTATTGATGAAGCCATAAGGGTTATCGACGCACTTCAATTTAGTGAAGAAAACGGTGAAGTTTGCCCGGCCGACTGGCATAAGGGTGATAAAGGCATGAAAGAAACACAGGATAGTGTTGCTTCGTATCTTGCATCAAAGTAAGTACTTATTCTTCCTTTACTATCTGACCTGACAGTGTTCAACCTGTCAGGTTTTTTATTATTCCAAAAAATTAGATAACTTTCCTATTGCCGGAATATCTGAATTATGCAAAAGGAATTTGAAAGATACCTGAAACTAATCTGCCGGTGTTCACCGGAAAAGCGGTTTTTGCTCACTGTAAGCGGAGGCATTGATTCAGTGGTACTGGCTGAACTTTTTCATACGGCCGGCATTGATTTCGATTTTGCGCATTGCAATTTTCATTTACGAGGTGAGGAATCGGACGGTGACCAGGCTTTTGTTGAAAAGCTGGCCCTGCGGATGAATGTCAGTTGTTTTGTTAACCATTTTGATACGCAGGATTATGCCAGCAAAAAACGGGATATCCATTCAAATGGCTGCCCGGGATCTGAGATATGAATGGTTTGAAGACATCAGGGAAAAGAACGGATATGACTTTATAGCTACAGGTCATAACCGCAATGATATGGTGGAAACCGTTCTTATCAATTTCGCACGTGGAAGCGGTATTCGTGGTCTCTCAGGAATTCGGGCGAGGCATGGATTCTTAATAAGGCCCTTATTATTTGCATCACGGGCAGAGATCCGTAAATATGCTGATGCTCATTCGCTTACCTGGCGGGAAGACTCATCGAATGCCGAAACGAAGTATATCCGTAACCGCATCCGGCATGTTCTGATTCCCGAATTTGAAGCCATCAATCCGGCCTTCATGCAAAATGCCACGGATACGATTTCGCGGCTCAGTCAAACTGAACAATTGCTCAATCTGGCATTGGCACAAATAAAAAAATCGGTTTGGATAGAATTGCCCGACAAATTCCTTATTGACATTGAAAAGCTTACCGAATACCCGGCAGTTGAAACATTGCTTTTTGAACTATTAAGGGAATTTGGCTGTACGCCAATTCTTGTCCGGTCCATTATGTCCTCGTTTGAAGCCACTCCCGGAAAGCGTTTCATTACCCGCACCCATTTAATCACAAGAGACCGTACCCATCTTATAATTACAAAAAACGAGGTTCCTATTGACAGCGAGATGGAAATCGATGCTGACACCGCTCTTGTTACATATCCTGTTCATCTCATTTTTAGCAATTTAAAAGTGAATCCGGGTTATACAGTCCCTCCGGAAAACAGATATGCTGTTCTGGATTTCGACCGGCTTGTCTTTCCCCTTACCTTGCGGCGATGGAGAGCCGGCGATCATTTTCACCCGCTCGGAATGAAGGGAACGAAAAAGATCAGTGATTTTCTGATTGACAATAAGGTACCCCTGCCCGACAAACAACATGTGTGGGTGATTGAATCCTCCGGGAATATCATTTGGGTTGTGAATCACCGGATTGATGACCGGTATAGATTTACAGACAAGACCTCCCGGATTCTGCTTATTGAATACGGGACTTCGGTTCATGAATGAACAACTTGTGCATGACCGTATCTTATTATGAAAAATTTTAATCATGGAAAAGCAAAGCATCATTGAAAGAGAATGGAACCGCGCACTTGAATCACTTGATCCGGATCAGGCTATCCCCGCAATATATGAGATCCGGAATTCAGGTTCGATTAAAATGTTGCCGGTGCTGTTTCAGATGATAAGAAAAGACACTCCCCTGATCATCCGGTCAGAGATACTTAACCTTCTGGGTGAAATCAAATCGCAGGATGCCGTTCCCGTCATTGCTTCTTCGCTTGAAAATATGGATTTCGGTGAACAACTGCCAGGCTTTGTGGCAGCATGCTGGCAATCGGGACTCGATTTCAGCAAATATCTCCCGGTATTCGCAAAATTGTTTATCTATTCCGATTATCTTACCTCATTGGAGGCATTTACAGTTCTGGAAGAATCGTTTCCTAATGCAACCGACCAGGACAGAACAGAATGCATCCGGTATCTCAGACAGTCAGAAAACCTGGTTATTGATGACAAACTTCCCCTTTTCAGGGAATTGAGGAAGGTGATTGAGAGCATAGAATGATTTACGATTTACGATTTACGATTTACGATTAGGCATATTAGGCATCTAGGCATCTAGGCATCTAGGTATCTAGGCTTTTCAGACTGCACGACTGCACGACTGACGACTTCTTTCTACCAACAGACTATCCCTGACGGGATAGCCGAACTGCAAAACCGCAAAACTAAAATTTACTGGCGCTCCCCAAAAGCTATTAATAGTTTCGTCAGCCCTTCAAATGAGGTGAGCGGGAGCGTTTCAGGCCGGTCATCGAGGTTGTGGTACGCCGCAATGCCGCCCAGTGTATAGATGAAGAAGCAGGGCACACCCCTGGTATAAAAAGGACAATGATCACTATTGCAGGCCTTTCCCCTTTTTTTGATGTTTACCAGATACCGGCCGGTGTCATTGATCTGACTGAGCATTTTAAACTGATCGGGGAACTCTGTTGCATTGACCACGGTGATGCCATCAACTCCTGTTCCCACCAGGTCGAGATTGACCAGGAACTTTATATTTGCCAGGCGGATTAAGGGATGATCTGCAAAAAAACCTGAACCAAGCAAACCTGCTTCTTCACCGGTAAATCCAATAAAAACAACGGAATACCGTTGAGGATGCCGGCTAAAGTACCGTGCCAGTCCGAGCATCAGGGCCGTACCACTGGCATTGTCATTTGCACCGGGGAAAAAAGTACCCTTTCCCATCATTCCAAGATGGTCGTAATGAGCTGTATATACAAGAAAGGAATCGGGACATGCTGTTCCCGGAATATAGCCGGCCACATTTTGAGTCCGGTATTCCCCGATATATTTATTTTCTATGTGAATATCCACTGAAGCAACCGGATAATGATATGCCGTAGCCACGTATAATGATGATTGGAATGAGCGATAATCCCGTAGCTGCGCCAAAAACCAGGTTTTCATCCGTAACCTCTATCAATGCTTTAATCTTGTGCGGATTATTAAGTTGCTGTGAATTTTTCCACTCGTTCCATAATTTTTTCAGGTCGGCTTTTTCTGTTGCCAGGTCCCGGGCATCCACAATAACCACCCTATTGCCGGCACCATTCAATAAAGTATCCGATTTGCCCTTCAGCACATCGGATACATTCAGGTAAGACAGGAACAAAACTTCCCTTTAATTCAGGTGAGCCTGGATCGACAATAAAATCACGTCCCGGAATAAGTGTCTTTTTATTCAGGGACACTTTCATGGCTCCGGGAAAAGTGTTTATGCTTATCGGAAAAGTCTGAAAATAGCCGGTTTCAAATGGGAGAATCCCATCTTCTTCAAACTGATGCCGGATGTAATCTGCTGCTTTATGATCCCCGTTTCGCACATATCCCCGTCCATGCATTCTCTGATCACATAAACGGCCAATGACTTCCCTGGCATAAATAGTATCCTGGCCAAAGAGGGTATGGCATGCCAGACAAAGAAATATTGTCAGAAGGACCCGGTATGCGGTCATGGCCCCGGTTATTGAAAGTCGGAGAAGTATTTCATAAACTGCGACCGTTCATACATGGCGGGATCAGCAATGTGGTTATAGTTCAGTTTGCCCCGGAAATCAGCAATTGAATTATACTTTTTCCTTGTCATCCATGATTTCAGATCATCGAGCATTGCTTTTATCTGTGTCTCTCCCTGTTTATAGAGTACGGAACAAATCTGTACTGCCTTGGCACCTGCAAGGATTTGCTTAATCACAGCCTTGCCATCATGAATTCCGGTGGATGCAGCAATATCAATTTTTTCAATTTTATCCGACAATATTCCTACCCACCTCAGGGATTGACGGATATCTGCCGGTGAACTCAAAACTTCTGAATGGGTAAGTTTCATAGCCTCGATATCCATATCAGGTTCATAGAACCTGTTAAAAAGAACAACCCCTTTTGCGCCCCTCAGGTACAGGTTATTTACGGTGGAAGCAAGATTTGTAAACTGGTATCCGAGTTTAACGGACAGGGGAATGGTAACCACCTCCCTTATTTTCTGGAGCAACTCATAATACAGATTTTCCGTTTTTTCACCGGATACATCCTTTTGCAGGGGCAGGAAATAAACATTCAATTCAATAGCATCTGCACCGGCATCCTGAATGTTTTTGGCAAATGAAATCCAATCGGATGCAGAGATACAATTGATACTGGCAATCACCGGAATTTTGACCGTCTTTTTTGCTGATTCAATCAATTTGAGATACTCTTCCAGGGAATTGCTTTTCACATACCTTGAGATATAATCATGTGCTTCGGGATAATCGCTTCGTTGAATCTGCATGCCGGCCTCAAACCTGATCTGTTCTTCGAATAATGATTTAAGAACTACCGCTCCAACCCCTGATTCTGCAAAACGGCTTATCTTATCAACAGAACCGGTTAAGCCGCAACTACTTACAATCAATGGGCTGACGAGGGGAAGTCCCAGGTAATTTGTACTTAAATTAATCATGCTGTACTTTTTTTATCGAGATAATTTCGTTCTCCAAAAATGAGACTGCCTATCCGCACCATGGTGGACCCGGCTTCCACTGCGACAGAATAATCGCCTGACATACCCATGGACAATTCCCTGAAAGCCGGATCTGCCGGAAAAAAAATCGCACGGAATTCCGAGAAAATGCCGGCAAGCTGCAGAAATTCCTGCCGTATCCTGTCTTTGTTTTCGGTATAGGTGGCCATGCCCATGAGTCCGGTAATGCGGACATTCCGGAATGAGCGATATTCCTCAGAGGAAAGCAGGAGTTTTGCCTCGTCGCGGGTTAGCCCGAATTTTGTTTCTTCACTGGCAATGAATATCTGTAAAAGGCAGTTAACGGAACGTCCTGCCTTCGCCGCCTCGGAATTAATCACTGAAAGCAGTTTCAGGCTGTCCACTGAATGAATCAGATGAACAAACGGGATGATCTGCTTTACCTTGTTGGTTTGCAAATGGCCGATCATATGCCAGGAAATATCCCCTGGCAACTGCCGTTGTTTATCTGCCATTTCCTGCACCTTGTTCTCACCAAAATCACGATGCCCGGTGTCATAGGCTTCCAGTATGGAGGAAACCGGCATAGTCTTGGAAACTGCAATGATTTTTACATCAGAAGGTATCTCTTTATGCAATCTGATCAGATTTTCAGCAATTCCCATGTCGGCTTTTCGTGATTTGGCTGTTAACCATTCAAAAGTAGTAAAAAAAGTATACCTCACAGGACCTATTATGCTGGTTCTTACATGAAAATTCTTTATTATTGTATTAGTCAATTAACAAATCCTATGCGCATCATAATAAAAAAAGACGGACCTGAAGTTGGTCAATGGGTAGCCAGTTATATTATAGACAGGATCAAAAAAGCGAAACCCACAGCCGATAAACCTTTTGTGCTTGGACTTCCCACGGGTTCTTCCCCGGTTTACGCATATAAGGAATTCATCCGGAGTTACAAGGCCGGTGATTTTTCCATGAAAAATGTGGTTACTTTTAATATGGATGAATATGTTGGCATTCCGGAGGAGCATCCGGAAAGCTATCATTCCTTTATGTTCAATAATCTCTTCAGTCAAATGGATATTCCCAGGAAGAACATCCATATTCTCAACGGAAATGCACCAGACCTGGAAAAGGAATGCCGTGAATACGAAAAGAAAATTGAACGCTTTGGCGGTATCGACTTGTTTTTAGGCGGAATGGGACCTGATGGCCATCTTGCATTTAATGAACCCGGTTCATCTCTGACATCCCGTACAAGGATTAAAACGTTAAGTTATGATACAATCCTCGCCAACTCGCGGTTCTTTGATGGTGATCTGAAAAAGGTACCGACAATGGCGCTTACAGTGGGAGTTGGAACTGTGATGGATGCCCGTGAAGTGCTGGTGATCGTTACAGGCTATAATAAGGCCCGTGCCTTGCATGCCGTGGTTGAAGGCGGTGTGAGCCATATGTGGACTGCTTCTATGCTACAAATGCATCAAAAAGCCATAATTGTTTGTGATGAACCATCCACCATGGAATTGCAGGTGGAGACTGTAAAATACTTTAAAGACATTGAAAATGTAGCACAGCATTCGCTTCCCTAGAAGGATTTTTTTTCGACTCTGACAGGTCCTTCAAGACTGTTCCTCTTGTCCCTGTCCCTCGTCCCTCGTCCCTATATCTTAGCCAGGTCACGATCCTGGATCCAGCCCTTATTGCCATCCGGAATTTTAACCTCTTTCCACTGTTGTACGCTGTCCATTAAAACTACCCTTGTTCCTTCATGGAGAACAAACACCGAAGTACCCTGCTCATCGGGTGAACTTTTTACGTTAACAACAGGAGCGATTATTATGGCGCCATGACTGTGCCTTATAAGCTGTTTCCTTTTGTTCATAAACAGGATTCCTGTTAAAGAAAGGGCAACAAGAATGACACCAATTGTAAATCCAAATTTTTTCAACCCATAGCTATTGGTAAACATATACAGGAAGAAAGCTGAAAGGGAAAGTGCAAATACGAGTAAACTTATCAGTGCCCACTGATCCGGGGAAAGAAGCACTGCCAAACCACTGATCCATCGCTTTAAAAAGAATTCAGGGATGTTCTCTATCTTATCCACTATCCTGGAATTTGCTATGGCCAGATTCTGCCTTATATCCTCGTCTACCGGATCCAGGAGCCGGGCCTTTTCATAATACAAAATGGCTTTCGGAAAATTACCCTGCTTATACCAGGCATTTCCCAAATTAAAGTATAGTGATGATGCACTGTAACCCATTTCAACCACCCGTGTGTAACAATCAATGGCTTTTTCATATTCGCGATCCATATAGTACTGATTGCCTGCAACAACCAGTGAATCAGCCCGGGCTGGAACTTCTGCACCAAGCGCAGTGATGCCTGAAAAGCACAATAAGATTATGCAAAAGAAAACCCGGATTTTTTCCAGTCTGTTTTTTAATATCATGGCAAAAACCTTTTTATCTATTTTAATTTCTGTTGAATCATGGTAATAATACTCAGGGTATCCTGATAAAGTTTTTCCATTCCCATGTTTTCCGTCACCTGACCGTATCTTGCCGTTTCGCATTCATCAATTATCCTGAATAAATCATCCATCACGTTCTCCTCAACTGACCTTGACTGAAGGGCAGATCTGGCTGTTTCGCGGGATAATGCAGAAAGCGGAATATTTAACTTATCACTCAGATAACCCCAGACAGCACCCAGCAGTTCTTCATAGAAACGGTTTGTTTCTCCCTGTTTCAACAATTCTGCGCTTTTGGTCAGTCGTTTCCGGGCATACCGGTCGGCCTTCCTTAACCGCATCAGGGCCACATCAGATTTGTTTCGCAGTTGTTTCCTGCGGCGCGAGGTAATCAAAATGAAAAGGACTACAAGCAAAACATATAACAGGTAGTACCAGATCGAATCTGCCCAGAAGGTCCTGTTTGCCTGCAAAGGAATGGGTTTGTTCCTTATAAACCGGATATCCTGGTTCAGCAATTTTATATCTTCCTTTGTAATGCCGGGATTTGCAACCATAGCCGCATCACCCTGTCCTTTTTCAACTTTAATGGAGAATGCCTGGGATTTAAGCGTTTTATACTGCTTTGAAGAAGGATCAAAATAGGAAAATTCAACCGACGGTATTGAAAATGTTCCGGGCGCCTTGGGCATTAAAAGGTACTCAAAGGTTTTAGTACCCGAAAGTGAATTGTCTACGCGGGAATTAATTACAGGGTCAAACTTTTCGAAGTCGCCTGGCAATTCGAATTGCGGTTCATTAATTAGTTTTATATTGCCACGTCCGGAAATAGTCAATTTAAACGTTACGGGTTCATTCGTATGGGTAGAGGTTTTGTTCAATGATGAATTGAATGTGAAATTACCCACAGCACCTCCAAATGAAGCAGGGGCATTGGCAGGCAATGGTTTCACCTGAACTGTCACTTCCTTGCTTTTCAGCTTAAATGGTATTTCCTGAACATCGGGAATATCAAAATCATCAAAAAACGGATCGGCAACCCTTCTTCGCACTTCTTTGCGCATGGTCACATCAAGGTCAAAGGATTTAATGGTGATGGGGCCTGTTTTTTGAGGTATGATCATCGTCTTCCTCAGTACACCGGTACCGTAAATATCCCCGTTATATGCTTCACTTTGCAGACTTCTTAGCTGGGGAATAGTAAGTGGTTCAGTAAAAAAACCAGTGAAATCGGGACCTTTGAAATTCTGATCCACTCCTAAAAGACTAACTTTTGTGAATATCTTAACTGTGGCGGTGATTTGCTCACCCAGATATACTTCCTTCTTATCCAAAATGAGGTTGACAAACAGGTCCCTTTCGCTGACCGTTCCGTCACCCGGCTGGCCGGCACCTGAAGCGCCCTGGCCCGACCGTGATTGCTGGCTGTTAGCAGCCAAAACCTCAATGGTAACTGCATTTGACCGTACCGGTTTGTTCTTTATTTTGGCTGTAACGGACGGAATTGAAAATTTACCCTCTTTCACTGCCTTGAGAAAATAAGTATATTGATACGTGGAGGTTGAGGTAATCTTACCATTCACGGAATAAACGCTCTGGCTGTGTCCCTGCCTGGGCCCTCCCAGAATCTCCATATTTTCAAGACCCGGAAGTTCCAGTTCAGAAACTTCATCCTCAGATGTGAAAGTGAGGTTAAACTGGTCCCCTACCCTCATCACTGTGGGGGATACAGAGGCAGTTAATTTTGATTCCTGTGCAGATAAACAACCCGCACAGGAATGTGAAAATGACACTGATTAATAAGAAACGCTTCATTATACTTTATACTATTTAAAAAATCACCCGGATCTTACAATGCCCATAAAAAAGCACGTGCTCACCAGTTCTTTTCCACCGGCACTTTTTTTACCTGTTTTTGTTGTTCCTGCACTTTTCGCAGGACATCCTTCTCTTCATTTTCCAGTGCCTGGAGAATCCTTTCTGCATCCGCTGAGGAAATCTGGCCATTCACATTTTGATTAGCCTGCTGCTGATCCTTCCTCTCATCAGAAGGTTGATTTTTATTGTCCTGATTCTGCTTCTGATTATCATTCTTGTTATTATCCTGCTTGTTTTTGTCCTTATTTTCCTGCTTTTTATCCTGTTTGTTTTGCTGATTCTCTTTATTTTTCTGCTGTTTTTGCATCTCCAGCTTTTTCATCGCCAGCTGCAGATTATGCTTTGCATCCATGTCCCCGGGCGTTTTACGGAGCGCATTTTTATATGCATCAATGCTTTCCTGGTATTTGCCTGATTTATATAATGCATTGCCCAGGTTATAATAATCGCTGTTCAGTGTTTGGTTATCTTTTGGTTTTCCCGATAATTCTTTATACCGCTGAGCAGCTGCATCGAATTGTTTCTGCCTGTACAACGAGTTTCCAAGATTTAAATCAGCTGCGATGGAACCCGGTGATTTTTCCAAGCGCTTTTCTATACTGAATCTCTGCCTCCTGATATTTTTTATCATCATATTGCCTGTTTCCCCGCCGTACAAATTTTCTTTCAGCCTGCGAAAACACATTCAGCGTAAACAATGCGAAGATGATCAAAACAACCCATTTCATAGTCAACCTTTGTTATGAGAACAATTTAATTTTACTCAAGCCATTTATTTTTCCGTGATAACAAGATGAAATCAAGGAGAAGAATTCCCAGGGCAAACCATACAAAAACCGGAAATTGCTCCTCAAAATCACTGTAAACCCTTGATTCCATTTCTGTTTTGTCAAGTTTTCTGAGCTGTGCCAGCATACTGTTCAGGCCCATGCCAGGAGAATTCGCCCTGTAATAATTGCCTCCGCCTGCCGATGCAATATCAATCAGCATTTGTTCATTCAATTGTGTAATGATGAAATTTCCATCCTTATCCCTCCTGAAATCCTGGTTATAAGAATCTTCCTTAACCGGAATTCTTGCACCCTGAGGCAATCCCATTCCAATAGTGAATATCTTTATTCCCGTTTTCGACAGCCTTCTTGCAGGCAGCCTGAACATCCCCTTCATGATTCTCTCCGTCGCTGATTATGATAATGGCCTTGCTGGCTTTTGAAGTTGAACTGAATGATTTGATCCCCAGTTCAATAGCCGATTCAATGTCCGTCCCCTGCCGGGAAACCATGTTCGTATTTATTCCTGCAAGAAACATTTTGGCAGACAGGTAATCATTGGTAATGGGAATTTGCGTATAGGCATCCCCTGCAAAAACGATCAGTCCGAATCGGTCATTCTGCAGCTTGTCCATTAGTTTTGTCAATTCCTGTTTTGCCCGTTCAAGCCTGTTTGGGCGAATATCTTCAGCCATCATGCTGTTGGAAACATCCAGGGCCACAATGATCTCAATACCCTCGTGCTTTACCTTTGTCAGTTTGGAACCAAACTGCGGTCCGGAAATGGCAATAATAATCAATGCAAGTACAATGAGTAAAAGCACAGCCTTTAGGCCACGTCTGAATTGAGAATATTCCGGCATCAGTGTAGAGATCAGCTGTGGATCGCCTATCTTTCTCAGATCGCGTTTTCTTTTAAAAAACTGAAAAAGGAATATTGCTGCCAGAACAGGAATGATCAGCAATAGCATCAGATACTCTTTATGTTCAAATCTAAACATGGTACTTACATGATCGTTCTCAAAACTGTGTTACGCAAAAGAATTTCCAGCACAACCAAAATCAGCGCCGCAATTGCAAAACGCCTGTACTCCTCGTGTTTCCGTGCATATTTCTTTACATCGATCTTCGTTTTTTCCATCTTGTCAATCTGCGCATAGATTTCCTTTAGTTTCTGATTGCTGGAAGCCCTGAAATATTCTCCCTTTGTCATTTCCGCAATCTGTTTTAACATAGGCTCATCAATATCCACCTTTACCTGCATATAAACCAGGTCACCGAATACATTCCTCATAGGATAGGGCGCTGTACCGTGGGTTCCCACCCCGATTGTATAAACACGGATACCGAAAGTTCGCGCAATTTCTGCTGCTGTCAGGGGATCTATTGACCCGGCATTGTTTTGTCCGTCCGTTACCAGAATAACTACCCGGCTCCTGGCATTGCTGTCCTTTAGTCTTTTAACGGCATTTGCAAGACCCAGACCTATGGCGGTTGACTCATCCTCGATCATCCCAACATTTACATCATGAAGGAGATTCAGTAATACGGCATGGTCGGATGTTAAGGGACACTGCGTAAAACTTTCCCCTCCGAACAGAACCAGTCCGATCCTGTCATTGGTGCGACCCAGGACAAAATCGTTGGCCACATCCTTGGATGCTTCAATCCGGTTTGGGGAAAAATCGCATGCCAGCATACTGTTCGATACATCCAGCACGAGCATGATATCGATGCCCTCAACTGTTTCATCTTCCCATTTATTGGTTGACTGCGGCCGGGCAAGTACAATGATGAGCAGTCCAAATACAAGCACCCGCAAAATGAACGGCACATGCCTGAAAATAACCCGGGGTCCTTTGCGAATTTTAGCAAAGAGTGAGATTTCAGGAATTTGAAAGTCTCCCTGAACACGGTTATGCCGGTATATATACCAGATTACTGCTGCCGGAATCAGGATCAGCAAATAAAAATAATCCGGATGTGCAAACTGTATATTACCCATTACGATTCAACATTACTTTGTACGGTATCCTGCTGTGTCACACCTTCGCGAACAGTTTCTTCCGACAACAGGTGTTGTATTTTTCACAAAAACAATGGCTTCTTCAACCTGCATTTCATTTTCAACCTCATCCGGGATGAGCTTGGCAAATTTTACCAGGTCAGCCAGTTTTAATATGGAAGCAAGTTTTTCAAGGTTATTGGCTGTGCTCCCTGTTTTTTTCAGATCCTTCAGAATTTCATCCGTAGTCTGTTCGAGTGCCATGATATGATATCTTCTTTCAAGGTAATGACGAAGGATATCGGTTAAATTTATATAGTACATTTTAACCGGTTTTTGAATCCAGGGTTTTTCCACCTTTAATTGTTCCAACTGACGTAATGCAATAACTTCTGCGGGTTCGGATGGACACAATCTCAGGAGCTTTGGTATCTTTTCGGCGGATCCTTTTCACAATGAAAATGATTGCTATAACCAGCAAGGCCAATGCCAGAATTCCCAGAAAATACGGAAATACTTCCTGCGCATTGACAGGTGTCCTCATATTGGCCTTGATATCCCGGACGGTTGTATCCAAAGGAAGAGAACGGATTTGTAAAGCAATTGGCTGAGTATGGAGTGTATCTTTAACTGGAGCCGTTTTGAAAACAAACGGTTGTGGGGGTATTTCAACCAAACCCGTATCAAAAACAGTAATAAGCAAGTCCTGGCTGAGAACCAGCTTTCCATCCGATCCGGTGGTGGTGGATATTGCCGGACTTGCGGACTAATCTCAATTTTTCCTGCAAGCGTATCTGCATAGTTAGGAAATGAAACACTGGCACCGGATGATTTCTCAACCCTCAGGTGAAGTGTCAGCTGATCACCAATCAGTGCCCCCGAACTATCCAGCCGGGCGCTGACAGTGACTTCCTGTCCAAGCAAAAACCCGCTGAAGAATACCATCATCAACAGCACCAGGTAACCGGCTTTGCGTCTTATATTATGAGAAATGAACATCGCTGCAATCCTGTTTAAAATACCCTATTTTGCCCGTTTCTTAAATAACCGCATCAATGGTTTAACATAATCTTCATGGGCGGCAATGGATACATAATCCACTCCCGCACGCACCAATAAATCATTCAAATCAGCCTGCTTTTTTTTATATATGTCTTTATAGCTATTCCTCACATGCAGGCTGCCCGTATCGATCCATGTGAACTGCCCGGTTTCAGCATCCTTAACTTTCATCAGGCCTACATCGGGCAATTCCAGTTTCACGGATATCATAGATCCGCAATCCGACCAGGTCGTGTTTTTTGCTGACTATTTTCAGTGCATCTTCAAAATTATCATCCATAAAATCGGAAATCAGAAATGCAATACTCCGCTTTTTTATGACATTTGCCAGATACCGGAGTGGAATGGTGAGATTCGTCAACCGGCTGGTCAGGTTTAAAATCAATCAGCTCACGAATAATTTTCAGAATATGCTGGCGACCTTTCTTCGGAGGTATGAACTGTTCAATACGGTCAGTAAACAAGATCACGCCCACCTTATCATTATTCTGAATTGCTGAAAATGAAAGTAAGGCTGCAATTTCGGTGATCATTGTGCTTTTGTAACGGCTTTGTGTACCAAATTCACCTGAACCGCTGACATCAAGCAGAAGCATCACCGTAAGCTCTCTTTCTTCTTCAAATACTTTAATATAGGGGTGATTGAACCGGGCTGTAACATTCCAGTCTACGCTGCGGAAGTCATCGCCGTACTGGTATTCCCTTACCTCACTGAAAGCCATACCCCTGCCTTTAAAGGCAGAGTGATATTCGCCGGCAAAAATATGCCGCGAAAGACCCCTTGTCTTTATTTCAATCTTTCGAACCCGCTTTAGTAATTCATTGGTTTCCATAAACGCACTAATTCTTTCGGAAACTAACTGTAAAATACCATTCGCCTTCAACCAGAGTTACAGAATAATCATCTCCTTTATCGGTATATGTCCAGGAATTGGCGCCACTTTTATGATAGTTTTTATTAAGCATGGCTATCATATCACTCAGATTGGAATAATCAGAGATCCATCTTACATAGGTACAAACATCCTTATCCGATAAAAAAAACAAGAGAGTTTGTTCGCTTACCTTATCCACAAACTTCAGGTAATTGTATGCATGATTGACCGTTCCTTTATCGAGCTTGAACTCAGGATATCTGGTTTTCAGCAAGGCAGGAATGGCACTTTTCGACATGCCGATGAAATTCTGGCCCTTTAATTCACCCAGGCCAACTATCAATAAAAAGAAGACGATAGTATAATTGTAACCTCTCTTCATGTTATGGTACCTCGATGTTATTGAGAATATCAGTAATAATATCTTCAGAAGTAATATTTTCTGCTTCGGCCTCATATGTCAGTCCGATACGGTGGCGCAAAACATCAAGGCAAACGGCCCTTACATCTTCGGGAATTACAAATCCCCTGTGCTTAATAAATGCATATGCCTTGGCTGCCCTGGCAAGGTTAATGCTTGCACGGGGAGAAGCGCCATAGCTGATCATATTTTTGTAAGCAGGAAGGTTATAGTTTGCCGGATTTCGGGTGGCAAATACAATATTCAAAATATACTGCTCTATTTTCTCATCCATATATACTTCTTTCACCGTGATCCTTGATTGCAGAATATCATCCGTGGTCAGAATTTTATCGGCAACCGGGAAATCCATGGCTGTATTTTCCCGCATGATCAGCTTTTCCTCTTCAATTGTCGGATAGGTAATCACCAGTTTCAGCATAAAACGGTCAACCTGTGCTTCAGGCAGCGGATAAGTACCTTCCTGTTCAATCGGGTTCTGTGTGGCCAGCACCATAAATGGCTTTGGCAAAATGAAGGACTGGCTTCCAATAGTTACCTGTTTTTCCTGCATAGCTTCCAGAAGGGCACTTTGCACTTTGGCCGGTGAACGGTTTATTTCATCTGCCAGCAGAAAATTGGTAAACACAGGTCCCTTTTTCACCATAAATTCTTCCTTTTTCTGACTATAGATCATGGTACCGATCAGGTCGGCAGGAAGAAGGTCGGGTGTGAACTGTATCCGGCTGAAATCGGCATTTATTGTATTGGCCAGCGTATTAATGGCCAGGGTTTTTGCCAATCCCGGCACTCCTTCAAGCAATATATGGCCATCGGAAAGCAATCCAATGAGCAATCCTTCGATCAGATGTTTTTGCCCGATGATCACTTTTCTGATTTCCTGATTTATGCGTTCAATAAATGCGCTTTCAAGCTCTATTTTCTTGTTAAGCTCTCTGATTTGAATAGAAAGATCAGCCATATTACTTCATCATTAAAATAAGCTACAATAATTTTAAATTATTCTTCTGAAAGATCGATGTAATCACCGGTTTACTGTTTAAGCCCGATGTACTTTTTTCGAACAATGCGAAAGTAACAATTTTTGTTCCATCGCATGCAAGACACACCGTTAAGGTATGTTAATATACTGTCTGTCTTGACGTAATGTTCTGTTAAAAATTGTTAAATGACGTTACGGCAAAATATTTTTATTCAAAACCTACCAAATAAGCACATATAAATGCAATTTTGAAAATTCAAGTCTTTTCAATGAACCGCTATTTTATCGAAATATCCTACCTGGGCACCCATTATCATGGCTGGCAGTTGCAGCCAAATGCAACCACCGTGCAGATGGTTCTTGAAGATTCCCTGAAACTGCTTACAGGAAGTTCAATTAAAACCACCGGGGCAGGAAGAACAGATACGGGTGTGCATGCCCGTCATTTTACTGCACATTTTGACAGTGATCATCCCGTTTTTGACATCGGGAAGCCAATTGTGTTTACAAACTCAATTGCATTTTGCCGGCAGACATTTCCGTAAAAGATCTTTATCCTGTGAAACCGGAGGCTCATGCCAGGTTCAGTGCATTGTCGCGTACCTATGAATACAGGATAAGCAAGTATAAGGATCCTTTTGATACCCCTTTATCCTGGTACTTTTCCCGGACCGCTGGATATAGCTGCCATGAACCAGGCTGCCCAAAAGCTTATGGACTATTCCGATTTCACCAGTTTCAGCAAACTGCATTCGGATGTGAAGACTAATCTCTGCCATATTATGGAAGCAACCTGGTGCGAGGATGACGGGAAAGATCATCTTCACCATAAAGGCTGACCGGTTTCCTGCGAAATATGGTGAGGGCGATTGTAGGTACCATGATTGAAATAGGCCTGGGAAATACAGATCTTCCGGGATTTACAGATATCATTGAAGGCAAAGACAGGAGCCTTGCCGGATTTTCGGTACCGGCCCATGGTTTATACCTGGTGGATATTGCCTATCCTGATCTTCGCCTTCCCTCCGCAGGATGAAGCAAGATTGCTTCATTTAACCAGCCTGCAATATTCCTTCACTTAATAATGCTAATTATACTCATTCCAATAATTTATCACAATTGAATAAAAATTGCGAACAATTATAACAGGTTAACCGTATAAACTTCAGGCAATAAAAATTTTCCTATAATGAAAAAAACTTTAGTCACTTTTATCGCGTTACTTTTTGCGTCTGTTGCCTATATGCAGACCACGATTCCCAAGGCACAGACCCTGTTTCATTTATAACTTTTCGAGATTAATTGAATGGCCGGCCAATTACAGGACCGGGCCTTTTGTAATCGGAGTACTTGGTGCTCGGAAGTAACTTCTGAACTTGAACTCTATACAAAAGGTAAAAAAGTAGGAACACAGGATATTAACATAATCAGGTACAAATCACCAAAGGAAATTACCAATTGTCATATATTGTTTGTTCCATTTGACAAAACAAAGCAGATGCCTGAAATTCTGGGTATGCTGAATGGCAAAAGCACCCTCATCATTACTGAAAAGGCCGGTGCCCTTGAGGAAGGTTCTGCAATTAATTTTGTTAGTCGTTGAGGATAAGTTGAAATTTGAACTGAAACCTGAAAATGCCAGTAAAATTCGGGATCAAATTCAGTTCAAAGCTGCAGGAGATGTCTACGCAAAGCATGTAGCCCGTTTCCGGACTATTTCTCATTCCATATTTCCCACGATCTTTCGGCCTGCAGATGCAACATTTGCAGGCCGTTTATTATTGTTGCACCCCTGGCTTTTCCCTTCGACAGAAAAAGTGTTTCAGGCGGATTATATACCAGGTCGAACAATATATGATCGGAAGTGAGTTGATCATATGGAATATCCGGGCAATTATCTATTTGCGGATACATGCCTGCCGGACTTGCATTAACTATTACAGCAGGCTGGCCGATCAGCTTCGGAAGATCTTTATAGGAAATATGGTTTTCATGCCTGGGATTTCTGGACACAAATTTTACATTCATTCCCATTTTATTCAGAACGAAGGCGACTGCCTTTGATGATCCCCCTGTTCCAAGAATAAACGCGTTATAGGGCCGTTTCTGAATAAAAGGGGTGATTGATTCCCGAAAACCATAAACATCCGTATTAAATCCTTTTAGCCAGGTAGTCCTTTCGTGCCTGGAAATCCGGATTGTGTTCACAGCACCAATCTCTGCCGCCTCCGGATCAATTTCATCAAGCACCGTCATTACCTGTTCCTTATAGGGAATTGTCACATTTAACCCCGATAAATCAGGATTGTCTGAAATGAGCGGCTTTAATAAACCGATATGTTCAATGGGAAAGTTGTCATACCGGCAATCCGTTATTCCTTCACGTTCAAACTTTTCAGTAAAGTACTTTTTTGAAAATGAATGCGAAAGCGGAAAGCCGATCAAACCAAAGCATCGCATGATAATAATCCGGTGCTAATCAAGATGATGATACAATTCCGAATCAGGCCTTTTTTCCTTCAGGGATGGAGGCAGAAAATCAAAGAAAGTATCTCCCCGAAGGCCCAGACGAAGGGTTTCAAGGGGTATGACATCATTGGGAGCAATATTTCCCAGGTTCACTTCAGGTCCGATGAGTTTGATAAACCAGGCCTGTTGTTTTCCTGTTGGAGCCTCCCATAGAATATCGGATGCTTTCAGTTTTGTATTGATAAGGTTAATTAATTGAACATTTGCACTTCCGTCTGCATGATAAAGTCCGGTTGTCCCGCTTTCACGGGCCTCCCCGATCACTTTCCAGGCACCTGCATCCAGTTCCGATTTCATCATTTCAACCCATACTTCATCGGGAATTTCAACTCCTTTTTGTTTGGAACCTACTTCAGAAAGCACCCTGAATTGTTTTGAGAGGCGACTGATATACTTCAGCTTATCGCTGTGATGAAGGTACATTGATCCGTCGGAAACTTCCACTGTACTCAGACCCAGTTTATCAACCAGCCTGACATAATCCTCAAACATATCGCGGATAACAAATGCCTCAAACAAGGTACCTCCCAGATAGGTCTGAATATTTGCCTCCTTGTATAACCCGATTTTTCTTTCAATTCCGGGACTGGCAACAGAAGTTCCGAAACCGAGTTTTATCAGGTCGGTCAGGTGTGCATTCATTTCAATGAAATTCTCAGCTTCCCCGGTGCTCAGACCCTTGTCCATCATCATGGTGAGTCCTGTATTCCGCGGTTTGGAGGATCTTTCAGGAAGGTAAGGTAATTTGATCTGCATATCTGTAAATTATTTTGTTTTCTTGATCACCGGTTGCGGCTGAACATGCTCTTCAATGAGTGTTTTGAATCCTGCCACCGTTTTGGTTTTAGGAAACTGCCTGAACATATCATGATGTTCAGGATAATTTAGCCTAAGTCCTTTTTCAAAATATTTATTTGCATTTACAAAATCAAGCTGGTAAGCATGATAGGCAGCAAGCCGGTAGTTGATCGTAGGATTTTCATGATTATGCTGATACAACTGGATCAACATATTGATCGCTTCCCCAATCCGTTTTTTTCTGAACAAAACCTGGGCACATGCCATCCATGCTTCAAAATCGAGGGGATTCAATTCAGCCGCCCTGGAATAGGCCTGAATAGCCTGATCCAATTTACGGTATCTTGAAAAAGCTTCTCCCAGCATAAACCAGTAATCGGAATTGGCCGGCTGAAATCCCACGGCCTTTTTGAAGGAGGAAATGCTGGGCCTGTATTTTTTTTGGCGGAAATATACCATTCCCTTGCCAAACCATGCATCGGAACAATCACAGGAAATCGTAATGGCCCGGTCATATGCCTTTAATGCTTCAAGGTAATTTCCGCTTTCCTCATAGCAGTTTCCCAGGTCACTCAGTGCCTTGGTATTTGAATTGTCCTGCAAAAGGAGCTCATTGTAAACATCAATGGCCTCGGCAAGATTGTTATTGAAAATGCAAAGTTCGGCCTTGTTATAATAGGCTGAAAAATAATGCGGATTTATGGCAATGGCAAAATCAAAAGCTTCCGTTGCCCTTTCAGAATTTTCAACCGAGGTATAAATCAATCCAAGGTTATTCCACACATGTTCTGCAAAAGGATCGAGTTCAAGATATTTCTGATAATATTCAATACTCTTTTCCTGGCAATCAAGTTTTTCATAATTCAGGGCCAGATCGTACAGCACAAGTACATTATCCGGGTTAAATTCATACGACAGCATGAGATATTTAATGGCATGCGAGTGCTTTCCTATCTGCATGAAAGATTGGGCAATATTGTAGGCAACTTCTTCCCTGTTTTCAGTACATAGCCTGATTGCCAGTTCAAATTCCAGCCAATGCTTCCTTAAACTTTCCTGTAAGATTCAGCGCAATTCCCTTGGCCAGGAAAAGTTCATAATTTGAAGCTTCCGCATCCTGAATATTACGGATCATTCCAAGTGCCTTACCGGGCTTGCCGGTTTCAATCAGCAACTGGACGTGTTTAAGCTTTACCGAGGTAGCGTAGGGATGTTGTTCGAGGGCATTTTTTACAGCGAGGAGCGCATCCTTGAAATTGAATTGTTCAATGAAGTAATCAATGATAAACTCATATTCATACAGGTCAAAAAACACATGACTGTTATGCGCAAGCATTTCCCTGTAGCGCTTTACCGCTTCCAGTGTCTCATCCTCCTCTTGAAAATTATCCCAGTCAGTAAACATTGGACCCGTACTTGGCAGCTAATTTAATAAAAAAGTTAACAACTTTAGCAAGATCAGGGATTTGAAACCTTTGAACTTGTTAAATGTTCGAGCCGGGCTTTTAACAATGTATTTAAGGAACGGATATCCTTCATCAGCGGATGATCAGATCCTAACCATTTTTCAAGGTTCCGGGTTGAAACCGACAAGACAGTAAGGTCTTCCCTGATGTTTTTAAGATTTCGCTGGACCTGTTCATTTTTTTGCAGTTTCAGCTCTGTTTCAAGCATCAGTCCATACTGATTTGCATAATGGATCAGTTCCCTGGCTGCATCAACGCCATAACGGGAAACAAGAACTTTCCATAATGAATAATCAGGATCATAATCACGGGTATTCCACATAAAATCAGCCGCCGTTGCCAACCGGATCACATCAATTTCGGAACGGGCAGCCTGGTTTATCCAGTACATTGAAGTATCAAGCTGGCCCAGGTGATCGCGAATGCCCTCATTCATAAAGGGTTCAATAATACTGAACAACCTGAGCTTTCCCGGATAATAGGGCATAGCACCATTATAATGCCCCAGGCGGTGGAAGTAAGCATGGAATTATCCATGAAAACCGGTTTTGAATGAGTATAGGCTATATACCTTGTAAAATCAGCATCATCGGTATTCACACTGAAAAAAGAACGGCCGGAATAGAAACGATTGCGGGTGGTTGGGTTAAACGTGGTCTGGTTCATATATTGAAGATAATCCAGAAGATAATTGTTATAAACAGGCGCTATAAGCATTGATTTTGATGCTGGTATCCGAATCAGAAAGTGACAGATCCATGAATTCAGGAAAACATAACGTAGATACCCTCCGGCATTATGAACCTGGGAGCATAAACCACCCTGTCGGCATGAATACCGGGGTCAATCTTCTTATTGTCCGAAATAATTCCAAGGCCAAAACCAGGTTCCAGGGCTATTTTTTCCCTGAAAATAAATAACTGATCATTTTGAATCAGGTGCTTATTCAAACCGTAAAAAACTCCATTCATTTTGTATCCGGCCAGTTCCCCTGCAATTTCTGCATATTGTCCTGTGGTGATTTGATCGGGCAGGTCATCCAATGTGAAATACCGATTTTCAAAATCAGGATAATCAACTATCCGGGCATTATGAAATACAGGTTGTTTTCCATCGATAAGCTGCAAGGCGGAAAGCACTGCATAATAAACTCCCTGGCTGTTGTTGCCTCCCAGAAAAACCACGTTGGGCCGATCATACGGGTGTATAAACATAATAACCCTGCGAATGACCGGCAATTTCTGCCAGCGGCAAGATTTTCTGAAATTCAGGGTATAATGATGTTTTGCCGAGGATAAAAACCAGTTTTTTGTTATCTGTTTTTGCATGTTCTGCTGTAAGGATCCTGATCGGCGGAATTTTGTCATTCTTATTTAAAGAAGCCGCAATCCTGGTTGTCAAGGCATTTTGAAGCAGCTTGCCGGCCTTTTGGATTATAATATCTGCCTTATCAGGAATTACAATTACAGGAAGACGGCTTGTGTCACCAGGTTCAAAAAAGACAAGAGATTCCTGCCTTACCATTTTTTTTGGGGTCGGAATTAAAGTAAGCGGCATTTGTACACTGGTATCCGTATAGCTCAGCATCCTTTCTTCCACCGAAAAATTCTTCCTTGTATAGGAGAAATCAACACTATCAATCCACATAGTGCCTGTACCTTTCAGTCCAATGTAAATTTTCACATAATGTGCATTTGTAGGAATATCCCCGTCAGGAAAAGGAAAATCAGCCGATTTCCCGATGATCTTCCCCCATTCAAAGAATGGTATGGTACTGTAATTTGCAAAAGAAAGTGATTTGAAAGAATTATCAATGGATTGACTCAGCTGCGGAAAATCAGTTACCGCGGCAATTTCGTTTTTGTTCCGGTCAAAAAACAGTAACCGGATATCGACACCATCATACATTTTTATGCCAAGCCTGCTTTTCACAGGCATCACCTTTTCAAGTCGTGTAAAAAATGAAAAGCTGTAATTACCCGGAATGACCTTAATAAACTCCGAAAGCACTCCCTCACCCTGTTTGTCAGTTTCATTAGCCTGGTGCCTGACTAATCTTTATCGACCTGTAGCCTGAAAACGCCTCGTTCTTCCTGTACAGATCCTCATTTCTTGTATCTACCCACTCAACATGTTCTCCAATCTGATGCCATCCATCTATTACAAAAGAAGATTTCAGGCTGTCCACTTTCAGAATTTTACCTGTTTCAAATGAACAGTTCCGCAGCAGATTTTTCTTTTCAAGACGCTGGATCCTTTGGCGATATGGAATTGAAAGCGGAGCCTCGGTGGACCAGGATAATCGTTGTTCATCGGGATCTTTTTTACATCCTGTAAAAAACATACCGGCCAACAAAAGCGATATGAAAATCAGTGATCTCATGTTTGCCTGGACGGTGATCGTAAATGAGCTGCCTTCAGGGTATTTTTCAACAGGGAAACAATCGTCATGGGTCCCACACCACCTGGTACGGGTGTAATGTAACTGCATTTCGGGGCTACTTCATCAAACTTCACGTCGCCGATCAGTTTCCATCCTGATTTCGTAGTTGAGGAGGGTACACGGGTAATCCCCACGTCAATAACCACTGCACCTTCTTTCACCATATCACCGGTGATAAACTCAGCTTTTCCAAGGGCAGCAATGATTATATCCGCCTTGCGGATAACTCCGGGGAGATCAACAGTGCGGCTATGGCACAGGGTAACTGTGGCATCACCCGGATAAGCCTTTCAGGGATAAAAGCATACCCATTGGTTTTCCGACGTTATTACTGCGGCCCACAACAACGCAGTTCTTGCCAGCCGTGGGAATTTTGTACCGGCTTATCAGGTCCATGACGCCGGCTGGCGTTGCAGAAACAAATGCAGGTAATCCAAGTACCATCCGGCCCACATTTACCGGGTGAAATCCATCGACATCCTTGGAAGGGTCAATTGCTTCAATTACCTTCTGTTCGGAAATATGATCCGGAAGTGGCAACTGTACAATGAAACCATCTATTTCGGCATCTTTGTTCAATGAACGCACTGTATCGAGCAAGGTACTTTCTGAAATGGTGTCCTCATACCGGATCAGAGTTGATCTGAAACCAACTTCCTCGCAGGCCTTTACCTTTCCTGCCACATAGGTTTCACTTCCGCCATCATGGCCAACAAGAACGGCAGCAAGATGGGGTGCTTTGTGACCCTGAGCCAGCATTTCCTTTACTTCCAGGGCAATTTCGGCTTTTATTTCAGAAGCAATTTTTTTGCCGTCGATAAGTTGCATATGAGGGGATATTTGTTTTTTATTTTCCACGCATGGAGGGCATGTTGCCCATCATACGCATTGGGTTTTTGCTTGTAGTGATCGTTTTCATCAATTTCCGGGTTTCATCAAACTGCTTTATAAGCCTGTTTACTTCCTGTATATTGGTCCCGCTTCCCTCTGCAATTCTCTTTCTTCGCGACCCGTTGATCACATCCGGATTTTCCCTTTCCGTTGGTGTCATTGAAAAAATAATGGCCTCAATTCCCTTGAACGCATTATCATCCATGTCAAGATTTTTCAAAGCCTTGCCCACCCCCGGTATCATACTGGCCAGTTCCTTAATGTTTCCCATCTTTTTTATCTGCTGTATCTGGCTAAGAAAATCACTGAATGTAAACTGGTTCCTGGCAATTTTCTTCTGAATTTTTCGTGCTGATTCAACATCAAACTGCTCCTGCGCTTTTTCCACAAGGGTAACGATATCCCCCATGCCCAGAATACGGTCAGCCATACGTTCGGGATGGAAAAGCTCTATGGATTCAAGCTTCTCTCCGGCACTGATAAATTTGATAGGCTTTTCAACAACCGCCCTGATGGAAAGCGCGGCACCACCACGGGTATCGCCATCCATTTTTGTAAGGACAACGCCATCGAAATTCAGCCTGTCGTTAAATTCCTTCGCCGTATTCACAGCATCCTGCCCGGTCATTGAATCCACAACGAAAAGGATTTCCTGCGGGCTGATGTGCTTCTTGATGGATTCAATCTCATTCATCATGGCGGCATCAATAGCCAAACGGCCTGCCGTATCCACGATGACCAGGTCATGACCCAGTCTTTTGGCTTCTTTTATACCATTCTGGGCTATTTTAACCGGGTCGAGATTGCCGTCTTCAGTATATACCGGGATGTTTACCTGTGTCCCGAGCACCTTTAACTGCTCAATAGCTGCAGGACGATAAACGTCACCGGCGATCAGCATAGGTGATTTACCCCTTTTCTGCCGCAGATGACTGGCCAGCTTTGCCGTAAATGTAGTTTTACCGGAACCCTGTAATCCTGCAATCAGAATCACAGCCGGATTTCCTTTCAGGTTAATATCCTCATTTGAACCGCCCATCAACGAAACCAGTTCATCATGGACGATCTTTACCATCATCTGGCCCGGTTTAACCGAAGCCACGATCTTCTCGCCCATCGCCTTGGCCTTTACATTATCGGTAAAGGACTTGGCAATTTTATAATTTACGTCAGCATCGAGCAAGGCACGGCGAATCTCCTTCAGGGTTTCCGCAACATTAATATCAGTGATCCTTCCTTCCCCTTTCAAAATTTTGAAGGATCGTTCCAGCCTGTCGGACAAATTATCGAACATAGATATATATATTTTTAAAAGATGACGGTAGAGACGGGTTTGAAACCCGTCTCTACATTATTTAATTCCAAAGATAGAAATTTTACATTCTTTCCGGCATTTCGATGCCCAGGAGTTCCATCCCATTCCTGGCCACATCTGAAACAACCTTTGATAAAACAAGCCGAAGATCACGTATATCCGGGTTCTCCTCCTTCAATATGGAATATTCATGATAAAACTGATTATATTCTCTCACCAGATCATAAATGAAATTGGCAATCAACGAGGGATTATATGTATTTCCCGACTCACTTACGATCGTTGGAAATTCATGAACCAGCCGGATAAGATTCTTTTCCTTGTCGTTGAGTTGAATATTTGTTTGAACTGACCCGGGCATGGAAACCTTCAGTTCAACGGCTTTCCTGAATACTGACCTGATCCGGGTATAGGTATACTGGATAAATGGACCCGTATTGCCATCAAAATCAATGGATTCCCTGGGATTGAACAACATATTCTTTACCGGATCCACTTTAAGCATATAATATTTTAAAGCGCCCATACCAATGATCCTGAATATATTTTCCTTTTCCTGATCATCAAGTCCTTCAAGTTTTCCAAGTTCTTTCGACATTTCACGGGCCGTCTCAATCATTTCATCCATAAGGTCATCGGCATCCACCACCGTTCCTTCGCGCGATTTCATCTTGCCTTCCGGCAATTCCACCATGCCATAAGACAAATGATGCAGGGTTTTGGCCCATGGAAAGCCAAGCATGTCAAGAATAATGGCAAGTACCTTGAAGTGATAGTTCTGTTCATTCCCCACCACATACACCATTTTATCAGGTGCATAATCGATTTGCCTGAGTTTGGCAGTTCCTATATCCTGAGTCATATACACCGAGGTGCCATCTGAACGCAGCAACACCTTTTCATCCAGGCCCCTGTCGCGCATGTCAGCCCATACAGATCCGTCCTCATGCCGCACAAGGACGTTTTTGGCCAGGCCTTCGAGTACAACATCCTTTCCATGCACCCATGTTTCGGATTCATAATAAATCTTGTCGAAATGCACGCCCAGTCTCCGGTATGTTTCATCAAAACCCTTATAAACCCATGCATTCATCGTTTTCCACAATGACATTACCTCTGAATCGCCAGCCTCCCACTTTCTGAGCATTTCCTGCGCTTCAACGATCAACCCGGCCTTCTTTTCGGCTTCCTCCTGTTTCATTCCATTCTCCACCAGGGCAGAAATCTGTTTTTTATATTCCTGGTCAAATTTTACATAATATTCACCCACCAGGTGGTCCCCTTTTTTCCCTGATTTTTCAGGAGTTTCTCCATTTCCCCATTTCTGCCAGGCAAGCATGGACTTGCAGATATGAATTCCCCGGTCATTTACAATGTTGGTCATGATGACCTTTTTTCCGCCGGCCATGAGAATTTTGCTGAGTGCAAATCCGAGCAGATTGTTCCGGATATGACCCAGGTGCAAGGGTTTATTTGTATTGGGAGAAGAATATTCTACCATGATTGTACCTGCATGCCCGTCGGATAGCTGAAAATCCGAATAAGCTTTCCTTTGAGGCCTGATTCAGAAACTGCAAATAATAGTTGTCAGAAATGACCAGGTTTAGAAAACCTTTCACCACATTGAACCGAATCACATCCGGAATGTTTTTCTAGCAAATAGTTGCCAATATCGAGGGCAGTTTCATCAGGGGATTTTCGTGACAATTTTCAACAAGGGGAATACAACAAGGGTAATATCACCTTCAAATTCACGCCTTGTTTTTTGCAGCTGAACCAACCGGGGATCTGCGGGATTGCCCGTATAATGACAAAATACTTTCACTAACCGATTTATTCAGAATATTATCAATAAGTTGCATGATCTGATTTTTGAAAGGCACAAAGATAACGTCATTTCCGGTCTCTCAATTAGCAGCAAGAATGATTTTTGATTATCTTTCCCAAAAAAAAATCTATGGCGATTTCTATAAAAGAAGTCAATACCCGCTCTGAACTGGGCATTTACATTCATCTTCCGGATAAAATACATGCAAATCACCATGGATGGGTTCCACCGATGTATTCTGACGAATGGGAATTTTATAATCCTGAAAAGAACAGGTTTTTCCAGGATTGCAGCACCATATTGTACCTTGCATATAAGGATGGAAAACCGGTAGGCCGGATCATGGGAATCATCAACCATAAATATAATAAAGTACAAAAGGAAGAATGCGGTCGTTTTTTTGCATTTGAATGTTACCAGGATGCCGAAGTGGCCGGTGCACTTTTACAGGCCGTGGAGGAATGGCTTCGGAACCAGGGAATGAAGAAAATAATCGGCCCCTTTGGATTTTCAGATAAAGACCCGGAAGGATTTCTCATTGAAGGATTTGATCAGCCTGTTGTAATCGCCACCAATTACAGTTTGCCTTATATGGTGGAACTTACAGAAAGGTTTGGCTATAAAAAGGAAATAGACTGCCTCGATTATATCCTTCCTGTACCAAAGGTCATTCCTGATTTTTATAAGGCCATTTATAACCGTACGCTCGAAAATAATCATTTCACATTAAAGGAATTCGACAGCAGAAGGGAACTTAAAAAATTCATTCGCCCTGTTTTTGAGCTGATTAACAAGACATATGCTCATATTTACGGCTTTAGCGAGCTTACTGTGAAAGAGATGGATTACTTTGCCAACCGCTATATATCTGTCATTAATCCTAAGTTTGTTAAGGTTATTTTTGATGAACATAAGCAGCTCATTGCCTTTGCCCTGGCTATGCCTGAGATTTCCGAAGGGATCCGAAAAGCAGGTGGCCGGTTATTTCCCTTTGGGTTTTATCCATATTCTGAAAGCCTCGAGAACGTCGCGACTTCTGACCATGTTATTGGGCGCCATTCATGACAGTTACAGGAACAATGGCCTCGATGTGGTTCTTGGAATAAAAATGCTGCAATCGGCACAAGAGGAGAACATGGAATTTATCGACAGTCACCTTGTATTGGAAACCAATAGCAAAATGCGCGCCGAATATGAAAAAATGGGCGGAATAGTTAAAAAAAGATTCCGGATCTTCAGCAAGCCCTTGTAATAAGACGGCTTTTAAAAATATACTACTGAAAGAATAAAGACCGCCACTACCATGTATATCAGGTTTAGTGGCAGGCCTACCCGCATGAAATCGCGGAATGAATACCCTCCCGGACCATACACCATCAGGTTGGTAACGTATCCATGCGGCGTAATAAACGTACAGGCTGCTGCATAGGCAACTGCAAGGACAAAAGGAGTGGCCGTCACATCGAGTTGCTGCGCTACACTAAGGGCAACCGGAAAAACAATGGCCACGGAAGCCTTGGTCGTTATGTAGGCTGCAAGAACAGCCGTAATAAAATATATTCCGAACAAGTACTCCTACTTTTCCCATGGGCAGAAAGGCAGTTATTACCCCGTTTGCAACCAGACCTGCTGCGCCTGATTTCATCATGGCGGTTCCCAATGCCAGGGATAATACGATCACAAGGGCCAGGTTATAGTCAATATTGGCGGGCACATCCCTCGGGCTGGTTACTTTAAATATCATTGAAATGAGGATCATAATGATCAGTCCCATGAACAAAGAAATAATATTGAAAACGGATAAAGTAATGACCAGTATGGTTCCAAGGATAAGCGTAAGTGATTTATACCATTCTAGTTTCACAAATTCCGATACCTTTGAAATGAAGTAAAAATCATGGGTATCCCGTGTGCGGCTTATAAAATTCTCACCGGCAAACAGCAGTAAAACATCCCCTGATTTAAGAATAACATTGCCCAGTTTGTCTTCTATCTTTTCACCATTCCGATGAACGGCTATGATGGCCGTGTCGTATTTTCCCCTGAAATTGCTGTCACGAACGGATTTATTTATAAGGCTTGAGTTCTGAGATACCACCACCTCGTTCACATCGGCGCGCTTAACCCGGGTAAGCATTCCTACCTCCGGCAACACCAGGCCGGAATTGGTGGTTATCAGTTCTGCTATATTTTTAGTATCTCCGGCAAAGACAAGAACGTCACCCTTGTCGAGCACCACATCGGCCGGTACGGCAGTAATGCGGAACGATTTCCGTATAATGGCCACCATTTCCAATCCCTGGATGTCCTGCAAACCTGTCTCTCCAACTGTTTTCCCGATCAGGTGTGATTTTGAACTTACCTTGGCTTCAATAACATATTCACGCGCATGGGTCGTAAAATTTTCATCAATACCCGATTTTGAGGGAAGCAGCAGATTTCCAAACAATACAAGGTATAACCATCCAATGATCATCATAGGAATACCTACCCAGGCAAACTCAAACATCCCCAGTGAATGAAGACCCGGAATGACTTTCTGATTGATGATCATACTATTCACGATCAGGTTCGTGGATGTGCCGATAAGCGTGGCAGATCCTCCCAGGATTGCCGCATAGGAAAGAGGGATGAGAAATTTGGAGGGTGAAAAATTATTTCGTTTTGACCAGCTGTGAATATATGGCATCATCACGGCCACCAGAGGTGTATTGTTCAAAAACATGGAAAAGGCCGAAGTAGTCAGCACCATCTTGCCTGATAAAACCCCTGTAAGTTTTTGTTCTGCGAAATAACCGGTCAAATGTATTTTCAATTATATTGGTCTTTCTTAAAACATCACTGAATACAAGCATCAGAATCACCACGGCAACCTGTTCATTTCCAAAACCACTTATAATTTCCGAGGGGGTGAGAATACCGAAAATGCCCAGCGTCACGACAGCGATAAGAAATGTAAAAGCGATACCGAGCAGATTCCTATAAAGTGAAATAAGAATAAACAACAGAACAACAAAAACCAATACCAGATCAAAATTGATCATATCCCGAAGAGACTATTTTGAAAAAATGCTACCATCACTTTAAATCCCATGCGAAAGTATAAAATTTAAAGAATATTGGGAACCTGTGGTTTGCTGATCTGTTAATTAATAAATATTATATTTGATCATAGAATAAAATCCTTAACCTCCTTTTAGTTATGACACAGCTTGGAAACCTGAAACCATCCGGCGTTTGGAAATATTTTGAAGAGATTACCAAAATACCGAGACCTTCCAAACAGGAAGAAAAAATGATCGCCTATGTAATTGATTTTGCCAAAAGCCATAAACTCAGCTTTGAAAAAGACGCAACCGGCAATGTGCTGATCCGCAAACCGGCCACCCCGGGATATGAAAACCGGCAAACGGTATGCCTTCAGAGTCATCTCGACATGGTTTGTGAGAAAAACAGCAACAGCCTGCATAATTTTGAAACTGATCCCATCCGGGTGGTTGTGGATGATGAGTGGGTAAAGGCAGAAGACACCACACTTGGAGCCGATAATGGCATTGGCGTGGCAGCCCAGCTGGCCCTCCTGGCAGATTCAAAGGCTAAACACGGTCCCATCGAATGCCTTTTTACAATTGATGAGGAAACCGGATTGAATGGTGCCATGGGACTTGAAAGCAATTTCTTTGATGCCAAAATCCTGCTGAACCTTGATTCAGAAGACGAAGGAGAATTGTTTATCGGATGTGCGGGAGGAATGAATACAGTGGCCACAATTAAATACAATACCCGCCGTACACCGGAGAAATCATCCGCCTTCCGCATTGATGTGACGCGGATTGCAGGGTGGCCATTCCGGCACGGACATTCACAAAAACAGGGGTAATTCAATTAAGATCCTGAACCAGTTCCTCTGGGAAATCAGAAACCGTTTTAGCGCCCGGCTTGTCCATATTTGAAGGCGGAAACCTGAGAAATGCCATCCCGCGTGAAGCTTACGCCATCATTGTAATACCGGATACCCATAAGGAAGTTTTTGTTGATTATTTCAGGGACTATACCCGTTGACTTCTGCCTGACTTATGTTGCGGATGAACCGGGACTGCAGATCAATATGATACCGGTTCCGCTGCCGGAAAATGTGCTCAAGAAAAAAGTGCAGGAAAAGCTGCTGAACTCCCTGTTTGCCTGTCCCCATGGAGTGATCTCCTGGAGCAGGGTGATGGATGACCTTGTAGAAACATCCACCAATCTGGCCTCGATCAAATTTGAGGGAATGAATCGCATAGTAATCTCTACCAGCCAGAGAAGTTCGGTGAATACAGCAAAGATTCAGATTGGGAATACGGTAAAAAGTACATTTAAACTGGCGGGTGCACAGGTGGAGCAAACCGAAGGCTATCCCGGCTGGAATCCGAATCCTTCTTCCGCTATATTGAACATTACGGTGGACAGCTATAAAAGACTGTTTGGTGTCAGATCCGGCGGTAAAGGCCATTCATGCGGGACTGGAATGTGGTCTGTTCCTTGAAAAATATCCCATGGCTGGATATGATTTCCTTTGGTCCGACAATCCTCGATCCACATTCACCTTCGGAAAGGATTAATATAAAAACCACTGAGAAATTCTGGCTGCTTTTATTGGATGTACTTGCAAATATACCGGCTGCCTGATATTTTTAAAGGGGTGCAGTGGTTATTCAGCTGGTTCGAAATCGGATTTTGAAACTCCACAGACAGGACATACCCAATCATCCGGTATGTCCTCAAACTGGGTCCCCGGTGCAATACCTCCATCCGGATCTCCCTCAACCGGGTCATATATATAGCCGCAAACGGTGCATTTGTATTTTTTCATTTTGATCAATTTATCGAAAAAGCAAAAATATATATCCTAAATTTATCGCACAAAATCATCCGATCTAATCGGATTCACAAAACTATAAATTTATTGTTTACTTTATTTTTATTTCTATCATGAATCATTTTATATACAAACGCCTTCCTGTTTATGCACTGATGATTTGTTGTTTGCGACCTCAGTCAATGCGCAGAAAAAGAATGAAAGACCAACCAATATCATCCTCATGATTGGCGATGGTATGGGAGTAACACAGGTATATTCAGGTTATACCGCCAACAAGGGACAGCTAAATCTCTTCCGGTGCAACAGTATCGGATTCAGCAAGACCTATTCTGCATCTGATTACATAACAGATTCCGGTGCCGGGGCAACGGCTATTTCTACCGGACATAAAACATATAATGGCGCAATTGGTGTGGATAAAGATACGGTTATCGCAAAAACTATCCTGGAATATGCCGAGGACAAGGGCCTGGCAACGGGACTGGTATCAACAAGCGCCATTACACATGCAACACCGGCCTCTTTTATTGCCCACCAGGCTAACAGGGATAATTATGAGGCAATTGCCGCGGATTTTCTGAAAACGGATATCGATGTGTTTATCGGCGGCGGTATCAATAATTTTGCTGTGCGGAAAGACAAGCGGGATCTGGTGAAAGAATTGCGCCAGAAAGGCTACCAGGTTGTTTTTTCGATGGACAGCATAATAAACATAAAGAAAGGAAAACTGGCCGGGCTGACAGCTAAAGAACATAATCCTTCCATCATCGAGGGAAGGGGTGATATGTTGCCCAACAGCACACAAACTGCCCTGAATATTCTGAGTGGAAATAAAAATGGTTTTTTTCTGATGGTGGAAGGATCCCAGATCGACTGGGGCGGACATGCAAATAATGCAAATTTTGTTGAAAAGGAAATGATCGATTTTGATAATGCAATCGGGAAAGCGCTGGATTTTGCCAAAAAGGACGGACATACCCTTGTGATTATTACAGCTGACCATGAAACGGGCGGTATGAGCCTTGTAGGAGGAGATTATCAGCAGGGCACCGTGGTTGCCAAATTCAATACCACGGACCATACCGGTGTAATGGTTCCTGTATTTGCCTTTGGTCCGGGAGCAGAGTTATTTCAGGGTGTCCAGGAAAATACGGACCTGTTTGTAAAAATGATGAAGCTTTTTGGCATTCCACATAATTAGCCCGGGAATGATATTCACATCTTTAAAATCAGTTTCTACGGCATGGCTCGCACTGGCGCTGGTAACCTGCAGTCATACAGAAGAACCTGTGAAAAATCCAAAACTGTCGAGGGTATGTGAACTTCCTGAAGCGTTACAGGAAAATTCAGGAATGACCGAGTACTCGGATTTACTGTGGAACATCAATGACGGGGGTAATGAAGCGGCCATATATGGATTCGGTGTAAAAGATACGGTGGTTCATCAGAAAGTGATAATCCGGGATGCCGTAAACACCGATTGGGAGGATATTACGCAGGATGAAAAGCATTTATATATTGGAGATTTCGGGAATAATCTTGGAGACCGTCGGGATCTCAGGATATATATTCTGAATAAGCAGGATATCCTGCCGTCATCAGACACTGTACCTCAGGCGGGAATTATCAGTTTTGCATACCAGGACCAGACGAATTTTACCCCGGCCGCAAATCTATACCACGCCATGGGACTGTGAAGCCTTTGTTGTTATAGGTGACTCGGTAATCCTGTTCACAAAGGACTGGCAATCAAATCAAACCAGTTTGTATACCTTGCCTTCAAAAGCCGGGAACTATACGGCAAAATTCAGAAAAAAATACAATATTTCCGGACTTGTTACGGCAGCCGCCTGGTCAGCATCAAAAAAAGAATTGCTTTTGCTGGGTTACCAGTACCCTTTTCTTACACCCTTTATTAGTATCGTCCCCGGGTTTAGTCTGGATAATTTTTCTTTCGAAGGTTTGAAGCGTATCGATTTTCCTGATGATGGATCGCAAACCGAAGGAATTGCCTATTCAAACGACGGTTCGGTGTATGTTTCCTGTGAGAAGTCCCCTTTTGGTATGCAATCCCTGTTCAGGGCGGAATATTGAAATAATTTACGATTTACGATTTACGATTTACGATTCTAAGGCCGGTGTCCCGAACTGCAGAACTGCAGAACCGCAGAACTGCAGAACTTCCTACTTCATCAGGGTGAAACTAATGGCAGTTCCCTCTCCTACCTTACTGCTGGCACGGATGCGGCCCTGGTTCTTTTCCACAAACTCCTTGCAAATAATAAGACCCAGGCCCGTTCCTGATTCACCCGATGTTCCGGATGTAGAATAATAAGTGTCTATGCGGAAAAGCATACTTAAATTTTCGCGGCTCATACCAATTCCCTGATCCCGTATGACTACCTCAGTCATAGCCCCATTTTCAAAGGATGAAATAAATACCCTTCCTCCTTTATGGGAGAACTTGATCGCGTTGCTGATCAGATTCCTTACAACTGTATGTATCATATTTTTGTCAGCATAAACCCTTGTTGAATCCGGGATCGCGCATTTCGATGGATAATTGTTTTTTTTCGGCAATGATCCCATGCAAGTCAATAACCTGCTTAACCACCTCTGATAATTCAAAATACTCCGGACTGAACTTTATTTTGTCAGTTTGAGTGCGGGCCCATTGCAAAAGGTTATCCAGCAGGTTATATGCTGATTCGGAGGATAAATTGATCAGTTCAAGCAAACCGAGTTTCTGCTTGTCATCCATTTCGTTAAAATCCCGGCATAACAATTCGGAAAAACCCATGATGGCATTAAATGGATTTCGTAAGTCATGGGCTATAATTGAAAAAAATTTGTCTTTTGTTTTATTCAGGCGCTCCAGTTCTGTATTTGTAATCGTGAGATATTGCGCCTGGGCCGCCAGTTCTTCCGACTGATCCATGATTTCTTCCTGCCTTTCCTCAAGCAGCCTGTTGGTTTCCTGAAGATCTTCCGTTTTTTTCCTTAGTTGTATTTCAATTCGTTTCAGGCGCGTGATATCCCTTCCGATACCTACAATACCAATTACTTCTCCATTGCTGTTCTTTAGCGGAACCTTGGAAGTGGAAAGGATGATGCGGTTGCCATGTTCATCAAGGTGCGGCTCTTCATAGTTGATCTTTGCCTCTCCTGCCTGCATGATAGCCTGTTCATCCTCATAATAACGCTGTGCCAGGTCGGGTGTGTAAAATTCAAAATCGGTCTTGCCGATCAGCGCTTCCGGTTTGGTCCCCATCACGCTTGCCACCATTTTGTTTACGACAACAAACCGGCTTTCCCTGTCCTTTATGAAAATTACATCCGGCATGCTGTCGATCAGCGTCCTTAATTGATTTCGCTCATGGAGGATCGATTCCCTGATTAGTGCTTCAGTTCTGATTTTTTCTTTCCGGTACCTGAGAAAGACATAATAAAAACTGTATATGGCCATACAAATGATAATAACAGCCAGGATCACGATGATTGTGATATGGCTGCTGGCAAGAACAATTATGTTTGTGCTGAAATTCAAAATCAAATGAATAAACAAAATGGGTACATGCACTGAAATAGAAACATGTAGAGATGGGTTTGAAACCCATCTCTACATTATCATCCTCTAAAAATAGTATATTGTATACGGAAAAATGGTAGGTTGGTTGATATTTTTTGTAATAAACGATTTACAAATTGTTTGATTGATAAATTGATGTGTTTGCGTATTTTTGAAGTTTCCATCCTAACCGGGACAAAACCATGGATGCACAGCGGAATTTATACCTTATCCCATCAACATTAGGAGATACGCCGGCTCAACAAGTGCTGCCGCTACCCAATTTTGATATTATCCGTTCACTTGATCATTTTGTTGTGGAAGAACTACGAACGGCCAGGCGTTTTCTTGTGCGTTGTGGTTATAACAGACCCATTGATTCGGTACAATTCTTTTTGCTGAATGAGCATACCCGGGAACAAGAAGTACCTGGTTTTTTTTCTGCCGCGGGATTCGGGAATATGGGACTGATCTCTGAGGCCGGGTTACCTGCTGTTGCGGATCCCGGATCGGTGCTGGTGAGGGAAGCGTATAAATTAAACTACAGGGTAGTTCCTCTCGTTGGCCCTTCATCCATTATGCTGGCCCTGATGGCATCGGGATTAAACGGACAGAATTTTGCATTTAACGGATATCTTCCTGTAAAAAACCCGGAAAGGGCAAGCCGGATCCGTTTCCTTGAAAAACGCTCAGAGAGTGAAATGCAGTCACAGATCTTTATTGAAACTCCTTATCGGAACCACCACCTTATTGAAACATTGCTTGAAGTATGCAAACCCATGACCAGACTATGCATAGCCGCCAATATAACTCTTGAAAATGAGTGGATATGTACAAAGCGGATCCAGGAATGGAAAATGCAGCTGCCACCTGATTTGAAAAAGCAGCCGGCTGTATTTATCCTGCAATCTTAAATTTCTTATTTTGCGGGGGATTGCAAATCCACAACCTCAATATCGTACACAACAGTCTGGAATTTAGGCACTATAATGTAACCATATTGGGAATTGATCAATCCCTTATCGCTGTATGCCTTTACAGACGGCAATACAAAGGTAGCCTTTGATTTATAACGGAGTGTGTCAAGTGAAGTTCTCAAAGATGAGGGGAAGCCCAGCATGAATGATCCTTTCTCATAACTTTGCTGGCCATGAACATATTTCACGGTCTCCTCGGTTTCCATATTTGAATCGAAAACCCTTTCGGTCACCGTAGGTCCGTATCCATCCAACAGTTTACCCGTATATTTGAAATAAAGGGTATCATTTGCCTGAAAATAATGATCGTCATTCGGATCTTCTACGTGAGTTTCCTTTACAAATACTTCTGTTTTTGGATAATAGGTGCTTGCGCTGTCCCACCCGATCTGTTCCAGATATTTTTTCATCACAAGGGAGTCCTCATGCGGGGCATCAGTAATAACCTTGAGCAATTCAATATCATAGATCATCGGATTGAAATCGTAAAAGGCTTTATCCGATGGAATTAAAAGCTGTGCCTTGCCTCCTTCTTTCATAAGGGCAAGCCCCTCGTTAATACCCGCTATACTGTAACCATATTCAAATTTCAGCGGACCATATACAAAATATTTATAGGTATCTGCATTATCCCATTCACTTTTAAGCGAATCGTAACTTGTTTCATGAATACGGTCATTCTCAATATACCGCCCGGTATAATTGATGACGACAAAATCATCTTTTTTGGGAGTTAACCCTGTTCCGGCGACTTCTTCAATATAATAAATCCCGTTTTCGGTTTTCTGGTCTTCCGTAATACCATGGTCCTTCACATAGGCAGCAATAAGGTCCTTTTCCTTCTGTTCCTTCGCTGCCCAGTCATTGGTAACACAACCAGTAACAGCAAAAACCAATAAGATTGTAAACAGCAGCAACCTGAATCTTCCGATCCGAATCATCATATTTTGGATTATTTTATTTTTCATTCACTCAATATTGATGAATATTAACGCAAAAGGTTGCGTCAAATTTTATTTGGCGAAGATACTTTTAATATTTCAACCTCAAAAATAAGGGAGGTAAAAGGAGGTATAGCGCCTGTTGATGAGCCGGTATTTCCAAAACCAAGTTCCGACGGAAGGATAAACAGGGAACGTTCCCCTTCACGCATCATTCCGATGGCTTCTTCAAGGCCCTTAATTACCTGCCATTCTGTACCATAAACAAACTGAAAAGGCTGATGCCTTTTTAGAGTGGAATCAAAAAATTTTCCGTTGAGAAATCGTCCCTCATAATTGATCGTGAGTGTATCTCCCAATTCAACTTTTTTCCCTTTTCCGGGACGCAGATTTATATAATAAATTCCGGAAGGCAGCGGACTGATACCCGGTTTTTCAGAGCTGATAAATTGTTTCAATACCACTTTCTCATAATCTCCGAAATCCTCGATCCAGGTAAGGAAGGCCTCCTTTTCTTTTTCATACTCATCCCGGGTTTGAATATTCGTCAAACCGGTATTGATCTTCACGGAGCCTTCTGATGGGATGAATTTGGGCACGGGGGTTTTCAGTGTTTTTGCAAAAAACTCTGCTGCATTCAGAATAAAGGTGGCGCTGTCGCCCTCGGCCATTAACGCAAAGCATGCATCCACCGATCCTGCATATACAGGAGTGTCTATCTGCAGTTTCCTTGTTCCCCTGAAAAAAATAGAATCATTCATTGTAGTGTATGACAGGTTAACGGTGATATAATCACCCGGTAATGGCTTCACTGTATTTTCACCGATCTTATGCAGCTTATACCAGGTTCCGTTCCCTATTTCGGTAAATTCCGGATATTTTGAATTCCGGTGGCAGGAAAGACAGACAATTGCAAGGATCACAAAGTAAGAAATCTTCATTACGGTTCCAGCTTTAATACCTCAACCTCATAAATAATGATAGAATGTGCAGGAATTTTATCCCCGTCTCCCGGTAAGCCTGCAGCAAGGTACGGGGGCATTATAAACACGGCCCGGTCACCTTCGCGCAGCATAGACACGCCTTCTTCAAGTCCGGATTCTACCCCACCCCTTCCTACCGTAAATTTCTTGGGCCCCAGGGAATCGGAGCTATAACAGAGTGTTCCATTCAGCAGAAAAACCTTATATTTTAAGGTAATCTGCTGTCCGTTGGAAGCAGTTTTCCCATGGCCTGTTTTTTCAATCCGGTACCACAGGCCGGTCTCGCTTTCTTTCATATCAAGCTTATGCTGCCTGATATAGGCCATAATATTTTCCTTGTCCTTTTTTAATAATCAACCTGTTTGCCCCTACCAGCGCCTTTTCTGTTTCAGCATATTCCTTTTCAGAATAGGTATTTTCCTGGTGACGCTTACAACCGCAAAAAAGAAATAACAGGCAGGTAAAAAAGATCGTATTAATTTTCATAATCTGATAATTCCTTCTGGTAATCCGGAACGATAGCCTTAAACCGTGATATTGTCTCCTCCATGTTTTCAAAGGAATCGCCGCCGGACGCATTGGCATGACCGCCTCCGTTGAAATATTTCCTTGCAATTTCATTAACGGCAAAACTTCCCTTGGAACGTAAAGAGACCCTGATTTTATTGCTGTTTTCAACAAACAAAACTGAAAAGCAGATTCCTTTTATTGAAAGGGGATAATTGACAAAGCCTTCAGTATCTCCCACCTGGAAGTTAAACCTGATTGAGTTCATCCTTTGTAAGTGAGATGATTGCCGTATGATACCCCTCCAATACTTCCATCTTTTCGTGCAGGCTGAATCCCAGGAGATGCATCCTCTTTTCAGAATAATTATTGTATATCCTGTTGTAAATATCGTCCTTATCAATCCCGTAATCAAGAAGGGATGCCACAGTCTCATATGTTTTGCGCGAAGATGAGTTATGACTGAAACAACCTGTGTCTGTCATGATACCCGTAAACATGCAGGTGGCAACCTCCTTGTCAGCATACTTCTGCAATCCCGTTTCAATCATGAACCGGTATATCAGTTCTGCTGTTGAGCTCACTGAAGTATCTGAAAACATGCAATCAACCGCCAGGTCAGGTCCCGGATGGTGATCAATCAATATCTTATAGGCTGAAGAAGCGTTATAATCCTCCTGGAGCCTGATGATTCTTTTCAGTTCATTGCAATCCACAACAAAGATAAGCTCCGCATTTTTCATGAATTCCTCCGCCCGGCTGAACGATTCACTCAGCAGGCATATTTCAGTTGCCCCTGGCATCCATCTGAGGAAATCAGGAAAATCATTAGGTGAGATGACCAGACAATCATGGCCCTGGTTGGTAAGCAGCCTGGAAAGTCCAAGAGCTGATCCGAGTGCATCACCATCAGGATTGATATGGATGAGAAATGCAATTTTTTTCGATGGTCCGTCCAGTAATTTTACCACGTCAGCGGTCGAATCCCAGACCAATGTGTTGTTCCGATGGTTCATTTTTAAATTTGTAGATCCCAAATTTAACCAAACTCTGCCGTATTCAGTCCTCTTGCCAGGCAAGTTTTTAAATAATTTCAACATTGTGCTTTCACACAGGGTAAAGAACAGTACAATGAGACAGATTATTATTTATATTCGCCTATACCCAAAAACTAAACAATATGGCCGGAACTAAAACCTTTTTTATCATCAAGCCTGGTGCAGTAAGCCATGAATACGTGGGACCCATACTTGCCAAAGATCAATGCCTATGGATTCCACATTGCTGCCCTGAAATTGATTCAACTCGATCCGCATCATGCAGAACATTTTTATTCAGTTCATCGCAATAAGCCGTTTTTCCATAGTCTGGTAGAATATATGACTTCCGGTCCGGTTGTTGTTGGCATACTTGAAAAGGAAAATGCTGTTGAAGACTACAGGAAACTGATTGGAGCCACCGATCCTGCCAAAGCTGAGGAAGGCACAATTCGCAGGATGTTTGCTGAAAGCATTGAAAGGAACGCGGTGCATGGCTCTGACAGTGATGAAAACGCTGCGCTGGAAAGTGACTTTTTCTTTTCAAAAAGCGAGCGCTATTCAAAGTTTGAAGAATGCTAGATATAATGTCATGATCGTGGTTGAAAAAGATTTTTATATTTGTGGGGCATTCTGAATAATCTGCATTTAATCCATAAAACAAACATGTCCGATAAAAAGAAATACATTCCGTTTGTATCTCCTGATACCAGTATGGCTGAATTTTCAGTCAGGGCACTCATTATCGGGTTGATCATGGCTGTTGTGCTGGGAGCCGCAAACGCCTACCTGGGGCTTAAGGCCGGTATGACCATTGCTGCAACCTACCCGGCTGCCGTTATTGGCATGGCCATATTAAAAGCGATGAAAGGTTCCATTCTTGAAGAAAACTTTGCCCGTACTGTAGGATCTATCGGTGAATCGGTTGCTGCCGGAGCTATTTTCACCCTTCCGGCTTTTTTTGTTGCCGGAATCTGGAACCCGTTTTTCACTCCGGGACATTACATTACTTCAACACTTATCCTGATAGCCGGAGGTATTCTGGGTATTATGTTTGTTGCATTGCTTCGACGGGTAATGGTTGAAGATGCTGATTTGCCGTTTCCCGAATCAGTGGCTGCTGCGGAAATACATAAAGCCGGGCAGAAAGCAGGCGGTAATTCGAAGTTCCTGTTCGGTGCCATGATCCTGGGCGGGTTGATAAAACTGCTGGGAGAAATAAAGCTTTTTTCAGTGTACTGGGAAAAATTCATATTATTTGCCAAACAAACTGTAACAGGTACAAAATTTGCCGGACAGGGCGGAATGATGCTTGGCTCACCCGGAATAAGTCCGGCCTATATGGGTGTGGGTTATATTATCGGTCCAAGACTTGCTTCCTTAAACTTTAGTGGTGGTGTGCTTGCCTGGGGATTACTTACTCCGATTATCCTTTATTTTTTAACGCCATCGCTCGACCTGAATGCCATGGCTTCCGCATTTATGGCCAGTGACCCTACACTGACAGCACAGGCAGCTATGGACAAAGTATGGACAACCTCCTTCTATTCCATCTGGCGGTATATTGTTCGTCCAATTGCCATTGGAGGTATGCTGGTAAGCGCGGTGTTTACACTTTGGAAAATGCGAAAGAGTCTCACCGCCGGGATTGTCCGTTCAGTAGGTGATGTAAAGAAAGCAGCTTCAGGACAACATGTGGTTATTGCACGCAATGATAAAGACATCAGTTTCACCTGGATCATGGCTGGTATCCTAATGGTTGCCCTGCTTACGTTCGGCATAACCCTGTTTATTTTCAAAACTTCTGTACTCGTGGCTGTTGTTGCTGCCACCGTAATGATAATCCTTGCCTTTTTCTTTGCTGCTGTTTCCGGATACCTGGTAGGCATTATGGGATCGAGCAATAACCCGATCAGCGGGATTAACCCTCACTGCACTTGGTTGTTACTGCCTTGTCTTATGGTGGCTCTCGGTGCTACCGGAAAGGAGGGAGTAACCTCCGTGCTAGGTGTGGCGGCTATTGTATGCGTTTCAGCGGCTGTGGCCGGCGAAATGCTTCAGGATCTGAAAGCAGGTCATATTCTGGGCGGTACGCCATGGCGTATGCAGATTGGTGATATTATTGGTGTGGTTCTGGCCGGTTCGGTTATGTTTGGCGTGCTGGTTTTTCTGAATGACGGAGATATTGCCAAGGGTATCCGGGAGGGATATGACGGTGGCTTCGGAAGTAAAAATCTTTCTGCTCCTCAGGCAAGTTTGATGGCTATTCTGTCAAAGGGCATTGTAAGCGGACAAATGGCATGGCCCCTTATTATTGCCGGAATTCTGATGGGCATTGCCTTTATCATGATGCAGGTAAAAAGTCCCATGCTGGTGTGTGTTGGTATGTACCTCCCCCTCGAGACCACTTTTGCCATTTTTCTGGGCGGGATCATCAAAGGTATTGTCGATTCCCTGGCAGAAAAACGCAAATTTTCCGGTGCACAACTAATCAGTGTTGAAAATACCGGCGTATTGCTGGCATCCGGTCTGATTGCCGGTGAGGCCCTGATGGGTTTGATAATTGCCATTTTCGCAGTAGGTAATATTTTCCTGTATGACCTGTTCTCCTTTTTTAAGTATCCCCCGTTCTGGATCAGCGCAATAGTACTCGCTCTGATCGCCTGGGTACTGGTGCAGATACCGATATGGAATGCAGGTAAGACTGATTCAACAGTTTCCAGGGGCTCAGCAGGATAAACAGGATTTCAGGAGGTCACATTATGCCCTTGCGCAAACCGCCAAAAAACTTTCTGGAAATGATCCCTGTGCGAAATGTGTGGGAGTTTAACCAGGAGGGTGATAAGATCACACTTTTTATACCTAAGTTCAAAAGTGAACGGATGCGCAATTGGTTTATACCAGCAAACCGTTCAAAGTATTTCAGTATACATCTTGATGAGATGGGTAGCAAAGTGTGGAACCTGATCGACGGAGAAAAGAACACGGAAGAAATATGCAATCAGTTCAGTCAGTCCCTGCCGGAGGAAGAAAATTCAAATCCTTCTGTAGAATTAAGGGTGACGGAATTTTTACGGCAGCTTTACAAGAACAGGTTTATTATTTTTAAACAATCATAAATTAGTTGTGGTACAAACAACCTGCCGGAAAGGCAGGGCATCTTTACTCATTATATAAAACGTATAACTATGTTTAAAGGACACCCGAAGGGGCTATTTATAGCTGCATTTGCAAATATGGGCGAACGGTTTGGTTATTATACCATGATCGCTATTTTCACCCTGTTCATTCAGGCGAAATATGGTTTTGACGCTGCCAAAACGAGTCACATCTATGCTACATTCCTTATGTTTGTATATTTCCTTCCCTTGCTTGGAGGTATAGTTGCCGACCGGCTTCTGGGGTATGGCCGAACCGTTACGGTGGGTATCATTATAATGTTTGTGGGCTACCTGCTGATGGCTGTTCCTTCAAAGTTTGGTACCGGCCTGATTTCAATTTATGTAGCCCTGGGTGTTATTTCATTGGGTACAGGATTATTCAAGGGAAATTTACAGGCCCTTGTCGGGAATCTTTATGATGACCCCAAATACGGGTCTAAAAGAGACAGTGCGTTCAATATTTTTTACATGTGTATCAATATTGGCGCCATGTTTGCACCCACAGCCGCAGAAGCTGTAAATAATTTTATCCTGAAGGCAAGTCACTATACCTATGATGGCCGGATTCCTGCCATGGCACACAAATTTCTTGAGGGAAAACTTGCCAATGTCCAGGAATATCTTTCAATTGCTCAATTGCAGGATAGTGGCATAACACTGGCAAACCTGAATGTATTCTCCGAAACCTACCTTAATCAATTGTCAAAATCATATCATTATGGATTTGGTGTTGCATGTATCAGCCTGATCATATCCATGATCATATTTATAGGTTTCAGGAAACATTACAAAACCGCCGATATCACAGAAAGACAAAAAATAAAAAACAACGACAATACCGCAGCCATTGAAATGTCGCCCAAGCAGACAAGAGAAAGGATCGTTGCCCTCCTGCTTGTGTTTGGAGTGGCAATTTTCTTCTGGATGGCCTTCCATCAGAATGCAGCTTCGATGACTTATTTTGCGCGCGATTATACTGCAACCAGCGTAAGCAGATTCACGAACATCTTTTTCGATTTGTTTACCCTGTTACCCCTGTTCTTTTCAGTTCTCGGACTGATCTTCATTTTTCAGAAAAAAGCGTCATCCACAACCAAAATATTAGGCGGATTGTCGTTCTTAATTTTTGGTATAATCGCCGTACTTCGCTATTCCCATTTCAGCGTTACAAATCCTTTTACACCGCAGATGTTCCAGCATTTCAATCCGTTTTTTATTGTCGTGCTGACCCCGATAGTCATTATGATCTTTGGGAGTCTGAACAAAAAAGGAAAAGAGCCCTCTGCTCCGAAGAAAATCGGTATCGGGATGATTATAACTGCTGTTGCCTTTTTGCTTCTGACGATCGCTTCCATCGGACTTCCGAGTCCAAAATCGCTTGGCGGACTTGGTGCTCCTGATGCGGATCGCGTTTCTACCTATTGGCTGATCACAACCTACCTTATACTTACAGTGGCTGAATTATTCCTCAGCCCGATGGCTATATCTTTCGTGTCGAAAGTAGCACCTCCGAAATACAAGGGCTTAATGCAGGGAGCCTGGCTGGCTGCCGTTTCTCTGGGCAATTACCTGATGGGACAGGCTGCTGGATTATGGGATGTTCTGCCCCTGTGGGCATTATGGAGCATTTTCGTAGTATGCTGCCTACTGGCTGCCTCCTTTATGTTCCTGATACTTAAAAAGCTCGAAAACGCGACGAAGTGATGAGAGATGAGAGATGAGAGATGAGAGATGAGAGATGAGTAAGGAGTAAAGAGAATTGCTAAACAGCAGAACATTGTGGTCCGGCTAAATCTATAATTCAACCTCTACGAGGTTGGGATTGGTTTGATATATGATTCTGCTACAATAATATATCCTCTACGAGGATTTTAAACAACTTCGCAGAAGTTGTATTATTGTAGAATAAATAATGCTAACCTCATTTATAGACAACCTCGCAGAGGTTGAATTATTTCAAGGCTTTGCTGATATTCTATAAACTTTACCGGACAATAGTGTTCTGCGGTTCTGCGGTTGTGCAGTTCTGCAGTTCTGCAGTTTGAAGCCTTCGGAATTCAGCTTTCGGTGCTCCTTTTTTGATATTATTTTGCATCGAATAACACTGAACATCGAACACCCATCACCGAACTCCGAAGACGTTCTTCCCAATAACCTACAGCCTAATAGCCTAACCGCCTAACCGCCTTCGCCTACTTGTGAATTATATAATTAATAAAAACAATGCTGTAATACACAACAATGCCGGTAAATTCACCTGCTTTGTTGCTGGTCAGTTTGAAATTCCCGTCATCCGTAAATAAATACCCGTAACACCTCTGTCGGCCTATATATAAAGCCCGGGGCAAGTAAATTTTTGACAAGGAAAGAAATAAAGTAAGCCGTAAAATCGTTATAAGGTTGAATATGTCGTACCTTTACAGGAGAATAAATATTTAGCCTACGGAAGGAATCGCTTTTCTAATCCTTTACTTCCAGGGTACCCTCCGATTTTTACCGTTCTGTTTTGGATTTTTGCGATAATTATTCAAGTTGAATACCTTATTGCCTGCTAACCAAAAATTAAAGTTATGCTTAATGTAAAGGAAAATGTTAAAAGATTGATCTCCGAGATCTATGAATGTCAAAAGAAAATAATGATCAATCGTCGTTACATTCAGGATCTTTTATCAGAGGGAAATCGAAATGCTGTTTCATTACTTCAGGATGAGATCAATCATTTACAGGAGAAAATCCAGCAATTTCAGATGGAACTCAATGAAAGGTTTCATTATTCGCATACATAAAATTTCTTCCTGTCTTATTTAATACGCGAAATATTCATCTTGTCAGGGATTACTTTTGCATTTTTTCGGATTTTCCGATATGGAAATTCCATTTCCTTTCCCTGTTAAAAATTTTTCAATCCCCCGGATCTGAAGCGGCCAGGTCTTTTATGGCCGTGTAATCCTGCAAATCCTGGAAAAAGAAATTCTTTAACTTTTTTTGGCAAAGTTCTGGCAACATCAACCATTTCCATACGTTTATTAATCAGGTTGAAAATAATACAGAAACTACCAGGCATGTGCCTACCCTCCGGTTGGATCGTCCGCGCATGCCCCTAATTAAAAAAATGATGAAAAATTATGATAGTTACTTGAGTCAGGGAATGTCGTGGAACGAATTTAAAGTGGTTACCAGGAATTGCCCCCACACCGTGCGATTTGAAAACCGTGCTTCAAGAAATAAGGTGCAGGATTTTCATGTACACACCCGGCATAATTCCGATGTATACGTGTTGGATACAAAGCAGGAATTGGACTACTCTTATATGGAGGACGACATAGCCCGCATGGAAGAGTTCCGCGTAAGAAGGAACAATGAAAGGTTTGGTTTCAGTGTGGAGAACCCTTCAGATACGGTTTTTAAGAAAACGGCGAACGGCGAATGGTGAAAAGTCACTTGTCCCTCGTCACTCGTCACTTCTTCTCTTCCGGCACTTTGAACTTATCTCCGCTAAACTTTACAACAGCACGGTACCAATCTTCACTATATCCGGGCTGTTCCACTTTCGGATTCTGCTGGCCTTCCACCTTTGTTTTCACATTGCCATCCATAAAACGGGTAAACAGAAAACCATACAGATTTTTCCATTCAGCAACCGTATGATCACCACTTTTAACTGAATAATCAGTAATAAAGGCAATCGCTTTTTTAGGATCCTTTTTATAAAGGTCAGCTGCAGTCTTATCAATATCCTTTGTTTCGAGAAAGTATTTTTGTTCGAGCTGTTTCTGTTTATCCTGAATGAAGGGGATCATCAGGTTATACCTGGTATAGGCAAAATTTGAAACCTGGTTGAATACCCAGAATGCAGCATCATCATTGAATTCCATCATGGAACCGTTTCCAACGGCAAAGGACTGGGGAACGGAGGTAATCCCGCAATACATTGGACTGTAAACTGTGCTGTAAGTGTCATCTACTCCAAACCAGTCAATACCGCCGATGGGATCAGGAAGCCATGATCTCGACTGGGCAATAAAGGAAAAGCCGGTTTGCTGTGTGGAAATAGCTCTTTCATTAAAATAAGTTACGCTGTCCACTTTCCAGGTCAGGGGCCTCCAGCGGACAATACTCTGGTTCGGACCTGCTCCGAAATCCTTGGTCATGTCCAGTTCGGTTCCCTGGTAATAATCACGCATGATGGCAAAAACATCGCTTACGGTTAATTTGTGATTGACCTTAACCCATAATGGAAAGCGGTGCTGGTTATTCTCACCTTTTATATAATCGATATATTGATCCATGCCATCGGCTACCTTCATAAAACCTGACCATACGCGTGCATCACAAAAACGGATACCCTCAAAATTCAGGGGTGCATAAGCATCAGAAAAGCTGAAATCTTCATCTTTGCCTGTAAAATATCCTTTTGCACGGGCTACATCGATTACATCCTTTGCAAACAGACAGTTTTCAGGATCATTTAGCGGAAAAGTTGTTATTCTGGCCTGGTTGGCATGACCGCAAATATAACCATCCGGAACCTTTCGTGGCTACCCACACTGCGCCCCTGTTTCCGGGCCCTTTGGCATTATTTCCATGATCCATACTTCATTGGGATCGGAAATAGAAAAGGATTCCCCTTCACTGTAATATCCATATTCCGTAAGAAGCTGATCGATCGTTTTAATGGCTTCCCTTGCCGTTTTTGCACGCTGGAGAGTTATATAGATCAGGCTGCCATAATCGATGATCGCTGTGGAATCCATTAATTCAAGCCTTCCGCCGAATGTTGTCTCACCAATAGCAACCTGGTGCTCATTCATATTTCCCACAACAGAATAAGTATGACGTGCCTGCGGGATTTTTCCAAGAAATTTTCCCGTATCCCATTCCTTCACATCCATCATTGTACCAGCCGGGTAATCGGCTGCAGGCCTGAAATACAATTCTCCATATAAAACATGTGAATCTGCGGAATACGAAATCATGGTCGATCCGTCAACCGTTGCGCCTTTGGTAATCAGGAAGTTGGTACAGGGATACAAACTTTCTGTTACAAAAAACATAAACGAAATAAGTGTGGCAAGATATTTGTTTGTCATAGTATTGAGATTTAGCTGATAAAAATAGCACTAAAATTTAAAATGAAGTGCTGATCAAAATCAGTTAATACAAGAGATATGAATGTTCTTTGAATTTTATGATTTTTAAATTGTACCCCTATTATAAATGTAAGTAATTAACATTATTTTGTATTTTTTAACAGAGGTACCCCATAAAATTCGAAATATTGTGTGTATATTTGTAGTGTAATTAAGATTGAAGGTTATTAAAGTGTGATTATATAGGAAGCTAAAGTTTGATTTTCATAATTAGTAGTTTTAGTTAATAATTAGTTTGTTTTTTTGTAGTTAGGGTTAAGATCGGGTGAGTTCCTCAGGGTTCTCACCCGATTCTTTTTTATGGTATGTTCCCTCTCTTTTTCTTACCTGGTCAAATGAATGACTCCTGAAGAGGAATCACGGACTGCACCAGTAACAGAGGCCAGGCAGTTGGTTTCATTCCGGAATCGCAGCAATCCAAGAAACGCAAAAATCAAGGCTTCTTTGAACTTCACGAGTTGTTCATCGGGAATAACAAGTCTGGATTTTGTATGTGACTGTATTTTTTCAACCAGGAAAGTATTAAATGCCCCTCCCCCCGTTACCAAAACTTCTCCGGGTCCCGAAAGATCAAGGTAAGATCCGATTTGCACGGATATATGTTCATATACACTGCTCATAATATTCTCCAGCGGCAGGTTATATTTGTCAAGCAAAGGCAGATAGCTTTTTTCAACCCATTCCCGTCCCAGCGATTTGGGTCCGCTTTGCCTGTAAAACTCAAGGTTGTTCAGTTCATTCACCAGTTGAGGATGTGGAATACCGCTGCGTCCGATTTTCCCGTCCTGTGTCAAATTCTTTCCCCGTTCTCCGGGCCAGTTCATTCAATACTATATTCACCGGGCAGATATCAAAGGCAATTCTTTTTCCGTCATGCCGGTTTGAAACATTGGCAAAACCGCCCAGATTCAGGCAATATCCATAACGTGAAAAGAGAAGTTCATCACCAACCGGCACAAGCGGTGCTCCCTGTCCGCCCAGTGCCACATCCATGGTGCGGAAATCGGATACAGTGTTCACATGGCAGCGGCTTACCATAGATGCACCTTCTCCAAGCTGAAAGGTAAATCCTTTCTCAGGCTGATGAAAAATCGTATGCCCGTGCGATGCAACCAGATCCGCAGAAAGTTTGTTTTCTGTAAGGAACCGGGCTATATAATCCCCGATCAACCTGCCATAGGCATTGTGCAACTCCAGAAATTCATTCGGCAGGCAGGCGATAAGCCTGATTCAGATTAGTTGTCCATTCGGGTGAATAGTCATAGGTCACAGCCTTTTCAATCTGGAAGTGCCATTCGTCCTTTTCACGGTTGAACCGGCAAAAAACCAGGTCCATTCCATCCATGCTTGTACCCGACATCATACCAACAACGGAGTATTTTTCTGCAGTCATTCTATTCGATTTTGATGATTTCAATAATAAAAAGTACTTTCAAAACGGGTGAAATTTTCGCGATTATCTGAAACAATGACCTCTATTTTATGCGTTTTTCCCTTTTGAATTCTTTTTCCATCTATTCTGTAAAACAGAAGTTCGTTTTTCCCGTCATATTCAAAGAGAGCCCATTCCTGGTCAATATATCCGCTGTATTTGGCAATGCCTGATCCATAGTCACGGATTCGGAAGGACAATACCTGTCCGTCCGTGTATTTTCCGCCCTGCCTGAAACCGGAGGGCTTTATTACAGGAACAATTGTATCAACCGAAACATAGAAACGGCCAAAGGATTTCACCTGGGCTGTCAAATACCCGTTTTTATAACTTCCTCCCTGACTGATCACATTCCCTTTTGCGCCGATTCCGGTTATTCCGGCTTTACTCCTGCAGGTAAGGCGGCAGATTGCGCGGCTTAATGGACAGAACAATGGATTTTTTGAGGGGAGTTTCTTCCCTGTGAATACCGAAAACCGGGGAATATTTGCCGCTATCTGTTTCAGTCCGGGTGAACGGAATTTGATGTTATCAAACAGGGCATCTTTGGGCACAACAACTCTTACCTCCGGAGTTTCATACACATTAAGACTGTCATAATAGAACTGTGCCACAATATTCGTATCATTCCTGGGATCAGGGAAGCGACCGGACCCTTAAGTTCAGATGAATGTACCTTGAAAAGCAGGTCTGACCGGTTATCGTATGCATCTGCCACAGAAATGATGATATTGTGTTCCATGGCATCAGAAAAGCGGATAATTCCCCTGTTCATAGCCTTCTTGTATATGGGCAGGTTATTGTTCGGATCTACAAACAACTTTTGGATTGTCCTGCCTGTCCTTATTTTTTCCTCATAATCAATAAGACTGGCTACATACCCCGTCTGTGAAAAAGGAATGCTGTCAATCACACACCTGAAATGAAGTATACTGTCTTCATACAAACTCATTGAATAAGGCTCGCATTTGTTGAGTGAATTGCTTAACAAATCGTATGTTACAATGCCAAAACCAATATTTCCGCTCACTATAGGGATTATTGGCTTTGATATACAGATTGTTTTTAAGCATGGACACAGGCAACAGGAGCTTTCTGTTGAGGCCGTTCACCGTGCTGCTGTCATCCAGCGGATAAATGCAGAGCCATTCTATTTTTGGCTTCACCAGGTCTTTTATCGGAAAGGAATATTTCAGTCCGTTAAGAGGTATTGAAGCCGATTTGTCCCTGATTTCAAAATGCAGATGCGGGCCTCCGGATGACCCTGTATTTCCCGAAAGTCCGATCATCTCCCCTTTCCTGAAAACAAACTGATGTTCGTTCGGATTCAGGTCCACTTCAAACGATTTTTTGCGATATTGTTGCTCCTTCACCCAGGCCTCAATTTGAGGGGCAAACTGACGGAGGTGACCATATACGGTTACAAAGCCGGAGGGATGACGAAGATAGAGCGCATGACCATATCCTCCCGATTGTACCGCAACCCGGAAAACATACCCGGAATCAGCCGCCACAACAGTTTTTCCTTCAACCTGTTGAGTTTTAATATCAATACCGCCATGAAAATGAGCATTTCGTATCTCTCCGTAATTTCCGGCCAAAAACAGGGGTATATCCACTGGCGAAGTAAAGTAAACCGTTTTATCTGAATCCTTTATCGAATCCTGTAAATTAACCTGGTAATTGTCAAATACACCCGCAAAAATCAAAAATTGTAAAATAAATTGCATATCTTTAAATATATCTTGTATATCAATTTTAACAAGGTGTGTAAAGCTAAATCATATTCTTTATTTTAAAGAAGGGATTAATTAACAAAATCGTATTTTTGCGTCGTTGAATTAAAAAATTGAATCTATCTTTGTGTAAAATGGATGCGAGGTATGATGAAATATTTTCCAGCCTGAGACAAAGGATCATGTCATTAATATCCTTGTATGAGGATCAAAAATCAAAGGCTGTAGAATTTCAGAAAAAAAGCACCGAATTGCAGAACCAGGTGCATATGCTGGAAAATAAACTCGCAGATCTTGAAAAGAAACACGAAAATCTGAAAATAGCTAAAGTGTTATCTTCAGTTCCTGGTGAAGATGTACATGAAACAAAAATACAGGTAAACAGGATCGTGCGGGAGATAGATAAATGTATTGCTCTCTTAAACCGATAGAGGATGAATGAGACCATGGATGATAAGCTGTCAATTAAAGTAAATGTAGCGGACCGGTATTATCCACTGAAAATAGAAAGAAGGGATGAGGAGAAGATCAGAAAAGCAGCCCGTTTGATTAATGAAAAGGTGCTTCAGTATAAGCAACGTTATTTGGATAAGGATGTTCAGGATTTTTTGGCCATGGCTGCCCTGCAGTTTGTAACAAGGATTATCGAAATGGAAGATAAGACCGACATTTCACCCCTGGAACAGAAAATGCAGGAATTAAATGAAGAATTGGAAGAATACCTTAAAGGAGAGTAATAAGAGTTCTTTGTATAGTAAAGCATAGCCCGCATAGTTTCTTCAAATGCTGTGAAACTCAACACTAATTATATTGGAGATCCGCTCAGCATGTCAAGAACAGGCCATATTACCGGTTTACCGGGATTCCTCCGCTCTGCGGGGGGACATTGGAAGTTCGAAACATATTGGCTTCTCCACCCATTATGTACTGGGGTTTTATCAACGTATGAAGGAACTTATGCGGGTTTTTTTTTAATAACCATATAAATATCAGATTCAATGACCATACTAACCGATACAATTGTTATGGTAAAGGTCCTCGTCGCAGCCAGTCTGGCTTTAATTGTTGGCGGGGGCCTTTCCTATTTTCTCTGGAATTTTGCACTGAAAAAGAAGAAGCTTAGCATAATAAAAGAAGCTGAAGCTGAAGGAGATGCGCAAAAAAGGGATAAGATGCTGCAGGCAAAGGAAAGATTCCTGCAACTGAAAACTGAACATGAGAAATACATCAACGAAAAGAACAGCAAGATCATTGCTACTGAAAACCGGTTGAATCAGAAAGAAATGCTTCTTTCACAGAAAATCGAGGAACAGCAGCGTGCCAAAAATGAACTGGAGCTATTGCGTGAAAATATGAATTCCCAGCTAGGTCTGCTTGATAAAAGAACTGAAGAAATGGACAGGCTTCACAGGCAACAGGTTGAACAACTGGAAACCATTTCGGGATTATCAGCAGAAGATGCAAAAAACCAGTTAATTGAATCATTGAGGGAAGAGGCCAAAACACAGGCCATTTCCTATGTAAATGAGATCATGGCCGAGGCAAAAATGACGGCAACCCGCGAAGCAAAAAAGGTGGTTGTTGAAACCATTCAGCGTGTGGCTTCAGAAACTGCCATTGAAAATTCGGTCACTGTCTTTAATATTGAAAGTGATGAGATCAAGGGACGCATTATTGGCCGTGAAGGTCGCAATATTCGTGCACTTGAAGCTGCCACAGGAGTTGAAATCATTGTAGACGATACGCCTGAGGCCATTATTCTTTCAGCCTTTGACCCGGTTCGCCGCGAAATTGCACGGCTTGCCCTGCATCAGCTGGTCACCGACGGCCGAATTCACCCTGCCCGTATTGAGGAAATCGTTGAAAAAACCAGGAAACAGGTGGAGGATGAGATTGTTGAAGTAGGAAAACGCACCACCATCGACCTGGGTATTCACGGACTTCATCCTGAACTGATCCGACTGGTTGGTAAAATGAAATTCCGTTCATCCTATGGTCAGAACCTTTTGCAACATTCACGCGAAGTAGCAAACCTTTGCGCCATTATGGCCAGTGAACTTGGACTGAATGCCAAACTTGCAAAAAGGGCCGGATTGCTGCATGATATTGGAAAGGTGCCGGATGATGAGCCGGAAATGCCGCATGCTGTATTTGGCATGAAACTCGCAGAAAAATACAAGGAGAAACCTGAAATCTGCAATGCCATCGGTTCACACCACGACGAGGTAGAAATGACCACACTTATTGCACCCATTGTTCAGGTATGTGATGCCATATCCGGAGCCCGTCCCGGTGCCCGCAGAGAAGTAGTCGAATCCTATATCAAACGGTTGAAGGATCTTGAATCACTTGCCCTTTCCTATCCCGGTGTAATGAAAACCTACGCCATACAGGCAGGCAGGGAACTCAGGGTTATTGTGGGAAGCGAAAAAGTTTCAGATAAGGAAGCTGATAGCCTTTCCTATGAAATCGCCAGGAGAATTCAGGATGAAATGACCTATCCCGGACAGATAAAAATCACAGTCATCCGCGAAACAAGGGCAGTAAGTTACGCCAAATAAAGGCACCACCCCGTCGAAGTGATTGTACCACCCCGACGTCCCCCCTATGATTCCATAACCCGGAGAAGTTCTTTCAGCCGGGTTATTTTTTGCATATAACCAAGCTTTTCATACGACATGATCAGGTTGTTGATCAGCCTGATAATGATATCCCGGTTTGAACAGGGCATATAAAATGAAGGCTGCGGCTTGATCTGCTGCTGGGTAATGAAATAGTCTATTTCCCTTCTGCCCAAGACAGCTCCCTTGTTATATGGATTAATATAGAACAGGATATCTTCTTCATTATAGCCCAGGTCATCGTTCCTGTATTCATCCATGTATGCCAGGATGAAATTCTTGGGAAGATTTACACCGTAAATAGGAAGTCCCAGTTTCCAGGCTACCGACAGGTAAATGATGGAGAGGGATATCGGATTTCCTTTCCTGGTTTCCAGAACCTGGTTTATATATGAGTTCTGGGGTGAATAAAAATCGGTATTGTTCCGGGTGAGTTTATGCAGGTCAAACAGAATATAATTCAGGATCTTCACCTTTTCCAGCGCTGTAAGATTGCTGTTGATCTCAATCCATACATCCTTCCGGATGGTTTCAATCTGCTCATTGATCCTTGCCATGCTGAGTTCCGGAAACTGGAACTTGGCTATATAATAGGCTCCCTCGAGAATATATTCCGAGCCTGTTTGTATCCATCTTTTCAGGTCATCGCGTACTGCATTGAACTGAATATCCTGGATCAGATTTTCAAGCCTTGTCTGCAATTTTTCATCCAGGGTTGTCTCCCATGCCTTTTCAAGATCGGGCACAACTTCCTGACCCTGTCTCATCAAATTATCTGTAATTGCCGAAAGAACTTCCTGATCAGTATCATCCAGCAAGGCAATCATTGCCATGATCTCTTTTTTGTCCATATGTTTTTATTCAAGCCTATCAAAATTATTCAAATTCAATATAACCTAACCGGGAAGATGTTAACAATTCTCAGCCTGCCCGTCCATAGCCAACAACTTAATGACTATGTTGTTTTCAAAAAGTTTATTAAATTTGAGTTTAAATCATGTGATTATGATACAACGGAAACAATCGGTTTATCTTTTGCTTGTTGCGGTATTGATGAGTTGGCTGTTAATCAGGCCCTATGCTGAAGTAACTTTAATGGATGGCCGGATGCTCATTTTTCACAGTCTGAATATTAGGGACTATTCCACGCCGCATGATTATGTTAATTACAAGTATACGATTCCGCTTGTTCTGCTTGTTTTCCTTACCGGTGTTTTAAACTTTGTTAATATTTTTCTCTTCGGACGACGCATTCTTCAAATAAGGCTCTGTGTTGTAAGTTCAGTATTGCTGGTCATGATTCTGCTTACCATGCTGTATTACTATATCATGATCAGGAACTCGATTGAGCACACATTGCACATATTTCGAGTGGCTTCCATATTCCCGATTATTGGCATAATATTTAATTTTCTGGCGTACAGGGCTATTCACCAGGATGAAATGCTTGTAAAGTCGTATGACCGTATCCGGTAACACGGAAAACCCTAGATGATCTCGATGTGTTCCTGGTCTGTGATCTTCTCACAGTAATGGCATTTCAGCCTTAACTCATGGCGTGAAACCACCCTGAATCTGGTGACAATCTTTTCATTGTTGGTGATACATTTTGGATTCATGCATTTGGCAATTCCAATAATGTCCTCCGGTACTTCAACCACCTTTTTCTCTACCACCTTATAATTGCGGATAATGTTCAGTTTAGCCTGGGGGGCAACAAGGGCGATCTTGTTAATGTCCTTGTCCTTGAAAAATGTATCCGAAAGTTTTACAATGGCCTTTTTACCTAATTTCTTGCTGTCGAAATTTGTTCCAAAGGTCATCTGCCTGTCCATTTTATCGAGATTCAAAATGGATATTACTTTGAAAAGCGCATTGGCAGGAATATGATCAATGACAGTGCCATTCTCAATGGCACTTACTTCTAATTTTTTATCTTGCATTTGCATGGTAAATCCTTGTTTTATTTTAATCCTAAAATAGATGTGATGATGGCCTGGCGGATAAAAACGCCATTCAATGCCTGTGTAAAATAATATGCCTTTGGATTTACATCCACATCCTGGTCGATTTCGTTTACACGGGGAAGCGGATGTAAAACCCTCATATTTTCCTTTGTACCTTCAAGCATCTTATTTTTAAGCACATAAGCATTTTTTGTCCTTTCATATTCAATGGGATCAGAAAACCTTTCCTTCTGAACCCTTGTCATATAAATGATATCCGCTGTATCAATATGGGTCCCGAACTCCTTTTGCTCAGTATATTTCAGACCAAGGCAATCAAGATAGTACTTATATTCATCAGGCATCTTCAATTCATCAGGTGAAACAAAATGAAACGTGGCCTGAAACTGCGACATGGCCATGAGCAGGGAATGAACCGTACGGCCATACTTCAGATCTCCTACCATAAAGATGGTGAGGTTGTCAAGTTTTCCCTGGGTTTTGGCAATCGAATAAAGATCAAGCAGGGTTTGTGTAGGATGCTGATTGGCCCCGTCACCTGCATTTATCACCGGTACCGTAGGTGATTTCACTGGCAAACCGGGCCGCCCCTTCCAGGGGATGGCGCATTACAATCAGGTCGCAGTAATTGCTTACAATTTTGATTGTATCATATAAGGTCTCCCCTTTGGTAACACTGGATGAATTAGAATCGCTGAACCCGATAACCTTTCCACCCAACTTCAGCACCGCACTTTCAAAACTTAACCGGGTGCGTGTTGATGGCTCAAAAAACAAGGTCGCTACAACCTTGTCACTCAGGATCGACTGGTTCGGTGTTTTTTCAAATTCCTCAGCCAGTGCAATTATCCTAAGATAATCCTCTTTACTGTAATCAGTTATGGATACTAAACTCTTGTTTTTCATCCGGCTATTTTTTTTATAATTTGCAAATCAATTTAGAGCATTTTGAAATACGGGGCAATGATATTAATCGTCCATTTTAAGAGATTCATACTGAAGTCCGGCCACCATTTTAAACCGGCCGGTGAGTTTGTCCAGTGAAGATGCCCGTACCTTCACCACCAAAGTACACATCGTATTGTACTCAGCTTCAGCGGGTGAAAGGGATTCCTCTTTCAATATTTTCATTACTGCATTCAGCATATCATACGGAAAAATGAGACGTACTTTCAATTCTACAATACGCACAACAATTTTTGCATTTGCAGATCATATCCGCTGTGGCCGACCTGTATGCCGTGATCAGTCCGCCTGTGCCAAGAAGGGTACCACCGAAATAGCGCACAACTACCACAAGCACATGGGTAAGGTTGTTAGACAGCAATTGGCCCAGAATTGGTTTACCGGCAGTACCTGATGGTTCTCCGTCATCATTTACCCTGTAGGCTTCTCCGGTGGTTCCCAACCGATATGCATAACAATGATGCCGTGCATCATGGTATTTTTTTCGCAGGCTGGCCAGGATATTTCGAATCTCCTCCTCATTCTGCACCGGAAAACCAAATGCAAGAAAACGGCTTCCTTTTTCACGGTATGTGCCTTCAGCAGGACTTTCCAGCGTTTTGTACGAATCATCCATTGATCAACAGGCAAAAAAAAACAGGTTCATTGCTGAACCTGTTTGAATTAGAATTTGAGTTTCTTTTCTATTTCTTCTATCTGCGTTTTAAACTGCTTATCGGTTTCTACCAGATTATTTACGGTTTTGCATGCATGCAATACGGTGGCATGATCCTTCCCTCCAATCTGCGATCCAATAGTGGCCAGAGATGATTTGGTAAGGTTTTTTGAAAAATACATGGCCACCTGCCTGGCCTGCACAATCTCTCTTTTACGGGTTTTCGACTGGAGTGAATCAACCGGAACATCAAAATAATTGCATACAACCTTTTGAATATAATCAATAGAAACCTCGCGTTTCGTATTTTTTATAAGCTTGTCAATCATCTCCTTGGCCAGGTCAAGCGTGATCTCCTTCTTATTGAGTGTACTCTGGGCCAGCAGGGAAATCAGTGCACCTTCAAGCTCACGAACATTCTCGGTAATATGGGTGGCAATGTATTCAACAACCTCTTCAGGTAAAGAAATTCCATCCTTGTATGTCTTTTGCTTCAGAATAGCGACCCGTGTTTCATAATCAGGGATCTGAAGGTCGGCGGACAATCCCCATTTGAACCTGGAAAGAAGTCGTTGTTCAAGACCCTGAAGTTCAACCGGAGGTTTGTCGCAAGTGAGGATCAGCTGTTTGCCGACTTGATGCAGGTGATTGAAAATATGGAAAAAGATATCCTGTGTTTTTTCTTTACCGGCAAATTCATGCACATCATCAATGATGAGAACATCAATCATCTGGTAAAAATGAAGGAAATCATTCTTGGTGTTATTCCGGATCGATTCAACAAACTGGGTTTGAAAACGGTTGGCAGGAACGTACAAAACCGTCTTATCCTGGAATTTATCTTTTATTTCAATACCGATTGCCTGTGCCAGATGTGTTTTGCCCAGACCGGAATCACCGTATATAAGCAGGGGATTGAAAGCAGTTCCTCCCGGATTGTTTGAAACGGCAAAGCCGGCAGAACGGGCCAGCCTGTTGCATTCACCTTCCACAAAATTATCAAATGAATATTCCGCATTCAGCCGTGGGTCAATATTCATTTTTTTAATGCCCGGGATAATAAATGGATTCTTGATGGCATTTTCCTCGATATTCATCGGGACATTCACCGGATTGTTCTTTATTTCAATCTGATTTTTGGCAGGCAGTTTAATGGTATACATTTTGGAACTCGACTGTCCCGGATTCTCCATGACAATACTGTACTCAAGCTTGGCATCATACCCCAGTTCCTTTCGTAAGGTTTTGCTGATGATATCAATGTACTTTTCTTCCAGATATTCATAAAAGAAAGGGCTTGGCACCTGGATGGTAAGCACTTTATTTTCCAGTCTTAGGGGGATGATCGGCTCAAACCAGGTCCGGAAACTAATAGAAGGAACATTGTCTTTGATGATTTTCAGGCAATTGTTCCAAACTTCTTTGTGCATACTGGTATTTGGTTTAATTTATAGGTCAATAGGTAATTTCTCAGGTGTTCTGATTTCTTTCAGCAAGATTGTGAAAAAAAAGATAAAAAAAAAATCATTTTTCGCTTGTTTTTCTCTAAAAGCCCTTATCAATTTTGGTGTCAGACCATTAAAAAAAAATCTTTTTTATAAATAAATTATTATATTGATTATCAGATATTTAACTTATTTTAGCCATATACTTTTGGCTCTTAGAAGATTATTGATTAGCAATTAAAGTTAAGATTCCGATGGGACATGAAATTGTAAAAAATATAAACAATCAAAAATCACATTTTGTTGTTTTTTTTGATTGTTAATAACTCGGATAGTTGCTAGTTGATTAGCTGATTAGTTGTTAGTTGATGCTGTTAGACTGTTAGGCTGATGGCTTAGGCTGATAGGCTGACATGCTGCGGCTGATGGCTGATTAGCGAATACCGATCACCGATTACCGATTACCGACCTGCCCGCCGATGTCGCCGATCAGCGAATCGTCCGAAGCCTCACCGATCACCGATTACCGATTACGGTTTCTCCTTCTTCCCGAAAACCGAAACGCGTACATAACGTCCGGGATGGTCTTTCAGGTCGATAAGCAGGGAATCCAGACTGGCAACCGCGCTATTCAGGTTATTATACAGTGAATCATTTACCACCAGTTTGCCCGCAGTACCCTGTCCCTCATTAATTTTGCCGAACAGTTCGGAAGTTTTGGCAAATGTTTCATCTGCATGATTGATCAGTTGCTTCAGATCGGATTGTTTAAGGGAGTCAGAAACAGCAGCGAAATTGTGCAGTACCTTTGAAATCTCTTCATTGTTCTTTTTCAGATTGTCGGTTACCGAAGCAAGATTACTAAAGGAGGAAGACAGTGAGCCATTCGGCTGAAGTGAAAGCCTGAGAGATTGGGTAGCACTGTTCAGGTTGGCAATTGTACCCTGGAGATTCTTACGTGTATCGTTATCCATCAGTTTGTCCAGTGCCACCATTACTGTATCCACCGAACGAATAAGTGATTCAACCTGTGAACGGATCGGATCGATATAATCCGTCAGTTCAACCTGTACGGAAGAAGGGAGAGTATCCCCCTGTTCATAGAATCCCGGACCGTCTCCCAACATGAGGTCAACATCCTTGGAACCTGAAATAAGACTTCCGCTCCGGAGCACTACTTTTGTATTACGGGGAAGTTTAATTTTCTTATTCAGTGAAATTTCAACTACAATCCTTTTAAGATTATCAGACTCAAATTCAATTTTGCTTACATTGCCTACCTTGTATCCGTTCAGATTAACCACTGCAGATTCTACAAGCCCTTTCACATTGGTATATTCGGCATAATATTTATGGGTTGGTTCCAGGATATTGATCCCTTTCAGGAAATTAATACCCCAAATAGCCAGGACGATAGCAATAAGTGCTACCAGACCGATTTTAGATTCACGTGATATTTTCATTTTTTATTAATTAGTATTTTTTTGCTGAATTTCCTGCAATGCCTCGTCAAGTGGAATAATATCCCTGTTTTTTACCGCAATTATAAAAGCATCAGGGAAGCGTTCCTTGACCTGCTTACTATAACTGATGATTTCCTGAAAAGTTGGACTGCTGCCTACAGCATATTTATATATATCTCCCACGTGATATTCTGTCACACCATTCAATCCCTTGAATGTATGCGAATTGGGAGGAATGGGTTTAGATGAGGCTGCAATCTGTACCTTAAATTCCACTTTAGCCATGGGCTTTTCAGCCGCAGGGGGAGCGGATTCTAGCTGGAAAACTGTCCGTTGCATCAGAATCCTTTACAAAAACTGATCCGGAATCGGAAGGTTTAGTGTTTCTGGAAGCAAGGGCAAAGGATGATTTGGATTCTATAATCTTTTTATAATCCCTGAATGCCCTGAAAATAGCGGAAGAAATAACGTTCTGTCCTTCTTCCGACATCAAATATTTCTCCTCTTCGGGATTGGTAATAAAACCTGTTTCAATCAGTATGCCGGGCATGGAAGTCTGTGCAAGTACGAGCAATCCCTGTTGTTTCACTCCCCTGTCCTTGCGCTGTGCCCTTTCCCTGAACTGGTCCTCAACCAGGGCAGCCATATTGATGCTTTGTTCAAAATACAGGTTCTGCATCAGGGAAAAGATTATATACGATTCAGGTGAATTGGGATCAAAACCCTCATACCGTGTATGATAATCGGCCTCAAGTAAAATTACCGAGTTTTCTTTCTTTGCAACTTCGAAGTTTTCACCGGCCCGGTGCAATCCCAGAACAAGGGTTTCCGTGCCTGTGACAAGGGAGTTGGGATTTCCATTGGCATGGATTGAAATAAAAAGGTCCGCCTTGTTCTCATTGGCAATATCGGCACGCTGATGCAAGGGAATAAATTCGTCGGTTTTGCGGGTATAGATCACTTTAACACCCGGTAATTCAGTTTCGATCAGTTTGCCAAGTTTCAGGGCGATGGCCAGCACAACATCTTTTTCAAAGGTGAGTTTACCCGGTGAACCGGGGTCTTTTCCGCCATGACCGGCGTCTATAACCACCGTCTTTAATTTATAACCGGTTCCGTTATCCTGCCCAGCCAAAGAAAACGAGGTAAATGAATAGATGGCCACCAAAATTATAATAACCGGAATTCTTAGGCCCGTATATTTTTTATTCATTTCAACACGTTATTTTATTAGCTTTGCAGCCTATAAGCAATTTAAGATTTGCAAAAATAGCATTTCTGTTTTGATTTCAATAGGCAGCAATTCCGGGAATCAAAGTTTGTATGTTTTCATCAAATACCCAACATATTATTTATCATTTATCAACATATATAATTCGACGTCTGCTGCTGCCCGGCTTATTTTTTTTATTATTTCTCATTCCTGCAAACTCCCAGGAATTACCGGATACGATCAAACAAACAATACCTGCCAATACCGACACTGTTATTTCACTGAATGACAGCCTTGTAATTGATACACTGGCAGGGACCAAACCTGTCAAAAAGAAGACGGAACTTGAAGCTGAGGTAAAATATGCTTCCGATGATTCGATGAGTATATCCATAAGCGGGCAGAAAATCTATCTGTATAAAAAAGCGGTTGTAAATTATCAGAATATAGGACTGAAGGCTGATTATGTTGAATTTAACCTGCTGGACCATACAGTATCAGCCAACGGGGTACCTGATTCCTCCGGCGCTTTGGCCGGCAAGCCTGTGTTTTCGCAGGGAAGTGAGGAGTTTGACTCAGATACCATGAAGTATAATTTTGACAGTCATAAAGGAATTATAAAATACATTGTCTCCAAGCAGGGCGACGGTTATTTGCACAGTGACCGTACAAAAAGACTTTCTGATGGTGAGATCCATGTGGCCAAAGGAAAATATACAACCTGTGATGCCCCCCATCCGCACTTCTATATTCGACTTACCAAAGCCATTGTCATACCGGATAAAAAGATAGTCAGCGGACCGGCCTATATGGTGCTTGAAGATATACCCCTGCCTCTGGCCCTGCCTTTCGGTTTCTTTCCGAATACAACTACAAGGTCATCCGGATTGATCATTCCGACATATGGCGAAGAACAAACCCGCGGTTTCTATCTGCGCGACGGAGGATGGTATTTCGTGCTTGGCGAGCACGTGGATCTTACCCTTCTCGGAACTGTTTACTCTCGCGGAAGCTGGGGCGTAAAAGGCTCCTCGGTATATAGAAAAAGGTATAAATATAGCGGCCGGTTTAATATAGATTACATGAAGAACCGGGTAATTGATGATCCCACCTTTGTTCCATCCACCGACTTTAAAATTGAATGGAGCCATCAGCAGGATGCAAAAGCCAATCCCAATCAGAAATTCTCAGCCAGTGTGAATTTGTCTTCGACTTCCTATGACAAGCGTCAGAGCAACAATGTGAACGACATGCTGACCAACACAAAATCATCACGAATATCCTATTATCGCCAATGGGGAGACAGATTCAACCTCACTGCAAACCTGCAGGAATCGCAAAACAGCAAAACTCACATGATCAATCTGGGTTTGCCTAACCTGGTTTTTAATATGAACCGGCTTTATCCTTTCAGGGCAAAGGACAGCGATGGTAAAAAATGGCTCGACAAGGTACAGATAAGTTATGCGTCCAAACTTGAAAATAAGATTACCGCTCCTGATTCAACCATATTTACAAGTCAGACGCTCAAAAATATGCAAAACGGTTTTTCGCATTCTATACCGATCAGTATGCAGGGCATCAAACTTTTTAAATTCATCAACATAACCCCTACCCTGGCTTACAATGGTGTTTTATATTCCAATTACACAGTCAGAAGAAACTCGCCCGATTCAACAATATTCGTGAATGGGTCCAGAACAAAGGATGTGGATACCATTCGGAAAATCACCTATGCCCAATCGTTGTCAACGGCCCTGAGCATCAGTGCAAGTCCGAAGATTTATGGCATGTACATGTCAAAAAACCCGAATTCTCATGTAATTGCAGTACGTCATGTGATGACACCCAGTGCGTCACTCAGCTTTATGCCCGACATGTCTTCCATCATGCCAAATTACTACCGCAAGATCTCCTACCCGTACTCTATCACAAAGCCATCCACAACAGAGGAATACTCTATTTATGAACATAATATTTATGGTACACCCACTGTTAATGGCCGGAGCGGTTCGGTGGGACTAAGCCTGAATAATACGCTGGAGATGAAGGTCAGGGCCAAAACCGATTCCACTGTTGAAGAAAAAAAGGTGAGCCTGCTGGATAATTTCAATTTCAGCACTTCCTATAATCCTTTTGCGAATAGCTTCCATTGGACGCCGGTTAATTTTACCGGGTCGACCAAATTATTCAACAAACAGCTTGACATGAGGTTTGGTGCCACATTTGATCCCTATGCCCTTGACTCGACGGGTCAACGTATTGACAAGTATCTGATCAACGAAAATCACAAACTTTTTCGTACTACCACCGCATATATTGATTTGGGATTTAACCTGAAATCACCGGCCAAAGGAAAAAGTGCTGAAGTTACAACCGAAAGAGAGCCCGACCCGTATATGGATGAAACCAATCCCACCCTTGATTTGCTTAATGAATCCACTGCCTATGCTTCCGGTGCGTACGTGGATTTTGATATTCCGTGGAGTCTGAATGTGGATTACGGATGGAGGTTTACCAAACAAAACCTTGAAACAATTTATACCCATACAGTCAGGCTAAGCGGCGATATCAGCATCACTCCAAAATGGAAGATAGGAGTAAACACAGGTTATGATTTTGTAAGTAAACAGGTGACCCTTACCAACATCAGTGTTCACCGCGATCTGCATTGCTGGGAAATGCGGTTCAATGTAGTGCCCTTTGGCGAACGCCGCAGTTATTCATTTACAATCAATGCAAAATCGAGCATTCTGCGTGACGTGAAGTATAACAAGTCGAAAAGCTGGTACGATAACTTTCTAATAAGCCACCGCAAACAACACCCTCTGCCTGGAAGGTTTTCCGCTATAAATACATTTTCCTTCTTCCAACGCATTGTTAAGCGGGATGCAGCGGATTGTTGCCTTTGTTTCATCCTTGATCTTCTCCTCTGTCTCAGGCGTGCCATCCCAATGGGCGCTGACAAATCCTCCTTTCGAGGCGATTACTTCCTTAAACTCTTCCCACGTATTCACAGGGATTGTATTCTGGTCCCTGAATTGCAGAGCCTTCTGGTACATATTCTGCTGTATTTCATCCAGGAGATCAGTGATCAGGGTATCAATTCCTTCAACCGGTACAACTTTTTTCTCAAGCGTATCCCTGCGAACCAGCTCAACCGAATTGTTCTGCAGATCCCTTGGACCAATGGCTAATCTTACCGGTATTCCTTTCAGTTCATATTCGGCAAATTTCCAACCCGGCTTGTGGGTGTCCCGGTTATCGTATTTAACTGACAATCCTTTTGCAGTAAGCAATTTTTTTATGCTTTCTGCCTTTTCATTGATCCGTGCCAAGTTCTTCCTCATTTTTGTGGATGGGAACAATAACTACATGAATGGGGGCCAGCTTCGGAGGAAGGATCAGTCCGTTATCATCCGAATGGGCCATGATCAGTGCTCCGATCAGCCGGGTGGTCACACCCCATGAAGTTGCCCACACATAATCAAGCTTCTGTTCTTTGTTCAGGTATTTTACATCGAATGCCTTTGCAAAATTCTGGCCCAGGAAATGAGATGTGCCTCCCTGCAATGCTTTGCCATCCTGCATAAGTGTTTCAATAGTATAGGTATCAACGGCACCGGCAAATTTCTCGCTTTCGGTCTTTACTCCCTTTATTACAGGCACAGCCATATAATTTTCTGCAAAGTTTGCATATACATTCAGCATCCTTAGAGTTTCTTCAAGTGCTTCTTCACTGGTTGCATGGGCTGTATGTCCTTCCTGCCAGAGGAATTCGGTTGTCCGCAGAAATAAACGGGTCCGCATTTCCCAGCGTACCACATTGGCCCACTGGTTAATAAGGATAGGAAGATCCCGGTACGATTGTATCCAGTTTTTATAGGTATTCCAGATAATGGTTTCTGAAGTGGGTCGGACAATCAGTTCTTCCTCAAGTTTTGCGGTTTCATCTACCACAAGGCCTTTGCCGTTCTCATCGTTTTTAAGACGGTAATGGGTGACCACCGCACATTCCTTTGCAAAACCTTCCACATGCTCAGCTTCTCGGCTAAAGAAAGATTTTGGTATAAATAATGGAAAATAGGCATTTTCATGACCGGTTTCCTTAAACATCTTGTCGAGCACCTCATGCATCTTTTCCCAGATGGCATATCCATATGGCTTGATCACCATACAACCGCGGACTGCGGAATTTTCGGCTAACTCGGCCTTAATAACCAGATCATTATACCATTGAGAGTAGTTCTCCTTTCTGCTTACTAAATCTTTAGCCATAATAGCACTTTGGTATGGTATTTGTATTTAAATTTACGCGTTTAATTGGCTGCAAAATAAAGAAATAAAATTATATATTCACACATTATAAGCGGAGGCAGGTCATGAAAAAATTATATAACTCGATTTTTGTTCTGGTTCTCGGAATAGCCGCTTGCTCAAGCGCCATGGGCCAGAAATCTTCCAGTGAATACGATGATGTATATTATATACCATCGGACAAGAAAGCTGTCCAATCCACAGGTAAGACAGAAACTGTTCCCTCTTCAACAGTAGCTCCACAAAAACAGGAAGTCTCAGATTATGAAAAATATATCAATAGCCTGAGCAATCAGAATTCACAATCCAGGCAAATCCAGCCCCAGATTAATGAAGATTCACTGGAATATGCTCAGGATCCCAATTACGCCGGCAGCGAATATGCTGAAAAAGATGGCAGTACTTATGTAACCAATAATTATTACGCTAACGCCGACGATTATTATTACGCAAGCCATATCAGAAGATTTTACGATCCGTTCTACTCTGCAGGATATTATGATCCCTTCTATAGCGATCCCTATTTCTATGGTGGCGGTTTCGGATTTGGAATGTCATTCGGATATCCTTACATGGGTTTTAGCATGTCATTCGGATATCCCTATTATGGTTATGGTTATGGCTATCCCTATTATGGTTACGGGTATGGTTACCCCTATTACGGCTATGGATATCCCTATTATGGATATGGTTATCCTTATTATGGCTACGGTTATGGTGGATGCTGCTACTACAATAATGGTGGCGACATGTACTATCCCGATCACAGGCCGGTATACTATGGACCTCGCCGGTCAATTGAAGAGAACAGGATGGCTTCAGCCCGTACTTCCGTTGCTTCAGATGCACGACGCCTGAGTACAACAGGAACAGGTTCACGCACCGCAGCCGGAACATCAGCATACGGACGCAGAAGTTACACCGATGGTAGCGGTGTAGCAAGGACTTCCTCCGGCACTGCAACCAAGTCCACAAGAACTCTTGGCAGCAGCAGCTCCACTGTACGCCGTCCTTATGGTACTTCTTCCGGCACCAGTACCTATAACAGATCATCTGCAACCTCAGGAAGAACCCTGCAGGGAACCGGTACTACTACTACAAGAAGCAGCAGTGCACAGGACAGGCCGGTTTATACAAGGCCCAGCACCACAACATCGCAAAGCAGGCCGACTTATTCCGGTACCTCCAGTGGCTCAACTTCAAGATCCTCCGGATCGTCAACATACAGCAGGCCCAGTTCTTCAGGATCATCGTCCTATAGCAGGCCCAGTTCATCCGGATCGTCATCCTACAGCAGGCCCAGTTCTTCAGGATCGTCCTCCTATAGCAGACCCAGCAGTTCCTATTCGGGTGGCAGCAGGTCAAGCGGATCATAGTTCCTATTCAGGTGGCAGCAGGTCTTCGGGTGGTGGTTCGTCCTACTCGGGTGGCGGTGCCAGGTCAGGCGGATCCTCAGGCGGTTCAAGTTCAGGTGGCACAAGAAGATAACATACTATTGCCCCGGGTAATGCCGGGGCAATTTCACCCAACCCTCATTTACACCACGACAAATTTTATCGCAGGCTTTTCAAGAAACAGAAAAGTTAATGCCATTCGTAATTCTAAACCAATTAATTATTGAACTATGAAAAAGATAGTCGTTCTGCTTGGCATAGTTGTATTTTACACCACAGCACAAGGTCAATATGTTTCCGATGCATTGAAATATTCTCAGAACTTTCCTGCTATCTCAGCCCGCAGTCTCGGCATGGGAGGTGCATTTACATCACTGGGCGGAGATGTATCCGCTGCATTATATAACCCTGCCGGCCTGGGATTGTATCGCAAATCAGAAATAATGTTTACGCCTGCCCTGAGTGTCACAAACACCTCTGCAGATTACCTTGGCAAAACAAATGATGATTCACGTACCCATTTCAACCTCGGCAGTTTCGGATATGTGGGAACCTATAATTCAAATAAAGACAAGGGACTGGTAAGCGCATCCCTTGGCCTGGTATATGTGAGACAAACCAATCTAAACAGCAAGACATTCATCAGGGGTACCAATCCTACCAGCTCACTGGCTGACTATTTTATGGGCAATGCAGAAGGTCAGAACCCTGAAAATCTGGATGCCTTTTACGAACGCCTTGCTTTTGACACCTATGTTATTGATACGGCACCTGGTTATCCGACCAGTTATCAGACTCCCGTGTTTTTACCCATTGATCAGAGAAAAATTATTGAAACCAGTGGCGGAATAGGACAATGGACAATTGCCATGGGATTGAATTTTAGCAATATAGTATATTTTGGCGCGGGATTCGGTATTCACCAGCTTCAGTATGACAGGAACACGATTCATTCAGAATTTGACAATAATCCGGCCCATGATTTTTCCCAGTTTGCTTTTAACGAAGACCTGAAAGTGGATGGTGTTGCCTATACCGGCAATGTGGGGATGATTGTAAGGTTGTTCAAAATAATGCGCGTGGGAGGCAGTATCCAGTTCCCGTCAAGCTACAGGATCCATGAACATTATTATAATACTATGTACTCACAATTCAAGAATGGCGACAATTACACTGCAATACCCACTGATTTGAATGGTGATGCAATACCCGAAGGAAACTTCGAATATAAACTGCATACTCCCATGAAAGTACAGGGAGGACTAAGCGTGCAGATCGGCACTGTGGGCATAATTTCGGCCGATATGGAATATGTGAATTATAATAACCTTGAATTAAAAGAAACTGACTATTCATCCGATTTCACCAATGAAAACAGTGATATACAGACCGTTTATAAATCAGTGGTTAATCTGAAAATCGGTGGTGAAGTCAGGTTCAAAAGCTTTGCCTTTCGCCTTGGCGGCGGATACTATCCAAGTGCCGTTGAATCCATATCCTCCCCTGCTATATACTCCTATGTAGGGAATGTTCCTGATGCATACACCGAATTAAGCAGCGGTCTGGGTTACAGGAACAGGAATTTCTTCGTTCGACTTTGGATTTTCGTGGCTGGCCCACAATGAAGATTATAATTTGTACACCGTGTATTTAGACAATAATCCTTCAGTGAATGTTGCCAATCTGCACCAGAATGAATTCCGTTTTCTCGCCACAGTGGGCGTAAGATTTTAAAGCAGAAAAGAAATAATGCATATTGATATTCTCACCATTTTGCCTGAACTGATCGAGAGCCCTCTTGGGCACTCGATCATTAAAAGGGCAAAAGAAAAAGGCATCGTTGAGATCTGCCTCCATAATATTCGCGATTATTCGCAGAACAAGCAGAAACAGGTTGATGATTATGCTTTCGGAGGTGGTGCAGGAATGGTGATGAGTATAGAACCCATCGATCTTTTAATTTCCAAACTGAAAAGTGAACGTGATTACGATGAGATCATTTATCTGTCGCCCGATGGTGAACCCTTTAATCAGCAAACAGCCAATTACCTGGCAACAAAGGAAAATATAATCCTTCTTTGCGGTCATTATAAAGGAATCGATCAGCGGGTGAGAGACAACCTGGTTACCCGTGAAATATCCATCGGAGATTACGTTTTATCGGGTGGTGAACTTGCTGCAGCTGTTATAACCGACTGTATTGTGCGCGTACTTCCGGGGGGAATGTCAGATGAAACTTCTGCCCTTACTGATTCTTTTCAGGATGGACTTCTTGCTCCGCCTGTTTACACAAGGCCTGCCAATTACAAGGGCTGGAAAATCCCGGATATACTCCTGTCAGGTCACCAGGAAAAAATAGATGAATGGAGACATCAGCAGTCGCTGGAACGCACAAAAAAACTTCGTCCCGACCTGCTTTAGGAAGTTCTCGCAGATCTCGCGGATCTCGCAGATTGATTTATGTTTGACGGGGCTTTTTTGCTCGCAGATCTCGCTGATTTCGCAGATTTATTATAAAGAGTATTAAATTTTGACTCTGTGAAATCTATTGTCGCATTAAGTTCTGTAATGCCTCACTGAAGCAAAGCGCCTCAAACTGACTCTAAAATACTTTGCGTCCTTTGCGCAAAACTCTGCGATCTTTGCGTTAAAACCTTAAAACGCCAAAGGCGTTTATGTCGGTAAGGAAATGAACCTCTATTTCCCCTCTTTCCTGCAAATCACCGCATAAGGGCAATTCTCGCAAATTTTTGTGTTTTCAGTATGGGTAAAAGGTTCATTCAGGTTGAACAATCTCTCCAGATGAAACTGAATCAACTCTTCAAATTCAGTTTTAACTTCCCTGTATTCTTCCAGTTTCTTCTTCTTTTCACCATATTGAATGCTGTATGAAAAGTTGTCTGAATGGCTGCCTCTTACAAAGCATAATGCAGGGATTATAATACCTTCGGGAGTTAACTTCTGGTAAATCATTGCATATAAAAGAACCTGGAAAACGGCATCGTTTCTGCAATTTTTCTTTGCCATCAAAAAGCGATGATACGGTATTAAAGGAACTTTTAACCATTCCGGTCTTATAATCGATAATGCGGAAATGGCCTTCAAAAAGGTCTATCCGATCAATTGTGCCTCCAATTCTCACTGATAGCAAATTATCAGCATGTATTCACTGCAATTGTTGTTTCAACCTGTTTCTCAAGATCAGCAATACTGAAAGCTCCTCCCCCGGCATCCATCTTTACCAGATTATGAATATATGATCTGATGATTTGCCGGACGATGAGATTAAACCCTTCAATCTTCCTTGAAGAACTACCCTCTCCATTGCCAAAAAGAACTTCACGAAATGACCTGTCTAATGCGTCATTTATCACATCATCCTTCTTCAGCATATCCTCCAGTTGTTCCTTTGTCATTAGGGATGATCCAAACCTGCCATACAGGATTTGCATTGCCTTATGCAGCAAATTACCGAAAATGCGGGCATCAATATCTTCAGTAACCTCTTCTGGCTGCGGTAAACCGGCAATATGATGAAAATAGAAACGCAGGGAACAGTTTAAAAACTCATTCAGGGCTGAAGGGGACAGTATTTTCTTACCCCCTTCGGTATATAATAACAGTGCATCCGCAACCTCCCCTTTTTTTTCCACAATGATGGGAGCCGGACGTAATAAGGTAACCGGGATAGGATGGATTAATCTCCTTCACTGCACCGGGCAGTTCATAATACAGCTGGTGCATGAACCTGCTTCGTTCGCCTGTACGTAATCCTCCTGTACTGCTGTCATATATAAGTACAACATTGGACGCCCGCTGAATCAGCCGGTAAAAATAATAGGCATATATTGAATCCTGGTGATCCGGTGTCGGCAAGCCGAAACCGAACCGCAGGTTCTGCGGAATAAAGGAAGGGATGGCCGAAGACCGGGGTAAAATCCCTTCATTCATCGACAGGATGATTACATTGTCAAAATCCAGTGTTCGGGTCTCCAGGATGCCAAGCAACTGTAAACCTGCCAGCGGTTCACCATTGAATGGAATATGCAGGGTTTTCAGCATCCGCCGGATGAGCCTGAAAAGTGTTTCATAGCCGGGCTCAAAAGTATAGTTCACAAGGATATCTTTCAACCGGGTAAGATAAGTATATACCTGGAAAAGGATCTCCATCTGAACCGGATCAGTTCTTATCTCATTTTCCGGGTGAAGCCAGGTTACGGATCAGGAATTCAAATACGTTTGCCAGGTAATAACAGGCATTTTCTTTTACTGGTTCCGGTATAAAAGAGAATATCTTCGTTTTTTTCCTCCAGGATCTCCTTTCTGGATAGATAAACCAGGTTGCTTTTTGTAATCAGATTTCTGACGCGTTGAATATGTCCGCCATAAATAGTTTTCAATAACGGATTGCCCAGGATCGACAATACATCCTTAAAATAATAAGCCGGCTCCCCTCCCGGGCCCGAACGTTTATTTCTGCCAAGCTCATAAAGTGAATCCACCAGGTTAAATACAACCGACCCCATAATCGGATATCCCATGGTGATATTCAGGTTTGTAACCGATTCAGGAATTGCATACAATACAGGTATCAGCAGGTTCTCATCCGCAAGTACAAGCGCGGTATGCTGAGATTCGGACGTTTGCTGAATACCAAGCTTTTCAAAAACGTACGGCAATGCTTCTGCCTGGCCTGTATTGGAAGGCACAGGCAGAAAATAAATGTTTCTTTTTTCTGATGAAAGATTTTCATGATTGATCGGTCTTGTTTGTGGAAAATCAAGCAGGTTCCTGCGGATGAATAATCCTGCTTCATGAATTTCATTTTGTGCGTACCAGGAGTCATAATCCCAATAGAATTCAGCCTTTCCGTTGTTTTTAAGATATCTGAAAAGCCTTTCCTCACATTTATTCAGGGCATTAAAACCAACGAAAAGGTATCTCCCAGCATTCAGTCCATCCATTTCATAATTGCCCGCAATATCTTCAGCTACCTTACGATAGGCCATTCCTTCATAGGCCAAACCTTTGGATGACAGTTTCTGCCTGAGCTGAGTATACATTTCCGGCAGCACATTCCACAGTGAAATAAATGTCTTTTGTCCTTCCGAAGAATGATCAGGATCAAATGTATTCCAGAACTGCTGAATAGCGGCAACCTGTTCATCAGACAAATAACTGAACTTGCCCTCCAATGCCTTTAAACCGGCCAGGTTACTGAAAAGATCCCTGGCATCGGCCAGGTATTTGTCTATTTCATCAAAATCTGCCAGAAGGGGATCCGCATAGGTGTAAAAATTCTCAAAATTCTCATCCGACTTGGTGGCCTGCCTGTAAATTTCAAATAATTCAAAAAGGAGTGTCAGCTTGTCGGCATAAATATAACCCGACAAGTTTTCCATGAGTTCATTGATGGTTGTATACCGGGGCGCCCAAACCGGTTTGTCGGTAAGTTCCCCCATATATTTACTCAGGTAAAGCCTTGCCCTTTTATTGGGAAAAACCACGCAGGTTTCAGACAGGTTATATTCACCCGGCCTGAGTAAAAAAGAGGCTATCTCCTTAAGAAAAGGCAAAGAGGTCATAACAATAAAGACAATATGGAAAGGCAACAAATTTAAGATAATCACGAAGAAAATCACCAGGTATTATTTAACTTGCATAGTTATCCAATATCCCACAAATGAATTTTCACTTACATGAGCAGGCCGGCAACTGGTGTCAATTCCGGGAATAACTTTTAAACACGAATCAGAACATAAATCAAGATTAAGCGTACATATAACTACATTGTACAGGTAATTTATTGGTCTCAAAGGCAATGCTTTACCTGTAAATTTGCTTAAATTTACGTAACCTCTTTACCTTATGATATATACAAACGAGGTAGTTATGCTCATCCTGGGTCTGGGTGTTGTTTGGTTTGTTATGCTCAATAAATACAAGATCAGAAGGATATTGGCATGGAAGTTGCTTTTGTTTGCATTTTATTTCCTGATGGCCGGCTGGTTTTTTACGGTTATTGAAGGATTTATTTTAATGCCCTTTTTTAATCTGCTCGAACACATTTCTTATTCGGTCAGCGCAATAATAATGGCCATGTGGTGCTATAAAATAGCTCATCCAAAAAGGGAGGAGGCCTCATAATGAATATCATTGTCATACTCGACATGATTTCTGTTCTGGCCGGCCTGGTGGCCATGGTATGGCTGTATAACAGCTGCAAGACAATGCAATAGTCCGTGATATCCGGATACTTGTACTTGTTCTTGTTTTTTCCACAGTGTGTTATGAAACTTTCATGATGATCAAATGGCTGGGACTTACAAACCAGAATTGAATCCTTTGAGAACATGATCGGTGCCCTGGTTCCAATGATGTGGGCGTTTGTATTCTATTCCTATATTCAAAAAAACATAAATCAGGATATACGCGAACAATGAGGAAAACCTTCGAATAACGCTCAATTCGATAGGCGATGGCGTTATTGCAACCGATACCAGGGGGAAGATCACCCGGATGAATCCGGTGGCTGAAAACCTCACCGGATGGAAATTGGAGGATTCAAAAGGAAAGAAGCTCGAAGACATATTCAGGATCATAAACCCGGTAACCAGGATAAAATTGAAAGATCCTGTCGGTATTGTGCTCGAAACAGGGAAAATGGTGAGTTTATCAAATCAGCCAGTCCTGGTAGCACGGGATAAAAACGAGTATTACCTTTCCTATAGTGCTTCCCCTATCTTCAATACGGAAAATGAGATCACCGGGGTGGTCCTTGTGTTTAGTGATGAAACGGAAAAATACCTTCAAAGTGAAAAATTGCGGGAAAGCGAAGAACGGTTAAATCTCGCCATTCAAGGCACAAGGGCCGGATTGTGGGATTGGGATCTGCGTACAGGGAAGCTAATTTGCAATGAAGAGTGGGCAAACATGATCGGTTATGAATTGCATGAACTTGCACCACTTACCTTCAAGAGCTGGGAAAAGCTCACCCATCCTGAAGATCTGATCAATGCGGAAGATATTCTTTCACAATATTTCCAGGGAAAGATCGATATCATATGAATGTGAAACACGGATGAAGCATAAACAGGGTCATTGGGTATGGGTTCTTGACCGTGGTATGCTGGTTGAATGGGATCTGAATAATAATCCGGTGCGCATGATTGGCAGCTCATATTGACATCAGCCAGGCAAAAGAAAAGTGAATTGGATCTGAAAGCGCAGATGGATGAAAACCAGACACTGAATGAAGCCTACCTGGCACAAAATGCCGCCCTGATCAGCAGCATTGAGCGTATTCAGAAAATCAATGAAGAGCTTAAAATCGCCAAGCAGAAGGCAGAGGAAAGTGACCGGCTTAAATCGGCCTTTCTGGCCAATATGAGCCATGAGATCCGTACACCGATGAACGGAGTCATTGGTTTCTCAGAAATGCTGGCTGATCCTGATCTGTCGCCAGCCAGCCGGATGGAGTATGCCATCCATAATTATCGACAGCAGCCGGCAATTGCTTTCTATCGTGAATGATATCCTTGACATATCAAGAATTGAAGCTGGTTTGGTGTCATTATCAAAAGAAGAAGTTCAGGTCAATGATCTTTTGACAGTGCTTTATGCATTTTTTGAACCCCAGGCCCGCAATAAACATCTCGACCTCCGGTTTATCAAATCGCTTAATAATGAAGAATGCGTTCTTTATACAGATAAGACCCGCCTTAGGCAAATACTGACAAACCTGCTGAATAATGCCCTGAAGTTCACCCAGGAAGGAATAATCGAACTGGGCTATGAGAAAATTGATGGATTTATGAAATTTTATGTACGTGATTCAGGGATTGGCATACCGGCTGAATTACACGATAAAATATTTGAACCCTTCCGTCAGGTTGAGCTGGAAATAACCTATCATTATGGGGGAACCGGACTTGGATTATCGATTTCACGCAAACTTGTGGAACTGCTCAAAGGCAAGATCTGGCTTGAATCTAATCCGGGAAAAGGATCTGTGTTCTATTTTACCATTCCCTTTCATCAACGCGATGATATTGGATAATCCCATGCCAAAGCCATCAGAAAGAAAAGATTTGCAGGCACAGGGCAAGGTTGTGCTGATAGCTGAAGATGATGATACGAATTACTTATATCTTGAAGCCGCTCTGGCAAAGGGAAAACTAAATCTGCTAAGAGCGTTCAACGGAATACAGGCGGTTGAAATGTGCAGAACCAACCTGGAAATACAGCTGGTACTTATGGACATAAAAATGCCCCTGATGAACGGATATGATGCCACAGTGCCTCATCAAGCAAAACAGGCCTGATCTTCCTATTATTGTTCAAACCGCCTATGCGATGACGGAAGAAAGAAATATGGCATTTGCCGCAGGTTGTGATGATTATATTGCCAAGCCGATAAGAAAAACAGAGTTAGTGGAAATGGTGATGAAGTATATTGGTCTCACTCCGAATAAGTGATGATGTTTGTGCTATGCCCGTGAGCAGCCAGGAAGTTATATTGAAGAAGAAATTCGAAGCACTTTTCCGGGAGCATTTCACCGGACTGTGTTATTTTGCCCGTAAATATACAGGAGATCTCGATTCAGCCAGGGAGATCGTGCATACCGTCTTTATCCGGGTGTGGGAAAACAGATCGGAATTTGACTGGGACAAACCCGTCAAATCATATCTGTTCACATCGGTTTATAACCGGAGCATGAATTTTATCCGCGATAACAGGAAATTTCATGAATCATGATGATGCATACCGGCAAAACCTGGTTGTGGATGAATCGGCATATTCAGATCATCTGGAAACAGCTGAACTGGAAGAAAAAATCAGGAAAGCCCTGTTGAAACTGCCGGAAAAATGCCGGGAAATATTTGAACTAAGCCGTTTTGAAGGAAAAAAATATACCGAGATCGCCACACAGCTGAATATTTCGGTGAAAACTGTGGAAACTCAAATGTCGAAGGCCCTGCATATTCTTAAGACTGAATTGAAGCGATTATCTGGCCATTATGCTTTTTCTTTTGCTAAAAAATATGAATCACTGGTAAGGGTATAACCGGAGTAATGTGTGTTATGGTTACCGGAACTATGAACAATGATTATCAACATATAGACCCCGTAGGATTGCTGCCAAAGGTTTTTGCAGGAGAAGCATCACCTGAAGAGACCAGGCTGGTAGAAGAATGGCGTGCTGCGGATCCTGAAAACCAGGCTGAATATGATGCAATAGCAAAACTATGGAATATATCGGGTGAGGCAGCTGAACCGGGAGAAATTGACCTTGATGCAGAATGGAGAAGAATGGAAGCTGCCATGGATCCCGGCTTATTCCGGGAAGTCAGTGGTGATGAGGATCATGCAAATTGCAGCGTCGCTGGTGATTATTACTGTTCTGGGTTTCCTGGCAATCAAGTTTTCAGGCAGTAAATCGGAAAAAGCTCCTGCCACATGCACAAGCCTCTGTTATCCTGCCCGATGGCACTTCTGTATCCTTAAATGCCGGCTCTGTCATTACCTATAAAAAAGACTTCGGTTCAACACATCGCACAGTGCATCTGAAAGGAGAAGCCTGGTTTGAAGTGAAAAAGAATGCTGATCTTCCCTTTGTTATCTCAGCAGGAGAAGCCAATATACGGGTTACAGGTACAAAATTCAACGTTAAAGCCTATCACCAGGCTGAAAGATGTACGGGTAACCGTAACAGAAGGAACGGTGAAATTTTACAATAATGGTTCTGCCTGACAACGAAATCACCCTCCATGCAGGCGAAACAGGGGTAATGAATAAATCCAGATCGGGCGGTAACAAGCATGGTATCCGTAAATTTGAATGATATTGCCTGGAAGACCGGGATCATGGATTTTCATGATACACCGCTCAGTGAGGTGACAGAAGTACTCATCAATACCTATCACCGAAAGATTGAACTTGATCCTGCCAGTTGGAAATTGTCCGTGTTACTGTTCGTTTCGAAAACAGGGAACTGGATGCAGTGCTTAATGTTTTGCGGTCAACACTCGATCTGAAAATCACTACCAAAGGAAAACATATCATTATTTCCGGAAAAGGATGTTAAACCCTTATCATCACCGGATAATGCGATTTGCAATCGTCCTGTTACTTACTGTTTTGTTTGGTCAGAACACAGGTTACTGGCACAGGATCCCGACCTGCAGCAAAAGATCACCGTTGATTATAATGAAGTTGCTCTTGAAACTATTCTGCAGGATTTGACAAATCGCACACATATCCGGTTTTCCTACAGTATTGAATTAATCCCCGCAAAACAAAAAATTACCTTTCATGCGAAAAATAAACCGCTCAGTGTGGTTCTCGGATGAAATTTTCAACCAGGCCGGAATTAAATATGAACTGATCGATGGATACCTTGTTCTGACTGCCATTCCGGCAAAAAATGCCGGCACAAACGAGTCAAAACCTTCGCGTTTTACAATAAGCGGAACTGTATCCGATTCTTCCACATCATGAAATGATGATCGGTGCGGCGGTTTTCGACAGGTCAACCGGACTGGGAGTTATTACAAACAATTATGGTTTTTATTCGCTGACCTTACCTGCCGGTTCCTATAACCTGCAAATATCCTATGTTGGTTATACTGTATCTGCCCGACAACTGGAACTGTACTCAGGATCATGAACTGGAATATCCGGCTTCAGCAGGCCCCTGTGCAGATGAAGCCAATCATCATCAATTCCGAAGATCAGTCATCAAAAACCTTAAGTCTTCTGGCTGCACAGACCAATATTAATCCCCTGGCTGTTCAACGGCAATCCGCCGCCCTGGGTGAAACAGATGTGCTCAAATCACTGGATAATCTTCCCGGGAATCAGTTACCAGAGCGATGGATCAAGTTATTTCAGTGTACGCGGTGGCGGTCATGATCAGAATCTGATCCTCCTGGATGAGGCACCCTTATATAACCCGTCCCACATGCTGGGTTTATTTACTCCGATTATACCCGAAGCCATAAAGCATGTTGAAATATACAGGGCTGATTTTCCGGTACAGTATGGTGGCAGATTGTCTTCTGTTATCGATATAAGGGCCAAGGACGGGAACATGACAAAGGTTTTCGGGAAGTGCCAGCCTGGGTCCCGTTTCAACCCGGTTCAGCGTGGAAGGTCCCCTGAAAAAGGATGCCAGTTCCTATTTTATCTCATTCCGGGTCTCCACATTCGGACTATTCGTAAAAGCTGCAAATCCCACCGTCGAAAAGTTTCGCTTTAGCGACTTCACTTCCAAGTTCAATGTGAAGCTTGGAAAACGGGACAGGCTATATCTCACCCTCTTCTCGGGCAAGGATGCTTTTATTAACAAACCCGGCTAATGTAAGCAACGGGCTGGCATGGCAAAATACTGCCGCAACCCTCCGATGGTCGCATGTATACGGGAGCAAACTGTTCTCCAATACCACCCTGTATGGCAGTAAGTATAATTATTCGCTTTATACAGATTACGAAAAAAAACTGGCCTGGAACTCCGACATCCGGAGTACCAACCTTAAAACTGAATTCTCGTGGTATATCACACCAAAGAATAATGTTAAGTTCGGGGTGAACCTGGGCGGATATTTCTTTAATCCGGGAAACTATAATTCACCGGATGCTGCCCTGGACACTCTGGGAGTATCAAGGGTGAATTCATCAGAATTGGTCGCCTATGCAGGTGACGAGCTGAAGATTTGGTCATGGATGCAGTTAAATTATGGTTTCAGGGTATCCAACTGGAGCAACTATGGTGAAGCATTCAGCATAGTCTATAACGATCAGTATCAACCCGTATCCAACCAGCAGTATGCAAAAGGGATAAGGTATTATTCAAAAACCTTTTGGGAACCCCGGGTCTCCCTATCGGTCAGAACAGGAAAGAACGCATCCGTCAAAGCATCGTACAACCGCAATACTCAATATATTAATCAGATCAACAACAGCATCAGTCCTTTCAATTCCCTTGATGTATGGCTGCCCTCCGGTCCCAATATCCTTCCGCAGCAAGCCGATATTTATGACGTGGGATTTCTCGCCTGGATGCCGGGTCATGCCCTGGAACTGACATTTGACGTGTATTATAAAAGAATGTATAACCAGATTGGTTATCAGTATCATGCTGAAATGTTTCTGAACCCTTATCTCGAGGGTGAATTGCGTCAGGGCGACGGGTATGCAAAGGGACTTGAGATCATGCTGCAGAAAACAACGGGCAGACTGACCGGGCAAATAAGCTATGGCTATGTGAACAGCACCCTGCAGATTCCCGGATTAAACAGGGGAAAGGAATATCTGTCCCACCAGGATAAGCCGGTTGATTTTTCCTTTACAGTGGATTATCGTCTTAAAAGAAGATGGACAGTAAATCTGAATATGATTTATACTTCGGGAATGCCTTTGTCAACACCTACCGGATTTTATTATTATCGGGGAAGCCAGGTGCCGGTATATTCAAAACAAAACAATGACCGTCTTCCTGATTATAAAAGACTTGACCTGGGCACACAATGGCGGTTGAATAAGGTAGACAGGACCTTTGAGCATTACCTGTCCTTTACATTTTACAATTTCTTTTCTTACCGGAATTATGCCTTTCTGAATTTCAATAAAATGGAAGGCCCGGATGGCAAATATTATGTACCGTCCGACAAAACAAACATGCCTGAACAGGTGGTTACCTACCGGTATATATATTCACTGGTTCCGTCGTTTACCTATAGCCTGAAATTCTGATGAAGAAATATCTTGATAATATTTTCCGCTGCCCTGCTTCTTTTGCTGGTATCCTGTGAAGAAAAGACAACGTGGGAACTTCAGTCATCCGAAATATTTGCGAGTGGCCGATTGTATTCTTACCAATGAACTGAAAATCCAGGAACTAAGATTATACCGGTCCTCTGAAAAGATGAATGAAATGCCTGTGGGGATTTCAGGTGCCCGGGTGGAAATAAGTGACGGCAGACAAATTATAAGTTTCACAGGAGGATGGATATGAACCGGAAAATATGTTTCGGTTGTTCCTTTCAGGGCCACTGTCGGAATAATATACAGGTTAACGATATCCCTGGGTGAAAAAGCAGATACAGCCTATGCCGAAATGACTGGAATTACACCTCTTGAAAACATTGATATTGCTCCAAATGACAGTCTTTACCGGTTGATTTATCATGAAAGTCCGGATGCATCGATGATGGAAGTGTATTATGACTGGTCGGCCACGCCGGATTATTGCGCAAAATATGGAGCCTGCGAGGCCTCGGAAGTGTATTATACCCTGGATAACATTGATGCGGAAAAGATTTTTGCACCCGACAGGCAGGTCATTTCCTTTCCGAAAGATACACAGGATAATCAGAAAAAAATATTCACTAAGTGCTGCCCATCAGCAATTTGTTCGGGCTCTCCTTCTTGAAACCGAATGGCGGGGCGGACTTTTTGATGCCGAGCAGGGCAATGTTCCCACCAATTTCAGCCATGGCATCCGCGGCTGGTTTGGGGCGTGCATGGTGGTTATCTGATACTACCCTCTTTGAGTAGAACTTCAGAGTTCAGTGTTC
>CAWBNI010000024.1:0-238098 GCA_963790105.1 uncultured Bacteroidales bacterium | reverse complement strand
CCTGGTCAAGGCTCCTGTAATGATCAGCCTGGAGGAGGTTCGGCTGACGCCCCGGCAGGAACAGTTTAACGAAAGGTTTCAACCTGTTGCCGTATTGCTCGAAGGAAAATTTGAATCGGCTTACGTAAACAGGGGAGTTCAGCAGCTTTTCCCTGATACCGTAGTGCACGTGAAGGAATCCGGAGAAAATTCGGCCATGCTGGTGGTTTCTGACGGAGATATGATCAGAAATGATATCCAGCCTACACCCCAGGGCGTAAGAATCTCGCCCCTCGGATTCGACCGGTATACCAAACAGACATACGGGAATAAGGAATTCATTGTCAATGCCATTCAGTATATCACCGGACATCAGGGACTCATCAGCCTGCGTTCACGCCAGCTTACCCTGAGATTGCTTGACAAGAACAAGATCAAACACGACCGTACCAAATGGATACTGATCAATATGATCGGTCCTCCGTTTGTTATAATTCTCATGGGCATACTTTACACCTGGCTGAGAAAGCGCCGGTTTGCCAAAGGGTAGAAGATCAATTTAAAGGCATGTCCCGGAAAAAAATTAAATATCCCACCCGATAAAGACGTTTTTTTCGTAATATTGATATTCTGATCAGGCAATAAATTTAGCCATCACAATACGTTGTTTATAAAATAATTAAATTCATTTATTCATGAAATTTGTTGTATCAAGTATTGATCTGTTAAACCACCTGCAGGCTTTGAGCCGGGTAATCAGCTCAAAAAACACCCTGCCCATTTTAGATAATTTCCTGTTTAAGCTCGATGGCAAAACACTGGAAATAACAGCTTCGGATCTGGAAACCACCATGGTTACAACACTTGAGCTTGAAAATGCCAGTGGTTTGGGTTCAATCGCCATTCCGGCAAAACTCATCACTGATTCGTTAAGGGAATTTCCCGATCAGCCTCTGACATTCACGATCAATACGGAAACTTTCGCTGTGGCAATCAGTTCAGAAAACGGACAATTTGCTGTAGCAGGACAGCATGGCGAAGATTTTCCCCAGTTACCCAGGATTAAAGCCGACCGCAGTGTTTCACTCAGGCTCAAAGCATCATCCCTTGTGAGCGGTATTAACAGTACGCTTTTTGCTACTGCCGATGATGAATTAAGGCCGGTGATGAACGGGATTTTTATTGAAATGAGTCCCGAAGACATGACCTTCGTTGCTTCAGACGCCCACAAACTGGTTCGCTACAAACGCAAGGATGTGAATGCAAATGCAAGCGCTTCCTTTATTTTGCCAAAGAAACCGGCAGGATTGCTCAGGAACTTGCTGGCAAAGGGACAGGAAGAAGTGGGTATCGAATTTGATGATAAGAATGCGTTTTTCAGCCTGCCCTCCTTTCAGCTGGTTTGCCGGCTTGTAGAAGGCAATTATCCAAGTTATAATTCTGTGATTCCCACAAATAATTCCAATAAACTGCTCATCGACCGGGTAAAACTGCTGAATACGGTCAGACGTGTTTCTGTATTTTCAAACCAGGCCAGTAACCTCATCCGGATGTCCCTGAAAGGAAACCGGCTGACTGTTTCTGCCCAGGATATTGATTTTGCCTCCTCAGCCATTGAGGACCTTGCATGTCAGTATCTGGGAGATGAACTGGAGATTGGTTTTAAATCAACTTTCATGGTTGAGATCCTGAATAACATTCAGTCTACCGAGGTTTCCATCGAACTATCCGATCCATCCCGCGCAGGTCTGTTTATTCCTTTCGACAAGGAAAATGATCAGGAAGATGTATTAATGCTATTAATGCCCATGATGATCAATACCTAGATTAGATCCCTTAGATGAATTTGAAACTTCGCAATCCGTTGATTTTTTTTGATTTGGAGACTACCGGTATTGATGTGACAAATGACCGGATTGTCGAAATCTCATATCTGAAAATCTATCCGAATGGGGATGAAGAATCCAAAACCATGAAGATAAATCCCACCATTCCAATACCTCCAAAAGTAATTGCAATTCATGGTATTACGGATGAAGATGTTAAAGATGCGCCCACTTTTAATGAGGTAGCCAAAAGCCTGGCCCACGTTTTTGAAGGCTGTGATTTTGCTGGCTATAATTCCAACAAATTCGACCTGCCTTTGCTGGCAGAAGAGTTTTTGCGAACAGATGTGGACGTCGATCTGAAAAAAAGAAAATTTATTGATATACAGGTGATATTTCACAAGAAAGAACAGCGCACCCTCAGTGCCGCCTATAAGTTCTATTGTGATAAAAACCTTGAAGGCGCCCACTCGGCAGAAGTGGATACGAAGGCAACCTATGAGGTATTAATGGCCCAGCTCGACCGGTATTCCGATCTGCCAAACGATGTGGATGAACTGGCCAAATACTCAAGCCATAACAGGAATGTGGATTTTCTTGGGCGTATTGTGCTGGATGATGAAGAAAAGGAAATCTTCAATTTTGGAAAATACAAGGGCCAGCGAGTAGATGATGTGTTGAAAAAGGATTCCGGATATTATGGATGGATGATGAACGGCCAATTCCCCCTGCATACGAAGAAGATATTGACAGCGATTAAGTTGAGGGGAGCCTTTGGGAAGTAGGGAGAGGGAGTAGGGAGAGGTGAGCAGGGAGAGAAGAGTTGGTTACGATGGAAGAATTGAATTCTTGATAAGCAGCAACTACCATTCACCATTCACCATTCACATTCACCAGTCAATCGTCACAATATTATATTTTCGAATTCAAATCGCACAAAGATATTTCACTATGAAAATAATCTGTATCGGTCGCAACTATGCGGATCATGCCAAAGAGCTCAACAATCCGGTGCCGGTAAACCCGGTTTTTTTCATGAAACCTGATTCATCGCTCCTGATCAATAACAAGCCCTTCTTTTATCCCCAGTTTTCAAAGGAAATACACTATGAAACCGAAATTGTACTAAAGATATGCAAGCTTGGAAAAAGTATACAGCCTCAGTTTGCTAATCGTTATTACAAGGAGATCGGGATCGGCATTGATTTTACAGCCCGCGACCTTCAGAATATCTGCAAAAAAGAAGGGCACCCCTGGGAAATTGCCAAGGCATTTGACCAGGCTGCCGTATTGGGCAAATTTGTGCCAAAGGACTCCCTGCCTGACCTCTCTGCAATTAACTTTCAGCTTGAACTGAATGACATTACAGTTCAGAAGGGAAATACAAGGGACCTGCTATTTTCATTCGATGAACTGATCACCTATGTTTCCACCTTTGTTACATTAAAAACAGGAGACCTGATCTATACAGGAACACCTGCAGGGGTTGGACCGGTAAAAATCAACGATCACCTGGTGGCCTCCGTGGAGGGGCAGGTATTGCTTGACTTTTGGGTTAAGTAAAACCATAATACACTAATCGTTGCGTTTTATGTGAAAAATAATGTAGGTTTGCAGAAACAAGGACGACAGGTATGATTCAATCAATGACAGGATTCGGCAGAGCTACCTGTGACCTGGCAGAAAAGGTAGTAGTTGTTGAAATAAAAACCCTTAACAGCAAACAGCTTGATTTGAATTTGCGGATACCTGCCCAGTACCGCGAAAAAGAAATGGATCTCCGGAATGAGCTGGTGAACCGGCTTAAACGGGGCAAGGTGGATGTAAACGTAAACGTTGAATACAAAGAAGGCAGACAAGCCATTCAAATCAACGCCGTCAACATCATGAATTACTACCGCCAGCTTAAGGCACTTTCTGACCAGTTGGGAATCAGCAGCACCGATTCACTTCTCCAGGCAATCATACGCTTACCCGATGCTGTAATTGCAGAAAAAGAGATCCCTGATGCAGAAGAATGGGATAAATTTCAGTATGCTTTCACCTTTGCCATCGATGAACTGGAACGGTTCAGAAACCAGGAAGGCAAGGCCCTTGCTTTTGATATCATGAACCGGATCAACCTGATAGAGACCCTTCTTACCCAGGTGGAACCGTTTGAAAAAGAAAGAGAAAATACTATCCGAACCAAACTGAATAGCTCACTGTTGGAATTTATTCCGCAGGAGAGCCTGGACAAAAACCGATTCGAACAGGAATTAATATACTATCTTGAAAAGTTCGATATTTCGGAAGAAAAAACCCGACTTAAACATCATTGCCATTATTTTGTTGAGGTGATGAAGGAACCGGATCAGGTAGGCAGAAAACTCGGTTTTGTGGCCCAGGAAATTGGAAGAGAGATCAATACAATTGGCTCCAAGGCAAATCATTCGGGAATTCAGAAAATTGTTGTCATGATGAAGGACGAACTGGAGAAGGTCAAGGAGCAATTGATGAACATATTATAATTTATGGAAGGTAAGGTAGTGATCATATCAGCTCCTTCAGGTGCCGGTAAAACAACCATCGTGAAGCATTTGCTGCAAATCAGGGAATTAAACCTCGCATTTTCAATATCAGCCTGTACCCGTCCTATCCGGCCTGGTGAGGTGAGATGGAAAGGACTATTATTTCCTCACTGTAAACCAGTTCAAGGATAAAATTGATGATGGCGAATTTCTGGAATGGGAAGAAGTGTACAAGAACAATTATTACGGAACCCTGAGAAGTGAAGTCAGCCGCATCTGGAGCATGGGTATGCATGTGTTATTCGATGTAGATGTGATGGGCGGCATTAACCTGAAGGAAAAATTCGGAGATAATGCCCTGGCCATATTCATTAAGACCTCCTTCAATTGAGATACTCCGCTCCAGGCTGGAATCAAGGGGTACCGAAACAGCTGAAAAAATCAGGAACAGGGTGAACAAAGCCTCACTGGAATTGAAGTTTGCCCGGAAATTCGATGTCATCGTTTTAAACGATGTACTTGAAAAAGCACAGGGAGAGACGCAAAAACTCATTGCCGGCTTTCTTAAAAAATAACAGCAGGAATGAAAATCGGCCTCTTCTTCGGATCATTTAATCCGGTTCATATCGGGCATCTTGCCATCGCCAATTACATGGCTGAATTTACCGGCCTTGAAGCAGGTGTGGTTTGTAATCAGTCCGCAAAATCCCCTTAAGAAAAGTGCTCTCTCTCCTTGAAGATCACAAACGTCGCACCTTGCTTGAAATTGCCACCAAAGATGATGACCGTTTCAGGGTATGCGATATAGAATTTAAGCTTCCAAAACCATCCTATACAATCGATACCCTGGTCCATCTCCATGAATTGTATCCGTCCCATGAGTTTGTACTGATCATGGGCTCCGATGGATTGTCTACATTTTACAAATGGAAGAATCATTTGCTCATTGAGGAAAACTATGACCGTTATGTCTATCCGCGGCCGGGTTTTGAAATTGCGGCTGATCAGCATGCACGGATAACACTGGTTGATGCGCCGCAGATGGAGATATCATCCACTTTCATCCGTGAAGCGCTCAGAAAGAGGCATGATATACGCCATTTTTTGCCGCACGATGTTTATACCTATTTATCAGAAATGCATTTTTACGAAAAATAGATGAAAGCAAGGATACTCTTTTTGCTGAAATACCTGTTCTTCTGGCTTTCACTATTTATATTCGGAAAAATCGTATTCCTCCTGTATGAGCATGACCAGTCCTTTGCACTGCCATTAACGGATTGGTTCCTTATTTTGCTGCACGGTTTCAGGCTTGACCTGTCGACCGCGGGGTATTTTTTGCTCCTGCCCACCCTGATTATCGCTTTAACCTGCCCGCTGAAAGGTCGAGTGGCTTATTATATTATTAAATGCCTACACATTTATTCTCCTGATCGCGTTTCTGCTGATCACACTGGTTGATCTGGAAATATATAAGTACTGGGGCTCCAGGCTGGATAGTGCTCCGCTCCGTTTTCTTTCAACCCCGGGCGATGTGCTGGCTTCCTCAAGCCTGATCACCCTCGTTCTCTATTTTTCTGCTTTTGGCTTTCTTTCCTTTTTTCTGTTCTGGTCTTACTTGCGGCTTGTAACAAAACAGCTTAAGGAAACCGGAAAAGGAGGGTTTGCAGGGATCCCCGTTTTCCTTCTTATCCTGGGGTCATTAATCATACCCATTCGCGGCGGTTTCAATGTGTCGGTTATAAATACAGGCAGTGCCTTTTTTCACAAGAATACTTTTGCAAACCATGCCGGCATCAATGTTGTATGGAACTTCGGACATTCCCTGGTGGAAAAAAAAGAATATTCAAATCCCTATATCAGCTTCAAAAACAAGGATTACGAAACCAGGCTGAAAGAATTGTATCATTATGAAAAGCTTCCGCCAAAAATTCTGAAGATTGAAAGACCCAATGTGATACTCATCATTCTCGAATCTTTTACTGCCAAGCTGATTGAACCGCTGGGAGGCGCACCTGGTGTGACACCCTGTTTTAACAGTTTGTGCAGCCATGGTGTCTTTTTCACCAATATTTATTCAAGCGATTCGCGGACCGATAAGGGACTGGCTACGGTGTTGAGCGGGTACCCGGTTCTTGAAGCGATTCCCATCCTTAAGTACCCCGACAAGACCATCCATCTTCCCTTCGTGTCAAAAAGCCTGATTGCAAAGGGTTATAAAACATCCTTTACGTACGGGGGAGATGTGGATTTTGCCAATATCAGATCATACCTGGTAAATGGTGATTTCGGCCGGATCATTACCGAAGCTTCTTTTCCGGTCTCCGAAAGATCAGGCAAGTGGGGTGTGCCCGATAATTATTCATTCGCGAGATTTTTTAACGATATTAAGGCAGATACGGGACAATGGTTTCATGTAATGCTGTCACTCAGCAACCATGAACCATTTGAAATTCCCGTCCGCCAGAAATTCGGCAATAAGGATCTCTTCGGAAAATTCTATAGTTCAGCATATTATGCTGACAGTTGCCTGGGAGATTTTGTACGGCGGATAAAGGAAACAGGCTTGTGGGATAAGTCGGTTGTAATCCTTGTGGCCGATCATGGCGTAAGGGTTCCTGATTACAGCGAGGTATTCGAGCCGCGAAAATTTCACATTCCCCTGTTGATCACAGGAGGTGCCGTGGATAAAGACAGTATTGTTTCAAAGTATGGATCACAGGCCGACCTGGCAGTAACCCTGCTTCATCAGCTCGATATAAAAACAGACGGATATTTTTTGGGCAAGGACTTGCTGGCGGCAGATTCCAAATCATTTGTAGTATACTCTTATAAGAACGGAATTGCTATGCTTACTGATTCAAGCGGCTTCGGATATGATTTTTCAATTCGCCGGTTCAGTTTCAATTATGGCGTTATCGACTCAACCCATTTGAACCTGGCCAAGGCTCAGCAGCAGTATGTATTTCAGAATTATCTCGATTTATCGGCAAAAATCACTGCACATTTGTTCCGGAAGTGAGATACTGCATATTATAAAACTTGCGATATTCACCATTGAGGGCATAAAGTTCTTCATGTGTGCCGCGTTCCACAATCCTGGAGTTGTTAAGTACCAATATCTCATCACTGTGCACAATGGTGGACAACCGATGGGCAATGACGATGGAGGTGCGGTTTTTCATCAGTTTTGTCAGCGCATCCTGAACCAGTTTTTCAGATTCCGTATCCAGGGCGGAAGTAGCTTCATCAAGGATTAAAACAGGCGGGTTTTTCAATACTGCGCGGGCTATACTTATCCGCTGACGCTGGCCGCCGGAAAGTTTACTTCCCCGGTCACCAATAACACTATAATACCCGTTTTCCGTATTTACAATAAATTCGTGGGCATGAGCCACACGGGCAGCCGCTATAACTTCCTCTTCCGTTGCATGGTTTACACCAAAGGCGATATTGTTAAAAAAAGTATCGTTAAACAGGATCGGATCCTGGTTTACCATACCCATCAAATCTCTAAGGTCATTGATCCGGAGATCCCGGATATCCACACCATCTATCAGTATCTGTCCGCCAACCACATCGTAAAAACGCGGTAACAGGTCTACCAGGGTTGATTTTCCCGAGCCGGAATGTCCAACCAGTGCAATAGTCTTACCCTTTTCAACTTTCAGATTCACATCCTGCAAAACATAATCACTGCGGTATTTGAAATTTACATTCCTGTACTCAATGGAGCTCTTAAAAGAATGAACAGGCAATGCATCCGGTTTTTCCATAATGTCATTCTCGGTCTCCAGAATACGATTAATCCGTTCCATGGAGGCAAGTCCCTTCTGGATACTGTAATAATCCTGCGAAAAAGCCTTTGCCGGATTTATAATACTATAAAATACAGCAAGATATACAAGAAATTCTGCAGGTTTCAGCGCGCTTGTATTATTCAGGATCAGGTGCCCTCCATACCACATCACAATGATGATCACCATCGTTCCCATCAGCTCACTTAGCGGGTGCGCGAGGTAACGCCGTCTCAGCAATTTGCTCATGATCTTGCGGTAATCCTCGTTTTCTTTCTGAAACCTTCCATACACCCTTTCCTCTGCAGTAAACGCCTTTATAATGCGAAGGCCTGAAAGCGTTTCCTCAATCGTTGAAAGCATTTCCCCCATCTTATTCTGCCCTTTCATGGATCGCCGTTTCAGTGATTTGCCAATCCGGCCGATGACTGACCCGGCAAGGGGGAAAAGTATCATTACAAAAAGCGAAAGCTGCCAGCTCATGATCACCATGGCGGTGACTGAAACCAGGATAATGATCGGGCTTTTGAAGAACATCTCGAGCGAACTCATTATAGAAGCTTCCACCTCGGACACATCGCCTGTTATGCGGGCGAGGATGTCGCCTTTCTTTTCCTCCGTAAAAAAACCGATCGGCAGGGAAACGGTTTTTTTGTAAATCCTGTCACGGATATCCCGGATTACGCCTGTTCTGAGTGTCACAATTGAATAACTGGACAGGTAGGTAAATCCCACTTTAAGCATTACCATAAAGATCAGGAACAGTCCGATATATATCAAGGCAATTCCGGCACCCTGCTTCATGCTGATATGGGTAATAAAACTGTAGATATTGTTTTTAAGTGCGCTTGCAAAAGCGCCCATGCTTGTCATGGATGAACTGATGTCAACATACTCATAAACCTTCTCCTCCAGTCCGAACAATATCTTCAGGAGGGGAATCATGCTCACCATGGAGAAAACGCCAAAAAGGGCACTTAAGAAGTTGTATAAAAAACTTAAATACAGGTATTTTTTATAGGGAGGAAGGTAATTCTGCAATAATTTAATAAAATCTTTCATGTATATATATAATAACTCTTATGTAACTTTATTTCAAATTACTGAAAAGCGCATTATCTCTCGCAGATGAATGTTCGCTTTGCTCGCATTTTCCATTTCAGTTATTTATTTCGAGGCAAAATCGGTTAAATGTTAAGGGACTCGTCAGTTCATACTATGCCACCGGATATTTATTTCTTCAGGAGGATATAGTTCTTAAATTCCCCCAGCCTGGCACCAAACAGGAGGTTTTTTTCTATCCAGCTGATCACAACATACCGGGTACGGTCGTGTTTGCTGATCATTTTATTCAGACTTCTTCTTACTCCGGTGAAACGCAGCCTGTCCTTCCAGTTGAACTGCTTTATCCAGTCCTTCATAACGGCAGGATGTGTTCCTGAATACCGGGGTAACTTGTCAAGGTTACCATAATCAAAATATCCCCTGAAGAGGTCCATCTTTTCCATCTCGCCCACCGTTTTTACTCCGCGGTGGTTAATGCTGAATGACTTGATCTTGCTGTTCATCAATTCGGGAGGTCTGACCCATCCATAATGGAAAATCCTGGCATGCGCCTCTGCAACCTTCAGCTTTTGCGTATTCTCCTTCTGGCGGTAATGAATGCCATCAAAATCTTCAATTTTCCGGAAGGATTGGGCGGATTCCCATGAGTGGATATCAGGCCTGTTACGGACAATCCTGATCTCCTTCCGGTACCAGCAATGGTTGTTCTGATAATGTTCAAAATCACCCCAGAAGTGCATATAGTTGAAAAGCAATCCTTCCACTTCCATGTCATCCAGCAATTCTTCACAGCGTTTCCTGATCACAGGCAGGTCATCTTCATGAACCACCTCATCCGACTGTAAATAAAATAGCCAGTCGCCTTTGCAGTATGACTTGGCTATGTCAGTCTGGTGAGCATGTTCCATCCCTCTCGGATACTTTTCAATATCCCAGACTGTATCAATGATCCGGATTTTATCACTTCCAATGGATTCAATTTCCTCACGCGTTTTGTCGTCGGCATCACTATCTCCCAAAACAACGATAAACTCATCCACAAGGGGAAGAATGCTTTGAACCGACTGTTTCATGGGGTAATACAGTTTACGCGCATTCTTGCCCATCGTAAATCCACTGATGATCATTCTCTTTTGGTTCAGTTAGTATAAATTGTAAGGATTCATTGAAGATTATATGCCCGTATAGTTAAAAGGAGAGATGGCTTTCAACTCATTTTTAACGTGATCGGGCAAAGATAGTCCATCTATGAAAGCATGCAGCTCAAACTTGCTGATTGTTTTATTGGTGCGGGTCAGTTGTTTTAGTGCCTCATATGGATTTGGATATCCTTCACGACGCAAAATAGTTTGCACTGCTTCGGATATAACAACCCAGTTTTCCTCCAGATCTGACTCAAGGACATTGGGATTAATAAGGATCTTTTCGAGTCCCTTCAACAGCGATTTAAAGGCAAGGATGCTGTGGGCAAAAGGAACTCCAATATTGCGGAGTACTGTAGAATCGGTAAGATCACGCTGAAGGCGTGATACCGGCAACTTGGCCGACATGTGTTCAAAAAGGGCATTGGCAACCCCGAGGTTTCCCTCAGAATTTTCAAAATCAATGGGATTCACCTTATGTGGCATTACCGATGAACCAACCTCTCCCTCACGGATCTTTTGCTTAAAATATTCGAGCGAAATATAGGTCCAGCAATCTCTGTCCAAATCGATCAGAATTGTATTGATACGTTTCATGCAGTCGAATGCAGCTGCAAGATTATCATAATGTTCAATCTGCGTGGTTGTCTGCTGGCGGATCAATCCAAGTTTTTGTTCCACAAAATGATTTGCAAAACTAATCCAGTTGATTTCGGGATAAGCAACCACATGGGCATTGAAATTTCCTGTTGCCCCGCCGAATTTAGCTGTAACCGGAATGTTCCGTAACTGATCCCGTTGAATACCCAGTCTTTCAACAAACACGCGGATCTCTTTCCCGAGTTTTGTGGGAGACGCCGGTTGTCCATGCGTCCGTGCCAGCATTGGAATATCCTTCCAATCAGCAGCCATGGTGGTAAGGCGATCGGTAATTTTTTCGAGCAATGGATAATAAACATTTTCCATCGCCAGTCTGAAAGTCATTGGAACCGCAGTATTATTGATATCCTGCGATGTGAGACCAAAATGGATAAATTCTTTGAATCTGCCCAGTTCCAGATCATCAAAGCGCGTTTTCAGAAAATATTCAACGGCTTTCACATCATGATTTGTGATTTTTTCTGTATCCTTTATTTTTTGAGCATCCTCAATCGTAAAAACACGGTAAATGTCGCGGATCTCTTCAAAATCGGATATGCGAAAGTCGCGCAGCTGTGGAAGCGGCAATTCACAAAGGGCAATAAAATATTCTATTTCAACCTGAAGACGGTACCTGATCAAAGCGTATTCAGAAAAATAAAGGTCGCAATCCGCAACAGTATTCCGGTATCTTCCGTCAACAGGCGAAATTGCAGTAAGGGGTGACAGTTCCATATTCTCAATTTACAGGGCGAAGGTAGTAAAAAAGTTGTATTTTTGCTTGCGGCAACCGTTACAACGATGGTCTGACCACCCATAAAACATCTTATAATACTCTCATGAATAGTCGTTCCCTGATCAGGAGCATCCTGTATCTCTTTGTACTGATTTTCATTGTGGCTGGCTTTAAATTTGCCTCTGTTTACCAAAGAGCTTTTAAACCAAATATTCACACTCCGGGTGGAAACGTCTTTCATCTTTGCATTTATACAGGATCAGGCTACAACCAGGTTCTGGACACAATTTACAAACACAATCTTGTTAAGAACAAGAAAAGTTTTGAATGGATAGCGAGGAAGAAAAAGTATAATTTAAGAATTCATCCGGGGCGATACCGGGTAACCGACAATATGTCGAACAACGCTTTTGTAAACATGCTTCGATCCGGAATGCAGGAACCGGTAAACCTGGTGATCAATATTGCCCGAACCCCCAATGATCTGGCCCTTCGCCTTTCAACCCAGATAGAGCCGTCAAAGGAAAGTCTCAGTGCTTTGATGAGCGATGAATCCTACTTATCGCAATTTGGCTTTAACAAACAAACCGTTTTGGGTATGTTCATTCCAAATACATACCAGTGTTGGTGGAACATAAGCGGAGCGGATTTTTTTAAAAAGATGTACAGGGAATATAACAAATTTTGGAATGATGAACGGATTGCAAAAGCCCGCGAAATAAAACTGAAGCCAAATGAGGTAATAACCCTGGCATCTATTCTCATCAATGAAACGAATAAAGAGGACGAATACAGAAGGATTGCCGGGGTATATATCAACCGGTTGAACACGGGGATGAGATTACAGGCTGATCCGACTATTAAATTTGCACTTGGTGATTTTGAACGAACACGCATTTTGAAGAAGGACACACAGGTTGACTCGCCATATAATACCTATCTCCATGACGGACTGCCCCCGGGACCAATTTCTCTTCCTTCCATTCATGCGATAGACGCTGTTTTGAATTATGAAAGGCATGATTACCTGTTTTTTTGTGCAAAAGAGGACTTTTCGGGATATCATAATTTCGCCCGGACAATCGCTCAACATAACAAAAATGCACGTTCATATCAAAAAGCACTCAACAGGCGGAATATTTTGAAATAGTCGTCTAAAATATTCTGTATCATACAAAATAAGATGTAATTTCAGGGAACCTAAATCCAGATAGTGTTTTTGTATGGACAAGATAAAATTCGGAACTGACGGATGGCGTGGGATCATTGCCAAAGATTTTACTATTGACAATATCATAAAAATTTCCCTTGCTACTGCACTTTGGCTGACCAAAAAATATAAAAATCCAATTGCACTGATCGGACATGACTGCCGTTTCGGCGGGGAAATGTTCATGGAGGCCACAGCCAAGATACTGGCATCAAAAGGAGTACATGTATTTGTTGCTGAGCGTTTTGTAACAACTCCCATGGTATCTCTCGGCCTTGTAAAACTCAAGGCCCAGTGCGGAATTATAATTACGGCCAGCCACAATTCAGCTGAGTATAATGGTTTCAAGCTGCGGGGCGAACATGGCGGCCCCATGTTTGAAAAGGATCTGAAGGATGTGGAAAGCCTGATAAACAATGATATTGAGATTGATCTTGAATTTTTAAACTGGAACTACCTCATTGAGCAGGGATTTATCCGGTATATCGACCTGGAGAGCATCTATATCAAAGAGATCCATGATACCTTCGATATAGAAAAAATTGCCAAATCGGGTCTTGAATTTTGCTTTCGATGCCATGTATGGAAGCAGCCAGAATGTATTGCCCAGACTCTTGCCCGGCTTGCACCGTTTTCACTGCGAAATAAACCCTTCATTCAAAGGCGTGCCTCCGGAACCGGTGCGAAAGAACATGCATGAACTGATAGAATTTGTATGGAAAAGCAAAAATATAGATTGCAGTGTTGCCGTGGACGGTGATGGTGACCGGATTGCCATGCTTGACAAATCGTCAACCTATTACGATGCCAATCAGATTTTGCTCATGCTGATCCATTACCTGGCCGGATATAAAAAATACACAGGCAAGGTGGTAGTGAGTTTTTCAACCACCTCGAAAGTGGAAAAAATCTGCCAGTTTTATAACCTGGAAGTCATCCGGACCCGAATCGGATTCAGGGATGCATCCAAAATAATGACGGAGGATCAGGTTCTTATCGCTGGTGAGGAATCGGGCGGTATTTCCATAGGAAATCATATACCCGAGCGGGATGCCATCCGGGCAACACTGGTGATCTGGCAGTGGATGGCTGAATGTGGCCGGTCACTGGAGGAATTGTTCAGTGAAGTGATCAATCTTACGGGACCCTTTGCCTATGAACGGGCCAATATGGATTTAAACAGGAATGCCCGGAATAAGGTCCTTGAAAAATGTACAAGCGGAGCTTTCACCGATTTTGGCCGGTTTCATGTTGAAAAATATGAAATATTCGATGGATTTAAATTTTTCTTTGAAAACGGCTCCTGGCTTCTGATCAGGTCGTCAGGAACAGAACCGCTTCTCAGGCTGTATGCTGAATCGGAAAAGGAAGCTGAAACCCAGGAAATTATTTTTTCAGGAATGAAAACGATTATGCAGGTCACTTAGAACCCGCTAAATTACATTTACCTCCGGCTCCAGGATTATCCCAAAACGGTTCAAGTACCGATTTTTGAATTTTCTTTGAGAATTTCAGTATTTCTTTGCCTGTGGCACCGCCAAGGTTAACCAAGATGAGCGCCTGCTTTTCGTAAGTTCCTGCATTACCATCCCTGGTTCCCTTCCATCCGCACTGGTCGATCAGCCAGGCAGCAGATAATTTAATGAATCCGGGTTCTGCAGCATATGAAGGCATTGTGGGATAAAGTTCAAGCATAGAGTATGCCGTCTTTTCCGTGATGACCGGATTTTTAAAGAAGCTCCCTGCATTGCCTGTTTCAGCAGGATCGGGTAATTTGTTACGCCGTATAGTAATAATAGCTTCCCGGATATTACCGATTGAGGGTGAAGAAAATTTTTCAAGATGCTTTTTTAATTCGCCATATCCAAGTACAGGCCTGGGTTGTTTTCGAAGCCTGTACGTCACATGGGTAATTATCATCCTGTTCCTGAGCTTCTGTTTGAAGATGCTGTTGCGGTAAGAAAACCGGCATTCATTTGCGGTAAACGTTAACAGACTGCCATCGCGTATGCGGATAGTATCCACTGAATCGATCACATCTTTTACCTCAACGCCATAGGCACCGATATTTTGTACCGGACTGGCACCCACCAGGCCGGGAATCAGCGACAGGTTTTCAATTCCACCAAAACCTTTTTCAACACACCATGAAACAATAGTAATCCCAATCCTCCCCTGCCCCGGCCTTTATCCAGACAAATTCCGGGGTTTCTCTCAGAATCTGAATACCTTTTATTACCGGCCTGATAATAATGCCCTTATAGTCTTTTGTGAACAAAACGTTGCTTCCGCCCCCTAAAACAAACCTTGGCCGGATGCCCGCATGTGACGAATCCAGAAAATCCTTAATCTGACTAACCTCTTTCATTTCAGCCAGATATCTTGCGGAAACATCCAAATGAAAGGTATTGTAAGGCAATAAGGATACATGCTCCTGTATAATACTCATTTTCTAAAGGTTATGATTCACAAATATACAATCTATGCCTTCATGAAATCATGAAGTAATAAAAGAATTTTTAACTTAGTGCTCCGAAATGCCTTTAATAGCCTCATGCACATTATCCTTGCCGTTACAAACGATATCAGTACCGACCAGCGGGTGATCCGTACCGCTCACACCTTACATAATATGCGGGCCCGCATAACCATTATCGGCCGGCGTTTTCGTGGTAAACAATTCGTTTCCGATCCGCGTTTTGAGGCCATTCGCATGAACCTTATCTTCAATAAGGGTCCGCTGTTTTATGCAGAATACAATATCCGGCTGTTTTGCAGGCTCCTTTTTATGAAAGCCGATGTATTGGTTTCAAATGACCTGGATACACTTCCGGCTGTATATGTGGCATCCAAAATAAAAAACACGGTCGTTGTTTACGACAGCCATGAGTATTTTACAGAAGTGCCGGAACTTAAAAACCGCAGGGTTGTCAGGAGGATATGGGAAGAAATCGAATCCCGGATCCTTCCCCATATTCAATTTTCGAGTACAGTAAGTTTGCCTATTGCTGAGGCGTACCGGAAGAAATATAATATTAACATGGAAGTGATCCGTAACCTTCCTTTCCGGAAGACGACAGAATCGACGCCATCATTTAATTTACGGAAACATTCAGAAAAGATTATTCTTTACCAGGGAGTTCTTAATATGGGCAGGGGCCTTGAAATGGCGATCAAAGCCATGCAGTACACCGAAGATCTTCAACTGGTGATCATTGGCCAGGGTGATGTGGAAACAGCATCTGAAAGAACTAGCCCGTTCGCTGGGATTGACCCAAAAGGTCACATTTACAGGAAGGATATCTCCCGAAAAGCTTTTTGATTATACTGTTCAGGCCGACCTGGGCATTTCACTCGAAGAAGATCTGGGGCTGAACTATCGATTTGCCCTTCCAAACAAAGTATTCGATTACATACAGGCAGGTGTGCCAGTGCTTGTTTCCGATCTGCCGGAAGTGAAATCCCTGGTACTTCAATATGACGTTGGCATGATCAACAATACCAAAACGCCCGTCGAACTGGCGGCCCTGTTTACACAAATCCTGGGTGATGAAGCAAAAATACAGAACTGGAAGATCAACCTGAAAAAAGCGGCGGCTGAGCTGTGCTGGGAAAATGAGGAGCAAAAACTTGCGAATTTATACCAGGAAGCTATTTCAGGTCGCGTTTCGTGAGCAGGAGATAAATGAGCCAGATGAAGATGAACACATAGGCTATTACAATAAAGATCTCCCTGAATGTAACGTAATCCTGTATCTCGCGCAACAGGTATTTGCCAAAGGGCATGTGAATCAGGTTGCTGATCGACTTCATGGGCAGAAAACCCTTTATCGCCTCATTTTGAATTCGCAAGCCAAGCACCGGTTCTACAATGAGCGAATACAGGAATAGCAAGCCCATGGCCAATCCCGTCCTCCTGATCAACAGTCCGATAAGCAATGCGAAAATCAGATATGCAGTTAACTGCAGAAAATAAGCAGGGATAAATCCCAGATACCTGATCACATCATGTAATACCAGGTCGCTGGTAGTACTTATGCCTAATGAAAATCCGGTGATAAACACAAACAAGGTTGAACCTAAGGAAAGGAGAAAAACGAGAAAGAGCTTTGAAATAATAAAATCAACCCGGCTCAGTCCGTTCATAATGTTTTGTCTCAGGGTATCGTAGGTAATTTCATTGGTGATGGAAATGATCATATAAATGGCCAGAATGAATTTTAGAAACCCTGCCACATAGGTAATATTATGCCAGATATCAGGAAACTGGTAAATAGGAATGTTATTTATCCCGGCAAAGTCTTTTAAATTGTTTCCATTTATTGAAAGAGATCCGATAAATATCTTACCGCTTAATACGATCAGAAGTACTATTCCAATATGCAGACCCACAAGAACCCAAAAAGTGGCATTTGATCTGATCTTAAGCCATTCCAGTTTAATCAGTCTGCTCATTTGGATTCATTTAATATATCAAGAAACTGCTTTTCAAGTGATCTGTGTAATGCCACAAGGTGGGTGGGAACAACGCCTTGCTGATAAATGTAACTGCTGAGCCGGGTAACAGAGGTATCTCCCGGCAGGGTAATGATGATTCTGTTATCCTTTACTTCCAGGTTCTTTTTACCCGGATAGTTTTCAAGCAGGGAATACAACTGGTTAATGTCATCGGCTGAAAGCTCAATTCGTTGTTCATCCCCTGACACATCGTTAACCAGCCCCGAATACAATAATTTGCCCTTATTGAGCACTGCAAAATGGGAACAGACTTTCTGTACCTCATCCAGGAGATGGCTTGCCAGAATAATGGTCTTCCCCTGGCCGGCAATTGTCCGGATCAGATCCCGTATTTCTGCAATGCCCCGGGGATCCAGTCCATTCGTAGGCTCATCCAGGATCATAACCCGGGGATTGGATAATAAGGCGGAAGCCAGGGCCAGCCGTTGTTTCATTCCAAGGGAAAATGTTCTGAATGTGGAATGCCGTCTTTCATACAGACCAACCAGGGTAAGTACCTCGTCAATAGCGCCGTAACCACCTGATTTAATTTCTGCAATGATTTTCAGATTGTCAACGGCAGAAAGATAGGGGTAGAACGACGGGGTTTCGAGGATGGACCCTATCTGCCGGCGGTTCTCCGTATTCGACTGGTTTCCAAACCAGGAATAGGTTCCGGATGTGGGAAGAATTACATCAAGCAACATGCCAAGCGTGGTAGTCTTACCACTGCCATTGGGCCCCAGTATACCGAATACGCTTTTTTCAGGAATTTCCAGGTTAAGGTTATCCACAGCCCGGATATGTCCGTAATGTTTGGTAAGATTTTGAGTAGTAACAACGTTGTTCAAGGAGGGTATGTATTTGTACTATAAATTTGTCGATTGATTTATTTTGGCATCCAGGTTATTTTTCAGCTGCATAAACTTTTTTACATCAATACTGCCAACCAGGTCGATCAGTGTCAGTGATCCTTTATCCTCCACAACCGCCACAAAGCCTACGGTCTTTCCGTGTTTTTCCCTGCTATAAAGGTTAATCGCATTGCCTTTTTCATTCATCATCATCAGGTTATTATAGTCCTCGCTGGCCAGTGCCTTTTTCAAGCCGGTGATATATTCCGATGACAGATGCTGCTTTTCCTTGTCGTAATTTAAAATCCTGATTTCTTCAATATCCTTAATAAGATCTGCAAACCCGGGAACATTTTCTGTATTCAGCATTTTGAGGGTGCTGCTATAAAAGAACATATTTGAATTTTCAGGATGGTCAGCCCTGAAGCGGCTGATGCTCTTACTCTGTCCGGATACCAACTGTGAGCAAACCAGCAATAGTAATGGTAAAAAATATCGATATTTCATGGAAGCTTTATCCATAAGACGATTTGGAAGAGGGAAAATTACAAAAAAAACTACAAGGGACAATGAATGAATGGTATTGGTACTCGCTTTAATCCTCGTAGAGGATAAATTATTGTAGAAAGGATAATTGAATATATACACACCCTGCAGGGGTTGAATAACAGGGTAGTACAATTATCATCTCCCCTACGGGGATGGAACATTTCGGCAATAATTTTTCTACAATAATGCATCATCTACGATGATCTCATCCGCATCTCCATTCTCATTTCTCATCTCTATTTCTCATCCTGTCCCATCCCTTGTCCCTTGTCCCTTCTCAGAACAATCAACTCCTTCGTACACGTTTGTGCATCGATTACCGTAATGGCCGCCATATTGACAATTTCCCTTACCGAGCTGGCCATTTGCAGCACCTGGATTGGTTTATGCAAACCGGTCACAATGGGTCCGATCACCTCAGCGCCACCCAATTCCTGCATCATCTTGTAGGCTATGTTGCCTGAGTTCAGGTCGGGAAAAATTACAGTGTTCACATCCATATCGGCGAGCTTACTGAAAGAAAATTTCTCCATCCTCAGCTTTTTGTTAAAGGCATAATTGGCTTGCATTTCCCCGTCTACAATCAGGTCGGGATAATCACGATGGAGAATCTCAACTGCCTCCCGAACCTTATTTGGGCTTTCGTCCCTGTTGGAACCAAAATTGGAATAGGAAAGCATGGCAATCCTTGGTACAATGTTGAATTTTCTAACCTCATTGGCAGTAAGCAGCGTTGTATCTGCCAGCATGCGGGCCGAAGGATTAACATTTACCGTTGTATCGGCAAAAAAGAAAGGTCCATTCTTTGTCAGCACCATATACATACCGGCAATATGCCTGAGTGTGTTATTGGTACCTGCAATCTGGAGGGCGGGCCTGATCGTATTGGCATACCGCGTTGAAAACCCGGCCAGGAATCCATCCGCCTCGCCGGCTTCCACCATCATTACCCCGAAATAGTTCGGATCGTGGATCATATCCAGCGCTTCTTCATAGGTCATTCCCTTTCTCTTCCTTTTGTTAAAAAGAAGCTGGGCATACCGTTTTCTTCGGTCTTCCTCATCGGCACTGTGAAAGTCGACAATCGGACAATCGTTGAGCTCAATTGTATTTTCCTGTGCCAGCTGATGGATTTCATTTGCGTTCCCCAAAAGGATAGGCTTGGCTATTCCTTCATTCATTACAGCCTGAACAGCTTTCAATACCTTAAAATTATTTGCATCGGCAAATAATATGGTTTTGGGATCCTGGCGGGCACGGCTTCGGATATCTTCCACGAGTTTATCATACAAACCCATTCGTTTCATGAGCTCTATTTCATATGCCTTCCAGTCGGTAATAATTTTTCTTGCCACACCGGTTTCAATTGCTGCTTTTGCAACGGCAGGTGCAACATGGGTTATAAGGCGGGGATCGAGTGGCTTGGGAATGATGTATTCCCTCCCAAAGGTGAGGTTATGCACTTTATAAGCTAAATTAACCTTTTCAGGAACTGCCTCCTTGGTGAGACCGGCCAGCGCATATACAGCAGCCAGCTTCATTTCCTCATTGATCGTTTTAGCCAGAACATCCAGGGCTCCGCGGAATATAAAGGGAAAGCCCAATACATTATTTACCTGGTTGGGATAATCGCTTCTTCCGGTGGCAATGATCACATCAGCCCTTGCAGCCACTGCATCCTCATAGGATATTTCAGGGGTGGGATTAGCCATGGCAAAAACAACAGGATCGGGGGCCATGGATCGCAGCATATCACCTGACATTATATTTCCAACAGACAATCCCAGGAACATATCTGCACCAACCAGGGCCTCGGACAGGGTTTTGATGGGAAGATCCCGCGCAAACTCAAGTTTATATTTATTGAGGTCCGTGCGGCTTGTAGTAAGTACACCCCGGCTGTCGACCATGATGATATGTTCAGGTCTCACCCCGAGCTTTTTATACAGGCGGGCACACGAAATAGCAGATGCCCCGGCTCCGTTAATCACCACTTTGATATTTTCAATTTTTTTCCCGGTAATCTCGAGAGAGTTCAACAGCCCGGCACTTGAAATAATGGCGGTACCATGCTGGTCATCATGAAATACCGGGATATCCAGTTCCATTTTTAGCCTCTCTTCCACCTCAAAGCATTCAGGGGCTTTGATATCTTCCAGGTTAATGCCTCCAAAAGTGGGAGATATTGCTTTTATAGTGGCAATCAGTTTATCTACATCCTTTTCATTCACCTCAATATCAAAAACATCCACATCGGCAAAGATCTTAAATAACAGCCCTTTCCCTTCCATAACCGGTTTTCCGGCCAGGGCCCCGATATCGCCCAAACCCAGCACTGCAGTACCATTCGATATCACTGCCACCAGATTGCACTTTGCTGTATATAAGTAGGCATCTTCAGGGTTTTTCTGAATTTCGAGGCATGGCTCAGCCACCCCGGGTGTATAGGCCATGGAAAGATCAGACTGGGTATTATAGGGCTTGGTTGGGATCACTTCGATCTTACCAGGTCTCCCGCATGAATGATAATTCAGCGCTTCTTCACGGGTAATTTTGGACATGTTGTTTCTGTTTTAATGTACGTAATTTGAAAATATGAACTATCTGCATCGACTGAAAGTGATGTAAAATTTGCTAATGTGCTAATGTGCTAATGTGCTAATGTGTGCAATTTGCTAAGTGCAACTGCCAAAGTACTATAGCTGACTGTAAGACTGTAAGACTGCATGACTGCAAAACTGCAAAACTGCAAAACTCCTCGTCCCTCGTCCCTCGTCCCTGTCCCTAGTCCCTTTAGCATAAAGATAGCAAATCCGAAAAATATGGCACACGACAATTGTCATGTACCATTTTATTTAAATGAATTTTATTTCTGAAATTAAGGTACTTTTAAATAATTTTAGCAACCTGAAACTATAAAATTTTTTCTCATATGAAAACCTTGATTTACAGTACATTAATTCTTATCATCATGATAATCAGTTCATGTAATGGAAAAAAGGATAATGCAAAGTCATCTGTACAATCCCATGCCAAAATCACTAAAACCGAGGTAGTGCAGGTAGTAAAAGATTATTTCAAACAAAAGTTCAGGGAACCCATTATAAGTGAGAATGAGGGCTTGTATAGAATCCAGGGTAATCAGGAGATCGCCATTTTCAAAGAGGATAAGATTTTTATCGGCAAACTCGACAATGATGATACACAGGATGCCGTGGTCACCTATGGCTACCAGAAAACCGGATCCCTGGCATATGACAGGCATCTTATTCTGCTGAATACAGATTCCCTGCGGATTGTAAACGATTTTCCGGCGGCTATGGAGATAAAGGAAATAGCTTCCAAAAGAGTGATCGCCCTGGTAGATACAACTCCCAAAAAATTAGACACCAATCCATGCCCTTCATGTCAGTTCCTGGTGCAACTTAAGTTACAGGGAGATTCACTTGTGAGGGAGAAACAGTGAAGGAAATCAATGAACAGTGTAAAATGAACATTGTGCCGAAGGCATCTCTTCGGGAAAAACAATGTGCTAATTTGCTAATTTGCAAATGTGCTAATGTGCCAATGTGCTAATGTGCCAATGTGCTAATGTGCTCCGAGGATTTCCGACTGCAAGACATCTAGACCTCAGAACTGCAGAACCCCAGAATCGCGGAATCGAAGAACTGCAAAAATGCATGACTTCATGACTGCAAAACCGATTACCAATTGCCTATTTTTCAGTATATTTGTTAAAACGGCAAAACAATGCTGGGCAAATCCGACAAAAATCCGCAATTGAACCTTAACGAGGTTCCCATGGTACATTTTATAGATCCGGGACATGAATTATGCCACCTGGCAAGGAGAATCAACTGGGATGAAGTTGAAAAAGATTTTTCCCGGTTTTACAGCACCAAAGGAGCTCCATCCATTCCAGTCCGGATCATGGTTGGATTGATCCTTTTAAAACAGGTTTACCGTTACAGTGACAAAAATGCCCTGGTCCAATGGCTGGAAAACCCTTACTGGCAGCATTTTTGCGGCCAGGTATATTTCCAGCACAAACCTCCGTTTTACTTTAGTGATTTCAGCCATTTCCGCAAACGAATCGGCAATGACGGAGATAAAAGAATCGCCGAACTCGGTAATATGGTTTTTGGTACCGCCATGCAAAAAGGGATAAAATCATCCGGCAAACATTCCCGCGAACCAGGAAATGTGTTTGCCAGATCAATTAACCGTTTTGGAAATTACCTGGTAAAAATATCCTCCCGATAACTCCGAAGACTCCTGACCGCAGAACTTAATTGACTGCACGACTGCACGACTGCCTTTCCTATTGGTTTTCAAGGTAATTTACTATATTTACGTATATATACTAAAATAAATGAAAAAAGCGCTTCTGATAACTATCCTCCTCGGCCTGAATTGGCTAATTGCTGTGAATGCCCAGCAACCGAAAGCAAGTGAAAAATGGACTGACCTGTTTACAAAAGATCTGTCCAATGCCGAATATCCGGCCGGAATATGGACATTTAATGACGGTATTCTCACTGCCAGTGAGGATCAATGTATCTGGACAAAAAAAGACTACCAGAATTTTGAGATCGACCTGGAATTCAAAACTGCGGAAGGCACCAATAGCGGGGTGATCGTTTATTGTACCGATACAAAAAACTGGATTCCGAATTCCGTAGAAATCCAGATTGCCGATGATTTTGCCAAGGAATGGGCCGAAAGCCCGAAAACCTGGCAGTGTGGCGCCATATTCGGACACCTGGCCCCAACCATGAGCATGGTAAAGAAACCGGGAGAGTGGAACCATTTTACTATAACATGCAAAGGCAAGATCATCCAGGTTTCCTTGAACGGCATGAAGGTAAATGAAATGAACATGGATCTGTGGACAAGCGCCAAAACCAATCCCGATGGCAGCGAGATCCCTTCCTGGCTAAGCACACCTTTTGCCCAGCTCGCTACGCAAGGCCGGATTGGCTTGCAGGGCAAACATGCCGGGAAACCTATTTATTTCAGGAATATGAGGGTAAGGGAACTTTAAACAAAATATATTTTTACCGTGTTGACGGTGGTCGATATTAGGTATTCGGTATTAGGTATTCGGTGATCGGTATTCGGTATTCGGTATTCGGTGTTTGGAATTCCGTATCCGGTGATTGGTATTCCGTATTGCGTAATCGGCATTCGGTAATCAGTGTTCGGTGATCAGTGTTCGGTGATCAGTAATCAGTATTCGGTAGTCGGTAGTCGGTATTTAGTAAATCGTAAATCATAATAATATTCGTAAGATAGATAAATGAAATACAGACAATTATTTCTGTTTATAATGGCACTTGTCGTACTTGGTATGACCGGTTGTGAGAATACTGTTACCCAGCCTGAACTGACAGGCAGCCTGGTTGGCTATGTTTTCACTTTTGATGAATATGCCGGACTGCTGGAAGATCATAGCCAGGCAAAAGTAACTACGATGGGAATCGTTCAGTATTCAACTTACACCGACAGGAAAGGGAGATTCGAATTTAATGGTCTTCCTGCAGGAACTTATGATTTACAATTCGAAAAGGATGGTTTTGGCTCTCTTAAACAGTTTGGAATTCAGCACCTTGGCGGTAAGCCTACCACGCTTGGATTAAGTTATGATCCCGCAAGAAATGGTTCAGCCTTTTTTATCTACCGGATGCCAACTATCAAAATTGCTGATTTATCCGTGGATAAGGATACTTTGTCAGCAGATCTTGTTTTCTCAACACCAGCACCGAATTATCTGACATTTTTGGTATATTATTCAATCAATGAAGAATTTGAAACTTCAGAAGCGCAATTAGTTAATGAGGTATTCCTTGAAAAGAAGAATAATCTGTATAAAGGCAAAATTTATGATATCACAGACCATTTTGAGAATGGAGCGAAAGTTTATTTCAGGGCAAGTGAACTAAACAGAAGACAAGCAATTGAAGTATATCTGGGCAATTTCGTCTTAGGTATTGACGCCTATAATGATTTATCAACCAACGCGATAATCTATCCCAATTTAGGTAATGAATCTGAGCAATATTCATTTATTTTACAGAAATAGCTTTTTGCTGACAGGACTGTTTCTGTTTACCATTTTTAACCAGGGTTGTGAAAAGGATCCTGATCCCCTGACAACTCATGGTGTTATCAGGGGAAGTGTAGGATTATATTCTAATTATTCCGGAAAACCTGTCAATATAAAAGTAACAGCCAATGGTCCCTATGGAAGCAAAAGCACAACAGCGGAGTCAGACGGCAGTTTTATTATTGACAGACTGGGCAATGGAACCTACTATATTGATTATAGTATGGACGGTTATGGATCGAGACGGGAATATAACATCCCTGTATTTGATGACGACACAGTGTATGCCCGTGGCACTCTGCTTTTTGAGAAAAAAGGTACTTATGTTCCCAAATTATTAAAAGCTTATATAGGACATAATCCTGCCTATGTTCCATTAATTATGTCTGTATGCATCGAAACGAATGTAAATAATGATGGAACAGTCTACGGACTTGACCTGATGCTTTTTTTGGATACAAATCAGGATGTTGCATGGAACCGGAATAGTTTTAATTATCCGGCCTGGGATGCACACCTAAATGATAAAAATGTTTTTACAATTTATTTAGACCTGGAAAGGATGCCTTTTAAAAGCGGGACCAGGGTTTATGTAAAAGGTTATCCCTGCAACCATGAAGAATTCGGATATGGTTTTCTTGACACCTACCTGGGTATTCCGGACTATTCGTCCCTTGACAAATCGAAATCAACCAATGTCGTCAGTTTTATTTTGCCTTGATATTCAAAATGAAAAGCATTCTCATATTTTTAGCTTCTTTTATACTCTGTTCCGGTTGTCAACCCGATAACGAAATTATTAAAGGATCCATATCCGGGTTTATAACTGTTCTTGACCAATCGGCGGTTCTTTTAAACGACCTGTCAGGAGTTGAAGTTAAGCTGTATAAGGACTCATCACTTATTGACACTAAAATAACGGACGCAAAAGGAAAATATAACTTTGATGCATTACCGTATGGCAAATACAGAATTGATCCTGAAAAAGAAGGATATGTACCCGATTGGGATCAACCTGTGATTCATCATATCGGGGGATTTAGTCCAACAATGGCAAATTACCAGGTATATGAGATTCCAACCTATTTATTAAGCATTGATAGTATTTCCTATGATACAGGAAATTATTTCTTTTCCATTTATGTTAAATTCAACGGGGATACGATCTTACCTCCTTCAGATTACGGATATATCGTAAGGGCATTTGCCGGTGCCACTCCGGATGTAAACAAGGACAACAACATTGCCGCAGGTAAGGCCTATCTTACAGATACGGATTATCATTTCTACCCAAAAAAAATGCGGACTGTTGTTCGAATGAATATCTGGGATCTGGAAAATGATGCCGTACTGCGTACCGGGATTTTTTACCTGAGATTATATCCGCTGGCCATGGGCCAGGGTTACTGGATACATGAATATCTTCCCGAGGCTTTGGGACCGCCCTCTGCAAATGCAATTGAATTTAATTACAGTGAACTTGTGGGGAACCGGTGAGTGGTTATCCATGATCGGTAGTCGGTAGTCGGTAGTCATTAGTCAGTATTCGGTATTCAGTATTCAGTATTCGGAAACCATATTTGATACTGGATATTTGATACTGGATAAACCAGCATCCAGCATCCAGCATCCAGCATCCAGTATCCAGTATCCAGTATCCAGTATCCAGCATCTAAAATCCAGTATCCTGTATCACCAGTCAGTTATTTTTGTATATTGGTTACATGAAACCCAAACACCTGGTATCTGTATTAGCTTTCCTGATCATCCTCAGTCTTTCAGGATGTAAAAATACAATAACTCAACCGGATCTGGAGGGCAACCTGGTTGGCTATGTATTAACGTTTGATGAATTTGGCGGCTTACTGGATAATCACGAAAAGGTTATTGTAACAGCTCTTGGCCAGGGGCGGTATTCTACCCATACAGACCAAAACGGAAGATTTGAGCTCAAGGGCATTCCGGCAGGAACCTATGAACTTGATTTTGATAAGTCGGGTTTTGGATCCATGAAGCAATTTGGGATCCAGCACCTGGGCGGAAGTCCGACAATTCTGGGAGCAAAAGGCCAGATTAATTACTCATATGGAACGGCAATCTTCCTGTATAAAATGCCGACAACCCAAATTGTTAATCTCAGGATTGAAAATGATTCGATATACGCCGATCTTAACTTTATCCAGACACCTCCCGAAAAGATATCAATCCTTTGTTATTTTTCGAATAATCCTGGTTTCGATAAAACTGATGCCCAGTTTTCTGACCGAGTACACTCTGGAAAATAAAAAGGGTGTATTTGCAGCCGATATAGGATATGATGTTCTCAAAGCATTTGTAAGGCCACCTTTTCAGCCCGGAAATACAGTATATTTTAAAGCAACCCTGTGCAGTAATATTCGGGAATGCGCGTATAGAGATGTGGTCTTTGTTGGATTAAATTATTACTATGATATCGAAAATAATAAAACCATTTATCCAAATGAAGGAATGGAATCGGCACAATTTTCGATGGTTATCACGGAATAGTTTTAAGCTTTTACCCGGCTTGATTTCCCTGATCCTTTTTTCATCATGCAAAAAAGATCCGGATCCCCTGTTTACAAACAGCGTTATTAATGGCGATGTAAATATATGCTGCATGTATGATTCTTCCGACAACATTAAGGTAACCGCGAAGGGGCCATTCGGAAACAAAACCGCAATGACGGATAACTCGGGCCGCTATTCAATCAGGGGCCTCGGAAACGGAACCTATTCGCTGGAATATACCAAAGACGGATATGGTACAAGCCACCAGTATGGTGTGCAACTCTTCGGAAATGACAGTGCGTTCCTGTGGACTTTTACCTGTTTAAGAAAATTGAAAATTTCAACGTGCCGGGATTTATTGAGATAAACCCGCATTTTGAACATTGGGGGACATATTATATTGGTCTGCAAACCAACATGATGGAACGAAATCATAATCTCGCATTTTTCATGGATGTGAATAATAAAGTAAGTTACAAGACTTATTCCTATCTCAATACATTAGTGGAATCAACCGAGGATGAAAGCGCAGGTCAGCGTCTTTCTTTTTATCCTGACAACCTTCCTTTTAAAAGCGGTTCCACAGTTTATATGATCGCATATGTTTGTAGTGAGTTTGAATTGGGTTATGGGTACTTCGATGACTATTATGGGGGAATCCAGCTAACCACACTTCAACCGGACAATCATTCTGAAGTTATAAGTTTTGTTATGCCCTGAATCGAGAAACTATGAAAATTCTTTTGCCTTGTTTCCTGATGTTTATTTTTATAACCGGATGCAAAGAAGAAAAGGAAATAATGTCGGGGGAAATAACCGGCATTGTTTCCCTGTATTCCCAGGAAAATATTAAAATGTCCGATTGCTCCGGGGTTAAAGTCGGTTTATACCAGGATGATAGCCATATCGGCGATACAGTAACTGATTCTTACGGTGAGTTTCATTTCAAAGATCTTCCGTATGGCAAATATTGCGTTGATCTGGAAAGGGATAATTATATCAAAGAAGACGTTTCCACCTGTTTTGATCATCTGGGAGGAGGCAAAACCACTGTGGCCAATTTTAAGATGTATGAAATACCTGATTATCAGATCACTATTTACAGTTTTGAATCAAGAGGAACAGGCTATTTTAATGTCTATCTAAAGGTGAATAATGACACGATAATTCCTATTGTTAATGATCCCTTGCCATTTGCTTATAATTTGAAGGCTGTTTCCGGCAGTACACCTGATTTCAGCCTGGATAATAGCCTGGGTTACGCTCTGGGTTATCTTACAGACCGGCAGCCATATCTGGGAACTGTAAAAACAGCTGTTTATGGCGACCTTTACGATGCCCGTGGTTATTTACAACCGCCTGGTTATGATTCTGTTTATCTTAAAATTTATCCATGTGCATTTGGACAGGGAGTCAATTTTGAGGTTAGCGATAAGGCCCTTGGAAAACCATCGAACGTAATTGTATTCCATTGGTAAAGCAAACTGTTTGATCAAGCTGAATATACATTCAAAAATCATGATAATATGCGACTGTTATTATACTCCATAGCGATTGTCCTTTTCGGTTTGGCCTTTACTTCCTGTAAATCAAAAGAAATAGCTGACCTGATCTTCCCATCCGATACAACCAAAAAATACGCGCTGATCTGGTCGGAGGAATTCAACTATACCGGTTTGCCCGACAGTACGAACTGGATTTATGAGACCGGTTATCAGAGAAATAATGAAAAACAATATTATACCTATATGCGATCTGAAAATGCAAGAGTTGAAGAGGGCATGCTCGTGATCGAATCAAGAAAGGAAAACTGGCAAGGGTTTTGCCTATACTTCCGCCAGCATTAATACGCTGGGGAAAGATTCATTTCCGGTAAACTCAAGAATTGAGATCCGCGCAAAGCTTCCCAAGGGAAAAGGGATCTGGCCTGCCCTGTGGATGATGGGAACAGATATTAATAAGGTGGACTGGCCTGCCTGCGGGGAAATCGACATCATGGAATACCTGGGCAGGACGCCCGGTGTGATCTATGGAACATTTCACTGGCAGGATGCATCACGATCCGATTCCGCATTACACCGTTCAAAGGGCGACAGCACGCGGTGCAATGATGCATCGGAGAATTTCCATGTCTATGGCGTGGAGCGGACTGCAGACAAGTTGTCATTTTTTGTCGATAACAAGTATTTCTTTGATTTCAGAACGGATAGCACTGTAAAGAAAGATCTTTTTCAGCACCCGTATTACCTTCTTATTAACACCGCAGTGGGTGGTGACTGGGGCGGGGAAATTGACACCACCATCTTCCCGCAGAAGTATTATGTTGATTGGGTAAGGGTGTTTGATATGAACAGTGATCGGTAATCGGTGTTCGGTATTCGGTGATCGGTGTTCGGTGTTCGGTATTCGGTGTTCGGAATTTGAAATTCGGAATTCGGAAAAAATCTTGCAGTCGTGCAGTCGTGCAGTCGTGCAGTCGTGCAGTCGTTCGGTGTTTTATCTTTTCACTTTTAGTTTTTCACAGTTTTCCATCCCTCCATCCCTCCATCCCTCCATCTCTCCATCTCTCCATCTTTCCATTCTTCCATTTTTCTTTGTATATTAGAAACATGAAATCCAAACACCTGGTATCCATATTAGCTATCCTTTTAACCCTCAGTATTACAGGATGTAAAAACACCATCACCCAACCTGATCTCACAGGAAACATGGTGGGCTATGTTTACACGTTTGATGAATATAATAATTTGCTTGAAAAACATGACAATGTGCTTGTAACAGCCCTTGGAATCGGACATTATACCACAAAAACCGATATAAACGGAAGATTCGAATTTAAGGGACTTCACGCAGGGACATATGAAATCGATATGGAAAAGGAAGGATTCGGCACCATGAAACAGTTTGGTATTCAACATCTCGGGGGACAACCGACACTCCTGGGTCAGGCATATTATGATTATAATATGTATGCTTTTTTTCTTTATCAAACAATTACCTCAACCATCACCTATCTTTCATTTGAAAGTGATTCGCTCAAAGCCGTACTTGATTTTCATGGACATGATCCGTCCTATTATTATTATACCTTAATGGTTTATTTTTCGACGTCTGAAGGTTTTGATATCAGCGATGCAGAATATTCCACGGTGGTGTATTTGCACAAAACCCAGGATGTATACAAGGGAGATATTGCAGGACTTGAAAAAATATTTGTTTCGGGTAAGGAATTGAAATATAAAGCCAGTATACTAATCGGCGGAGTCGATGGGGGTGGTGTTTATTATTCCGGTAATTATATATATGGTATCACCTCCTATTTTGATTATTTTCTGCATGAAACTGTTTTTCCAAACCTGGGTCCTTTATCCGATGAATACAGCTATGTTGTCCCGTAACATTTTGTTTTTCATGGCATTGGTTTTATTTCTGCAATCTTGCGAGAAAGACCCTAAACCACTGACCACCAACAGCGTGATCACGGGAAATGTATACTGGTATTCGGATGGTGCCGATAATGGAAAGTTCAATATTACAGCCAGGGGGCCTTACGGCAGCAAAACAATTGAGGGTACCAACGGGGGGGATTTTCTAATTGACAGGCTTGGTAATGGAACATATTGTGTGGAATATTCAAAAGAAGGATATGGAACATACACAAGATGCAATGTCCGGCTTTTTGGCTATGATACGGTCAGAATAAACCAGGTGGAGCTTGGCACAGAAGCGGGGAATTTCAAAATGCCGGCTCTAATAAAGGCAACCATCAGCTATCCAAATATTTCCTCTCCACCATCACCCTATCTTACAATTGAGACGGATGCTAAAGATGAAAATTTTTGTCCTACACTGATGTTCTTTTTTAGTTCCAGTCCGGATGTTTCATGGAACAAATACCAGGGTTATGAATCATCAATCTGGTTCGCTGATTTCGATGCAGGCAAAAAAGTCTGGATGATTTATCTGAATATTCCCCGGTTAAACAATATGAATTCTTTATGCCCGTAGGGCATTTATTATTGTAGAACGTGCAGTCATGCAGTCTTGCAGTCGTGCAAACGCGCAAAACTGCATAACCGCAAAACTGCAAAACCTCTCACCTCTCCCACTACTCCCTCTCTCCCACTCTCCCACTCTCCCACTCTCCCTATATCTCCCAACCAGCCCGATAGCTTGGTTTCAACAGCTTATTGGCCTCTTCGTTGTTGGTTTTCATGTTCACCGGATCCCAGGTCAGCTTTTTGCCTGTTCGCATGGCAATAATGCCAAGATTCAGGGCTTCCGTAATCGGTGCAGCCGATTCAAACGGACAGCGGGCGGGTTTTCCACCACGGCAGGCGGCTATCCAGTCCTCATAATGTCCCTTGGATCTTTCGATCATTTCAGGTGGTTTCACAAAATCCTTTTGTCTTGATGCGGGGATAAGTTTTGGACTCCCGCCATGAAATTCACAAAGGATCTTGCCATAATCACCGACAAACAGTAATCCATCACCATCCAGGTCCGCTCCTTCTTCCAGTTCTTTGGGACGTGGAGGTTTGATCCCGCCGTCCGACCAGTAAAGTTCAACAGGTGGCATTCCGGCCCTGGCCGGGAAGGAGAAATGGGCATTCATTGCATGGGGATGGGATACATAGGGCAAAGGGGCAGGATTGCCGTTCAGTACAGTTACGGCTGTATTCCCCGATGCCTCAACAGTACTCACATCACCCAATTTTAGTGCCCTGTAAATGGCAGCAAAGGAATAACAACCCATATCACCCAGTGCGCCGGTTCCGAAATCATACCATGATCTGAAGACTGTATGAGCATACCCGTAGCTGAATGGCCGTTCAGCTGCCCGACCAAGCCACAGATCCCAGTTAAATCCTTTGGGCAGTTTATCTTCCGGGGGCAATGCGGTATATCCGGATTGCCATACAGGCCGGTTCGACCAGTTGTAAACCTCCCTTACCGGTCCGATCGCCCCGCTCCATATCATCTCGCATAAAAGGTCAACATCCGGTGAAGATGCATTGCCGGTAGCAACCTGGGTTGCCAGCCTGGTCTTTTTGGATGCATCTGCCATTAGCCTGGCTTCATATACGGCATTTGTCATCGGCTTCTGGCAGAAGACATGTTTTCCTTTGGCCATCGATTTTAAAGATACATAGGCATGCTGGTGATCGGGCGGACAAACAATAACCCCGTCAATCCCGGTTTCTTTTTCAAGAAGCTCCCGAAAATCTTCGTATGAAGTACAGGCCTTAAAAGTCATGCCCTTCTGTTTGCCATACCAGGTATCCACAATCTCCCTGGCCGGTTCCCGGCCAGCCCGGCATCCCTTTATTCCTTCTCCCCATTTGGGTTCGTTAATAGCTTCCCGGATTCCATCACGCAATTCATTTTCGCCCCAATTCTGGTAGCGGGTATCCTCTTTAACAGGATCTGCAACGGATACAACCTGCAAATCGGGGAGTTTCAGTAATTCCAGCATCACCCGTGTTCCCTGTGTGCCTGTTCCGATACAGGCCACATTCAGTTTATCACTGGGGGCAATATAGCCAATGCCTCCCAGAACATGCCTTGGAATAATCGTAATCCCGGCAGCAGCAGCGGTGGTAGAAAGGAAATTTCGTCTTTTCATGATATTAGTTGATTGTTGGTTGTTGTTAGTTGTTTGTTGTTAGTTGATAGTGAGAGGCTGATAGGCTGTTAGGCTTCAGGCTTCAGGACCGGCAAGACTGCATGACCGCAGAACTGCAGAACCGCAGAACCGCAGAACTTCCTCGTCACTTGTCACTCGTCACTTGTCACTATTCTCAGAGTTCCTTAATATAGATATTCCTGAACTGTACGAGTGCCGGAGGGCCTGTCCATACTCCGTTTTCCTGGCTGCCGTGATGCTGAAGCCCGATGGAACCTATGTCGGGCAAACCCGGCAGTGTTGCATTCTCAATTACCACAATTCCATTTTCTTCCACGTTCAGCACATTTCCTTTCACCGTAATTTTAAATGTATTCCATTCCCCTATATTGTGGTCGGCATTGGTTTTAGGAGTAACAGCACGCCGGACTTCAGCAGGCATCTTTTCATCCATACGGTATCCATAAACTTCCCCACAGCCGATAGGCCAGCACCAGATGTTTACCTGTGATTTGCTATTGCCGCGCAATAAAATTCCGGAATCGGAATCAGGAACCACCATGGTGATTTCTTTGCCGTTTTCATCCAGCTTATGCAATCCCGAAGGAAGAATAATAGGAACATTCGGGTTCTTATACGGTGTAGATTTGATCCTGAAATCAACATAAAGTATAAAATCCTTGTATTGAGTTACAGACCACAGGTTTTTGTCCATTTTCGCTTCACTGAGCGCATCATAGTCGATGACACCGTTCAATACCTTCCAATGCCCGTTATCCCCTTCGGGTATTTTCCAGTTGGTCAGATCTTTTCCATTAAAAAGTGAAGTAAACCCTTCCGGGGCTTTTGATACTTGTGCATTTAAATAAATTCCACAAAGTACAATAATGGAGATAAACAATAGTACAATTCTTTTCATAATATTGATTTTTAGTTAGTTATAAACAAAATACTTGATCCTTCAGGTTGTTTCTTTCAGCCTGTTCAATTCAAAGTTGAACCTTTGCTTGTCCGTCCGGCTGCAAATCGCCATTATTGTTTAATTGGTTGTCCGAATGCTTCCAATCTACTGTTCCACCATTTTTTGAATACCAGGGCCTGGCCGTTATCCTGCCCGATGTATGATTCCCCAATATTTTTACCACCTTGGTTTCACCTGGCATCACATCAAAATAGTTATCTTCGAAAAACCAGCCCAGCTTTTCTCCATTATCATCACCTTCGAGGACTACCGTATGTGCAAATTTATCCGAAGTAATTACCAGGGTTCCTTCCTTTACCTGAATGTTCAGTGTTGCGTCAGGAAAATTAATGTGCCGTTCTATATCGGTTAGCGCTGTTGTTCTTGTTAAAATCTTTCCATCAGGTGTTGCGAGGGTTGCTGAAAGAATATGTTCACGGCGGAAAAGTCCGATTCCCGCTTCATCCAGCCTGACAACCACTTTCGATTCACCGGGTGGCAAAGTAACCTTACGTTTAATCTCTTTGTGCACTTCATTCCGTTCGAGATGGAAAAGCTGAATATTTATTGTCCCTTCTACTGTGTCTGGCGAGTCGTTTACAGCCCATAGCCATATGTAATTATCAATTTCAAACGAAAGAATCACCGGTTCAAAAGCCCTTCGGATGGCATAGTAAGCATGGTAAGGCTCCATGAAATAGTCGATTTTCGCACTGTAAATCTGAGGCCATGAATCATTGAGTTTCCATACGAGGTAACCTCCGCAGCTCCGGTTTCCGGAGGTATCTTCTGCCGATCGTCCTCTCCGCTGGCGTTCAATGGTTTGCTGGTAATAAATACATTCAGCCATCCCCATTCGTTGTACAACAGATGCCGCATCGGTAGGATCGTAAAATTGTTCAATGGGTCCGGTTTTACGAAATGAACTTCCTTCGCCGGCATATTTTAACCATGTTTTGGGATAAGGAACCCTGTTTTCGGGAGTGATTTGCGGAATATAGTTTTCAGGCCAAAGATCTTCGGGTGCGATCATCTTTTTTAAACTGTTGAGTGTTGGAGCCGCAATTCGGGTATCTTCACTGGCAAAGTTGATGTATTTGTATCCTGGCATAAACCACAAGTGGGTATATCCGTGGGTTTCCGAAGCAGGGTCGTTGTAAAAAGTGGTATTGTATGGAGATGTAGGAATATAAGGACGGTTTGGATCCAATTGTTCACAAATCAGACCAACCTCTTTTGCCACGGCTTCAAAAGCCCAGGGTCCACGGTCATCGAATCCATTGAATTCCGGATCGTTCCAAAGGGGTTCCTCATTACCGCCACACCAAATAAATATGGAGGGGTGATGTTTCAGCTTCTTCACCCAATAAGCCGTTTCATTTAAAATACGTTGACGCGATTTCTCTGAAGGGGCTATATTGGGCAGTTTCCAACCCTGGTAGAGCTGCGGAAAATCGTTCCAAACCAGGAAACCCAGGCTGTCGGCCATTTCGTAAAAAGCATCCCTGGGGGCTTCCACATCCGCCCAGGTGCGCAAGGTATTGAAATTGGCATTTGCGCTCATCCTGAAAAGCTCTTCAACACGTTGCTGATCCCAAACTGCAGTATGCCAGTGAGGTGTAACAAAGTTGGCACCTAAAAGCATGATGGGTTTATGGTTTATCACAAAATGCAAATGGTTGTTTTGCTTGATTTCACGAAAACCTACCTTCTTATTTATCACTTCAAGCTGCTGATTTTGGGATACCAAAGACACCTCAACCCGGTACAATGGTTGATTACCTTGTCCCGCGCGGCCACCAAAGGTCAGGATTTTGAACCGACAATCGTGTTTTCAGGCTGAATTTCCCATTTCCGGTAACAACAGGCAGCATTTCCCGGGCAATAATTTTTTTATCCGGGTCATAAATGATTAATCGAACCGAACTGTTTTTGATCCTGCTTTTGCCGGCCACATCAATCTCCACGTTGCCTTCTGTCAACTCGTTATTTAACGAGGCGCCGATCACTACTTCCGTTAATTCATTTCCGCCTGTGGATTCCAAAAAGATGCCATCGTAAACCCCAACGCGTGACAGGTATGGATTTGCACCGAGGTAATTATCGTAATTATGAGTTGAACGACGAACCTCACTTCCCCGGAATTCATTAACAATTTCAACTTTACCGTCTACTTGTTTAAAAACAGAATGAAAGTGGATCACCAACGAATTGTCTGGTTTGAGCTGATTCGTTACCTCAATACGAACAGGGAGGTACATATTGCTGTTTGATCCAATCAGCTTGCCGTTGAGATAAATGTCGACATTGGTGTCGAGTCCGAGAAAACTCAAAAAGCTCGAGGGCGTTTGTTCTGCCTTGAAATTGACGGCATAGAGCCAATCCGCTTCAGCTACCCATTTACAGGATTCGGCTTTATCAGGTAACCAGGGTTGTTCAATTAAATTATGATCAATTAGGATGTCGTGAACCATGGCAGGCATCGCGGAAATTGATAACCAATCTGTTCCTTCCATTTTTTCGCAGTCTTTTAAGACTGATTCTGATAATCGTTCCTGTACAGCAATTTGCCTGAGTTTCCAGCCATGATCAATTTGCTGAGACTTCCAGCCTGTCGAAAATCCGGGAAAAGAGGTCAAAACGCATAAGAATAAGTGAGATAATGGAATTTCCCGAAAATCTGTCCGATCTTTTATGGTTTTTCATTCCCCAACGCATAAAGATATAGAATCTGCCAGTTCAAAATCCGGTTTACAATTGCGCTCTTATTTAATCAGAACTCAATTTACGAAACATATGATTCAGTATAGTCAAGAATGCTGAATATTTTGTATCACTGAAGTAACTTCAGGGTCTGCAATATTTCACCGTGTTTCTTTGATATAGCCCTGTTGATTCATTATATTTGAACTATAGGGTGCAGATTAACATATTCAATAATCATATAAAATTTAATCTTAACAATGATAAACCGAAAACTCAGAATGGGCATGGTGGGTGGAGGCAGTGATGCCTTTATCGGCAGCATTCACCGTTTGGCAGCCTTTATGGATGGGCAGATAGAACTGGTATGCGGCTGTTTTAGTATTGATCCGGAAAAATCACTTTCCTCCGGAAAATCTTATTTTCTGCCCGACAACCGGGTGTACAAAACCTACCGCGATATGTTTGAACACGAGGTTCAGCTTCCCGCCAGTGAAAGAATGGACTTTGTCACCATTGTCACCCCCAATCATGCGCACTTTGAACCGGCCATGATGGCCCTGGAACGCGGATTTCATGTGGTCGTAGATAAACCTGTCACCTTTACCCTCGATGAAGCAAAAACCCTGGCTGCCAAAGTAAAGGAGACCGGTTTAACACTGGCCCTTACACATACCTATTCGGGATATCCTGCAGTGAAGGAAGCCCGTGAAAGGGTAAAAAGGGGAGATCTGGGTGCACTGCGTAAAATTTATGTTGAATATCCGCAAGGATGGCTTTCAAGTCAAAAGTTGAAGATGCAGGCAATGCACAGGCTTCATGGAGAACCGATCCGAAACGGTCGGGCAAAGCCGGCTGTATGGGAGATATCGGCACTCATGCCTTCCATCTGGCAGAATATATTTCCGGGTTAAAGGCCATTGAACTATGTGCAGAACTGAACGTGTTTGTTCCCGGCCGGTTGCTGGATGATGACGGAGCCGCATTGATCCGCTTTGACAACGGGGCACGTGGTGTACTCATGGCATCGCAGATTGCTGCAGGAGAGGAAAACGCGCTTAAGATCCGCATGTATGGCACAAAAGGCGGACTGGAATGGGCACAGCATGAACCCAATACGCTCTGGCTGAAATGGACAGACAGACCGGTTGAAATGGTCAGAACTGGCCAGGGATACATGAGCCAGGTATCCAAAGCATAATTCCCGCACACCTGCCGGACATCCGGAGGGATACCTGGAGGCATTTGCAAATATCTACAGGAATTTTTCACTCACTGTACGCGCTAAGCTTGAAAACAAAAAACCCGAACCGGAATGGCTTGATTTTCCGGGTATTGAGGATGGAGTTCAGGGGCATGCAGTTTATCGAAACGGTTGTTAAGGCCGGGTATGATGACGGAAAAAGTGGGTGAAGTTTGTGGAGTAGGAAGGTTAGGTGTGCTGCAGGGGTTATGGGGTTCAGGCTGATTCTGGATTCTATCGACAGCATCCTGACAGATTTACCTGCGAACTGCACTGACTCTGCCACGACAATCCCTGACGGGATTACTGCAGAACTGCAGAACTGCAGAACTTTATGAATTCTAATTATAAAGGATGATCCTTATATTATTAAAATACTAACTAAACAGAAAGAATCATGCGTCCTGTAACCTTATTCACCGGCCAATGGGCCGATCTTGACATTGAAACCGTATGCCGTAAGGCCCGCGAATTCGAATATGATGGTCTTGGAACTGGCCTGCTGGGGTAACCATATGGAAATCGACAAAGCGGATGCCGCCTATTGTGAAGGCCGTAAAAAACTGCTGGCAAGATACGGACTAAAATTGTATGCCATTTCTACTCACCTGGTCGGACAGGCAGTTTGTGATCAGATTGATGAGCGTCACAAAAGTATTTTGCCTGCCTACATCTGGGGAGATGGTGATCCTGAAGGCGTAAGGCAGCGTGCGGCAAAGGAAGTGATTGCCACTGCCCATGCAGCCAAAAGGCTGGGAGTAAAAATCGTCAACGGATTTACCGGAAGTTCAATATGGCCTTATATCTATTCGTTCCCGCCTGTGTCCCAGGAAATGATTGATAAGGGATATGAAGATTTTGCACGAAGATGGAAACCTATCCTGGATGAATACAAAAAGCTGGGTGTGAAATTCGCCCTGGAAGTTCATCCCACCGAAATCGCTTTTGACATTGCTTCTGCTGAACGTGCTCTGAAAGCGCTTAATTATCATCCTTCCTTTGGTTTTAATTATGATCCCAGTCACCTGGGCTACCAGGGAGTTGATTATGTTGAATTCATTTACCGGTTCAGGGAAAAGATCTTTCATGTTCATATGAAAGATGCCTACTGGAAAGATACACCCGGGGATATTGGCGTTTTCGGAGGACATGTTGCGTTTGGTGATCCCCGGAGGAACTGGAATTTCAGAAGCCTCGGACGCGGAGATATACAGTTTGAAGAAATTATCCGGGCCCTGAATTCAATTCATTACAAGGGACCCTTGTCGGTTGAATGGGAAGACTCCGACATGGACAGGGAAGAAGGTGCTGCCGAATCATGCGAATTTGTGAGAAGCATTGATTTCAAACCATCGGGACTCGCATTTGACGCCGCCTTCGAAAAGAAATAGTGGATTGACGGCATTTGCAGTTCCCGGTTTTCAGTTTCCGGTGCTCGGCGGAATTTGCAATTCCGCCGGTATACATTCTAAATGGGATCTTAATTTATTTAACCAAATAAAAACCTTTCCATGAATCGCAGAAAATTTCTTGAAACCTCCGGTGTAGCTGCAGGTGCAGCTGTATTGAGCGGTGTGAACTCAACCGCAAAAGCTGAACCCGCCAAAAATGCTAAATCAGCAAAAGCAGGAAAAATTAAGCTTGGCCTCTATAGCATCACCTATGGAGGTATATGGTATAAAGGGGGTGCTTCAACTTTCGATGATATGGCCAGGTATGCAAAAGAAGCTGGTTTTGATGGCGTTGAACTCGATAACAAGCGTCCCATGGGAAATCCGCTGGATCTGGATCAGCGCAAAAGGGATGAAATGAAAAACACCCTGGCAAAACTGGGACTGGAAATACCCTGTGTGGCCGCAAACAATGATTTTTCAAGTCCCTTGTCCGAACAACGCGAATGCCAGCTTCTAATGGTAAGGGAAACCGCCCGGCTGGCAAAGGATCTGGGAGCAAAGGTCGTAAGGTTATTTGCCGCCTGGTGCGGCATACCCATCCATGAAGGAGTTGGAACCTACGACCTGGTGCAGGATCATTACGGTTATTATTCCTTTATGACCCAATATCCCTACGCGACGCATCTGGACCGGTGGAATTATGTAAAACAATGTCTTACAGAAGCTGCTAAAATGGGCGAAGAATTTGGTGTGGTCATGGTCCTTCAGAATCATGGCCCGTTGATCCGTCACTGGAAAGACACGTATGACCTGGTGAAGGAAGTAAATTCACCCTGGCTCAAGGTATGTCTTGATCTGCCCATCATGGAAAAACTGGATAAGGAGTATGTTGAAAACGCAGTTCGCACGGTGGGTAATTTACAGGTTCACTCCCATTATGGTGGTGAATATTTCAGGGATAATAATGGCAAGGTTCAGCAAAGAGTACTGGAATATCATTTTGGCGAACCCCTGCCCGATTATGCACATTATATCGGGTTAATGAATGAGATTGGCTATAATGGCTATTTTACGTATGAATTATGTCACCCTGTCCTGCATGCTGATCATACCCCGGCAGGCATTGAATTTGTACACGAACAGGTTAAACTGGCCAGGGAATATATGGGGAATATTTTAACATAAAAAACTTGCATTTCCCCCTGATTTGTGCTAATTTTAATCATACATATTAGCATATCGCAGACCCTGAAGTGGTCTATGCAGAAACTTTGGGCTTAGAGCCCTTTGCAGCATACTAAATTGTATGTCTGCTGTTTAGCCCGGCAACGACGCCGGGCTTTTTATTAGTTTATCTTATTTTAACTATTTGTATGGAACTTGTTTCTAAAATTGCAGATCAGTTCAAACTGGACGGAAAAGTGGCGGAGGTATCGGCCTTCGGTTCAGGACATATTCACCAGACTTATTATATTAAAACAGAATCTGCCCGGGATGATGATTATATCATTCAGCTGATCAATACCAATGTGTTCCGCGATCCTGATGCCGTTACACAGAATATTGCACTTATTACCTCGCACATACTCAACAAACTTAGGAGGGAGGGTGAAACGGATTTAAAACGACGGGTATTGCATCCTGTTCAAACTATTGATGGAAATCATAAATACATTGACAGTAAAAACCAGGTTTGGCGGTGTTTTATTTTTATTCCTGACCATAAGTCGTTTGACAGGGCCGTAAATGAGCACCAGGTATTTGAAGGTGGAAAGGCATTCGGAAAGTTCCTGTCTGATTTGTCTGATCTGCCGGTGTCACGAATTAAAGATACAATACCGGATTTTCACAATCTTGACTGGCGATTGCAGCAGTTCAATGATGCCCTGTCCAACGGGGTCCGGTCCCGAATCCGGGAAACCGATTCCGAAATAAACATGTTAAAGACACGCCAGGATGAAATGAGGATCATCCGGAAACTGGGATCGGAAGGAAGGATCCCTCTCCGCATTGTACATCATGACACCAAAATAAATAATGTTTTGTATTCTGCCGATGAGCAGGCCTTGTGCGTGATTGACCTGGACACCGTAATGCCCGGATATGTGCATGATGATTTTGGGGATGCCATCCGGACATTCACAAACACAGGAGAAGAGGATGATCCCGATCTTGACAATGTATCAATGAATATCCGGTACTTTCAGAGCATTCGCCGAAGGATTCCTTAAGATGACCGGAACCATGCTTAATGCTACGGAAAAAGAATACCTGGCCCTGTCAGCCCGGATCATGACCTACATGCAGGTACTTCGCTTTCTTACTGATTACCTGAATGGCGATACCTATTACCGCATTCATCATCCCACCCATAACCTGCAACGCGCCAGGGCGCAGATGAAGCTATTGTTCAGCATGGAAGAACAGTATGCGGAGATGAAAAGAATTGTGGAGGAAGTGACGAGGGACAAGGGACGAGGGACAGGAGTTCTGCAGTTTTGCAGGTTTGCAATCCCGTCAGGGATTGTCTGTCGGTAGAAAAAGAATGTCTTCCACTCGTGCAGTTGTGCAGTTCTGCGATTCGTGCAGTCAAGCAGCCTGCGGGATTCAGCCTAGCCTAGCAGCCTAACAGCCTACAGCCTAACAGCCTATTCTAAAACCTGTACCCCACCATCAGGTAAAATACACCAACCGGGGAAGACAATGCTGGCATATCAGACATACCACTATTTTGTTCATACCTTAATATCCAGTGAAATACGTTTATAACTATCCACCGATTCCCCCTAGAATACCAAAGGCATATTTCCTGGTCCCCTCGATAGCCGGAATAGTTTTTGTGGTTGTTGTGGAATAGAAAACGGATTCAACTATCATTTTGATTTATCTCGGAGAGATTCCATCCGTTTGATATGCCCAATCTCATCAAACAGGGAGACAGCTTTTGACCGGAAAACTATATTGTAACATATTATTCATCTTTATAAAAATTCCACCGAAGGTTATATTGTTATTAACATACCGGTTTTCATTGACTACCACCTTATAAAAGGCCTCCGTTTTATAGTTCGAAAAAAAGAGTTCATTGTGCAGGGAAAACCTTCCCAGGTTGCGGGATAACTTTTTATTGTAGTAAACTCCAAACGCCACACCGGGTGAAACAGGAAAATCGGAATTGACAAGCTCATCAAAACTGCCTTCTTCTGCTTTGAATTTCAAACTTGTTAGATGACAATCCGCCAATAGCACCGAAATCGGCTTTTGTTTCATCAGACTTCTTTTCATACTCAGCATTTGCATTCATGCATTCATAATATTGCCTGAACAATTTAACCATGTTTTGTTTGCTTAATTTAAGATTTCGCAGGCTGGATTGAATTTTCGGGCAATCTGACAGGTAATAAGACAATTGACCAATGTACCGCTTGTCCTCCGTAATTGTATTGGCTCCGGCAATATCACCGCTATTGGTGAGATTCTTCAGGTATTTGTGATAGATCAATAGTTCATAGCGTGAATCAAGTTCAACATAGAATTGTTCACGTCCTTTACTATCCTTCAGATAATACAGGCTTTTGTTTCCTTTTACGAGGACCTGAAGAAATACAGTCCCGGTTTGGAGTACAATTTCAGGCGAATTCCCTAACTCCTGGGTTCCGTAGAAGCCTTCATTAATAGATACTGTTGCTGATATGTAAATTTCATTGGCAACCATAAATGATTGAACCTCCTGTGGTGAAAAAATATCCGGCTCATGATTCATATCACTTCTAAAATAAATATTCAGTGGATTCTTTTCTGAATTCTGATAATTAATGAAACCACGCAGGGTATCCCCTTTGAGTTTGACAATAATACCAGGAAGATAATTTTGCTGGGAATATCCAAATAAAACCAGAAACAGGAAAGTACAAAAGCTTAGGAATCTCTTTTTCATTTTATGTAAGTAAATTCGATGGAATTACAGTTGATATCGCATAAATATAAGTAAATCCAAATAATAAACGCTACAGGACAGTTTAAAAAAAAACCTCCCCGCCAAAAGGCGGGGAGGTTTCAGTTATATCAATCCTGGAATTAGTATCCCGGGTTCTGGGTAAGAATTTCTTCAGTAGTGTTTTCCAATTCAATCTGTGTGATCGGAATCGGAGCATATTCATTCTTGTTCGGAGTGAAGGACTTCGGTGAAGCACCTCCGAATAAGGACCTGAATTCTCTGTCCTTATCCATATAGGCATTTATCACCTCATCAACTATACCCCAGCGAACGAGGTCAAAGAAACGATGACCTTCCATACCAAATTCAAGACGTTCTTCCATGCGAACAGCTTTCCTGGCATAATCTGCATCTGGCGAATGTAGGATACGGGCTTACCAGATAATTAGCAGCCGGCTGATTGAAATCAACTGTCAGACCATCCTGACTGGTTAATACATAGGTAGTGCATTTTCCCATAACCACTTTATGGGCTGCACGTACACGGATCATATTTACCAGTTCGGTAGCCTTAGCCAGATCACCTTCTTCAACAGCTACCTCAGCTCTCCACAGCAATACATGAGCAAGGCGGTATGCACGATAATTATTTGCATTTATACCTGTTGCCCAACCGGTAGTGGTGGAATAAGTACCAGCTTCCGATTTCTTGAACATGTTTTTCTTGTATACATAGGGACCTGCATTACCCTGGTCACGGATCCATGCTTTGCCTCGCATAATACCCCAATCAAGGAATGGAATACCACGACGTCCTACAGTAAAATCAAGGCGTGGGTCAACAGTCTGTACATCATCCGGTACAAAATTCTCATCCGAACCAATGCCCATGTCATTCTTGAAATTGGAATCATTATAAGTATCCAGCAAAGGAAGACCATTGGCATCCGTCTTGAAAGCATTTACAAGGTTCTGTGTTCGGCTGATGGAAACCACAGCAGGTTCCAAGTCCGTCAACGTTCTGCGGGTAATTAAGTGCATCACCATAATTTCCATTGGGTGATTCACTGGCTCCGTCATTCACAGCATACTGGATTTCCCATATGGATTCAGCATTGTTACGTGTGGCTATGAGGTAATTCATATCATAGTCAGGCACAAGGGAATACTTGCCGCTATTGATGATATCATCAAGCAGGGGTTTTGCCTGTGCAAATTTATTGTTGTCAAACAGGTATACCCTGGCAAGCATTGCTTCAGCTGCATACTTGGTTGGCCGGCCCGGATCTGCCTGGGAAGTCGGCAAATTGTCAACGCAAAACTGCAAATCAGCTTCAATCAATGGCCATGCATCAATTGTATTCTTAACCTTAGCCGGGTCAGGGGTTTCATCCGTAATGTAAGGAATGTTGTTGAACGTCCTTTTTAATTCAAAATGCCAAAATGCACGGAGAAACAAAGCCTCGGCCTTGTACTGAATTTTCTTTTCCTCAGAAATATCTGTAGCAAGCGCCATAACCTTTAACACGTCATTTGCACGTGCAACACCATCATAACAATGGTTCCATTTGTCACTTACATATCCGTTGGAGGCATCGAGGGTGAAGTCTTCAACCGGAACGATTGAACTCTGGTCAGTGATATCTGATCCTTTCGTACCATCGTCTGATCTAACTGAACCCCACACCCAGTTGGTAACTGATGCGGACCAGATCCAATCTCCAAACCAGTTGTTCGAATGGCCGCTGCTGACCAGGTCGTGATAGGCGCCGACTAAAAGGGCATTTACCCCATTGTCATTGGCAAGTGATAACGTTATTGTTTGATGCCGGGGGCACAGTGTCCAACCAGTCTTTCGAGCAGGAAAAGGTTGCACCCAGAATTATTGTACACAAAAGTGTAATACCAAATATTAATTTTTTCATATGCTTTACATTTAAAGTATTAAATGATTGAATTGACTACAGATCAAGTTTTACACCGAGCATGAACTGGCGAACACTTGGCCATGCGCCCTGGTCTATCCCAAGACTCATACCTGATGAACTAACCTCAGGATCGAGACCGCTGATATTTGGTTGCAGTAAACAGGTTCGTAGCCAAAACGTATACCTGCAGGTTTCCTATACCCAACTTGGTGGATAAACTATTGGGAATGTCATAAGCAAGCTGCATAGTTTTACATCTGAGGAAGGATGCATCCTCAATAAAGGCAGTTGAAGGCATCTGGCTATGGTTGTCAGCGTCGAATGCGGCCAGACGGGCACCTGTATTGGTCGGTGTCCAGGAATCATAAAGAGCATCTTTGCTACGGTTACCGTTGAACTGGCTGTAATCAATCCAGCGTGCTACATAGTTCATCATCTTGTTGCCATAGCTGGCATACAGGAATGTGGTGAAAGTGAAATTTTTGTAACCGAGATCAATATTCAAACCACCGGTGAACTTGGGATGCGGGCTGCCAATGTAAGTACGGTCAGCATCATCAACTTTGTCTATCACCATTCACATCACGGAATTTATAGTGACCTGCCCTGTTATAGGATCCGCCGTACTCAGGAGCATAAGCTGTTGCTTCTGCATCTGTCTGGAAAATACCATCAACGATCAAACCGAAGAATTCAGGATAGGAAGTTCCAATCGTTGCACGGGTGTATTCCATCTGCCTGAGGTTAGCTCCGGAGATAAATTCATTGGCGTTATCTGACAATTTGGTGATCTCATTTTTGTAATGAGAAATTGTAAGTCCAATTCCGTAGGTGAAATCGCCACCCATGGCTTTGTTCTTGTAATCGATATTGATATCAAATCCCTTGTTTGTCATATCCCCAATATTAACTGAAGGCGGCTGCAGGTAACCATTGGAAGCAGGGATTGCAAGCTGGTAAAGCATGTCCTGTGTTTTTCTTACCCAGAAGTCCATCGTTGTGGACAGGGTATTGTTCAGAAATGCTGCATCAAATCCAACGTCGGTGGTTACAGTTGTTTCCCATTTTGCATCCGGGTTTCCGAGTGCAAGGTGAGCAAATCCTGAAGAGGAAGAGTTTGGCTGTCCGCCAATACCGTAGAATGTCCACTGGGGAGCACCGAAGAAGGTGGTAAATCCGTTATAATCACCAATTTCATCATTTCCTGATTTTCCGTAACCTGCACGCAGTTTAAGATAACTTAACCAGCCCTTGGTTGCGCTCATGAAACTTTCTTCTGAAATTCTCCATCCAATGGATGCGGCGGGGAAATTACCCCAGCGGTTGTTGGCACCGAATCTTGAAGAACCGTCACGACGGATAGTAGCTTCAATAAGGTATTTATCTTTGTAAGAATAATTTACCCTGCCGAAATAGGACATCGTTTTTACATCGCTACCATTACCAAAGTTTGACTGATCAGCTTCACCTGCATCCAGGTACATATAATTAACATCCGTGGAAAAGAAGGTTGTGCGCTGGGCACCATAATAACGATACTGGCTTGATACAGCTTCTGAACCAACCAATACATTCAATTTATGAACATCGGCAAAAGTCTTGGTATAATTAAGGGTATTTGCCCAGTTCCACTGAAGTGTATAGTTGTTTGAAGTGTTAAGAATATCGGTTGGTTTTGCTTCGGTAAACTCAGGATTTTTCATGAAAATATCCTTGCCATTGTAGCTTCTGTAGTCAAATCCAAACAGGGATTTAAATTTCAGATCTTTCAAAATGGTTATTTCAGCATAGGCATTACCAATACCGCGGAGGTCACTTCCGAGGTCATATCTGTCACGCCACAGCACTGCAACAGGGTTTTCACCGTTACCAGTACCATTGCCTTTTGTACCGGCAAAATTGCCCATGATATCATAAACAGGAACAATCGGCTGCATACGGTATGCCTGGGAGATCGGAGTACCTTCACCGTTATCGCTTGTGTTACCGTGTCTGTTCGAATAAGTCAAACCCAGTGATTCGCCAACAGTCAGCCATTTGCTCATTTTTGCATCAGCATTTGAACGAATGGAATAGCGGTCAAAATTGGTATGGATCAAAATACCATCCTCATTCAGGTAACCTACTGTAAAAGCATAGGTGCCTTTATCAGTTCCGCCTGAAAGGTTCAGGTTGTATTCCTGCATAACAGCCTGGCGATAAATCTCTTTGTACCAATCTGTTCCTTCTTTGTTTGCCTTTGTTATAGGCGTGAAATTAGCCGGATCAGAAATGTAGTTGGAAGGATCCGTGCTGGGATCACCTTCTGATGCACGGTTGGGGTTGATATAATCAGGAATATCAGGTGTAGCACCTGTTCCATATAACTGGCTGGGAGGATATGCACTGACAGGTTTTCCTTCATATGCAGCTTCCTGCCATGTCAAATCACCAAATTCCTTGGTATTCAGCAGGTCGTACTGGTTTGTTGCATTTCCAACACCTAAACGGGCGCTGAAAGAAACATGGGTTTTTCCGGTCTGGCCACGTTTGGTGGTAATAATGATAACACCGTTTGCACCACGGGCACCATAAATGGCAGCCGATGCAGCGTCCTTCAGAACCGTTACGCTTTCAATTTCGTTCGGGTTAATCTGGGAAAGACCGTATTTGGTCGGAACACCGTCGATAACAAACAACGGGTTGTTGTTGTTGATCGTACCCAAACCACGGATATTGATGTTGGCGTCTCCACCGGGTGTGTGTGCATTCTGAATGTTAACACCGGCAGCCTTACCCTGCAAACGCATGATTGCGTTTGAATTGGCATCGCTTTCCATTGCTGCGGAATTAACAGTGGCAACTGAACCGGTTAGTGAAGCCCTGGTTTGTGTTGCATAACCAACAACCACGATTTCACTCAGCGCAGTTACTTCTTCTTCCAAAGCAACATCAACCACAGTGCGTCCGGCAATAGCCACTTCCTGGGTTTTCATACCCACGAAACTAAATACCAGTGTGGTAGCATCTGCGGGTACAGACAACTTGTAGGAACCATCGGCCTGGGAAACAGTACCGGTGGTCGTACCTTTTACCTGAATGGTAACGCCTGGCATGGCCTCACCATTGGCATCAGTCGTCTTCCCTGAAATAGTAACTCCTTGTGCCATTAATACTTGCATTCCTGCAAATACACAGCATAAGAGCAGAAGCATTAGTTTTTTCATAAGAAATAGTTTTAAGTTTAATTAATTAGTTTAATTAATTAGTTAATTAAGGTAAGATAAACTTAATACAATTTTTCTTTACTCGTATTGATTTTATTCGATTTTTTCAATGAGTGAAGAAACATAAATCTTAAATGGTTGATATTAAATAAGTTAAAAAATGTTAATTTTTTGATTTTTTAACGGCTGATGCAAGGTTGTAAAGGGAAATACTAAGCCTGACACAGCATTTAGCAAGGGTGATCAAATCCTGCAATTGCCGTACAATATATCTTTTTTGTCACGATATATATATATAGGTATGAATTCTCTTGAAAGTTGTAAAGGAAAATCTGCATGACTGACTGCATGACTGCTGACTGCATGACTGCTGGACTGCGCGACTGCATGACTGCACGACTGCACGACTAGATGACTGCACATTCTACAATAATGAATGCGCTACGCGCATTTTCCGGCACCTCAACCGCAGAACCGCAGAACTACATGACCGCAGAACTGCAGAACTGCATGACCGCAGAACCCTACTCCCTACTCCTTACTCCCTACTCCCTACTCCCTACTCCTTACTCCTTACTCCCTACTCCCTACTCCTTCCTCGTCGGTTCTTCAAACATTGTTATTTTAATAACGAAATTTTTCTTACCTTTATGCCATAATAATTGCATTCATTGTCTGCGCTGCGGAAAAGTCTTCAGCAAAGACCCAAAAAACTAGTCTGACCCAAAGGAAAGTCCAATGGAAAAGAGAATCGGTGCCATCATCATCCTTGTAAAAGAAAAAGACCATATTCAACAGCTGAATGAGATCCTCAGCCGGCATGCATCTATTATTATTGGCAGGCAGGGCATACCCATCAGGGATAAGGGAATCAGTGTAATTTCGCTTGTTGTTGAAGGCACCACCGATGAAATCAGTACCCTTTCAGGACAATTGGGAAAGATTGATGGAATTACCACAAAGGCGGTGTTGGCGAAAGAGTGAAAGTTTGCAGTTCTGCAGTTCTGCAGTTCTGCAGTTCTGCAGTCATGCAGCCTATCAGCCTAGCAGCCTATCAGACCTAGAAGCCTAGAAGCCCAGAAGCCTAAAAGCCTACAGCCTAATAGCCTAACAGCCTAATAGCCTAAAAAAATGAAATTCAGTCCCGAAAAGTATCGAATCCCGGATGAGCGGATGAAGCCCTTTATTGATGTGGAGGAGATTCAGCACTTGCTTTTCAATGCAAAACCGGATAAAACCACGGTCAGAAACATAATCGCCAAATCACTTGACAAACATCGGCTAAGCTTGCCTGAAACAGCACTTCTGCTGAATGCAAATGATCCCGACATTATCCATGAGATCAAGGAAGGGGCGAATAAATTAAAACAGGCAGTATATGGTAACCGCATTGTTCTGTTTGCACCGTTATATATAGGTAACAAGTGCATCAACAATTGCCAGTATTGTGGCTTTCGTGCATCCAACAAAGAAGCAGTAAGAACCAGCCTGGATAACCTCCAGATAATCCGGGAGGTGGAAGCACTTGAAGATCAGGGTCAGAAAAGGCTGATCCTTGTCTTTGGCGAGCACCCCGATTATACTCCTGAGTTCATAGCTGATGCTGCAAGGACTGTATATTCGGTAAAAAAAGGGCATGGTGAGATCAGGCGGGTCAATATCAATGCTGCCCCCCTTGAAATTGACGGATTCCGCATAGTCAAAGAGGCCGCGATCGGCACTTACCAGATTTTCCAGGAAACTTATCATCCTGAGACCTATTCTTTATACCATCCTTCAGGAAGAAAAAGAGATTACAATTACAGGCTTACGGCGCTCGACAGGGCGCAGGAGGCAGGACTGGACGATGTTGGCATTGGTGCCCTGTTTGGACTATACGACTGGCGTTTCGAGGTCATGGCCCTGCTGAGGCATACCAATCACCTCGAGGCATGCTATAATGTGGGTCCCCATACTATTTCATTCCCACGGCTGCAGGATGCGTCTTCTGTTGTGTCGAATGCCCTTTACCGGGTTAGTGATCCCGATTTTGCCAGGATGGTAGCTATTTTGAGGCTTGCCGTTCCTTATACGGGCATGATCCTCACTGCACGGGAACCTGCTGCCATACGGTCAGAACTGATGCAGTACGGAATATCACAAATAGATGGCGGTACAAAAATTGAATTAGGTGCATATGCCCAGTCTGCCATAACGGAACAAAACCTGGATAAGGAACAATTCAAGATCAATGATGACCGGAGTTTGAATGTGATAATCGATGAGCTTATCGAAACCGGACATATGCCTTCATTTTGTACTGCATGTTACCGGAACGGGCGCACGGGTGAACACTTCATGGAATTTTCTGTCCCGGGTTTTATTAAAAATTTCTGTTCCCCGAATGCCATGCTGACCCTGGCAGAATATATTGAAGATTATGCCACTCCCGATACGGCCAGGAAAGGATGGAATATTATCGAAAAAAGCATTTTGCAATTGAATGGAAATGTACATGCTAACGAAATCAGATCGCGAATCGAAAGAATTAAGGCCGGTGAGAGGGATCTGTATTTTTAGTTCTGCAGTTTTGCAGTTCAAAAATCCCGATCAGGGATTCTAAACCCCTAAACCCCTAAACCCCTAATAGCCTAACATGCGCACAGAAACCGACTTCATAGGATCAGTGGAAATTCCCGATGATGCACTTTTCGGAATTCATTCCCTGCGTGCGGTTCATAACTTTCCCGATAAGACTCCGTTTCACCCGGAATGGTACCAGGCAGTCGGAACTGTGAAGAAAGCCTGTTATATTGCATATAACCGGTTTGCCGATTCTGTCCGGTTAAAGCACCCGGAAGCAAAGCTTCCGCAACCCCTCATAGAAAAAAATATTATTGAAGCACTGATAGCCGCAGCTGAAGAGGTGGAAAACAACCTTCATGCCAACTTTTTTATTGTTCCCGCTATTCAGGGTGGTGCAGGAACCAGCATCAACATGAATGTGAATGAGATCCTTGCCAACAGGGCCCTTATGATGACAGGTCACCTGGCCGGCGAATATAAACTGATCGATCCGGTTGAACAGGCCAATATCTTTCAGTCAACCAACGATGTAATTCCAACCTCCCTGAGGATTGCCCTGTTCAGGTTGTTTACCCGTCTGGAAGAATCAATAAACAAGCTGCGTTCTGCCCTGGAAGAGCAGGAAAAAGGAAGCCGGCGCCTCATGCGTATCGCCTATACTCAGATGCAGGAGGCGGTACCTTCGTCTTACGGAAGATTATTCAGCACATATTGTGACGCCTTATCGCGCGACTGGTGGAGGGTTTCCAAATGTTTCGAGCGGATCAAGACTGTTAACATGGGGGGAAGCGCCATTGGCACAGGAATAACTGTTCCGCGCTTTTTCATGTCGGGGGTTATTCAAACTCTCAGGGAAATTACCGGCATGCCACTGACACGTGCCGAGAATATGCAGGATGCAACCTGTAACCTCGATGCCCTTGTTGAGGTCCATGCAATCCTCAAAGCCCATGCTGTAAATCTTGAGAAAATGGTTTCCGACCTCAGGCTGTTATCCTCCGATCTGCTGAGAAATAAAGAATTGCAGATTCCCCAATTACAGGTAGGCAGTTCAATAATGCCCGGGAAGGTCAATCCGGTAATTCCTGAATTTGTAGTCAGCGCTGCTCATAAAATATACAGCAACGACCAGCTGATTTCGGGCTTATGTGCACTGGGATGCCTCGATTTGAATGCCTATATTCCCATTATTGGCCATGCGCTGATTGAAAGTCTTAAATTAATGATTGCCTGTGATGAAACCCTGCGAGTGAATCTTGTGAACGGAATGAAGGTAAACGGTACGCTGGCCGGTGATAACCTGTCTTACAGCGCAGCTATTAGCACAGCATTGCTTCCCTACATCGGATATAACCAGTCGGCCCGGCTGGCCAATGAAATGAAAAATAATCACCTCAGCATTGTGGAAGCTAACCGCCTGCTTAAAATTATGTCTGAAGAAAAGCTTTTGCAGATCATTCAACCGGATAATTTATTGAAGGAAGGATTTAACATACAGGATATTATTGAAGAGGATGGAAAAAGGAAGGGAGAATAAACCTCATATTGGCATTTTCGGCCGCCGCAATTTTGGAAAGAGCAGCCTCATCAACGCCCTTACCGGACAAGATGTGGCCATTGTATCACCTGAGCCGGGAACCACCACCGATCCGGTGAAGAAATCAATTGAAATAGCCGGTATTGGTCCGGCCATTCTGATCGACACCGCCGGTATTGATGATGTGGGTGATTTAGGCGCCATGCGTGTTGACAAGGCAATGCAGATCATGAAGATTATTGATCTGGCACTGGTTGTGCTCAATAAAAACAATCTGGGCGAGTTTGAATTACGCCTGATTGATGATCTGTATGAACTGGGAATACCTTATTTGTTTATTCATACAAAATCAGATCTTTTTCCGCTTGATTCCAACTTCCAAAACCAGCTTTCAGAAAAATACAATGCACCGGTAGTTGCCTTTAACAGTGTGGATCCGGTTAACCGGAATGATCTGATGGAAATCATAGGAAAAACAATGCCACAAACCGCCTGGCGTAAACAGTCTCTGCTGGGTGACCTGGTTTCCTATGGCGACATTGTCATGCTGATCACTCCGATTGACACCGAGGCTCCGGAAGGGAGGCTTATCCTTCCGCAGGTGCAGGCTATCCGCGACCTGCTCGATAATGATTGTGTTACAATTGTTATTAAGGAACGGGAAGTTGATGATTTTCTTAGAAAGACCGACGTAAAACCTTCCCTGGTCATTTGTGACACTTCCGTGATCCTCAAGGCGGATGCTTCCATTCCGCCTGAAATTCCGCTCACCGGATTCAGTATTTTATTGGCCCGGTTTAAAGGAGAATTTGAAAGCTATCTGCAAGGCACTCCGGAAATCAATAACCTTAAAAACGGCGACAGGGTATTGATGCTGGAATCATGCACACATCATGTTTCATGTGATGACATTGGCCGGGTAAAAATACCTCGCTGGATGAGCAGTTTTACAGGAAAGGAATTGTCCTTTGATGTGGTGAACGGGCTGAATCACCTTGACCGTCCGATTACCGATTATGCACTGGTAGTGCAATGCGGCGGATGTATGATCACAAGAAAACAACTGGTAAACAGGCTGAAACCTGCTATTGAAGCAGGCATACCGGTAACCAACTATGGAATGGCGATAGCCTGGATTCAGGGAGTTTATGAAAGGGCGATACAGCCGTTTTTAGTTGATAGTTGATTGTTGATAGTTGATAGTTGATAGAAATTATGAATGATGAATTATGAATTATGAATGACTGCAAGACTGCAAGACTGCGCCAATGTGCCAATGTGCAATGTGCAATGTGCCAATGTGCCAATGTGCAAATATGCAAATGAACTGCGAAGACTTCCGACTGCAAAACTGCAAAACTGCAACACACTGCAGAACCGCAGAACATTACGCACGACTGCATGACTGCATGACTGCATGACTGAATTTCAGCACATTTTCAAATTTTCAAATTAGAAATGCCTTCTTTAAAAACCATATTTCAACAAACAGCATATTCCCGTGAAGACATCGTGTATCTTCTCGGATTACAGGGTGATGAAAAAACGCAATTATTTGCTGAATCTGCTAGAATTAAGGAACAGCAGGTAGGAAACAAGGTATATTTCCGGGGATTGATTGAGTTTTCAAACGTCTGCCTGAAAAACTGCCTCTACTGCGGAATCAGGCATGACAACAACCATGTGCACCGCTATAACCTTACCGACGATGAAATAATTGATGCAGCAAGGTTTGCTGCCGAAAACAATTACGGTTCCCTTGTTCTGCAGTCGGGTGAAATTCAACATGCCAGTTTTACAGGCAGGATGGACAAACTGCTTACTGCCATTCATCGGGCTACCGGCGGCAAACTGCGGATCACCTTATCCTGTGGTGAGCAATCAGCTGACACTTATAAATTATGGCATGACAGCGGGGCTCACCGATACCTGCTTCGTATAGAATCATCCAATCCTGAATTATACAAAAAGCTTCATCCGAACGATGAAAATCACAGTTTTCAGCGCAGGCTCGACAGCCTCTTCAGCCTTCAGCAAACCGGTTACCAGGTTGGTACCGGGGTTATGATCGGGTTGCCCTTTCAAACTTCCGAGGATCTGGCCGGCGATTTGCTGTTCATGCAGCAATTCAACATTGATATGGTGGGTATGGGTCCTTATCTTGAACACGAGGAAACACCTTTATATGAATACAGAGAAATGTTGCTCCCCCGGGAGGAGCGATTTCAGCTTACACTAAAAATGATTGCAGTTTTACGGATCCTAATGAAGGATATAAACATAGCCGCCACCACCGCTTTACAGGCAATAGACAAACTTGGCCGGGAAAAGGCAATTAAGATCGGGGCGAATGTGATCATGCCGAATATCACACCCGGCAAATACAGGGATGACTACCTCCTGTATCAGAATAAGCCCTGCACAGACGAAAATCCCGATGATTGCAAAACCTGCCTCGAAGCACGAATTGCGCTCGCGGACAACGTAATTGCTTACGGAGAATGGGGAGATTCCAGATATTACTCTGAAAGAGTCCGGAATTCAACAAAATGAACAATGTGCCGAGGCATCGTTTACAGGCAGTACATAACCAGGAATTCAGGGCTTAACGCAGTGGCAAATACCTCAAAATATTCAGATTAGGTATTTAAGCGGAATTTATTAGTTTTGAATAAGTAATGGGCACGAAACAATCTATTCCAGAATATCATGATACCTAGACCAGTTTTATTCAAGCATTCATCACTTTTAATTTGCTTTTTTGCCTTTCTTTTTCTTCCGTTAAATAGCCTTTTTGCCCAGGTAAAAATTTCGGAACAACAATGGGTTTTGCCTACCTATAGGGTGATGCCTCCCAATAAAAACCCTATGTTTTTTAAGGGAGAATCGTACCAGGGCGCTTCGAAGGTGATCTATCCCTATGCGCTGAATGATATGATTTCCAATGAAAAGGCTGACAAATCCTGGAAAACGTTAATCCTGGAAAACGAATACATCAAACTGTGTGTAACTCCTGAAATCGGCGGAAAACTTTACTACGGAACCGACAAAACCAACAATTACAATTTTTTCTATAAAAACAATGTGGTTAAGCCGTCAAATATCGGAATGACCGGTGCATGGGTTTCAGGAGGTATTGAGTGGTGTGTCATTCATCACCACAGGGCATCCACTTTGTTGCCGGTTGATTACGAACTGGCCGAAAATGCCGATGGCAGTAAAACCATCTGGATTGGTGAGACCGAACCGCGCCAACGCATGCGCTGGACTATCGGGATGACTGTTTTCCCCGGCAAATCGTATTATTGCAATGAGGTCAAAATTCTGAATCCGACCCCATTTACCAATACCTTTTTATACTGGGCAAATGTGGCCGTACATACCAACAAAGATTATCAGGTTATTTTTCCACCCAGCGTGAATACAGCTGTTTACCACGCAAAAAACAGTTTTACGCATTGGCCTTTTTCAACCGAAGTGTATAATGGAGAAGATTTTACCAAAGGAGTTGACCTTAGCTACTGGGTGAATTCAGTTCATCAGAATTCTTATTTTGCATACGACCTGAAGGAAGATTTCATGGGTGGGTACGACCATGGTAAAGAAACCGGAACGGTGCATATTGGCGATCACAACATTGTGAAAGGCGCCAAGTTATGGGAATGGGGTTCCGGCGAACAAGGTCAGGCGACTGAAGGTTTGCTGACTGAAAAAGACGGCCCGTACGTGGAAATTATGGTTGGCGCTTTCTCGGACAATCAGCCCGATTACAGCTGGATCAGGCCCTACGAAGTGAAAACGTTCAAACAATACTGGTATCCGGTAAAAGATATTCAAGGTTTCAAAAATGCCAACCTCAATGGTGCGGTCAACCTCGAGAAGCGAGACAACAACACGGTTTTCCTGGGTTATTATTCAACACAAAAAGTCGCCAGGGCTCTTATTACTCTGAAAAAGAAAGGCGAAACCGTGTTGAATAAAGTCGTTGAAATCTCTCCGGAAAAAGCTTTCACGCAAACTATCAAAATTGAAGGGGAGTTTGCTTTGACTGATCTTTCAACCGAAATGATTAATTCTGAAAATCAGGAATTGCTGGTCGCCTACCAACCTGTTGAGGCAAAACCGGCCGGGAAATTACCTGAAGAAGTGAAAAGGCCTGCGCTTCCGAAAGATATGGCTACCATTGAGGAATTGTATCTGGCTGGCAGCCGTATTTTGCAATTTCACAATCCGACTTTGAATGCGATGGACTATTTTGGCGAAGCGCTGAAACGTGATGCAGGCGATATCCGAAGTAATGTTGCTGTCGGTAATATACACCTCCGGAATGGCGAGTACAACATCGCAAGGAGCTACTTCGGCAAAGCAATTAAACGGCTTACCAAAGATTACACCCGCCCTTCAAACTGCGAGGCACTTTACCTTCAAGGCCTGACTTTAAAAGCACTTGGATTGTATGACGAAGCTGAAGACACGCTTTACCGTGCAACCTGGGATTATGCCTGGCATTCGGCAGCCTATTTTGAACTGGCGCAGATTTCGTGCATGAAGGGTGATTTCAAAAAAGCATTGGAGCAGATTAATCAATCGTTAAGCACCAATTCCTTGAATAATAGTGCAATTAATCTCAAAGCTTCCATTCTCCGAAAGCTGGGAAACCAGGACGAAGCACAAACAATTCTTGCACCGGTTTTAATTGCCGATCCGCTCGATTTCAGAACAGGAAATGAGCTTTATTTGCTGGCCCTGGAATCACAGAAACCCAACAGCCAGGAATTATTAACCCAACTGAATCGGAAAATGCGCGACTTCAATCAGAACTACCTCGAATTGGCTGTCGCCTACCTCAACGACGGATTTCCTGCTGAAGCTGAAGATATACTTCGCCGTTTTTCAGGTAAAGACCAGATGATCAGTTACTACCTTGGTTATCTTCAGGATAAAAAAGAGAATAAAGCCGAGGCTGGAAAATTCTTTGATGAGGCTTCGGCTCAATCGGTAGATTATGGCTTTCCGTTCAGGCTGGAAGATGAAAAAGTATTAAAACTTGCGGCAAGTTATCGTCCTGACGATGCCAAACCCTTTTATTATCTTGGAAATTTATTGTATGACAAGCAGCCGCAACGGGCCATCGAAAACTGGGAAGCTGCTGTAAAACTAGAGCCAACACTAGCCATTGCCTGGCGAAATCTGGGTTGGGGATATTATCACCATTTTCTGGATATTCCGAAAGCAATTGCTGCTTATGAAAAGGCATTTGAATTGAAAAAAGACGATCCGGTTTACTACGCCGAACTCGACCCGCTTTACGAAAAGAACAACGCTCCGATTGAAAAAAGAGCCCGCCTGTTTGAAGGAGCCAATGAAATTGTAAAGCAGCGCGACGATGCTTTCGTGCGTGAAATCATGGTTTTAAACCTCTCAGGACAAGCTGAAAAATCAGTGGAATACCTGAGCAAAAGCACTTTTCATTTTCGCGAAGGAAGCTCCAGGGTGAGTGATATGACCGTGGATGCACATCTTTTACTGGGTAAAAAGTATCTCGCCGAAAACAAAAATGAACTTGCTCTAGCACAGTTTTTAGCAGTTGCCGGCAGCAAAGCTGAAAACGAAAAGGCCGATGCCCGCAATCCCCAAATCAATTATTTTATTGGTCTGGCGTATGAAGTATTGGGAAAGAAATCGGATGCCAAATCGTATTTCACAAAATCAGCTGCTCAACCTATTAAGAAAGTGGGAATCATAAGCTATTATCAGGGTTTAAGTCAGATGAAAATCGGGAAAAAGCAAGAAGCGTCTGAAACATTCAATGCGCTGATTATTGAAGGGACAAGGCAAATGAACAAAGAACCGGAAGTCGATTTCTTTGCCAAATTTGGCGAAAAGGAATCGGAAAATGTACGCTTGTCCAATGCATATTTACTGAAAGGACTTGGATCACGCGGTTTGGGGGATGAAAAAACAGCCACCGAAAATCTGCGGAAAGCCGTTGAGCTTTCTGCAAGTAGTTTGTGGGCAACGGTTGAATTGAACAACTTATAGAATGGGTTTAAAAAATTCAAAGTGGATCGTAAAAAATCAAATTATAAACACATGAAAACTATCCTCAGCGTTAGTGCTGTCATTCTTTTGATTGGGGTCCTATCCTGCACCCAATCCTCTGATAAGGAACTCCGCAAGAATTTTTTAAATCCCCCCCTGAAGTACCGCATGAACCAAAATGTTCATGGAATTCCTCTGGATGAATCAGGGCAAGATTCTTTGATTAAGGCTTATTTGGATAATGGATACGGGGGTTTTACCATCAATGTCCCCTTTGAGCATTACCTGGAAGATGCAGCGATGAAAGCCACCTTGCGTTTCTGCGAAAAAGCCAGAAATGCCGGAATGGAGTTGTGGCTTTATGATGAGAACGGTTATCCTTCCGGTAACGCAGGAGATCTTGTTATCAGGGAAAATCCTGAATGGGAAGTTATGGGGCTCTTTTTTGATGATACCCTGGTAAATCAGGGTCCTTTACATTTCAGGCTACCTCCAGGGAAACCGGAATTAGTGGCTGCATTTCCTGTTTCAGGGAAGGTGGTGGATTATAGCAGGAAAACCGATCTTTCAGGTTTCATCAATGGTTCTTACCTTGACTGGAATGCACCTGAAGGAGAATGGAACCTATTTGCCGTCACAAAGGATCAGCTTTATGAGGGATTTCAGGTTTCAAAAAAGCCGGGAGGATCTGTCAGTCCGCATTATCCTTCTCTGATGATCCCGGAGGTGACCGAGACTTTTCTCAGGGTTAATCACGAAATTTACGCTGAATACCTTGGGAAAGATCTTGGTAAATATTTCACATCCACATTTACCGATGAACCATCCCTGATGGCAGTCCCTTTTGAATGGTATACATGGTCGGTGATCCCCTGGCAGGAAGTTCTGTCGGAAGAAATTAATAAACGCTACGGATACCGGCCTGAAGAAAGGCTTATTGAGCTATTCTCTGACAAAGGTCCTGCTGGTCAGCAGGTACGCTATCAATATTTTCATACTGTAGGGGATTTGATAGCCAATAACTATTTCAGGCCAATCAAAGAGTGGTGCGCAAAGCATAACTTTAAATCGGGAGGTCACCTTCTTTTGGAAGAGACCATGATGGCACAGGTTCCTCTTTACGGGGATGCCATGAAGTGCTTTAGAGAAATGGATGCCCCGGGCATCGACATACTGAGCTGCTCACCCCGGTTTATGCCGGTTCATTCGCCCAAACTTGCATCCAGCGCTGCTGAACTTGAGGGAAACGATTTGGTAATGAGCGAACCCTGTCCGATAATGGAGATATATACCCTTGGTAGCGAGCCACCTGCCGAAGAGGTGCGTGGCCATCTGAACATGCTATTGGCCGGAGGGGTAACTGACTTTAACAATTACCTGAATCTGTCTCATTCTGATCAGAAGGAGAAAATTGAGTTTAATACCTATATAGGCAGATCGACCCTGCTTCTTCGTGGAGGATTTACCCGGGCTGACATCGGTGTTGTATATCCCATCGAATCCCTTTGGACACGGTTTATGCCCCAGCCCCTTAAGGTGGTTGATGGCTTTTTCACAGACCCGAACGTATCGGGTTGGGACACCCTGGCCGGAGGATCCCCTGACGCTATCCTCGTTGAACAAACCTTCCGGAATATTTCCAGGTTCATGTTCAAAAACCGCCGGGAATATTCTTATCTTGATTCACGGGCCATCATCGAATCAAAGGTAGTGAATGGTGAACTGGTAAATGGCCCGTTGCACTGGAAAGTCATTGTGCTACCCGCAGTATCTACCTTGCCTGAGGAAGCCTGGGAAAGATTATTTGAATTTTCCGAAGCCGGAGGAAAACTAATTGCCCTTGAACTGATGCCTGTCAACACTGAAAAGAAATTTCCTGACACAGTCCTTCAATCCAGGGCTAAAAAGCTATTTGAAACCAATGATAATGTCAAACTGGTAACAAACTGGGAATCGCAGAAAGTGGAAGAGATACTGAACGGGTGGCTGGGAAAAGAAGTGAAACTGGAGGATGAATCGTTGCCGGTTCGGATTGCTCACCGGCAGATCGAAAACAAAGATGTCTTTCTTATCATGAATGACTCGGGCAAAGCTATATCAACGCGGGTTACTTTAAAAGCACCTTCAAAAATGGAAGAATGGGATCCTGCTTCCGGAAGTATCCTGGATGTTTCAAATTCTTTTACCATCAGTCTTTTGCCTTATCATGCTAAAATATACAGGAGCAAATAAAGGAAAATAACAAATTTGTTAAATTTTAGACTATGAGAAATTTATTTTTAACATTGCTCCTTGCCCTTTTGTTATCCAAAACCAACGCTCAACCCAGGTACCTGGTAAGTGACGAATTCGGCAGGAACATGATCCCACGGGGTTTCGTTGTAATTACAGAGGACAAAATGGGCAAAGTCCAATTTACTGCCGATGATTATAAACGAATGGTCCGGATGGGGGCAAATTTTCAGGTTATCAGGCTCAACCTGGCAAAACTTGGTGGATGGGAGGGTTACCAGTTTGATGAAAGTTACATTCAATATGTCGATTCGCTGGTTGCCATGGGGCGGAAATCAGGCATGAAAACTGGCTTTAAAATGGTAATTTATGGTATTCCCGGTTTTAACGTGGAGGGCTGGGGAAAACTATGGAATAATAAAAACGGCGAGCAGGAAAGATGGATTAGTGCATGGAAACATATATGGGAAAGGTACAAAGATGAACCTTCGGTATACGATTACGACCTGCTAAATGAGCCAAGAAAAGGAGATTTAGATGCGGATTACGGTATTGTGGAAAAAGACTACCTGGTTCCGTTTCTTCGGAAATTGGTGGATGAATCCCAAAAAATCAATCCGGATAAAAAATGTTTGTATCAACCTCTTCTCGTTAATGACGAAGACCGTGAGAAATACCCGGTTCCTTTCTGGGAGATGAAAACTCCAATGGACCGTAAAGATATCGTGTATGCGCCTCATATTTACGAATATACAATACAGCGAATCAAACCCACCGTTGAAAGATATATCCGTGAAGCAGAGATTTCAAAGGCTGGCTTGTTTATTGGTGAATGGGGCCCGGCCACCTACATGAAAAATGATACTTCCCTGACAGATCAACACAATCTGGAGGATATTTACAGGGCAACTGCAAATGTTTTTGACAAACTGGGTGTTGGGACCATCAAAGCCTGGTTTTACGGTTCGCGAACACAAAACAAGGATCTTCCCGACTCCTATACCTGGGCCATATTCAAGGATGACAAACCGGCAGGGGTAGTTGAAAGGAAATATATAACGGATGTAATTTCGAGACCATACCCCCAGACTTTAGCAGGAATAATAAACGGATTTTCATTCGACTATTCGTCAAGAATATTAAGTATGGAATTCATACCCGACAATTCGAAGGGTGCCTCGACTATTTATATACCTGCCGACAGATATTACCCGGATGGATTCTCGATACATGTAAACGATAACTTGGTTCTAAGTTTCAATCCATTATAAAAATAACGGGCTTGAGGTAACCAGGTCACCGAAAGACTATAATCCGGCTGATGTAATCTGGGATACTTTTAATCAGCACCTGGTTATTCTGAAATGGCCTGATAACAAGTTGAAATCAAACTTAAAAGTTGTTCCTGGTTTTTAATAAAATATCGGTATGAAGTCTACGCTGCAGGTATTTTTCAATATGCAGCGACTGAGGTTATCAAATTGTAACAATGCTTACATGTGAATAATTAATAGGTCGTAAAATCAGAAGGATTACTTCCAATTCCTTAATTTTTTAAAATATGAATACATCCCGACGCTCATTTTTCGTTAAATCAGCACTTCTTGGAGGAATGGCTGCTGTCTCGCCAAAAGCTTTATGCAGCAACGGAAAGAAACCGAGTTCTGTTTATCCCGATTACTCGGCTCTTGATGCGGCTCTTCAATTGCCGGTATTAATAAGGGAACTTTTTCCTTCGCCGGTAATCATTGACAAGCTCGAACTGCTGCAAGACAGAAATAACTTTATTTGTCGTGTTCGTTCTAAAGATGGCGCAGTTGGCATTTCCATTGGGCATCCTAATGTTTCTATGACCAGTTATCCGATGTTTTTAATATTGCAGGAAGTATTTATCGCTAAAGATGCCCGCGATTTAGATCTATTGATATTCAATGCATCTGAACGATACATAAAACGACAAGGGATACCGCTTCCAATGGTACAATGGTGCCAATTGAAAGTAAAACAGAACCTTTTACCAGTGTCGATGGCGTAATAAAAGTTCCAACAGGATCAGGGCTGGGAATAATTATTGACTCGGAATACGTTAATACGCATAAAGTTATATATGGATAATACAAATATTTATTATTAATGAAGTCAGATTAGAGTTTCACGGATATCCCCGGCCCGATCAGCCACATCCACTTCTGGGCTTTGAACTGGTAGCCACCCCCGATATACAGAGGAAAGGCCAGCTTTTTATCCCGGGTGGTAGGATAAATACTTCCCAGTGCCACCATGGCCAGGTCCTGCAATTCACTCTGAAAATTGAAGGCATCCAGTGCCAAAAATCCGACACCTACGCGAAAAGGCCGGAGCTTGGCAATTTTATCCGGGTTATAAAAACCAAACTGTGCCACCATGGCCATGCTTATTCCATAAAGATTACTGAAAGTTGTCTTTTCTCCCTCTGCTGATTTTTCTTTCGATACCGTGACAAGTCCGGCGGGAAATGAAACGTCAATGTCAAACTTTACTTTCTTTTTCAGGATGATTTCTACATCTTTTTGCTGTGGTTCCCCACCCGATTTATCAGGAGTAGTCTTCACCGTAAGTTGAATTCGAGACCAGTCATCAAGGTCGTTTGTGCTTCTCCTCAGGAATTTGTTCAGGCTAATTTCGTTTGAAGTGCAGTTCCGGCTGTCATAATACCTGTAGCGGGGCGAATTGTCGGCCGGACAAACCACTACATTGCCAATGGTACGCATGTCGACAAGTTCATTGTTCGGTCCGGTTACCCTTACATCAAATGTCAGGTTCTGCCTGCCATACAGCTTGTTATCCGAATCAATCTTGTCAGTATTAAAAGAAATGACCACATCGCGCACTGTCTTTTCATACAAGATCGGACCCCGAAGGGTAGAAAGTACACGGTTTGCGTCACCATAATTTATGAAGATATAATCAAAAGGCCGAGGGATCTCATATTCCCGCACATTCAAAGTATACGCGGTTGGAATATCATTATTATACAGTACAATCCTTTTCTTATCAATTGATATGGGTACCTTGAATTTCAGATTGACTTCAGTTTCGCTTTGGATCAGCGTATCGCGTGTGAGCTTTTCCACCTCTTCAAGCTGAAACCTGGCCTTATTCAGGGCCTGGCCTTCTATTTTAAGCTGAACCGTCTCCCCGGGATAAATGGAAAGATCACTGTTCCAATCGCCTCCTGCCCGCATAAGGGTAACCTTATTAATGGACACTGCCGGCGTAATATTGAGGTTGGTTATAAAAAGCGGTTCATCCCCATTTTTGATATACAGGTATCCTTCCTCGGTTCGATGATAATTATAGGTACGGATATAGCAAAGGACCTTATTATTTGACAGGTAACTCCTGGTAAACAGTTCCGCAATCAACACGCCACCCGGATTTTCCTGGTCCTCTATCCGGTAAGTCTTGTTTAAATCAAGCGACCGGGTGTTGTCAAGCAGAATCTCAGTGCCTCGTCGCCTCGAGATATCATCCAAAGTAATGTCCTTTTTATCCGAGTTAAGGAATTTCAACTGGCTGTTTTTCACGTTGAATGTATATTCAACAGGTGCAGTCTGTGCTATGATACGGTTTGTGGTCATATCCACAAATGGCTTTTCCGTTTGAAAATTCAGCCGTATTTTATGATATCCCAGTTCATTTGGCATCACATGCAGCCTGAACTGGTCCCCTACTTTTTCAATCCTGTAATCGATAGCCTGGCCCGAAGTCCAGTCCATCGAATACCGTATATTATCAGCATGGTTTGTTACCAGGTCAAAAACCTTTTCTTCCCCGATAAACAATTCGTCGATATTTGGTTTCATGCTGATTGTCGTATAGGTGCAGGGCAAGAGGCGGATAATCGCCAGTTTCTGACCTTCAGTACCTTTGACGCGAAATTGCAGCTTTAAAAATTGGGTGCGGGTCAGATTCCGGAAACCGATTTTACAGCGCCAGGCATCATCATAAAATTGCAGTGAATCCATCAAAAAATAGTCACCTGCCGGCAACAGGGCAACGGTATCATTTTGTTGTGAATTCAAAGGGTAAAGCGCTATTTCAGCGATCGCATTTTCATCCTGATAGGTAAAATACATACAGCGCTCGTTGTTGTAATCAACCATGTTCCTGGATGAACTAAACAGGATTGTATCTGTACGGATCTCCACCTTACTGAAAAGGCTTTCCCAGCCGGTCTGGCTATAAACACTAAAAGACAACAGGAAAAGCAAAAATGACAATAGCCTGAATCTCATATGCATAGCTTGTAATTACATGTGGTTTTTTCAAAGAGCCAATATATGGAATACATGTTCAAATACAAACAGTATCTGCATTAATTGATGATATACATTGCTGATATCCGTCACCGGGGTTTATGATATTTGTTATGAATTAGTTACCGGCAAATAACTAAATTTGATAACATGCAAGTATATCGATATGATTAATAAACAATTGCTGTCACCCTCAGGGATCGTCATTGTAGGCGGATCAAACAACCTTCATAAACCCGGGGGACGTATCCTGCAAAATATCCTGGCAGGCGGTTTTGCGGGAAATCTTTTTGTAGTGAATCCAAAAGACACGACGGTACAGGGACTGCCATCCCTGCCTGATGTCAATGATCTGCCCCAGGTGGATCTTGCCATCCTGGCTATCGGGGCAGCCCTATGCGTTTCAACAGTCCGGTTGCTTGCAGAGAAAAAGGGAACAAAAGCTTTTATAATCCTTTCAGCTGGTTTTAGTGAAGACAGTGCTGAAGGCAGGATTTTGGAAAAGCAGATTGTTGATATAGTGAATGAGCATAACGGTTGCCTGATCGGTCCCAACTGCATCGGGGTGGTTACCCAGCAATACCGGGGAGTATTTACCACCCCCGTTCCCACGGCTTAGTCCTGCAGGCTGTGATTTTGCGTCAGGCTCGGGAGCTACAGCTGTTTTCATTATTGAATCAGCTCTTCCGAAGGGGCTTACCTTTGCCAGTGTTTTTTCTGTGGGCAACAGCGCACAGACCGGGATAGAGGAAATCATGGAATACTGGGACCTGAATTACCAGGAGGGGGTTAGTCCGGCTACAAAACTATTATACATCGAAAACATCCGTGATCCTGATAAACTTTTGCATCATGCTTCTTCCCTGATCCGCAAGGGATGCAGGATTGCGGCCATAAAAGCCGGTTCCACCGAAGCCGGCAGCCGGGCTGCCACATCGCATACAGGGGCCATGGCCTCCTCCGACCTGGCTGTAGAGGCACTATTCAGAAAAGCAGGTATTGTGCGGTGTTTCGGAAGGGAAGAACTGACCACCGTGGCATGTGTATTCATGCATAAAGCATTCAGGGGTAAAAATATTGCGATTGTCACTCATGCCGGTGGACCGGCTGTCATGCTCACCGATGCCCTTTCATCCGGCGGTTTGAATATACCCCGTATTACAGGCGAAGACCATGAACGGCTTCTTGCCATGATGAATCCCGGTGCTTCAGCGGATAATCCCATTGATTTGATTGCTACCGCAACATCCGATCAGTTGAAGAGCGTAATTGAGTACATTGACAGAAATATCACGACCATTGATGCCATGATAGTCATTTTCGGCAGCAATGGACTGACTGATATCCGGGAAATTTATGAATTGTTGCACAAGAAGATCCTGGATTGCTCAAAACCCATTTTGCCCATATTGCCCTCTGTAACCAGTTCGCATGAAGAACTGGAGTATTTCGTGCAACTCGGACATGTCAATTTTCCGGATGAAGTTGTCCTGGCAAGAGCACTTACCCGCATTTCAAACACCCCCTACCCGGCTGAAGAAAAAATATACCTCGACCACGTGGACGTTCCGTGCATCCGGAAAATTATTGAACAGGCTTCGGACGGGTATCTCGCACCGGATGAAATACAGCAGCTGTTAACGGCCGCATCTATACCAATTGTAAAAGAAGGGACGGCCGGCACAATCAAACAACTGATGAAGCTTGCAAGGGAAACCGGATACCCGGTAGCTTTGAAGGTCATCGGACCTGTGCATAAATCCGATGTTGGCGGGGTTACGCTGAACATTAAATCGGATGCACATTTGCAGGCGGAGTTCAAACGAATGATGAAGATAAAGGATGTCACCGGCGTGATATTACAGCAGATGCTCTCCGGAATTGAACTGTTTATCGGTGCAAACTACGAACCGCGTTTTGGACATATTATCCTGTGCGGTCTGGGAGGAATATTTGTGGAAGTATTGGGTGATATTTCTTCGGGACTCGCGCCACTGACTTTTGATGAAGCCCGTTCCATGATCGGCAGCCTGCGAAGTTACAGGATCATCCACGGCACACGGGGAAAGGCCGGGATTAATGAAGCCCGGTTTGCGGAGATCATTGTGAGGCTATCCAGCCTGTTGCGATACGCGACGGAAATCAAGGAACTCGACCTGAATCCCCTCCTGGGAAATGCCGATGAGATCACCGTGGTAGATGCCCGCATCAGGATAGAAAAAACGAAGCCTTAATAAATTTCATGAATGGCTATTTTGCTTATATTCGACGATTATAATTCCATTTTTTAAACTGCTAGCCATGATTATTCATCAGTTGTCAGTTTTTTTAGAAAACAAATCAGGACGTCTGACAGAAGTTCTGGAGGCACTCGGAGAGGAGAACATAAAAATAACGGCGCTTACTGTTGCCGATACTTCAGAATTCGGAATATTACGGCTCATCGTTCCGGAACCGGAAAGGGCCAGGGACCTGCTCAGATCCAAACAATTTACTGTAAATCTAACTGAGGTAATTTCGGTGATGGCACCCAATGAAGCCCAGCACTATGCCAAAATACTGAGAATTTTATCCGACCTGGATATCAGCATTGAATATACATATGCCTTTTCAATCGGTAACAAATCGATTATCATCTTACGGTGCAGCAATACTGAAGACGCCATTAAGGCGCTGAAGGAACATGAGATGGAATTAATGCGTGCCAGCGATCTTTATAAAATTTAGAATCTATATCACCGAATCATGGAAATCTGGAACCGGCATTTCGAATGTATGGAAAGGGAGGAACTCAAAAAAGTTCAAAGTGAGCGACTTCGCGAAACTGTTGAAAGGATTTACTACAATGTTCCGTATTACCGCAATAAGATGCAGGAAGCGGGATTGGGTCCTGAGCACATACAATCAACCGATGATCTCCACAAACTGCCATTCACGACCAAACAGGATCTGCGGGATAACTATCCTTTCGGATTATTTGCTGTTCCGATGAGTGAGATCGTTCGCGTGCATGCTTCATCCGGTACAACGGGTAAACCTACCGTAGTTGGATATACACACAGGGACATAGCCACCTGGTCGGAGGTGATGGCCCGCACGCTGACGTGTGCCGGAGCCAACCGGCATGATTTTATCCATGTTGCCTATGGATATGGACTTTTTACCGGCGGATTGGGAATACATTATGGTGGCGAAAAAATTGGTGCCTCAGTAATTCCGGTTTCAGGTGGAAATACAACCAGGCAGCTTCAGCTGATGCATGATTTTGGCAGCACCGTTCTGGCCTGCACTCCATCCTATGCCCTTGTTTCTTGCTGAAGCCATTGAAGAAAGCGGCATAGACAGGAAAGAACTGAAACTTCGCGTGGGCGTGTTCGGAGCTGAACCCTGGACAGAAAACATGCGCAAAGAAATTGAGGAGAAATTGAGCATAAAAGCCATTGATATATATGGCCTGAGCGAGGTGATCGGACCCGGCGTAGCCAGTGAGTGCCTTTGTCAGCAAGGATTGCATATCAGCGAAGATCACTTTTTGCCTGAAATTATTGATCCGGTTACCTTACGGGTTGTGCCTCCGGGTGAAACCGGGGAGCTGGTTTTTACGACGATTACAAAAGAAGGTTTGCCACTGATCCGTTACCGGACAAGGGACCTCACGCGACTTAACTACGACAAATGCAGTTGTGGCCGCACCATGGTGCGTATGGAAAAATGCCTTGGCCGAAGCGATGATATGCTTATCATCCGCGGTGTTAACCTGTTCCCGTCACAGATTGAGAGTGTCATTCTCGAAATGAGCGAGATCAAGCCCCACTACCTGCTTGATTGTGGACAGGGTAAATAATCTCGATACAATTGAACTTCAGGTTGAAGTGGATGAGGCATTCTTCCAGGATAAGATAAGCCAGCTGCAATCGCTTCGAAATAAGATTCAATGTAACCTCGAAAGCACTACTGGGCCTGGGAATTAAAGTCACCCTTGTGGAGCCGAAAACTATTGAAAGAAGTGAGGGTAAGTCGAAACGGGTGATTGACAAAAGAAAATACTAAGGAGGAATTTACGATTTACGATTTACGATTTACGATTTACGATTTACGATTTACGATTCTACGATTTATGATTTACGATTTACTGATTTACAGCGCGAGCAAAGCGAGCATCAATCAAATGAGTTCAATATGAGTTTACCAATAACAAGGGAATTAGTTCAGCGTATTACATCCGAAATCGGTATTCCGAAGCCTGGTCGGGCTTCAATCCGGGAAATCGTTAACCTTGTCAACCACATCGAAAAGGAAAGCGGTATCCGTTTTATCCGCATGGAAATGGGTGTTCCCGGATTAAAGCCTCCTGAAATAGCCATCAATGCAGAAATTGATGCATTGAAAAAAGGTGTGGCGGCTATCTATCCGCCAATTGAAGGAGTAGCCTCTTTAAAGGAGGAAACTTCACGCTTTCTGAAATTATTCCTCGACATAGATTTGAAGCCCTCAGGATGTATACCTACCTGCGGCTCAATGGAGGGTTCATGTGTAGGATTTCTGACTGTGAACCGCACAGACAGAACCAAGGAAGGCACCCTGTTTATCGATCCCGGATTTCCGGTGCATAAGCAGCAGTGCCATGTGCTTGGCCATAATTTTGAATCCTTCGACATTTATGATTACCGGGGTGAAAAATTAAGGCCCAAGCTTGAAAGTTATCTTTCCACGGGGAAGATTTCGAGTCTTTTGTATTCAAATCCCAATAATCCCTCGTGGATATGCTTCAATGAGGAAGAGCTTCAAATTATAGGGGAACTGGCCACTAAATATGATGTAATTGTGCTGGAGGACCTGGCCTATTTCGGTATGGATTTCCGACAGGATATATCCGTTCCGGGTAAACCTCCGTTTCAGCCTACCGTGGCAAAATATACCGATAATTATATCCTGCTGGTCTCAACCTCGAAGGTATTCAGTTATGCCGGACAACGAATTGCCATGATGGCGGTTTCCGACAAATTATATAACCGGCAGTACCCCGATCTGAAAAGATATTATACTTCGGATGTATTAGGACATACAATCATTTACGGTGCATTATATGCCCTCACGGCAGGAGCTTCACATTCTGCACAGATCGGCATCGCTGCCATTCTGAAAGAAGTGAATGACGGAAATTATAATTTGCTGGATGACATCAGGCAATATGGAGAGCGGGCTCATGTGATGAAAGATTTATTTACTTCCAATGGATTCCATATTGTATATGACAGGGATCTGGATGTGCCTGTGGCAGATGGTTTTTATTTTACTATATCCTATCCGGGATTCTCAGGAGCGCAGTTGCTTGAAGAATTATTGTTCTATGGGATCAGTGCCATCACGCTGGATATAACCGGCAGTATACGGACAGAAGGCCTTCGTGCCTGTGTTTCGCAGATTAATCCGGAACTATTCCCCCTGTTGGAGGAAAGACTGAAGCATTTTAATAGGGATCATTCATGATTTTTCCTATTTTTATCATTTAATTGCCTTGTTTCTGACTTTAAAACACTTGCAGAATACGGTTTTATCCCGTTTAATATAAAAATCTGAATATTGTTTTAAGAAACTATTCGAATGGCAAAAATTAGAGGCGCTATAGTAATTGATATAGAAAGGTGCAAAGGATGCGAAGTATGTGTCGTTTCCTGTCCCACCGATGTGATCAGGATGGAAAAAAAGGTAAACGGAAAAGGTTATCATTTTGCCTACATGGAAAATCCTGACAACTGCACAGGCTGCGCAAATTGCGCAGTGGTATGTCCCGACGGAGTGATCTCCGTCTACCGGAAGAAATTTGATGAATAAACGATTTACGATTGCGCGGAGCGCATTCGGTATTGTAGAATAAATGCATTGATCAAAAAGAAATTTGTTCCTAAATGGGCGATACTAAAATTAATGAAAGGAAACGAGGCATTTGCCGAAGCGGCCATCCGGGCCGGCTGCGATGCCTATTTCGGATATCCCATTACACCGCAATCGGAAGTAATGGAATACCTCGCAGTTCAGCAACCGCAAAAACGTACCGGCATGGTATTATTGCAGGCCGAGAGCGAGGTAGCTGCAATTAACATGGTATATGGTGCTGCCGGAACCGGAAAACGGGTGATGACCTCATCCTCCAGTCCGGGAGTAAGCCTTAAACAGGAAGGCATTTCCTATATGGCCGGCAGCGAACTTCCCTGCCTTATTCTGAATGTCATGCGCGGCGGACCAGGTCTGGGAACCATTCAACCTTCGCAGTCGGATTATTTTCAGGCCACCAAGGGAGGCGGACATGGCGATTATCGTTTGATCGTCCTGGCGCCTGCATCGGTTCAGGAAATGTCTGACTTTGTGAAACTCGGTTTCGAGCTTGCCTTCAAATACCGTAATCCGGTGATGATGCTGTCAGACGGTATCATTGGACAAATGATGGAAAAGGTGGAATTGTTCCCGCAGCAGGAAAGGCTGACAAAATTCGAAAGCTGGGCAACTACAGGAAAAACAGCAGACAGGGAAAGAAATGTGATTACCTCCCTTGATCTTGATCCGGCCCGGCATGAAAGGCATAACCAGAAGCTCCAGGCAAAGTATAAACTCATGACGAAAATGAAGTGCGGTTTGAACTTATTGAGGGCGATGATGCCGAATACCTTCTTGTAGCCTATGGTTCCTGTGCACGTATTTGCCAGAAAGCAATCAAGCTTGCAAGGGCAAAAGGAATTAAAGCAGGATTGCTGAGGCCTATCACATTATTTCCATTTCCTACCGTGGAAATCGACAGGCTGACATCACAGCTGAAAGGAATACTTACAGTGGAACTCAGCGCCGGGCAAATGATCGAAGATGTCCGTCTGGCAGTGGAAGGAAGGGTGAAGGTAGCTCTGCATAACCGCATGGGCGGTATGGTTCCTTCTCCCGAAGATGTGTTTAATGCGCTTTTGCAAAGTTTCTCAATCGGATAAACAATGGAAGTCAAGAATTTGAAGATGGAAGAGATCATCAGTCCCGAAAACCTTGTATATACGAGGACATCGCTGATGACAGAGAAGCCCCTGTCATTTTGTCCGGGATGCGGACATGGAGTTGTACACCGGGTGATCATGGAAGTCATTGATGAAATGGGTATCCAGGCGGAAACTATTGGTGTTGCGCCGGTAGGTTGCTCCGTTCTTGCCTATGAATTCATGAATATCGATATGCAGCAGGCTGCACATGGACGTGCTCCGGCAGTAGCCACAGGAATAAAACGCTGCTGGCCCGAAAAATATGTTTTTTCTTATCAGGGAGATGGTGACCTGGCTGCCATCGGAACTGCGGAAACCATACATGCCTGCAACCGCGGTGAAAATATTGCCATGTTTTTTATCAATAACGGCATATATGGAATGACCGGTGGTCAGATGGCTCCGACCACACTGCCAGGCATGAAATCCTCCACTACTCCCTATGGACGGGATGTGGCCCTGATGGGAAATCCGTTAAAAATGACGGAACTGGTTGCCATGTTGCCAGGCACATACTTTGTTGCCAGGCATGCAGTTCATACACCGCTCGGAGTGCGCAAATTTAAAAAGGCAGCCCGTGCGGCATTTGAAAATCAAAAACTGAATAAGGGAGTTTCCTTTATTGAAGTGGTTTCAAATTGCAATTCCGGTTGGAAAATGACACCGAATCAGGCAAACAAATGGATGGAAGAAAACATGTTCCCCTTCTTTCCTTTAGGAGATATCAAGTTGAACGGTGAACTCGTGAACAAATCCGCTAAAACGGAATAACATCAAATAAAGAACAATGAACGAGGAAATAATAATAGCAGGATTCGGAGGACAGGGTGTACTATCAATGGGCAAAATCCTGGCCTATGCCGGAATGATCCAAAAAATGGAAGTAAGCTGGATGCCATCATACGGTCCTGAAATGCGCGGCGGGACGGCCAATGTAACCGTTATCCTGAGCGATGAAAGGATCAGTTCTCCTATTCTGAACCTCTTTGACACGGCCATTCTTCTCAACCAGCAGTCGATGGATAAATTTGAATCCACCATAAAGCCCGGCGGAATTTTACTATACGACACGAATGGCATAACCCGTCATCCGCAGAGAAAGGACATAAAGATATATCAGGTTGAAGCAGCTGCCGAATCAGCAAGGATGTTGTCTTCAAAAACATTCAATATGATCGTTCTGGGTGCCTTTCTGAAAATAAAGCCCATCATATTGATGGATAATATAATACACGGGATCAAGGATTCCCTCCCTGCCCGTCATCATCACCTGATCCCGGTGAATGAGGATGCCCTTAAACGGGGGATGGAAATTGTTACGGAAATTAATTGAAGGGACTGGGGACTCAGGGACAAGCATGAATAATCTCAAACGAGAGATGAGAGGTGAGAGATGAGAGATGAGAGATGAGCTGAGAAATGGAATAAATCCCTTTAGGGATTGCCTGTCGGTAGAAATACGATTTACGATTTACGATTTACGATTAGGCGGAGAAGGAAAATCCCGTGCGGTTGCCGCAAACCAGTACAATCCGTCACCATTCACCATTCACCGTTTTCAAGAAACGATTTCTTTTCTGATCTCCTTTATTTTTCTTCCTACCTCATTCACCTTCATGAGATATACCTCGATGGTTTTCTTTCCACTGGCTGAAGCCGGATCGAATTTACTGTCAACATCTATGATAAGGGCATCAAACATTGGCTTTAGTTCTTTTAACCTCTGCAGGTTTTGTTTGATAGCCACATCATCTGAATAGTCGTCCAGCATGGCGATTACATTTTCAAGGGAAGTTTTTTGTTCGGCAAAACGCTCAATAATGTCAATGCTTTTGGTGGAATTGGCCACATCAACGGCAATATCCAGGGCCTCAATCCATCCGCCAAGGATAATCTGGGCTGCAGCACTGTACCGTTCATTCTCGCGCAGGTATTTGTCCGTTGCCATATAAACCTCATTCGCAATTGCGATAAGGGAGTCCTTGTTATTTATATTCTGGTCGAACCGTTTGGCGGTATTTTCAAAATATGTGGAGGGAATACCAAGTTCTTCAGCCATCTTTTCCATGGCATTAAAATATTTGGCCGCCGTTTCATATTGCTCAAAAACCTTGGCATAACTCAGGTCAACGGCATAAACCCCGAGGTTTAGGGCTTTTTTGGAACTGGTTACATAATCGGATACTTTTTCAGCGGAATTCAGTAATTCAGGTTTGTAAACGGCGCCGGTTGTCTGAAACAGCGAAGACATTTCTACCGAAAGATACATGTTATAGAAAATCGGCAATCCTACTCCGGTAGAATCATAATTATGAACGAGGGGCTTTATATCACCGAGGTTGATGCTATCTGACCCACCGGCCAGATCAGATTTGGTTCCTTGTTTACAGCTGATAAAAAGGGACGTCAAAAGACACATTATCAAAACAGCGTTCAACCGTGTTTTCATATTCATAGTAGATTAGATACGAAATCTGTAAAAACCGATTTAAAGCTATCAAATATTTTTTTACTTAGTAATCAAGCAATAAGAAATTTGTAAGTTTTTATTAACTAAAACAGCTGCCCCGTCGTTTTTTTCATAAACTGCACCCGCTCAAAGGCGGCTGCGTTTTCTTCACTTCGGGTTATCAAACCACGGAATGAATTAAGATTTTCATATCCCTTCTGTGCCATCCACTGTTCCAGTTCATCAAGTATAGTGCGGATATATGGTACACCGTTTTTATACAGGGTTGAGCAGATTTGCACTGCATTTGCACCGGCCAGAATCTGCTTAATAACGCCCTGGTAATCATGAATACCGGTAGCCGCGATGAGTTCCCCCTGGATATTTCCATAAAGCAGGGCGATCCAGCGAAGCGAAAGGGTAATTTCACTGGGTGAACTGTATACATTCTGCGCTACAACCCTTAAGGTTTCAATATCAATGTCGGGACGGAAATAGCGGTTGAACAAGACCAGGCTATTTACGTCAAGATTACTGATTTTATACAGCATACGGTAGAGGCTTGTGAAATAAAAGCCAACTTTTACGGCGATGGGTATGCTAACATTTTTTCTTACTTCGTGAATAATATCCACATAGGTCTCCTCCATCTTATACCCGGTGAGGTTAATATTGGTGGGGGGGATGAAAATATTCAGTTCAATTCCGTCTGCGCCTGATTTTTCAATTTCTGCTGCAAATTTTGGCCATTCCCGGGGAGATACACAATTGATACTTGCCATGACGGGGATTGGGACTGCCTTTTTACAGGCCTCGATCATTTTAAGGTAAATGCTTATTCCCTCCTCCTTTGAAAATGTATTGATAAAATCCACGGCCTGGGGATACCAGAAATACATGTCATCCCTTGCCGTCAGTGAATTTTTATCAGTTACAATCTGCTCTTCGAATAATGATTTAAGAACAACGGCCCCGGCACCTGCATCTGCACATTCCTTTACGCGGTCTACCGAGTTGGTTAATCCGGAACTTGCCACGATCAATGGATTGGCAATTTTTAATCCCATGAATGTTGTTGAGAGATCCATATCAGCAGTATTAGTTTTTAATGAATTCGGTTCAAATTTTAGCCCGACATATGTTGAAGGATAAAATCCTGCACAAAATGCAAGGCGCTTATAAGGTTTTTTTCTCCTTTTTCAGTCATACTGGCCATGAACTCCCATTCATAACCCTTGATATGCAAGAGGTAGGCTTCCGGTTCCCGACTAAAAACCTCCTTGCACAGGTGAAGAATGAAAGCAGGCGAAACTGCATGCATTGTAAATTCAACCCGGGCAGATCCCACCAACGGATCCATCCTGAAATCGTCCAGCTCTTCGTGGGATGCATCAGCAAAGATAACCAAATCATATTTGGATATGGTTGCCGCATCTTCCAGGTTTAACTGGTAATTCGTATCGGTATGAACGCCTTCCAGTTTCCTGCTCAAAATCCATTCATCCAGTTTTTCGGCAAGCATAACCCCCGCCCCGTCATCCTGGCGTCCCGGGTTACCATATCCATAAACAAGTATGGAAGGTTTTTGATGCGTCAATCTTTGAATTTTCTTTCGATGAGGGTATTATCAACATCATACATTTCAAATTCCAGGGGCATCTGCCCGAGGGCATGCGTGGCACAGCTCAGGCAGGGATCGTAGGCCCGGATAGCCACTTCAACAGCATTCATCATTCCCTCTGTGATTTCCTTTTTCCCGTTCATTACGCGGGTCGCAACCTGCTGTACCGCCTCATTCATGGGCTGATTATTGTTGGTAGTGGATACAATCAGATTGGCCATGGAAATCATGTCATTCTCTTCGATCTTATAATGATGAAACAACGTTCCACGCGGTGCCTCAATTAATCCAACTCCTTCAAAGTGTTTATTACCCTTGGTAACCAGTTCTCCTTCCATCAGGTCAGGATCAGCCAACAGTAGTTTAATTTTTTCAGCGGAATGCAGTATTTCTATCAGCCTGGCCCAATGCGAGTGCATTGGCCGGTGACTTGGTTTGCCCCCGTTATATGCCCTGAATGCTTCAAATTCTTTCTGGGCCAATGGCGTATCAATAAATTCGGCAGTATTCATTCGGGCCAGTGGTCCTACCGAGTACCAGCCGTTCTTCTTGCCTATTTCCTTGAGATATGGAAATTTCATATAGCTCCAGGACTTCACTTCCTCATCGATATATTTGTAATATTCCTGGTAATCTACATCATGCAGTATTTTATGACCTTCATGGTCCACTGCCCGCAATACACCATGGTAAAGATCGAGGGCACCATCTTTCCTTATAAGGCTGAGATAACTGGATGGAAATTCGGCAAAAACATCGATGACAGCCTTGTTCTTTTTATGATATTCTTTGAAAAACTCGAGCGCATCCTGCGACCAGCTGATCATTTTGTCGATATTCATATAATCATCGCCATGCAGCAGGTATTCGCGTTCTTCTTCGGTCAGATGTTTATTGATACCGCCCGGAACAGCGCCTGTACCATGGATTTTTTTGCCGGCTGTGGCCTTGATCACTTCCTGTCCGTATTTCCGCATCATCACACCCTGAACGGCAAGATCACGATGATGCAGCGCAACACCTATTATATTTCTTTTCAGCGGATCAGAGTCTATTCCGAACAGCAGATCGGGAGAGGCAAGATGGAAAAAGTGAAGGGAATGAGACTGGAACATTTGTCCGTAATGCATCAATCTGCGCATTTTTTCACCTGTAGGAGTAAGTCCCTCACCAGTACCCGCGCCTACTATAACATCCAGTGCTTTGGCAGCAGCCAGGTGATGGCTGACAGGGCATATACCGCAGAGACGCTGAACCAGTACCGGCATTTCCCAATAGGGCCTGCCCTGCACAAATCTTTCAAATCCCCTGAATTCTACTATATGTAACCGAGTTTGCTCGACGTTTCCTTCATTATTGAGATGAATGGTAACCTTGCCATGGCCTTCCACACGGGTTACCGGTTCAATGGTGATCTTCTGTCCCATAGTATGCTTTTTTAATCAAATTTGACAACTTCGTACGGTAATTTCATTTCATCGCCTGTCACAAGGGCCACCAGGGCTTCCCAAATGAGGTCGGCACGTGGCGGACATCCGGGCAGGAAATAGTCTATTTTCACTACTTCATGGCAGGGATATACCCGGTCGAGCAACATAGGCAACTCGGGATCATTGGGAATGATCTTTTCCTCATTTGCCACCACCGTTATTCCGTTAATATAGGCTTCGTCAAAACATTCCTGGATGGGAATACCGTTTCTCATGGCAGGCAGGCCGCCCATGATGGCGCATTCGCCCACTGATACAAGGATCCGGCAATGTTCCCTGAAATCCTTGAGAATATGTACATTTTCACTGTTACAGCAGCCGCCTTCAATTAATCCGATATCACACTTCTTCGTGAATTTCTTGATATCATCGATGGGCGATTTATTGAATTCAACCAGTTCAATCAGTTCCAATATCCGGTCATCAATATCAAGAATAGACATATGGCATCCGAAACAGCCGGCCAGTGATGTAGTTGCAACAATTGGTTTGCTCATGGAATAATAACTTTAAATGGTTGTAATTTGCATATTTTCAATGTCACTGCCAATGGGCTCCTTATCGTATTTGCGCTCTCCGATAGGCATAATGAATCCTTTTTCCTTTACAATAATGGATCCGACCGGACAAACGTCCATGGCTTTTTGTGCCAGCTCCTCGGTAAGTTGTTTTCCAAGTTTCGGATCAACAACAACTTCAACACTGGCACTTCTCCGCCGGTAGGCGAAAATGCTCTTGCCGTTTTCGTCCCGGATAGCCCTGATGCATCTTTTGCAAAGAATGCAGCGATTCTGTTCCTTGATTATTTTGGGATGGGAGGCATCGACCTTTCTGACCGGAAACTGGTAGGGAAAGCGGGGAACCATCATTTTAAACCGGTATGCCAGGGCCTGAAGCTCGCAGTTGCCGCTTTTTTCACAGGCCGGGCAAAAATGATTTCCTTCCACGAACAAAAGTTCAATAATGGAACGGCGCAATTCATTAATGTCCTTTACCTCACTTTCAATATTCATACCTTCCGCAACGGGAGTTGTGCAAGCCGTCATTAATTTGCCGTTCACACGTACAGTGCATATCCTGCATGAACCCTTGGGCTTAACACCCGGATAATTGCACAGGGTGGGAACGTAAATACCGTTTTCCTTTGCCGCATCAACAAGAAATTGACCCCGGGTGGCCATGCACTCGGTTCCGTCAATGGTAAATCTCACAAACTGACTCATAATGGAATAATTTTAAAAATTTGGAACTCTGCCGGTTACTCTGCATGATTCTTTCACGGCAGCACTCAGATCGAATCCGTTATCGAATATTTTGTTCTTTTGAATTTTCTCTTCGTATAAATGCCTGAAATTCTTAATACTTGAAAGGATGGGATTAGCGGCTGTTTGTCCTAAACCGCAACGGCTTGCTTTTAATATCTTGCCCCATTCGATCATATCGTCAATATCCTGTTTTACGCCACGTGCGTTCAGGATCTTTGTCAGCTTGTTCCGAAGCAGTGTTGGAACGATCCTGCATGTTGAACAGCTGCCACAGGATTCATCGATAAAGAATTCCGTGAAATTGAGTACGATATCCGTGAGAATATCCCTGTGTTTTGCCAATGATGATGAGCGATCCGCCGGTAGCCAGATCCTCATATCCCAGCATACGGTTAAATTCATTCGGCCCGATGATGGCTCCCGAGGGTCCCCCTACCTGCACGGCCTGCACATCTTCCTTGGCATGCGCCTGTCATATCGAGGATATCATCCACTGAAAATCCCCACACTACCTCGTATACGCCGGGAAACTTGCAGTCACCGGAAATACTCAGTAACTTGGTACCTGTTGATTCCGTAGTTCCAAAGGATTTATACCATTCACCGCCATTCAGAACAACCTTGACCACGGAACAAAGCGTTTCCACATTGTTCACAACAGTGGGCATGTCGAGATAACCTTTTTCAACAGGGAATGGAGGCCTGTCGCGGGGTTCGCCGCGCTTTCCTTCCAATGATTCGATCAGTGCTGATTCTTCACCACATACATAGGCCCCGGCACCAAACTGAATACGGATTTCAAAATCAAAACCCTTCTTGCCCTGGATATTTTTCCCGAGATAATTGGTTTCCCTGGCCTTTTGAAGAATGGATTCGAGGTATTGCTGCAAATATTTGTATTCATGCCTTATATATAATATTCCTTCGGTGGCGCCCACGGCATACCCTGCAACAACCATCCCTTCAAAAAGAAGCCTGGGCCGTTCGGTAAGGATAACCCTGTCCTTAAATGTTCCGGGTTCGCCTTCATCTGCGTTACAAAGGATAAATTTACGTTCTCCCGCTGCATTCCGGCAAAACTCCCATTTCAGTCCGGTGGGAAATCCTGCACCGCCCCTGTCCGCGTATATTTGATCTTTTCACTTCATCAATGACCTGTTCGGGGGCCATTTTTGTGATTTTTTCAATGGCCTGCCCTACCTTATAATTACGTTCAAGGATAGGTCCGATTTTGCGGATGTTATTGGAAACAACCGATTTGATCAGATCAGACCTGTTTTCCCCATCACCGTAATCAGCCACAAACATATCGTCAATGCTTTTCCCTTCCTTGATATCCCGTACTATTTCCTTGGCCCTGAATGGAGTCAGCCTGGTAAAAATATGGTTGTTGATAATAGCGGCCGGCTCCTGGTCATTCATTCCGATACATGAGGTCTCAAACAAGCCCACCAAACCATCGGGAGTAACTTCGTTGAATTTGATTCCAAGTTCCTTCATGAATGTGTCAGCAACCTCAGCACGGCCCATCATATAGGCCACGGCACTGTTATTGAGAAAGATCTGGTATTTGCCGGTTGGCTTCTGCGAGAAAAAATGATAAAATGAAATGGTCTGATCCACGTCTACCTCAGACATGCCAAGGTCTTCAGCAATCTGAACTGTAATTTCACGCGGAATAAACCCATATTCCGACTGCACATCAATCAGAATATCCATCAGCCGGGTCTTATCCTTGCCGTATTTTTCCAAAATTTTCCGAACTCCTGTTTTCATTCTGTGAAATTTGGTTTATTAATTTATAATATCCCCGCCAGACTAACCAGGCAGGACGAACAACAGTCAAAATGGCTATAAATAAAGGCTTTCAATGATTGTTAATTAGTTCACAACTAAAAATAGAATAGAAAATTCAGAATTACAAACGAAATCTGAAATTTAGAATGAGTTTAAGGTTAACTGGTAAACGGCTCTTTTTAAATATCTTGCCAAAGGGGTCTCAGGGCTAAACCTGAGTAATATCATGCCTTATCAAACGACGCCTCAAATTTATATAGCGGCCAATTATTCTCAAAGAAGAAAAGCGACAATAAACGACGTTTAGTGTTATAATAATAACAATATTGAAAAAGATAGTAGTTGTCTTCCAGAACGATACAATTTGTCTGGTCATGGATTTTTAGAAATCCGTGTCTCTCGCGCCGTAATCGTACTCGTGATAAAAACTGGTGAGGGTGGTATAGATGTCCTCGAATGATACGTAATGTTTTTCACATCCTATCCGGGAACAAAAATGGACCATTCCTCCCTTTTCAAGAGTAAAGTCTACGATCGGAGCTCCGCACAGATCGCAAACATGGGTGCCTGCAAGTGATTTTTTGCATTGCATGCAGGAAAGCGTTACTACCTCACCCTTTATCAGCTCAAGAGTGCTTTGCTTGTCGAAGCAGCCGTACGCGGAACAAAGATTCATGATCCCCTGCTTATTGTTTTGTTCAACCCTCAGCTTGATACTGGGACTGGCATTAAGATACAGGGTATGATCCATCAGTGATTTTCCGCAATGCGGACATTTAACCTTCAAAGAAATCAAGTGCTTTGCCATAAATACCTCCTTTGGTAAACTGCTTTGTACAAAGTACGAAATTTTATTGTAAAAATCAAGATAGTGATTTTACCGGCGTAATGACCAAAATCATAGAAGGTATCCGGTTGCTTTGTTTACTTTGTTACAGAAAATCAACCTGTAAGAAGTCATAACTTTAAATATGCCAATTATGAAAATCGGATGCCTGAAAGAAATTAAAACACATGAATACCGGGTAGGGTTAACACCTTCGGATGTAAAATCTTATGTTTCAAGGGGACATCAGGTAGTAATTCAGCATGGTGCTGGTGAAGCCGCCGGATTTGTGGACGATGAATATATTAAAGCCGGAGCAAAAATTGAGACTGACAGAAAAAAGATATTTGATGGCAGTGAAATGATCATCAAGGTGAAAGAACCATTGCCGGAAGAATATGCTCTGTTTCACGAAGGACAGATCCTGTATACATATCTCCACCTGGCAGCCGACCGGGTATTGACTGAGGCCATGATGAAAGCCGGTATTAAGGGTGTGGCTTATGAAACGATTGAAATGAAGGACGGACAATTGCCCTGCCTTCAGCCCATGAGCGAAATTGCCGGCCGTCTTGCTGTTCAGGAAGGCGCTAAATACCTCGAGAAAACCTTTGGTGGACGCGGTGTCCTCCTGGGTGGTGTTCCCGGTGTGGAACGTGGCAAGGTGGGAATTATCGGCGGTGGTGTAGTGGGTACTAATGCCTGTAAAATTGCCACCGGCATGGGAGCCGATGTAACCATCCTGGATGTAAGTGCAAAAAAACTTGCTTACCTCGATGATATTTTTGGTTCGAGAATTACAACACTTTATAGTACAGACGCCAATATTGAAAAGATCCTCCGTGAGTCGGACCTGATCATTGGAGCTGTATTGCTGGCAGGTGCCAAGGCACCCACGCTTGTAAAACGCGAGCATCTGAAATTGATGAAAAAAGGTGCGGTTATTGTTGACGTTGCTGTTGACCAGGGCGGTTGTGTGGAGACGATTAAGCCCACCACCCATGATGAACCGGTTTATGTTATTGATGGTATTGTTCATTATGGCGTTGCCAATATGCCGGGTGCTGTGGCCCTCACATCCACCAAGGCGCTCACCAGTGCTACCCTGCCCTATGGATTGATGATCGCTGAAATGGGACTTGAAAAAGCAGCCAGGAATTCAGATGCATTAAAGCTCGGAATCAATGTATACAAGGGAAAATGCGTATACAATGAAGTGGCAAAGACTTTTGGAATTAAGAATTACGATATAGATAGCCTGATTTAGAGGGACTAGGGACTGAGGGACTAGGGACGAGCAAGAACAATCCCGTTAGGGATTGCCTGTCGGTAGAAAAATTAAGTTCTGCAGTTCTGCAGTTTTGCAGTTTGCAGTCTTGCAGTCTGCAGTTCTGCAGTTGTGAACAGTCCTGCAGGTGATTGCAGCTGTTCAGTAGAATCATGAATTCAGTGTCGTTGATCTACGATATCTCTTCTCGAAATCTACCGCTGAACATCGAACACCAACATCATCTCTGCAGATCCTCTACAGCCTAGACCCCTAGCCTCCTAGACCCCTAGATCCCTAGATGCCTAGACCCTAGGCCTATCCTAATACTTCTTCCCCTGGTAATAAACATTCCAGTTATTCATTCCCTTGTTTACCACCACCAGGTCGCGGTATAATTCAATTGTTTCGGCCAGGTCATAGGTAAGCACCTTGCTGTCTCCATGAGAGAATATTTTAATGTTTTTGTTCAGGTCGCGATATACAATTGTATTCCATTCAGCTTTCCAATCATTGGGAACATAGGTTTCAAGCAAAATGGGATTATTGTCATACCACACTTTAAAATATCCCTGCTCTCCATAAATGATCAGTTTGTTCCGAACCTGGTAAAAATCAGGGGGAAAAGAGGTTATCTGCGTAGTTTCACCATCACTGAAAACCTTAAATGATCCTGTATTGTCAACATAGGCCACTATATCATCCCCAACCTGGTATGAAGCCGGTGGAAAATCTTCCAGCACATAATCTGTCTCCCTTGAAAAACACCCTGAAATTCTGTTCTGAAGGTGCCACATACGCCACAACATCCCGCCCGGTTTTAAAGCTTCCACCCTGAACAAAAGGCAGTATTTCCTGTATCCTTCCATTATTGAATGCCTTCAGATCACCTGTGCGCAGTGAAACATAAGCTACAATATTATCCGCTGCCTTAAATAAAACATTAGTACGACCGGTGAGTCCGTCCTCAAGCATTTGTATCCTGCCCTTATAATACACGGCAAGCAATTGCTGACCCCTGTCATAAAAAGCAACCAGACTGTCCTCTGGCAGGTATTGTACAGCATAGGTAGAGATTGTGGTAACCTGGCCGTTTTCAATTATTTTCACAATATCGCCTATTGAATAAACCGAGAGGTAATCCATCGCTTCAAACTTGCTTACCTGATTCACTTCCAGGGTGGTAATCTTGCCTTTGTAATACATTTTCAGGTGATTCTGGCTGTCAACATACAAAAGGCACTGGCCTCCCACGCTAAATTTCCGCACCGGCAAGTATTCAGCCTGGATTGTCTTACCCTTGTCGAAAATAAAAAAATAGCCCTGGTTATCCTGGTAAGCTGCCAGATTCTGTGCAGAAAGTGAGAAACAAACGGATTGAAGCGTAATGTAAACGAATACAACGCTAGATAAAAAAACCGATTTCTTCCAATGAGGTAATAATGTCATAGTTCTTAAGGTATATATCCGGTCCAACATCAAGGTGCACGGAGGTAAAATTCAAAATGCCTTTTATCCCTGCCTGCTGCAAAAGTACAGCAGTTTGAGCAGCTGATTCAGGCGGGACGGTCAAAATAGCTATATGAATTGTCCTTTCCAGGATTATCTGTTCCATTTTATCAGCCGGATAACAGGGAACACCAGCGATGGTTGTGTTCACCTTATTCTCATCCGTATCAAATGCCGCAACCACATTCATGCGGGTTTCCGCCTTCCGGATGAATCCCAGCACAGCCCGGCCAAGATTGCCTAATCCAACCAGCGCAACATGCTGATTCCCTTCCCTGTCAATAGTATTCCCAATCAGCTCGATAAGCGCCCTGATATTGTATCCTTTCCGGTGATTTCCGGTAAGTCCGATCAGCATGAGATCACGCCTTACCTGTTCCGGGGTGATATTGAATAAATCAGCCAGTTTATGCGAAAAAATATGGGCTTCCTCCAAATCTCTGTATTTATAAAGCAGCCTCCTGTATTTACTCAACCGCTCAACCGTCCTGGGAGGAAGTTTCTCATTCTTATTCATGAAATTGAATTTTCATAAATCAAAAGTAAGTTAAATATGCCAATGTGCTAATATGCTAATATGCCAATTCGCTAACGCAATTTACTATATTAGCACATTGGCACATTGGCATAACTGCACATTGGAACATTAGCACATTAGCAAATTGGCACATTAGCACATTAAATCAACATATCGCCAAATTGATCTCCGTCACCGGGCTCGTCCAGGGTGTGGGATTCCGGCCATTTGTATATCGCCTGGCCCGAAAATATAACCTGAATGGCTGGGTTGTGAACCGCACCGACGGCTTGTCGATCCGAATTGAAGGGCCGTCGTCAGTGATTCTTTGCTTTATTGAAGATTTAAAAAACCTTGCCCCCGTGGTCTCCCAGGTTGAGGAAATTACAGTAGTGCAAGTCAAAATAGGAAGGACTGTAAGGATTTTGTGATCCTGGACAGCCAGGATAATTCCGATGATAACTTCAGAGATCAGCCCGGATATTGCCGTTTGTCCCGAATGTCTTGCCGACATGAAAATGCAGCCGAACCGGATCAATTACCCTTTTATTAATTGCACCCACTGCGGACCCAGGTTTACCATCATTAAGGATTTTCCGTACGACCGGAAGAAGACCACCATGGCCCCGTTTGTCATGTGTGATGAATGCCGGGAAGAATATGAAAACATTATGGACCGCAGATTTCATGCACAACCTGTGGCCTGTAATCAATGTGGACCAGTTTATACGCTTCATACACCGGATAAAGTCATTCATGATCTCATGGAGATACTGGAATATGCATGTTCTGTCATTAAGAACGGAGGCATACTGGCAGTAAAAGGAACAGGTGGATTTCACCTGATGTGTGATGCACAGAATGAGGATGCCGTCAGCCGTCTTCGGAAATCAAAAAAAAGAGAGGGAAAGCCATTTGCGGTCATGATCCGGGATGTTGAAAGTGTAAAAGAACTTTTGCCTCTGTCTGAGGAAGAAGAAAAGTCCCTGTCCTCATGGAGGCGTCCCATTGTTATTCTGAATACGGTTAGCCAGCCATCATACAGCATTTCATCCGGACTGAACACAATGGGAGTGTTTTTGCCCTATATGCCCTGGCACTACCTGTTTTTTGAAAAGTCAGGCCTTCCCGCCATTGTTCTTACCAGCGGAAACCTGGCAGGAGAGCCCATTGCCATAGACAACCTGAAGGCTATGGAATTTATGCCGGAAGTTGCTGATGGTGTTTTGATCTACAACAGGGATATTTATAACCGTACCGATGATTCGGTGGTGCGGATCATGAATGGCCGGGAACGTGTTATCCGTCGTTCGAGGGGATTTGTACCGGCCGCGATGAGGGTGCACCTGGATGTTGACGGGATACTGGCGACCGGGGCAGAACTTTCCAATAGTTTTTGCCTTGGAAAAGGAAACCGTGCCTATCTGAGCCAGTATATCGGAGATCTCAAAAACCGGGAAACCCTGGATTTTTTTGAAGAAACGGTGGCCTTGTTTCTGAAACTGTTCAGGACCCAACCGGATTTGGTGGTAGCTGACCTTCATCCCGACTATCTTTCAACCCGTTATGCCCGTTCACTTGGAATTGAACTCCTGCAGGTTCAGCATCATCATGCTCATATCGCATCCTGCATGGCGGAAAACCGGCTGGATGAACCGGTCATCGGACTGGCATTCGACGGAACAGGTTATGGGGACGATGGAAACACATGGGGAAGTGAATTCCTTGTGTGTGATTATAAAGGCTATACGCGATGCAGTCATTTTGCCTATATGCCAATGCCCGGAGGAGACCGGGCAGCCGAAGAACCGTGGAGAATGGGATTATCGCTTCTTTACCAGGCATTTGGTGATCAGTTGTTTACGTTGGATATTCCGCTTCGTTCATTCGGTAAACCAAACAAAGGCCAGGCTCATTACGGAAGCAATCTCAAAAAATATAAATGCCCCGCTAAGCTCAGGTGCAGGCCGCCTGTTTGATGCAGTGGCAAGTATCACCGGCATATGCATTAACAGCCTGTTTCATGCCGAAGCGCCAATGAAACTGGAATCAGCGATCTGGGGTGATATCAATGATTTCTATGATGTTGACAAGTCTGATGGACTTTCATTTCTTCCAGCCATTCAGCAGATATGTGCCGATCTGTCGCATGGTGTTGCCACAGGTATTATCTCTGCCCGTTTTCACAATACAGTTGTCGAGGCAACATTTCAGGAGGTAAAAAAAATAAGCAGGGAAACTGGAATTAAAAAAATTGTGCTTTCCGGAGGTACGTTCCAGAATAAATATCTGTTCGAATCATTGGAAACAAAATTGCGAAAGAATAACTTCGTCACCTTCAGTCACGAAAAAATACCCTGCAATGACGGTGGTCTCGCCTTAGGACAACTGGTGATTGCCGCTTGCAGGAGGTAGGGAGAGGGAGTGAGGGAGAGAGGGAGTGAGGGGGAGATGAGAGGTGAGAGGTGAGAAGGTGAGAAGTTTTGCAGTTCTGCAGTTTTGCAGTTCGTGCAGTTCTGCAGTTCTGCAGTTCAGAATCCTGTCAGTGATTAATATTGAAGATGATCCAAATCGTAAATCGTAAATCGTAAATCGTAAATATATATGTGTCTTGGCATTCCCGCAAAAATATTATCCATTGATGGCCTTACGGCGAAAGCATCCGTGGGTGGCGCAATCGTTAATGCAAGCCTGCACCTGGTGGATGATGCGGTGGTTGGCGACTATATCCTGATTCATACCGGATTTGCCCTGCAAAAGATCAGTGAGGAAGAGGCCCTTGAAACCATCCGGATGATCAAAGACCTGCAAAATGAGACCTTATGATGAAGTACCTTGATGAATTCAGGGACAGGGATCTCATCTCCACACTGGTGGAAGCCATTCACCAGAAATCGGTAAGCAATATCCGCCTGATGGAAGTTTGCGGGGGCCATACCCTCGCCATTCGAAAATATGGCATCCAGCATTTATTACCTTCAACCATTGAATTATTATCCGGACCCGGTTGTCCGGTCTGTGTGACAGATCGAACAGCGATCGATCAATCCATTGCGCTGGCTCGAACGCCGGGTGTGATCGTTACAACTTATGGAGATCTGATACGGGTGCCGGGATCTGAATCCACCCTGAACCAGGAAAAAGCACTCGGGGCAGATGTTCGTATTGTATATTCCACACTCGACGCCCTGGAAATAGCGCGGTCAAATCCTGGAAAGAAAGTAGTTTTTCTTGGAATTGGATTTGAAACGACCACTCCTTCCAGCGCGGTTGCGATTTCAGAAGCGGAAAAACAAAATATTTCCAATTTTTTCCTTCTCAGCATGCACAAACTTATGCCTCCGGCCATGGCCGGCCTCATTGATCAGGGTATTAAGATCGATGGTTACATCGGGCCGGGCCATGTAACCACAATCGCCGGAGCAGGGATGTATGAACCCCTGGTTAAAAAGTACAGAATTTCTGTTGTAGTTTCCGGATTTGAGCCTGTTGATCTTCTGCAAAGTATCCTGATGCTGGTGAACATGAAGGAAGAAGGCCGGTATGGAACTGAAATCCAGTATAAAAGGGCCGTTACAAAAGAAGGCAATGTCAGGGCCAGGGAATTGGTAAATCATGTTTTTGAGCCATCTGATGATGCATGGCGCGGACTGGGTGTAATACAACAAAGCGGCCTGAAAATCAGAAGTGAATTCAGCCGTTTTGATGCAGCCCTGCATTTTAACCTGAATATCAAACCTGTACCGGAACCAAAAGGATGCCTTTGCGGTGAGGTCCTCAGGGGCCTTAAAAAACCGGATCAATGTGCTTTGTTTGGCAAGGTCTGCACCCCTGTTAATCCGGTGGGCGCCTGCATGGTATCAGGCGAGGGAGCTTGCCAGGCCTGGTATCAATATCGCTAAATCAAAATTTCATTTATCTTTGCTGCGCTAAAATAAAAATCACTGTTACCTGATTCCCATGAATACCAGAAAATTATTGCTTCTTTCATTGCTTAGTGGTTTACTGCTAACTCCTGCCTGGTATGAATGGGGAAATGGCCTCATCCTCGCTGTTGCACTTATTCCGCTGCTTTTTGTAGAAGATTATCTCTGCCAGAATAAATCGGAATTCGGATCAAGGGTGTTTTTCAGATATGCATCCGTAACTTTTCTTGTTTGGAATATTGCCACTACCTGGTGGATTGTGAACGCAGCCGTTGTAGGAGTTATTGCTGCTGTTCTTATCAATACACTTATGTGGTCGCTTGTAGCCTGGTTCTTTCATATTGTCAAACGGAAGCTTGGCCCCCAATTAGGTTATTTAAGCCTTATCCTGTTCTGGATCAGCTGGGAATTTCTGTATCATAATGCTGAAATTTCATGGCCATGGCTATCGCTTGGCAATGGCTTTGCCTATAACATCCGCCTGATTCAGTGGTATGAATACACGGGAATTATGGGCGGATCGCTCTGGGTATTGGTGCTGAACGTTCTGATATTCATTTTGATAAAAAATTACAGGTCAGGTATCTCAAAACAAAAATTACTGGCACAGTCCATACTTATTCTTGTTATACTTTTAGGACCCATTGCCATCTCCCTGGTGAGGTTTAACACGTATGTTGAAAAATCCTGCACCAAAAACGGTAGTTGTAATTCAGCCCAACATTGATCCCTACGAAAAATTTGTATCCATCCCCAGCCAGGAACAGACCCTTGTTCAACTCGACTGAAGCCTCCCGGGTGGCAGATTCAACCGTTGACTATTTTATTGCTCCTGAAACATCCATTAACAATAACATCTGGACAGATCAAATCGAAATGGTGCCAGATATTATGATGATCCGGCATTTTCTTACTGACTATCCAGGGGCAGCATATATTCCGGGAATTCAATGTTACAAGCGCTATCTGCCCGGTGAGAAACTCAGTGATAATGCCAGGGAGATCCCGGGAACAGGTACATTTTACGAAAGTTTCAATGCAGCCATACAGCTTGATTCAACCAAAAAGGTGCCAATTTATTTCAAATCAAAGCTTGTTGCCGGTGTTGAAAAAATGCCTTATGCCAGGTACCTTCATTTTTTGGAAAAGCTAACGTTAAAACTGGGTGGTACAATGCGTGGCTGGGGAACACAGAATTACCGCGGTGTCTTTTTCTCTGCAAAGGATTCCACCGGGGTTAGTCCGATTATTTGCTATGAGTCAGTTTATGGCGAATTTGTAACGGGGTATGTAAAAAAGGGGGCTAACCTTCTTTTTGTGATTACCAATGATGGCTGGTGGGGAGATACTCCCGGATATCATCAGCATGCGGCATATTCCAGCCTCCGTGCTATTGAAACCCGCAGGAGTGTGGCCCGTTCAGCGAATACAGGAATTTCCTGCCTGATCAACCAGCGTGGCGAAGTACTTCAGAAACTTGGCTGGTGGAAACGCGGTGCATTGAAAGGCATATTAAACAAAAATGATGCAATCACCTATTATGTGAAAAATGGGGATTATATCGGGCGCGCAGCCTGCTATCTGTCCCTGGTGATCATCCTGTTGTTTATTACCCGGTTGATCCTTAAGCGCCCGCTTTTTTAGCCTTAAGTAATTTAAACTCCTCCTGAAGTGCATTCAATTCACTGGTCTTCACCTGAAGTTCTTCCTCCAGTTCCCTTGTGTGTTTTTGAGATGTTTCCTGGGTAGCCATAAGTTCTTCCAGGTTTTGCCGCATTTCTTCCTCCTGTGCATGAAGTTCTTCAGCCTGTATATTGTTTTGTTCGAGCATCATGTTCGATTTTTCATTCGCTTTAATGATCGTAACAACTGAGGCCAGTGATTCGGCAATTTTCTCAATGAACTGTATCCTGTGTTCCTCCATTTTGTCGATAGAGGCTATTTCAATTACCCCCACGCATACATTATCCTGAATAAGCGGCACCAGAACAACATGGTGCAGCGATATTTCACCTAATCCTGACCGTAAAATCACATAGTCATCAGGAAGGTTATCAATCATAAGTGTCTTTTTCTCCTTGTAACAGGTCCCCACATAGCCTTCTCCCGAATTGATCACAAATTTCCTTTCCTGCCTGGTACTGAATGAAAATTCTCCGGTTGCCATCAGGGTTACCTGAGCCGGATCAGAATCATCGGCTATAAATATATCCCCTGCGGAGGCACCTGTATATCTTACAAGTTCCGCAATAAAACCGGTTGCCAGATCTTCGAGATTACGCCTCTTTTTTGCAATGATGTCACTCATTTTGGCAACTCCTTCCATCAGGAACCGTGTATTCTTTTCAGCCTCATCCCTGCGTCGTAGTTCCTCCTGCTGTTTTTCAAGCTGGCTAACCTTATTGTTCAGCTGGGCCTGGGCCTCATCTATTTTTTGCTGTAATACCTTTTTATCATGAATGGCGCGAAGTTCGCGTTCCTTGATATACCTATAGATCAGATAACCCAATATCAAAATAAACAGTGAAATGGCAACAATTGTCTTGTACCAGGGCGGACGGATACGGATAGATATCTTCCTTGGAGTTTCATTCCACACCCCGTCACTGTTAGAACCCTGCAACAGGAAGGTGTATTTACCGGGGTCGAGATTTGTGTAGGTTACAAAATTGCGGTTGCCTGCCTCTACCCATTTGGCATCAAATCCTTCCAGTTTATATCTGAAGAGGTTCTTAAGAGGTGAATTATTATCAATGGAGGCAAAAACAAGTGTAAATACAGATTGATTATACCTTAACCGGATATGATCGGTAAAATTAATATGATTTTTAAGAGGAGAACCCTTTGCACCTGGAACAACCGATTCGTTGAATATTCTAAAATCAGTAAATACTACACTGGCAACCACCTGACTTTGCCTGATGCTATCCGGATTAAAAACAGTCAGTCCATTTACCCCTCCGAACATCATACGACCATCTGTCAGCTGGCATTGGGAATTGTATTTGAATTCCGTGCCTTGCAGGCCCTGCGATTTGTCGTATTTATCAATTGCAAATGTCTTGGGATTGAATTTCATCATACCCCTTGTTGAGCTGATCCAAAAATTGCCTTGTTTGTCCTTTAACATGCTCATTAAAGCATCTGAAGTTAAACCGGTGTTCATATTAAAAATCCGAAAGGAATCCGTTTTCAGGTCAAGCCGGTTCAGTCCTCCTCCATTTGTTGCAATCCAGGCATATCTGTCATCAAACAGGATTGATTTGACGTCATTGCTGGAAATGGAATTTTTGTTCTTTTCGTAGTGGGTGTAGTTCTTTATGGTTCCTTTTTCAGGATCAAGAACACATATCCCCAAATTTTCTGATCCCAACCATATTTTGCCTGAATTATCCTCAGTAATATGCATGACCATGCTCGAGCTTATACGATGGAGGCTGTCGGAAGGGCTGTAGTATACAAATGACCTGTTTGCAGGATTATATAATCCGACGCCTGACTGCAGAAAAGCCATCCAGTACCTGCCTTTGCTGTCTTTAAAAATAGTCCAGATATTCAGGCAGGGCAGTCCGTCCTCCTTTCCAAACGCCTTGATTACTTTCTTCCTCACCGGATCAAATATCATGAGTCCTCCGGAGTAAGTTCCCAGTAAAAGGTTTCCATCCGGATCCTCATGAATGGTTAGGATCACATCCGTGGTAAGCGACTGTGGATTGCCGTCTTCATGCCGGAAATGTTCAAATGTCTGGGTTTCGGGATGGAAAAGGTCCAATCCGCCTCCATCCTGACCCAGCCAGATCCTTCCTTTTGAATCCTGGAATATTCCGCAAACCACCTCCTTATTCAGGGTTTGGGGATCAAACGGATTAAAGTGATATGAAGTGAACTTTTCCTTATTTCTTTTCCAGACGCTGATACCCATATTGTAATGTCCTACCCATATGTTTTGATCTTTGTCCTGGTAAAGCTTAAATACCGCTTTGCTGTTCAGGGAAGTGGAATTCCGGTTGTCAGGCATTAAGTAATGCATTTCCCCGGAGGTGGGATCATATATGTTGATTCCACCACCATCTGTTCCGATCCATATTTCATTCGATGAAATAAACAATACTTTTGTTTTAATACTGAGCACATTAAGGGCTCCGTCGCCCGCTGTGATCATGCTTGTTTCCGAGGTGCGTGGATTGTAAACATGAATGGCCGAGTTTTCAGCTGCTATATACAGCAATCCGTTTTGATCCTCCTGGATGGATTTTCTGAAATTGGCACCATAATATGCCTTCCGATAGGAAATTTCACGGAAGGTCTCGTTCTTCCTGTCAAACTCAAAAATGGGATCCGATTCCGCAGCCACAAATAATCTCTTGTCCCTGGTAACCAAAGTACTGAAAATGCCATTTGTTGGCAGCGACCCGCTTTTTGTACTGCTTGTATAGGTAGTAAAAGTCTGCTTTTCGGGAAAATAATGTGACAATCCGCTGGTAGTAGAAATCCATAGTGTGCTGTCAAAATCAACATTGATATCATATACCTGTCCGCCATGAAAGGCATTGACATCGTTGATATTTACCGGTATGCGGGTTATTTTGTCAAGCCTTGGATCATATACATTCAGTCCGCCTGATGACCCTATCCACAATTTGCCCTCAGGATCTATTACCAGGCTGAGCACCCAGTTAGATGCAAGGCTGTTTGTATCATTGCTGTTATTTCTGAAGACGGTAAATTTCTGCCCGTCATACCTGTCCAGGCCATCCCTTGTGGCAAACCACATCATTCCCTGTCTGTCCTGCAGGATATCCTCAATTGTTCCCTGCGAAAGGCCATCATCCACAGTAAGATACTCAAATTTTATCCTGGACAGATCAGTACTAAAAGCTGAGATCGAAAATAGAAGTGCCTGAAAAAGATAAATATACTTTTTCATCATGTTGCATTTAAATACAACGGGTATACTGATTTTCTCCTGTAAAGTTTCAGGAAGTTTCGGGGATATTAGGGGTGGTAGGGGTCTAGGCTTCCTAGGGCTCTAGGGGTCTAGGCTGTTAGGCGTCTAGGGGTCTAGGCTGTTAGGCTGTTAGGCTGTTAGGCTTCTGGGCATGTCTGCGGCTGTAAGCTGTCAGCGCTGCCCGAAGCTGTCACGAAGCTGCACGACTGTACGACTGCACAGACTGCACGTTTTATTTCTACCGACCGGTAATCCCTAACGGGATTTTTAGACTGCAAGACTGCATTGACTTCTTTCTACCGACAGGCAATCCCTTCGGGATTTTTCAACCGCAGAACTGCAGAACCGCAGAACTGCAGAACCTCCGCAGAACCGCAGAACTATTCCTCCCCCGTCCCTCGTCCCTCGTCACTGCTTTCCATTTCCTTCAATATCCTGTCAATTTCCTTTTCAGTCTGGAAGAGTTTTCCCTTGCAGAATTTTAAGAGTTCCGATGCCTGTTTAACCTTTTCAGCCAACTCATCAATATCCATTTCACCCGTTTCGATCTGTTGCAGGATCTCTTCTATGGCTGTCACTGCCTCTGTATAGGTCATGCTTTTATTGCTCATGGATCAATGGTTGATTTAGATTTTTTTACTCTTCAATACTCCTTCGGCCAGCCTGGTTGTGAGATCACCATGATCCGGAACCGTATGCGGATCTTTTAAGGCTTTGCCATTATAATAGGTCACAGAATATCCTCTTTTCAAAATGAGAAACGGGTCAAGATACATGCATTTCTTCTCCAGCATTTCAAGCAAATGTTTCTCCCTGTCGGCATATTTTCGGCTGGTCTCCTGCATCTGTCTTGAAGTGAGAGCTATTCTATGCCCGGAAACAAGCAATAATTGCCGGGACAAGCGGTTCAGGCGATCACCCCGCCTTCTCAGAACGCCCTCTTCAGCCAGCAACATGTGTTTTACATACCCTTTAAGGTGAATACCCTGCACATGCAGGTTTCCGGAACTGGCTGCAAGATATTTTCTCACAGCAGGTTTCAATGATAACATAAAGGCGGCAAAACGGTTTTTTTCAATTCCGACAAGATCAGTGGCCAGTTCAGCAAGTGTAACCGATAGATCATTGATTTTCTGATCTGCCTGCCGGAATATGCCAATCAGAAACTCTGCCACTGCAGTGGGTGTTTTCAGCCGGGTATGTGCCACCAGGTCAGCAATAGTTTCATCCTGTTCATGTCCGATACCTGTAAGCACGGGTAGAGGAAACTGGCAGATGTGGTAGGCCAGCCAGTAGCTATTGAAACAATTCAGATCGGATTGTGCACCGCCTCCCCGGATAATTACCACCAGGTCAAAAAGTTCCTCTTGTTTAAAAACCGCATCCAGTGCAGCAATGATTGACTGCTCGGCCTCGGCACCCTGCATTACTGCCGGAAATAGTTTTACATCGAATTTATAACCATAAACATTATGTAAAAGCTGATCCATAAAATCTCCATATCCTGCTGCTGTTTTGGATGACACAACAGCTATCCTGCCCGGAAGATCTGCCAGATACTGCGATTTATTCATTTCAAATACGCCTTCTGCAATCAGCCTGTTGATTATCTCCTGCCTTTTCAGAGCCATCTCCCCCACGGTGTACGAAGGCTCTATGTCGGTAATATTCAGGCTAAAACCATACAATTCATGAAATTCGACCGAGGCCTTGACCATTACCTTCATGCCGGCGGCCAGTTTGCTCCTTGTGGCAGTTTCAAAATAAGGCTGTATCATCCTGTATACAGAAGCCCAGATTGTAGCACGGGCTTTCGCCTTAATGGATTCTCCGGAAGAATCTTTTTCAATTAATTCAAGATAACAATGGCCACTGTAATTAACTTTCAGTTCACTGATTTCAGCGGTTACCCAAATGGAGGGAGGGAGACTGCTTTTCAGGCTCATCTTAACTCCACCAAGGAGTTCATATAACGTTAACGGATTATTTTCCATGAATCAGAATCTGATTATTTTGGAAATATCATTTCTTCCGCCTGTAACTGTTTTAAGAATATATACGCCTGTTGACAGGTTTACATTATCAAAATCGATGTTAATATAGTTCCTTCCTGGAAATGAGGGAATAATTGAATGAAAGACCTCCTTGCCTGCAAGATCAAACATGCTTATATCCACCTCGTCATCGACAGGAGCAGGAAAAACCAGGTACAACTCCGTGCTGAAAGGATTTGGATAAACCAGCATCTTACCCTGCAGGGGTGATCCCGGCTCTTTGCTTGTTAACAGCACATGGGCAAGACTGAAATCAGGAATTCCATAACCATAATCATTATCCGGCTGAGAAAAACGATCGCTGCTTTCTTTAACCGCGTTCACAATTTGCCTTGAAGTGGCACTTCGGTTCGCCTGCCATAAACAAGCCACAAGTCCGGTAATGATCGGAGCTGAAAGGGAAGTCCCGTTTCCCTGTCTGATGCCTGATGTAAAATCAGCCATCCAGGTGCCCTTTCCGATACCCACCACATCAGGTTTTATCCTGAGGTCAGCTGTAGGTCCCCGACTGCTGAAATCGGCAATATATCCGTTCGCATCAATGGCACCAACTGCCAGCACACTGTCGGCATCAGCAGGTGCTGAAATATAATGCCAGCTGCTTGCACCCAGGTTACCCGCACTGGTCACAACAACCATACCCTTGGAGGATGCTATATCTGCCGCACGCGTGATCCGTGCTGTGTTTCCATCCATATTGCTGTATGAAAGGCTCATGCTATCGTCATCAAACTGTGAATATCCCAGGGAGGAATTGATCACGTCGGCGCCAGCACTGTCGGCAAATTCTGCAGCAGAAGCCCAGTTATCCTCTTCAATCGGATATTCTGATCCCGTATCTTCCGTTCGAAGCAACCAGAAACTGGCATCAGGTGCTGATCCGATCAGTTCGCCCGGTAAATTGCCGGCCATAATAGATAGTACAACCATTCCGTGGGGATGTCCCTCAAAAGGATTGCTTCCGGGTATCACAAAGTCATGCGTTCCTAAAATCTGGTTATTCGACCACAAGGATGAAAAAGCCGGTAATCGGTCAACATGATAATACCCGGCATCAAGCTGGGCAATTATAATCCCTTTTCCGGTATAACCCAGGCTATGCATGACATTCCCATTATGAATGGCAGTTTGCCATCCGGATACACCATAATCAAAATCCCTCGTAGTGTCAGTGGCCAGAATTCCTCCCTTATGTTTGCGAACGGGCAAAGAACCTGATTTCAGGAATTTGGTTTTCCGTACGAACGTATATTTTGCGATCCTGTTCAATATAGTATCAGAAGCAGCGGCTACAGTAACCGCGTTGAACCATTTTGAAACATTAAGAATAGTGGCACCTGTGGCCCGGATACTGTCGATGTATGCCCGTGTTACAGGCAGGTCGTTTTCGACAAGGGGTATATTCTGGTTATTTCTCCGGGAAAGTGCTTTCTCCGAAAGAAATGCCCCCGGGTCAGAGAGTGAATAGGAATTATTATTCTTATCGGTAAACTCAATATAATACCGCTTTGGAGCGGTCTGTTCAAATAAAACCTGCGCCTGAACAGCCCCTGGCAGGCAAAGGATGAATATTCCCGCGTAAAAAAAGTCACGAATATTTTTGCAAACGGTGACTTTAGCGTCCCGCGGGTGTAAGAAAATTAGTTTCATCAGGCTCTTCAAATTTACCCTTGTTTTCCTCTATCATGCGAAAAAGCTCCTGCTGCCTGGCATCCAGCTTTTCCGTGTCGGGAGTGACTCCCCCATGGTATGCCAATTCCATGTCAGTAGTACCATCTTCTTTAAAAAAGATCCAATTACCTTCGCGCAAGCCGTTCTTATAGCCACCTTTAAGATATGGCTTTCCTGTGTCGTAATTCACGAGAAATTCTCCATCGAGCTTGCCTTCCTTATAGGTGGCTTTTAATTTGAGCACATTATTGGCAAAGTATTGCTCCCAGGGTCCGTCTTTCTTATCATTTACCCAGGTAATTTTTTCAGAAGGGCTACCATTACTGTAATAGTTGATCATCGGACCGTTACGCTTTCCCCTGGCATATATTTCCCGTGTTGTAAGGGAATGGTCATAATAGCTGTAATAACACCATGTACTGTCCTTCAAAGAATTGTAGTAAACCCCGGTTGCTGCTACCTGGCCATCAGCATACAAAAGCCGTGCCCGTGCATACTCTCCGTTTTTGTCATACACCATGGATGCCTTTAATTCCCCTGTTTCATAATACCGGAACATTTCACCCACCGGCTTATTATCTCTGAAAAATCCTTTGTACATGAGTTTGCCATTGGGATAGGATTTCTTCCACCAACCCTGTTTCAGGTTGCGGGAATCGGTTTGATTAAAAACTGTATCTTTTTGGGCTGTGATGATAAGCATTGAACAGGAATAACAAAATGATGAGCGATGATCCTTTTTTGAAAAACATAAAACAAATTTTATCCGATAAAGATAATAAAAAAGGAACTCTTGTAAGAATCTGCCAAAGAGCGGAACATTACCAGGATTTTGATGAAATACTTGACAAAAGGTTTTAAAAGTAGTAACTTATATCTCATAACTTGTTTATTTTTAAACCACTAAATCCAGGTAACCATGACAAAAGGATTTGCTGCCACCGAAGCCGGAGGCATCTTAAAACCATTTGAATATGATCTTGGTCCCCTTGGCGATCATCAGGTAGAAGTAAAAACTGATTATTGCGGCCTTTGCTACAGCGACATAAGTATGCTCGACAACCACTGGGGTATGACCCATTATCCATTTGTTCCGGGACACGAGATAATCGGAACCGTTGAAGCTATGGGTGCGCATGTAAAAGGACTCACTGTCGGACAGCGCGTAGGTATTGGCTGGAGTTCCGCCTCCTGTGGAATCTGTGAAAGTTGCCTGACAGGTAACCAAAACCTTTGTGCTGCAAATGTTCCGACAGTTCTCGGACCCTATGGTGGTTTTGCAGACAGGGTGCGGGCGCAGGCAGAATGGGTATTGCCAATCCCGGCCGCCCTTGATCCCAAATCAGCGGGTCCTCTGCTTTGTGGTGGGATTACAGTATTTAATCCGTTACTCGAATTTGAAGTTAAACCAACTCACCGGGTAGGGGTAATTGGCATAGGCGGACTGGGGCACATGGCATTGCAGTTTCTGCGGGCCTGGGGATGTGAGGTGACAGCTTTTTCGCACAATGCATCCAAAGAAGCTGAAGCTAAACAATTAGGGGCACACCACTTTGTGAATTCAACTGACCCGGCCGCATTGTCGAAATTAGCCGGCAGGTTCGACTTCCTCCTTTCAACTGTAAATGTTCCGGTGGACTGGAATACATACCTGATGGCCCTGAGGCCAAAAGGCAAGTTAATATTAGTGGGCGCAGTACTGGAACCTATACCGGTTAGCATGTTTACGTTGCTGCTTGGCCAGCGAATGATTTCAGCCAGTCCTACCGGCGGACCCGCTGCCATGGCCACCATGCTAAACTTTGCCGCCCGGCACAATATCCTTCCTACGGTGGAAACCTTTAAATTCAGCCAGGTAAATGAGGCCATCGAAAAGCTCAAACAGGGTAAAATCCGATATCGTGCTGTATTAGCACACTGATTTCTTTAACCCCCGTCGGGGTCCGCAAATCCCGACGGGGTATATTTTCCTAACCTAATAAAACCATTTACACATGAAAAAGCTACTCCTATTATTCATTCTTTTGACTGGCAGTCCTTACGCTGCCTATAACAATCCCTGCAGAAAGGCAACCTGGTTGGGATGCATGTGATAACCTTCGATCTTAAACCAGGTTATACTGTGGACCAGGCCATTGATTTTTATAATAATAAATACAAACCGGCAGTCGAAGCGAGTTTTCCGGGTATGAAAGCCTATATTGTAAAAGGAATCCGTGGAGAAAATGAGAATAAAATCGGTCAGATTGAAGTTTTTGAAAGTGAGGCAGTGCGGGATAAATATTATAAAAAGGACGGCAGTCTTACGGATGAAGGAAATGAAGCGTTGAAAAAAATACAACCCGTTATGGATGAATTTGTTCCCATGGGAACATTCACCACCGTTTACACAGATTGGGTAATTCAGTAGAGAAGCATTATTTGCCGGAAATTCATTATATTGCATCTCCTCTGCAAATAAAGGTTCATTAAATTGTAAAAATTTCAATATGAAACCTGATAAATGCGCCGACCTGGACCGGAGAGAATTCCTTAAAAAAGGGATGATTACCCTGGGAGCCCTGGCGGCGAAACCCGTCTTCGATCCGTATAACCAGCTCTTTACAGCTTCCAATCCGGTTGTAAGTGTGGTGAGAATTCAGGATGACAGGATTGATTATGCAGTAGAAAAAGCCATTGATCTTTTGGGAGGTATCGGGGAGGTAACCCGAGAAAAGCACAAGATCATGCTCAAACCCAACCTGGTAGCTGATGATCCTAATTGTACAACAAAACCCGTTGTGGTAAAAACACTTGCCAATTTAATGAAAAAGGCCGGGAAGGATGTATGCATAGGTGAGGGTTCAGCTGCTGCTGCCGGCATTAATGCCGATCAGAATGGCATGTATTTCACACGCAAGGCAGACCTGCTGGATCAGATGCAACAGCAGGTCTTTGATAAACTGGGATATTCCGATCTTGCACGGGAGCTTGACATACCTCTGATAAACCTTCATACAGGGGAATTGGTAGATGTTGATGTAAATAATGCCCATTTCTTCAAAAAACTTACCATCCACAAATCACTGCAGGACATAGACCTGTTATGCTCCGTACCTATGATGAAAACCCATGCTCTCGCCACCGTGACGCTGGGGATGAAAAATGTTATTGGCCTTTACCCCGGTACGGCATATTGTTCAGTCAGGTCATGTGTACACGAACAGGCTGAACAGGGTGGTTCACCCGGCGTTGCGTTTGAGATACTTGATATGATGAAGGCAAATAAACTGGGACTTACCGTAATTGACGGATCTATGGCAATGGAAGGACAGGGCCCCTCCTGGGGACAACTTGTGAAAATGGACCTCATTATAGCAGGTACTAATCCGCTGGCAACAGATATGGTCGGGGCAGCCATCATGGGAATCGAAGCCGGTGAAGTTCCTGCCTTTTCGCTGGCTCAAAAATCGGGTATGGAGCCTGCATCTCTTGATCAAATTGAGATAAGGGGAGAAAAAATAGAAAATGTAAGGAGAAATTTTGTACGTGCCAATGTAGTGCCCTTTAACTCAATTAAAAATTGGTTTGGAGCCAAAGAAGTATAGTCTCCAAAATGGGTTTGTAAGTAATATTTTCAGTTCATGAATATAAGGAAGGTACTTATTGCAACATTTTCACAGAGCGGCAGCACACTCCGGATTGCTGAGGAAATTTCAAAGGGCCTTCAAAGTATGGGTTGTGAAGTTTATTATTATACAATTAATGGAAAAGAGCTGCCCAAAACTGACGATTACGATATCATTGGAATCGGGACCCCAGCGTATATTTTCAGGCCACCCTTTATTGTAAGTGACTTTGTCAAATCCCTGCCTGATCTGCGCGGAAAATCTTTTTTTGTATTCACCCTGCATGGAACCCTTCCGGGAGATACGGGAAATTATATTCGACGAAAACTTCGTAAAAAACATGCCCGCGATATAGGTTATTTCTTGTGTCATGGTCCCGATTATTTCATTGGGTATTTAAAGCGCGGCTATTTATTTTCACCCGACGCCCCATCAAATTTCGAACTTGGAGCAGCTCTCAGATTCGGGAAAGTTGTAGTGCGGCGATTCGAATCATCAATTGATGAAACCGAAAAATACGATCCGTGGATTAACCCTATTTATGCAATTGAACGATTTACCACGAACCGGCAAAATTCAAAGTTTCTGTATAAGTTATTCAAAGCGAATGACCGGTGCAATGGATGTGGAATATGTATGAAAGTGTGTCCGACCCGCAATATCTTAGCGGATCATAACCACCGGCCGGTATGGCATAATAACTGCCTATTGTGCGCCACCTGCGAATTAAAATGTCCCCGCGACGCGATTACATCTCCCTTTGACCTCTTTATTTTGTCGCCCTTTATGAATTACAACATACACATGGCCAGGATGAAAAAAGTTCCATACGCCAGGGTCAGGCATTCAGAAGGGAAGACGGTGAGGGAGTGATTAGCTGAGTGAATAGTGAATACAAGCACGAAGTGCTTAAATATCAATAACCTCGGGTAAAAGCCGGGGGAGTGAAAAACCAGAAAATAAAAACTAAAAGTGAAAAGAATGAAAAACATCCGTTATGTTGCCGCGCTGCTCCTGATTATTTCCGGAGTAATACACATCGTATTGTATTTCAAAACACCTGACGATCCGGGAATTATGGGTGTTCTCGCCTTTGGTATAATTTACGCTGCCATAGGACTCCTTCTTCTTATGCCAAATATGTATGCTGTTTACCTGGGCCTGATTTTCCCGATCATTGGGATAATAGCGGTCCTTGTCAGAGATTGGCATAAATAATCTCAGCTATACGATGATCCTTCTTCTGCTGATGGATATTGTGGTCATTATCTGCTGTGCATACCTTCTGATAAATCGCACTAAAGTAAAATCCTGATCCTTTTCTGAAGTATTTAATGAATTTTATGATTTGGATTAAACCCAAATGATTTGCAAATTGTTTTATTTAGATCAGGGTTTAACTCAAAATAATAACTATTTCTATTACGATTTTCAATTAACCTTTGGGACTGTTCATGAAATCACTATTTATCACCACATTGATCTTATTGGCAATTTCAATCCCTGGTTTTGGACAAACCGCCAATTATTTATGGTTCCAACGAGCAGGCTGGAAAATATATTGACATAAACGACATAAGGATATATTACGAAACATATGGCGAGGGGGAGCCTTTGTTACTTCTGCATGGGAATGGAGGTTCTATAGAAAACTTCTTTCTGCAGATACCTGAATTTTCAAAGTACTTTAAAGTCATTGCCGTTGACAGCCGGGCACAGGGAAGATCAACTGATTCGGACAAGGAAATCACCTACTCCTTAATGGCTTCTGATATGGCTGCCCTTATTGATAAGCTCAATCTTGGGAGCGTAAATGTTGTGGGATGGAGTGATGGTGGTATTATTGGTATCGAACTGGCTTATGCTTATCCCGATAAAGTAAAAAAACTGGTAACAATTGGGGCAAATTATTCAAATAAGAATTATGAAGCGAACAGTGACCATATCCGGATGGATGAAAAGGATACCCTTGTCATAAGGAGCCGAAAGATTGCCGCAGAAATACAAAAACACCCTTGAGCGTTTGTCTCCGAATCCTGAAAAAATACCGGAGATCAGGAGAAAGCTTAAAAACTTAATGGAAAACCATCCGAATTTTACTGAAAAACAACTCGAAAAGATCAAAACCCCTACCCTTGTCATAGTCGGTGATCATGATATCATTAGCCTGGACCATACCGTATCGCTTTTTGCCAGTCTGCCGCATGCGGAACTATTCGTAATTCCTGGCGCAACCCATATTGCACCTGTGGAACAGCCTGAATTGTTAAACAGTGTGATAGTCCGTTTTCTAAGAACTCCGTTCAGGGACATTGACCGGTATTATTTTTTCAGAAGATAGGACTGTTAGGCTGTTAGGCTGTCTAGGCTGTCTAGGCTTCTAGGCTTCTAGGCTGCATGACTGCATGACTGCATGACTGCACGACTGCACGACTTTTTCTACCGCAGACAATCCCTTCGGGATTTTATCAGAACCGCAGAACTGCAGAACTTAAATACTTTTACTCCAGCGCCGAATAAACCAGTACCCTGAACTTGTCCCCGATCTCGCCATGGCTTATCGGCCATTGCTGTCCAAATAAAAGACAGACCAGTTTCTCTTTGGGATCAGCCCAGTAGGCTGTTCCATAAAAGCCGCCCCATGAGAAAGATCCCTTGGAAACCCCAAGCCTGGATTGGCCATCCTCTGTTGTGATCTCGAAACCGAGGCCAAATTTATTCAGGCCTTCATTAAGACTGCCGATCTGGTTTGAGGTCATGAGTTCAACCGTTTTCCTGGATATGATTCTTTTACCGTTATATTCTCCGCCATTCAGCATCATCTGAAGAAATTTCGCATAGTCCTCAATTGTTGAACTAAGTCCTGCACCACCGGAGTAATAAGTTCCTTTTACAAGCGGATAATTTACATTCACATCACCAAAAGTCTTATCATTCCACATAACGGCTTTACGAATTTCATTCTCAGTACAGGGTTTTACCAGCCGGTTTTGCTTATCAGCCGGTATATAAAAATAAGTATCATTCATTCCCAGGGGCGCAAAGATCCGGTCATGCATAAATTGATCCAGGCTCAAACCTGAAATCACTTCAACAACATATCCAAGCAAATCACTATTTAAACCATAGGTAAACTGCAATCCCGGCTGATGAACGAGGGGCAATTTACCAAGTCTTTTCATACAGTCGCCCAACAGTATTGGTCGGCTTTCAAAGCCTACCGGAATATTGTTTTTGTCGTATATGGCTTTCATATTTTCAGAGCCGATCTTTGGATAATCAATTCCGGAGGTATGTGTCAGCAGGTCCCTTATGGTTATTTCCCGGTTTGCAGGAATTGTGGTATACGTTGTATCAGCCGGATTGAATTTGTCCAGAACAACCGGATGAGCAAATTCAGGAACATATTTTGAAACAGGATCATCAAGCAGAAGTTTGCCCTCATCGAAGAGAATCATGGCTGCCAGACTGGTTATTGCCTTGCTTTGTGAGGCAATCCTGAAAATATCATCATTTTTCATTGGCGTTTTGGCATCCAAATCCTTATAGCCAAAAGATTTGCAATAAACAATTTTGCCGTCCCGGGCGATGAATCCAACCGCTCCGGCAATCCAGCCGCTATCAATAGTGGAAGAAATCAGGGTATCAATACGTCCGAGTCTTTCCGAAGACACCCCCACTGATTCCGGCTTCACTGTCCTAAAACCGGTTGATTGAGTACATGAAATTACACTGGCAAGAAAAGCAGCCAGGACTAGCGTTGAGAAGATATTTTTCATGGTAAGATTTTATTTGAAATTACTGCATAATACCAAAGGTCAAAATAATGAATTTTGGCTGGATTTCAAATAAATCGACCATTGATTTGAGAGTAGCAAGGGTAAGAACTAACTATTTTTTAAATGGCTTGTTTTACGGGAACTAAACCTTCAATCATATGAAAAAAGTTATACTTTTCACCCTGATTGTCATGATGACGGTCATCGGAATGCAGGCACAGACCAACGATACAATTAAAACCAGCGGGTTTGCTTTTTCCCCGGCCGAACTCACAGTAAATACAGGAGACACAGTGGTTTTTACGGGCAGTGATTTTCATCCGGTGCTTGAGGTCAGTGAAGCCACATGGACAAACAAAGGAATAACTCCTCTTGAGGGGGGATTCAGTTTTCCTTCCGGAAGCGGAAAAGTTGAATTTAAGGCGGCCGGTGTTCACTATTATGTTTGCACTGCTCATGTGGCGTCAGAAAATATGAAGGGCAAAATCACTGTAATCGCTCCAACCGCCATAGAGGATATTTCAGACAATGAAATTGTTTCGGTTTACCCGATTCCGCTTACCGGTTCAACTTTATATATAACATTCAAAAACCAGGCGCAAAAAAACCTTTCAGTTTCCGTTTATGATCTGACAGGGAATCTAAGGATATCCTTAATCGGTTCAACAAGCAACGGACAATACACGGTGGATTGCACAAAACTTCCCAAAGGACTGTTCCTGATGAAGATCAGTTCAGAGGATGGAGACAGCTATACAAAATTTGTGAAACAATAGTTACTTGCTATTTGGGGATTGCCCGAGCAGAGAAATAAGGCGGGCAATTCCTTCCTCAGGTTTTACAGGCGTATAACTGAATCGTTTTTCAAATTTGCTGCTGTTGAAAATATAGTCCTGTTCATATTGATAGATCATTTCCGAAAGCTCCCTGAACAAGGGTACGAACAAACCGGTAAAAGAGACCATCCATGAAGGAAGCACGGTATACTTCGGCTTTTTGTTCAGGATTTTGGCCACCAGTTCAATCCAGTCTTTTCCGGTCAGTGGCGAGTTGTCAGTAGGAAGATGCCAGACCTGGTTGTACGCATCAGGTGTATTTCCTAATAGAGCAGTTGCTTTGGCTGCATCCTCAGCAGAGGTAAAAGTGTGAATTTTATGGGCATCAGAAAACCACATGGCCCTTTTGTTCTTCATCATATTCTGAACTACAAGCTCTACCAGAATACTATTCCGTACTCCGTAAAAATCGGCGCTCCGTGCAATAATGGCATTGATCCTTCCACGATCTGCCTCATCCATGATCATTGTTGCTATCTCGGCTCTTACCTTGCCCTTCCTGGTTGTGGGGCGGATGGGTGTTTTTTCAGTCAGGCGGTTCAGATATTCCCTGTCATACATATAAATGTTGTCGAAGAATACAAGATTGGCATTGTATTGCCGGCAGCTGTCAATCACATGCCGTATCAACGGAGGCCAGTTCTTCTGCCATACTTTGATATTATATTCAAATCCAACGGTTACATATACCACGTCTGATCCCGCGATGGCAAGGTCCACCTGTTTCTCATCCGTAATATCAGCGGGAAACAATTCGTCATTTTCATTCACTTTTTTGGGGTTGCGGCTGACAAGCCTGATTTTATCCGTGTAGGCAGTTAGTTCCTTTGCTAATGGTGTGCCTATGGCACCCCCCGATCCGAGAATGGTTTGCATAGAATTGGTTGATTTGTGATTTGTTGATTTGATGATTTATTAATGTGCTAATGTGCTAATTACGATTCTGCAGTTCTGCAGTTCTGCAGTTCTGCGGTTGAAAAATCCCGAAGGGATTGTCTGTCGGTAGAAAGAAGAATTCGTCTGATCCACCCCCTACCTCCGCTGCACCTTCGCGTAGCCGCTTCAGGCGCCTGCGCTGAAGCTTCGGCGGCAGCGTGCGAAGCAAGGCCAGCGGGGTACATCGGTCCTAGCATGCCCAGAAGCCTACAAGCCTAACAGCCTACATCCTACCCCCTAATACCTTAACAGCCTAATTCGATTTTGGTTTAAATCGAATTTAACGTAAATTCAACATATAAAAACCTTTGATATGTCTAAAAGCTTTATCCCGGTTGCATTTACTTTTGTTTTGCTATCCCTGTTTCCGGATTCTGCATATTCTCAGCAAAAGGAAATCAGCTCTCCGAACGGAAAAGTTTCGGTAGTGTTTAATACTGCCAAAAACTTTGGATTTGCGGTAAGGTTAAACAATAAACCGGCTTTCACAATCTCTGATGCGTCCCTGGCTGTGAGTGATCATGAAATGGGTAAGGTTTCATCCATTAGATCCAGAAGCGTAAACGAGGTTCAGCATCCACTTATCCATGAGAAAAGGGCAATTGTTACCGATAAGTTTAATGAAATTACAGTAACCTGTAAATCAAAATCAGGGATAATACTCAGGGTTTATGATGACGGCATTGCCTATCGCTTTTTCACCCGTTTTAAAGAAGATTCTGTTTTGGTTTTAAATGAAACAGCTACTCTCCGGTTTACCGGAGGGGATTCATTATATCTTCCAATTATCCATTGCCGGGAAGAAAACAATGTGGACTGCTTTCATACAAGCTTTGAAGATGACTTCGTTCACAGGTCGGTATTACAGGTTACTGCCGGTCAGCTGGCCTATTTGCCGGTTTATGCGCGGACAGGAAATGGCATTAGCCTGTCAGTTACTGAATCGGATCTCCATGATTATCCCGGAATGTATATAAGCGGAAGCCAGGATGTGCCAAACTCGCTGGTGATGCATTTCCCCGCTTATCCGCTGGAAGTAGCCGTATTCGGCGATTTATTCAAGCAGGAACTGGTCACCCGGCGTGCAGATTATCTGGCCCGGACATTGGGAAACAGGGATTATCCCTGGCGTGTTTTTATACTGGGCGAAAATGACGGGGAACTCGTAAACTCAGATATGGTATACCGGCTGGCCTCCGGTTGTAAACTGGATGAGACCGACTGGATAAAACCGGGAAAAATTACAGATGAATGGATTGTCAATAGCATTTTATATGGCGTAAACTTTAAATCAGGGATCAACACCATGACATATAAATACTATATCGATTTTGCCCGTCGGTTTGGGATGCCTTATATCTTTATGGATGCGGGATGGTGCGAACCCGGTGATTTTACAAAATTAAATCCGGAGGTCGATATTCCCGAGATAGTCAGGTATGCAGAACAGAACCAGGTAGGAGTTTGGTTATGGACCTGTGCCCTGACCCTCAAAAACAATATGAATTATTTACCCTTGTTTAAGCAATGGGGTATAAAAGGAATTATGGCTGATTTCATGGACCGTGAAGACCAGGTGATGATCCGATTTCAGGAGACGGTCGCCCTTGAAACTGCTAAAAACAAACTGATGCTATTGTTCCATGGGGCAAGCAAACCAACTGGACTGAGAAAAATGTATCCTAATGTGATCATTCGTGAGGGTGTTATGGGACATGAATATGACAAATGGTCGGACCGGCTTACGCCGGAACACAATCTAATAATTCCTTTTACCCGGATGATTGCAGGTCCTTTGGATTATGAAGGAGGAGGCATGATCAATGCACAAAAAAAGGATTTTCGGATTGTGGATCCTTCGCCCATGACCCAGGGAACAAGGCTCCATCAGCTTGCCATGTATGTGGTGTACGAAAGTCCGTTGCAGTATCTTGCCGGCAACATTTGCGACTACCTGAAGGAACCGGAATATGCTGCCTTTTTCAGCCGGATTCCGGTTGAATGGGACGAAACAATTGTACTTCAGGGTAAAATTTCAGATTATATCCTTGTGGCCCGCCGCAATGGAAACGATTGGTGGGTGGGTGCCATGACCGACTGGACTCCCCGATCACTTGAACTGGATCTTTCGTTCCTTGGAAGCGGGAATTTTGAAGCGGAGATTTATAAAGATGGAATCAATGCCGATGTTTACGCCTCCGATTATGCCACTGAAAAAATGCGGGTAGCATCTTCTGATAAACTATCTGTTAAAATGGCCCCCGGAGGAGGATGGGTGGGATGGTTTACAATGAAATAATTATGAATGATGAATGATGAATTATGAATGAAAGGTGAGGGAGTGAGGGAGTGATGGGATGATGGGATGATGGAGTGAATGAGCTCATTGCAGCATAAATATAACCGGTATCACAAATTGCTGACGGACTACTTTACCTTGCTGCCGGGCAGGAACCCAGAGCGGAGATTTGTTCACTATTCGCAAGGCTTCATCATCCAGGGCCTTGCTCCCACATGTGCGCAGTAATTTTACCTCTTCAACCTGTCCTTGAATTCCAACAATGAATTGTAATGTGACCCTTCCAAATTCTCCATTTTCTACTGCCTTCGGTGGATAAACAAGATTTCTTTGCACCCAGTCCCTGAATTCGTTTATTGTTCCTCCATGGAATTCGGCCTGTTGATCAACAAAAACAAAAGCAGGCAAAACAGAATCGTTTCCTGACTTGATGGAATCATTTCCTTCCAATACCTCATTATAATATTTATTAAAAATTATATCAATAAGATCGCCATTTTTGCTTTTCGAAGTATTTGCAAAAAAAGATTCTGGTGCTTCGAGCAACAGTCTGAGTACTTCATATGAAAAATCTTTGTGTTCACTTCTTAAGATTTCAGGAGGCTCCTTTCCATTTTTTTTGGTATTTAAATTCACCGACACCCTGCAATAACTAAATTCTTCCAATGCCCTGGGAGGAAAATGAATATTACTTTCAATATATGACAATTGGACCGGATTTGGAGCATTGTGAGATGGAACAGGCAAGTCTTCTAACACAGATAAGTCCTTTAGCAATTTTCTCACCGGAGTATAATCTACTGTATCCGACTTGTTTTTATCAAAATAAATCCATTTGCCTGTCAAATACCCCTGTTCATAATTTCCTGTGGCATAAAGTGTTCCCAAGTCGTTATAATAGTGAAATAATCCATGTTCTATCCAGGGATTTATTGAATTATATGCACCATCAAAAATTCTTTTACCATGAACGAAGCTGTCCCAGATATGATAAATTTTTTTATCATCAATTACAACTTTTCTGATAATGGAACAACTATCCCATTTGACTACCTTAAAGTTATCATCCATATAAATCCTGATGGTGTCCTGGGAAAAACCGCTAACTAAATAGATATTAAGCAGGCAAAGAATGGCAATCCGGCGCGTCATGAGAAGAAGATTAATTTTCGGAAAAAACTGAAATATATAAAGGATATCTGTTTTATACATAAAAAAACCTCAAAGGTTTTGGAAACCCTTGAGGTTTAACTTCATTATTATTCTATGACACAATCACTTAATTTCTTGCTCACTCTCATCACTTAATCACTCTTACTTCACCTCTTCAAAATCAACGTCAGTTACCTGGTCATCTTTTTTTGAATCAGTTTGCGGGCCGGCTGATGGACCTGCGTCAGCGGTCTGCCCGCCTGCCGGACCCTGAGGACCCTGCTGGCTATTTTTATATAGTTCCTCTGAAGCGGCCTGCCAAACAGTATTCAGTTCTGCCGTTGCTTTCTCTACTGAAGCCAGATCCTGGCTCTTATGAGCGTCTTTCAGCTTAGTGAGTGCCTGTTCGATCGGGCCTTTCTTATCAGCAGGAAGCTTGTCGCCAAATTCCTTGAGCTGTTTTTCAGTTTGAAAAATAAGGCTGTCGGCAGCATTCATCTTATCAACGCGTTCACGCTGCTCCTTATCCCTTGCTTCATTTTCCTTAGCCTCGCGTTTCATCTTTTCGATTTCGTCGCTCGTGAGTCCTGAGGATGCTTCGATACGGATACTCTGTACCTTCCCGGTACCCTTATCCTTTGCTGACACATGGAGAATACCGTTTGCATCAATATCGAAACTTACTTCGATCTGAGGTATACCTCTCGGTGCAGGCGGGATTCCGTCCAGATGAAACCGGCCGATAGTTTTATTGTCAGCTGCCATAGGACGTTCGCCCTGCAGCACATGGATCTCAACGGATGGCTGATTATCTGAGGCCGTTGTAAAAGTTTCCGATTTCTTGGTTGGGATTGTCGTATTGGATTCGATCAATCGTGTTGCCACACCGCCCATGGTTTCAATGCCCAGTGAAAGAGGTGTAACATCAAGCAAAAGGATATCCTTTACTTCACCCGTCAAAACTCCACCCTGGATAGCAGCACCCACAGCAACCACTTCATCCGGGTTTACACCCTTGGAAGGCTTGCGGTTGAAAAATTTCTCAACGACATCCTGGATAACCGGGATACGGGTTGAACCTCCCACCAGGATTACTTCGCTGATATCAGCTGCGGTAAGTCCTGCGTCTTTCAAAGCCTTGCGGCATGGCTCAACTGTAGCCTGTACAAGCGTGTCAATCAGACTTTCAAATTTGGCCCGGGTAAGGGTTTTAACAAGATGCTTTGGAATACCATCCACCGGCATAATATAGGGCAGGTTGATCTCAGTCTGCGATGAACTGGAGAGTTCGATCTTTGCTTTTTCTGCAGCTTCTTTTAATCTCTGCAGAGCCATCGGATCGCGCTTCAGGTCAATTCCTTCATCTTTTTTGAATTCCTCTGCCAGCCAATCGATTACGCACTGGTCAAAATCGTCACCACCAAGATGGGTGTCACCATTGGTAGATTTAACTTCAAACACACCGTCACCGAGTTCAAGGATACTTATATCAAATGTACCACCACCCAGGTCATACACAGCAATTTTCATATCATGATGCTTCTTGTCGAGGCCATAGGCCAGTGAAGCAGCTGTAGGTTCATTGATAATCCTTCTTACTTTCAAACCTGCTATTTCCCCGGCTTCCTTGGTAGCCTGACGCTGTGAATCGCTGAAATAGGCCGGAACTGTAATAACAGCTTCCGTTACTTCATGACCCAGATAGTCCTCGGCAGTTTTTTTCATTTTTTGCAGAATCAGTGCTGAAACCTCCTGCGGGGTAAATTTGCGGTCATCAATCATGACACGCGGCGTATTATTATCTCCCTTGATTACTTTATAGGGCACACGTTGAATTTCTTTTGTGACTTTATCAAATGTTTCTCCCATAAAGCGTTTGATGGAAGAAACAGTTTTAGTGGGGTTGGTAATAGCCTGGCGTTTGGCCGGATCTCCAACTTTGCGCTCACCATTATCCAAAAAGGCCACCATTGAAGGAGTCGTGCGCTTACCTTCACTGTTGGGAATTACAACCGGTTCATTACCCTCCATTACTGCAACGCATGAATTGGTCGTCCCCAGATCAATTCCGATTATTTTGCTCATGCTATTTTATTTAAGTTGGTTAATATTCATCTTTTATTGCCAAGTTGATAGTCAAGGATTATGCCAATTCATCGCTATGACATAATTGCCTTTCATATTTGGCCATCTGTCCCCGCTTTATTATATGGCAGTGACAAAACGACAGGTGCACTGAGTTAAATCTGTCATTTTTTTGTTGATGTCGCTCTTGTGTTTGATTGACTGTCATATTGATTAATCCATGTTTATTTATAACCTTTGCATCCATTAACCTAATTTACATTGTCATGTCAGTTGCATCAGCCGAAAAGCCGAAAAGAATTACCACCCATGTATTGCAGGAAATGAAATCCAGGGGTGAAAAGATTTCCATGTTGACAGCTTATGACTATTCAATGGCCAAGATCATTGACCGTGCCGGAATTGATGTGATCCTCGTAGGTGATTCAGCCTCCAATGTCATGGCCGGTCATGAAACAACCATTCCAATTACGCTGGATGAAATGATTTACCATGCAGCCTCCGTCGTTCGGGCAGTGGAAAGGGCACTGGTTATTGTTGACATGCCTTTCGGATCATACCAGGGTAATTCAAAAGAGGCCCTCAATTCAGCCATCCGCATCATGAAGGAAACAGGCGCCAGTTCGGTCAAACTCGAAGGTGGCCGGGAAATTCAGGAATCAATAACCCGAATTTTGTCTGCCGGCATCCCCGTTATGGGGCATTTAGGTCTCACACCTCAATCGATACATAAATTCGGAACATTTGTGGTGAGAGCCAGGGACGATGAAGAAGCCAGGAAATTGGTTGAAGATGCGCATATTCTGGAAGAAACCGGATGCTTCTCAATAGTTCTTGAAAAAATTCCGGCCAGACTCGGAGCGCAGGTTGCCCAGGAAATTAAAATCCCGATCATCGGTATCGGGGCAGGCCGATATGTTGATGGACAGGTGCTGGTGCTGCATGACATGCTCGGCATTACCCAGGATTTTTCTCCTCGTTTCCTGAGACGTTACCATAATCTGTACCTGGAAATTACAAAAGCTGTTTCTAATTATGTAGATGACATAAAGAACCTGGAATTTCCGAATGAAAAGGAACAATACTAGGGACGAGGGACAAGGGACGAGGGACAAGGAAGAATAATCCCTTTAGGGATTGACTATCGGTAGAGAAGTGAGTGAGGAGATGAGAGTGAGAGGTGAGTAGGGAGAAGGAGTATGGAGAGCTTGACGAAGACTGAATCTGACTGCATGACTGCATGACTGCACATGCACCATTCACCACTCACAATTCGCATATTCAACTGCAAAACTGAATTTTCACATTTGCAAACTGCAAATTAGCAAACTTATCACATTTTCAAATTTTCAAATTTAAATTTTGGATTTAAAAATAATCTACGAAGACAACCATATCATTGCGGTGAATAAAACACAGCATGACCTGGTTCAGAAAGATGTTACAGGTGATCTTTCGCTTGATAACAGGTTAAAGCAATATATAAAGGATAAGTATAATAAACCTGGTGAGGTATTCCTTGGCGTGGTTCACCGTCTTGACAGGCCTGTAACCGGGGTTGTATTATTCGCGCGTACAAGCAAATCGCTGACCCGTCTTTCGAAAATGTTTCGGGATGGGGAAATGAAAAAAACCTACTGGGCCATCGTAAAAAACAGGCCTCCGAAGGATTCCGACAGGCTGGTCCACTACATTGTCCGGAATACAAAACAAAACAAATCCTATAGCAGCGAAACAGCGAAACCCGATTCAAAGGAAGCGGCTTTAAGTTATCGTCTTATCGGAAAATCGGATAATTACTTTTTGCTGGAAATAAATCTTGAAACCGGAAGGCACCACCAGATCAGGTCACAGTTGTCCTTTATAGGTTGTCCGATCAGGGGTGATCTGAAATACGGCTTCCCCCGTTCCAATGCAGATGGAGGCATCAGCCTGCATGCGCGGGAAATAAGGTTTATCCACCCGGTCTCAAAGGAAGAAAAGGTAATCACCGCTGAAACTCCTCCGGAAGATGCATTGTGGACATCCTTTGTTCCCATGTAATCAGCATCACAGAAGGAAAAGAGATAATCCATACACCACAGCAAGGGCTGTAAACGCCATCACGATAGTGGCTGTTGAATATACCTTCAGTGTATCCCCTGATTCAATACCTGAAAAATTCGTGATCACCCAGAAATAGGAATCATTTGCATGGGAAACCATCATTGATCCGGCTCCCATTGACAACATGACAAGCAGCTTTCCTGTTTCCCCTGAAAAACCCATGCTATCGGTTACAGAGGCCATGATAGAGGCTGCCGTAATAATGGCTACTGTGGAAGATCCCTGTGCAGTTTTAAGAATAAATGTAATCAGAAACGGGATAAGCAGTCCTAGTCCGGTGCCTGCAAGCCATGTGCCAGCCTGCTCGCCAACACCGGTAGCTTTGATCACCGCACCAAAAATTCCACCTGCCGCGGTGATGATGATGATCGGGCCTGCTTTTTCGACAGAGGCAGTGATCACATGATTGACTGTATTGCGATTTAAACCGGGCAGTAAGAGAAATGACAAAAACATTCCAATCATCAGGGCAATGACCGGTTCACCCGATAAGCCAATTATCAGGGCAAGAAGTGCCTGGGATCCCGGAAACAGAAAATTAGAGAGTGATTTTCCCGTAATTAGCAGTAAAGGAACAAGGATGGGCATAAAAGACATTGCGGCATTCGGAACACCCTGCCGGGGTGGTACCCACCCCGACGGGGTGTCTGTGATTGATACTTCGCTGGTCTTCCGCGTAAGAAACCTCGCCCAGAAATAACCGGCGAGGGATGTGGGAATTGCGACAGCAATGCCGATGAGTACCAGCTGGCCAATATTTGCACCGATTATCCCTGCAGCTGCCGTGGCTCCGGGATGCGGAGGTATCAGGCAATGCACTGAATAGAGCGAACAGGCCAGTATGGTAGACATGAATACCGGGTTTGACTTGCTTTTTGCAGTCAGCGAACGGTTCAAACCGCTAAGAACAATAAATCCCGAATCGCAAAAAATGGGCAATCCGGTAATGAATCCGGTGATGGATATGGCAGCCGGTGCATTCCGCTTTCCTGTTTTTTTAAGGATGAAATTGGCCATACTGATCGTTGCGCCGGTATAATCAAGGGTTACACCAATAATGGCTCCAAATATGATTATAAGTCCGATGGAAGCCATTGTATCGCCAAATCCTTTTTTCAGAACCGGCACAATGTCAGCCAATGGAACAACAATAAGTGCCATGGCAAGAGATACGAGGAACAGCGAAAGAAACGCATGCAACCTGAGCCAGGACGTAAGGATGATAATGACTATTATTCCAGCGAGGATGAGGGATGAGACCGAGAAGAAGTGGCATTTTTAAAAAATATAATACCTTAAAAATAGCAAAGAAACACCGAACAAGGAACACGAACGATGAATTATGAATTAGAATAATCAAATTGAAAAGTGTCTTCGAAATTCATATTCGTCCATGTTCGTGTTATGAACTTATGTGAAGTCTGGAGCTTGCTCCCAGATTCAATAAAAAAAGCCCGGTCTTGACAGACCGGGCCCACTACCTAACCCCATTATTACAACACAATTGGTTTTCCCATGTAAAGATCAAGGATCTTCAGCTTAAAAATATACTCATATTTTGCCTGCAACATCGATGATTTGGCACTGATCAGATTATTCTGTGCAACATTATAATCCACCGAATTCACCAGTCCTACTTCGAGTTTCTGGCTTGTATACTTAAACGCCTCTTCATTATATTTCACCGCATCAACACTTGAATAGTATTTTTCCTGGGCGGCGGTTGCATCTGCCTGTGCCTGCTGTACTTCTTTATAAAGTGCAAGTTTTGCCTGGTCGAGCTGGAATTTGAAATCATACACCTGCAGTTTTGAATTGCTGATGTTGGTTTTTACCTGCATCCTGTTAAAAAGAGGAATTTGGACTCCCAGGCCCACCTGCTTATTGAAATTGGTCTTAAACTGTTCATTGAAATTGGGTGCAGGTCCTTCCGGATTTACCGGATCAGGTGCTATCTGCGAATAGAAAGAATAGAGCCCTCCGTTCAGGTTGATTGTCGGACTAAGCTGTCCCCAGGCCATATTAAGTTCCTTTTCAGCGCCTTTAAGAGCATATTCAGCACTTTTGATCTGCGGCATTGTGGTCAAGAGCCATGGCATAAATATCCTGCACCGAAGCAACGGGCGAAAGCATTTCAACCTCAATATTCTGGGGAACAACAATTTCAAAACCCTTGTACTGAATCAAGATCGAGCATCTGGGTGAGAGTCAGATAGGCAATTTCCAGGTTGTTCTGGGCATTGATGAGGGCCGTTTTGTCATTTGATTCCTGCGCCTTTATCTGCAAAAATTCACCCTGGGCTACATTTCCGACTTCAAGCATTTTACGGGTTCTTTCTGATTGCAGCGAAGTCACTTCAAGCTTGCTTTTTGCCACATCAAGCAGTTCCTTTGTAAACAATACCTGGAGATAGCCAAGGGCCAGCTGCGTGGAAATATCATTCTTTGATTTATCCAGGTCTGACTTGACTTTTCAGAAAATTATATTTGGACCTTGCAATGTTATTCCATGTCTGAAATCCGTTAAAAAGTAATACATTGCTATTGAGACCCCAGTTACTTGACCAGTAATTCTGGTTCGTATACTGGCTCGAAAAATAGTCAAATGTCTGTCCCGAATTCCAGCCCTGATTGATCTGGCCGTTTGCATTGGGTAACATGTTGTAATAACTCTGGTTCATATTGTTTTTATTATACTCAACATTACCTTCCTGCCGTTTGATCTGCAGGTTATTCTCGAGGGCATAGTTGATACATTCCTCCAAAGACCAGACTTTTTGTGCTTTCACGGGCGCAAAACCAAGGGTTGCGAGACAGCACAAAAACAGGATTGCTTTTTTCATGGGGTTCATAGTGTATTTAAAATAATAGAATTACGTTTTTAACTTTTTTCGGTACAATACATGAATATGATCTGCATGTTCATCGGGATTAAAAATCTGGATCAGTTCCCATTCCTTGCTATATCCTTCAATAGCGCTTTTTAGTTTATAAATCCGTCGCCAGGGATCGTTCCAGCGGATCAGCAAGGGATGAAAACTCATTTTCCACTTCCCAGGGGAAGGATTCTACCCTGAAGTCGTATTTGATTTTCTTGCCTGCAACAACGACCTCTACTTCTGCTACATCATTATCTTTCAGATAAGGTATAGGAATACAGATCTCTTTCATGGCTTTTCATTTTATAATATCTGCCTGATATTTTCTGTAACAATATGACCATCAAATAACTGCACAATGCGGTGAGCCTTGTCAGCATCCGAAGGTGAGTGAGTTACCATGATGATTGTGGTGCCTTCATTATTTAATTCCGTGAGCAGGTTCATTACCTCTTCACCATTGGCTGAATCAAGATTACCAGTAGGCTCATCGGCCAGTATAAGCTGGGGCCTTGTTACCACAGCCCTGGCAATAGCCACGCGCTGTTGCTGACCACCGGACAACTGCTGGGGAAAATGTTTTTTCCGATGGGAAATTTTCATCCGTTCAAGCACATCATTCACCTTCTTGCGCCTGTCGCCGGATGAAACCTTCAGGTACAACAAAGGAAGTTCTACGTTTTCGTACACCGTGAGCTCATCAATAAGATTGAAACTCTGAAAAACAAAGCCAATATTGCCTTTTCTGAGATTGGTCCTTTGTTTCTCTTTATATTTGGCTACCTCTTCACCATTGAATACATATTGGCCACCTGATGGGGTATCAAGCAAACCCAGAATATTCAGCAAGGTTGATTTGCCGCATCCGGAGGGACCCATGATGGCAACAAATTCACCTTTATCAACGGTGATATTTACTTTGTTGAGAGCAGTTGTTTCCACTTCATCTGTGCGGAATACTTTTACGAGGTCAATTGTTTTGATCATAATGGGGAGGTTTTTGTGTTTATATTACCTAATTATTATTTTTAAGAATCAGTTTATCAGCATCACCAAAATTTTCGTAATCGGAAATGATCACCTTTTCACCTTTTGCGAGACCTTCCAGTACTTCATAATATCTTGGATTCTGACGGCCCAGCCGAATTTTACGACGGTAAGCGATGTCACCGGACTTATCTACCACAAATACCCACTGTCCTCCGGTGCTTTGATAGAAGCCTCCCTTGGGAAGCAAAAGAGCATCTTCCGATTCACCCAGTTCCAGGTGAATACGGGCGGTCTGGCCAATCCTGATCTGGGCTGGTATTTCGCTGGTAAATTGCATATCCACGGCAAAAGTACCATTGCTGACCTCGGGATAAATTTTTACAATCTTCATTGTATTCTTTTCACCGGCAAAATCAAAATCTGCAGGAAGACCTCGTGAAATTCTGGTTATATAATGTTCATCGATAAGCACATGCATTTTGTAGGAATCGAGAATATTGATCGTACCGATCCGGGTTCCATAGCTGATCACCTCTCCAACCTCGGGATGCAGGGTGGCCAATTCGCCGTCAACCGGCGCCTTTATATCGAGATCATCCAGCCTGCGTGCGCGTGAGCTGAAGATTCTTCTGCATTCGCTCAATGGATTCCTGATCAGCTGCAATCCGGGTTTTTGTATAAATTGAATCCCTCTCATATTTCTGCCTGCTGAATTTGCAAGTTGCATTTTGGTTTCCTCAAATTGTTCCTTTGAAAATTGAAAATCCTCTTTAGAAATCAGGTTTTGTGAGATCAGTTTCTGGTTATTATTATACTGTCTTTCAAGTTTTTTCAAAGAATATTGCAATTGCAGGATGGTCGAACGGGTTTGTACGTTCTGGTTTTCCAGGTTGATGCGGGCACTTTTCAAATCATTTACGGCACGGGAAACATCAGCCTCATTGCTGGATATATCGAGTAACAGGTTATAATTGCTGAGCTTAAGAATTACATCCCCCTTTTTTACGCGCGTTCCTTCTTCTATAAGCTTTTCCTCTACCCTGCCCGATTCAACGGCATCGAGATAAACCGTTTTGATGGGTTCAACCGTTCCGTTCACTGAAATATAATCCTGGTATTTATCTGCAATTACTTCCCCAATGGCTATTTTATCCTGTTCTACATTGAGTTTTGAACTTTTATCTCCGAATATAAGTTGTAAAATGACCAAAATGAAAATCAATCCGCCAATTCCAATCCAAATATGTTTTTTCTTCAGTCCTTTTTGTTCGATTTTGCGATCCATTCCGTCCATAAATGCAATGATATAACTTTGTATCAAATATTAAATGTTATATAAATTTAACATTAATTATGCCATTATTAATATAGAACTTAAAATCAGGCTTTTGTTAAATATTCAGAATATTATATTCCAGATATTATGTACAAAAATGAAACACAATCAGTACGGAACCGGACACTTTCTTTAGGTTAAAACATGCTTACAGAAAGCGTTAGTCACCTGTCCGATTTTCAAAGTATTTATCTACATTTGTTATACAATGTAATCCTTGCAACCCATGAGTGAAAAAATAGGCAATATTCTGGCAGTTGATGATAACGAAGATATATTGTTCGCATTAAAATTGCTGCTAAAACCGCATGTGGAAAAACTCACCACACTGAATAATCCCGAAAAACTCCCCGAGATCCTTACAAAGGAATATTTCGATATGATCCTGCTGGATATGAATTTCAACAAGGATGCCATCAGCGGGCAGGAAGGATTTGACTGGCTGGGCAGGATACTTGAAATAGATCCCCAGGCAGTGGTTGTATTTATTACAGCCTATGGAGATGCGGAAAGAGCAGTGAAGGCCATAAAATCAGGAGCAACGGATTTTGTGCTGAAACCCTGGCAGAATGAAAAATTGCTTGCCACAATTTCTTCCTCCATTAAACTGAGGAGATCACGTCTTGAAGCCAATGAACTGCGCGCCAAGCAAAAAGAAATCAGTGCGGTCATGGATCAGCCATTCGTTGATTTTATAGGCAATTCTCCCAAAATGCAGGAGGTATTCACAACCATCAAAAAAGTTGCCCAGACCGATGCCAATGTACTTATCCTCGGAGAGAACGGGACCGGCAAGGAATTGGTTGCACGTGCACTGCACCGCAATTCTCCGCGCCGTGATGAAGTTTTTATCAGTGTTGACCTCGGATCATTGAGCGATACGCTTTTTGAAAGCGAACTGTTTGGCCATGAAAAAGGCGCCTTTACAGATGCTAAAAAAGAAAAACCCGGACGGTTTGAAATTGCTTCCCGGGGAACCCTGTTTCTTGATGAAATTGGCAATCTTCCGCTGGCCATGCAGTCGAAAATACTCACCGTGATTGAAAGGCACGAGGTAACCCGCGTGGGTGCAAACCGTCCGGTGGCTGTTGATGTCCGGCTGATATGCGCAACCAACAGTGATCTGTATGAATCCGTAAGCAATAACCTGTTCCGCCAGGACTTGCTGTACCGTATCAATACAGTGGAAGTTCATCTGCCTCCTCTTCGCGACAGGGGGGATGACATTGAATTACTGGCTACCCATTTTCTGAAGATCTACTCAAAAAAATACAGGAAATCCTTACGCGGCATTACTGCTGCTGCCTACAAAAAACTGATGCATTACGGATGGCCCGGAAATGTGAGGGAATTGCAGCATGCCATTGAACGGGCTGTAATCATGACTGAAACACCATCTCTCGAACCTGAAGATTTTATCTTATCCACCCCACGTAAAAAATCAGGTGACCTGGAGTTCGACACCTTTAACCTCGATGAAATTGAAAGAAGGGTTATTGAAAAGGTGATGAAACAAAATCAGGGCAACATCTCACAGGCGGCCCAGGAACTTGGACTAACCAGAACGTCGTTGTACCGGAGGATGGAAAAGTATGGGTTTTAAAAATTACAGATTAAATATCATTTTCCGCGTAATCGTTTTGGCCCTGTCAATGGGCCTGGTTGCGTATTTTATAACCGAAAAGAAATTTATTGTCCCTGTCATTTTGACAGCGGTTGTCATTTTTGAAATCACTTCATTAATCAGGTATCTTGATAAAACAAACCGGGAACTGACCAGCTTTCTGGAATCTATCCGGTTTTCGGAATTTACACGGTCCTTTCAGATCGAAAGTATGGGAGGCACATTCAATGAGCTGAACAGGGCGTTTAATGAAGTTATGCACGATTTCCAGAAAGTAAGGGCGGAAAAGGAAGAAAGTTTCCATTACCTGCAAACCATCGTTCAAAATATTGATGTCAGCGTCATTGCATACAGCGGGGATGGAAATATCGAACTGATCAATAAAACAGCAAAAAAACTGTTTCAGCTGGCCAGTATAAAAAACATCAAGGCACTTGAAAACCTTAGTCCGGAACTTGTTGCCACCTTGCTTGGGATCAAGCCGGGGGAAAATAAGCTGGTGAAAGTGCAATATGATGACGATATCCTGCAGCTGGCAATTTATGCATCCACCATCAAGGTAAAGGACAAGCTCATTTACCTCGTAACAATAAAGGATATTCAGAATGTGCTTGAAGAACAGGAAACAGAAGCCTGGCAAAAACTTATACGGGTTCTGACCCATGAGATCATGAATTCAATCACACCCATCGCCTCTCTGTCCTCCACGCTCGATTTGATGCTTAAAGGCATGGTAGCTGAAGGAAACGGTGAAGAACTTCATATTGATAAGGAATCCGTTTCTGAAATTCAGGAAGCCCTCCAAACCATTAATAAACGAAGCACGGGTCTTTTGCACTTTGTAAACACATACCGGAACCTCACGCGAATTCCAAAGCCCAATTTCCGGCAATGCTCTGTTAAGGAACTTTTTGTAAACATTGAAAAACTGATGGAAGAAGAGATCAAGCGGTACGGATTTGAATTTATAGTTCGCGTGGAACCGGCTGATCTTGAGTTTACTGCTGATGATCAACTGATTGAACAGGTGCTGATCAATCTGCTGAAAAATTCATTGCATGCCCTCATTGGTCGTCCAAGTGGAAAAATACAGTTACTTGGCTTTATGAACAAGAGGGGACGGGTCACCCTGCAGGTAATCGATAACGGAACCGGCATCCTTAAAGATGTACTTGATAAAATTTTCATTCCTTTTTTCACCACGAAACCTTCCGGCTCCGGAATCGGATTGAGCCTGTCGAAACAGATCATGCGCCTGCATAACGGAACCATCTCAGCCCATTCCGAACCTGAGGTGGAAACGGTGTTTACGATGACTTTTTAGGAGGTTAGGCTGTTAGGCTGTCTAGGCTTACTAGGCTTCTAGTCTAGGCATTCTAGGCTGCAGAACCGCAGAACTGCAGGACTGCAGACTGCACGACTGCACGACTGCAAAACTGCATAACTGCATAACTGCAAAACTGCATAACTGCATAACTGCATAACTTCAATTTAGACCCATTCTAAATTGAAATCATATATTTACATATTTAGATTTTTATATATTTGCGTCAAATTTCAATATGGATACCTCTTCGATTAACGTCCGTTATTCAGCCCTGGCTGAACAATCCTGTTGTCTTTCCTGTGGTGGTGCCAGCAAATTCGGGAAACCGAAACCGGGTGAATATTGTGTTGACCTTGGCAGTGGAAGGGGAACAGATGTTCTGCGCATGGCAGAGGAAGTAGGTGAAGGCGGATTCGTAATTGGTGTGGACGTCTCGGAAGGCATGCTCGGTAAAGCCAGGACAAACGCCACCAAACTTGGTATCAGCCAACGTGAAATTCATTCAATCCGATCTTGAAACAATAACCCTGGAAGATAATGTGGCCGACCTGGTGATTTCCAACTGTACCATAAACCATATTTCCGACAAACAAAAGGTTTGGAACGAAGTATACCGTATTTTAAAAAAAGGCGGTAGATTTGTAGTAAGTGATATTTATGCCACATTCTCCATTCCCTGAGGAATACAGAAATGATCCTGTGGCTGTTTCAGAATGCTGGGCCGGTGCGGTTACCCGTGATGAATATATGGAAAACCTGATTAATGCAGGTTTTACCAATATTGAAATACTTGAAGAAAGTGAACCCTATACAAAAGGTAAAGCAGAAGTAGCAAGCTTTACGATATTCGGAATGAAAAATAGCAATTGTTGTTGTTCTTAAATTGATGATCTTATGAAATCTTTGACGAAAAAGAAAAACCAGGTATCAAAAAAGAAAATTGCACAATGTTGTGCCAAGAACTCTAAAATTGTTGCAGGCTGCCACGACTAAATAATATTGGCACCAATTAAAGACAGGTGACATCAACGGTCACCTGTCATTCACTATGGAATTATCTCAACATAATATTTTTTCTGCCATTCATCATTCTGATGAATACTTTATTGTCAATATCCTGTCAGGAAATGCCGATATTCTAAACCCAGCGGAAGCCAAACGCTTTCTGGAGAAAGAAGTAATTACTGACCAGGCATACATTGACAAAGGGTATGTAGTAGACCGAAAGGAAGAGGCCAGGAAATTTCGCCTGAAATACCTTGATTTTGTGGATGCCCGTGAAAATGACGAGGTCCAGCTTTTCTATGTGCCTTCCTATGCCTGCAATTTCAACTGTTCCTATTGCTATCAGGAGGGATATATGCAAAACGGAAGGGAAAAAGAACCTGAAATTACTGAGTCGTTTTTCCGATATGTCAGGGAGCATTTTCAAAACCGACGGAAATATGTCACTTTGTTTGGCGGAGAACCCTTACTGGATGGGATTAACCACCGGAAATCGGTTGAACATTTCCTTACCGGGTGCACGGATAATCACCTCGACGTAGCCATCGTTACAAATGGTTATTATCTTGAATCATACATTCCCCTTCTTTCAAATCATAGAATAAGGGAAATCCAGGTAACACTTGATGGTCCCGAAACCATTCATAACCAACGCCGGCCCCTGAAGAACGGGAATGGAACTTTTTCATCCATCATAAAGGGAATAGATGCAGCTCTCTCTGCCGGATTACCGGTAAATCTCCGGGCGGTTCTTGACAGGGACAATATCAACTCATTACCTGAACTTGCCAGATTTGCAATTGACAGGGGATGGACAAGTTCTCCGGGTTTTAAAACCCAGCTCGGCCGGAATTACGAATTGCATTATTGTCAGTCTCAGCAGTCACGGCTCTATTCCCGGATTGATCTGTACAAGGATCTTTATGGTCTTATTCTTGATCATCCTGAAATCCTCGAATTTCATAAACCTGCCTATTCTGTTGCAAAATTCCTGTTTGAGAACGGTGAATTACCTGAGCCGCTTTTTGATTCCTGTCCGGGCTGTAAAACAGAATGGGCCTTTGACTTCACCGGTAAAATTTATTCCTGTACGGCCACTGTCGGTAAACCAGGAGAAGAACTGGGCACCTTTTATCCAACTGTGGAACTTAATTCCGGATTGATCGAAAAATGGCAACAGCGTGATGTACTCAGCATCAGTGCATGCACAGATTGCAACCTGAAGCTGGCATGTGGCGGAGGTTGTGCCAGTGTGGCATATAACCGTGAAAAAGAACTGCATGCACCTGATTGCCGGCCGGTAAAAGAATTGCTGGAACTTGGTATTTCCCTGTACAGTGTATTACAGGATGAAACAGAATAGTATTGCAGATACTATCTACGATTTACGATTTACGATTTACGATTTCGATTTACGATTTACGATTTGCGGTTTACGGTTGCGAGGTGTGAATAAGGTATTGCAGAAAACAGACGTCCGTTGTTTTCCTAATTGCCCTGGGTATAAGGTATAGAAATATTATTCCAAAATATCGAAATATTAATCCAATGAAAGAAATCACCACCGCAGAATTTGAAACCGAGGTATTACAATCGGATAAGGTTGTCCTCGATTTCTATTCAAATGAATGTCCCCCTTGTGAAGCTCTGGCTCCCAAGTTTGAATCCCTGGCCGCTATTTATGGCAATGATATCCGGTTCATAAAAGTATTCAGGCAAAAAAACCGCGATCTCGCTGAACGGCTGGGTGTCTTTAGTTCACCTACCCTGATATTCTTTGAAAAGGGAAAAGAAACCGGCATCCGTTTGTCGGGAGGAATCAAACGTTCTGAGATCATGCATAACCTCAATGCCATGCTGCCTCCTGAACGGGTATCGGTGCTGAGAAAAGATCTGAAGCCCTTCACTTCCTGTTATGATGTGGCGATTATTGGCAGCGGTCCGGGCGGACTTACAGCCGGATTATACCTTTGCCAGGCACGCATAAATACCGTTTTGATAGATACGGGACTGCCTGGCGGACATGTCAGCCTCACACATCAGGTATCAAATTATCCTGGCTTTATTGAACCGCAACCAGGCTACCTCCTTTCACACAACATGTCGGAACAGACCAAAAAATGTGGAAGCGAATTTAAAGTCGCCGTGGATGTCACCAGAGTTGACCTGGAGAAAAAGGAAATTGTGATAGATGAGTTTGAAACAGTCCTGGCCAAAAAGATCATCGTTGCCACCGGGACCTCTCCCAATTATTTGAATGTTCCGGGGGAAAAAGAATTTAAAGGAAATGGGATATCCTATTGTGCCACCTGCGATGCCAAATACTATGGCGATAAAGAAGTGATGGTCATTGGAGGCGGCAATTCCGCTGTTGAAGAAGCGGAATTCATTACGCGGTTTGCCTCAAAGCTAACAGTTGTCCACCAATTTGAAAAGTTCCAGGCTAATAAACAGGCCCAGGAAAAATTACTGGCCAATCCCCGGGTTCAGGTTTTATTCCGTCATGAACCGAGATCTTTCACCCGAAAAGGAGATAAAATGATTGTTACTGTGCAGGACCTTGAGACAGGCCTTCTCAAAGAACTTTCTGTTGACGGAGTGTTTATATTTGTGGGCTTAAAACCCAACATAGAGATGCTGGGTGGAAAACTGGATATTGATAACTGGGGATACATAAAAACGGATGAGGACATGCATACCAGTGTGGATGGAATATATGCAGTAGGCGATGTACGAAGCAAGAAATACAGGCAGATCACTACAGCCATTGCTGACGGGACTATTGCAGCGATCAATATTACGAGGGAGCTGGATAATTGATGTTAATGTTTTGTTAAAATTGCAGGTCCCAATTTACCGGCATCATTTTTGCGCCTGTTTCTGCTTAATGGTTATTCAAATAAATGAAAGGAATTAGCATGAAAAAAACATATCTTACTTCCGTTACTGGACTTTTTATTCTTATATCCCTGGTTTCGGCGGCTACACTGTCCGGAGAAAAATTATCACCGGAACACAAGGTAAACATCAATCTCGAGGATAGCAAAATACAACTGACCGGCACAAAAATTGACGGTGACCACACCGGCTTTGCAAAACTAACTGGCGGGGAACTGGTAATTGATAATACTGAGATTAGAGGCGGCTCATTTACAATGGATCTCAGCTCAATCAACAACAAGGATTCCAAAGCTCGTTTTGAGATAAAAAAGGTTACCAAATTACCCGTAACGAGAACCGATCAGGGCGACATTAAATTCACTCATAAGATTGAAGGCGAGCTCACTATGAAGGGACAAACCAAAACCATAAGTTTCGATGCCAGCGTAAATATGCTGAACGGAAAGGTGGCTGCCAGCTCTGAGGCATTCAGGATTGATAAGGATACCAGTTTGAAGGTGGATTTGGTGACGGATTAGGCTGTTAGGCTGTTAGGCTGTTCGGCTTCAGGGCTTCTGGACTTCGGGGCTCCGCGTCTTCCGTGTTCGATGTTCTCCCGAAGTATGCCTTCGGTAGAATATCTATGCTGAATTCCGAAGATTTTCCTCCGACTGCATGACTGCATGACCGCATGACTGCATGACTGCATGAACTGCATGACTGCATGACTGCATGACTTTTTTCTACCGACAGACAATCCCTTCGGGATTTTCCAACTGCAGAACTGCAAAACTGCAGAACTGCATGACTTTTTTCTACCAACAGTCAATCCCTAAAGGGATAGTTCTTCCTAGTCCCTCGTCCCTCGTCCCTCGTCCCTCCTTGTCGCCTACTCCAGAAAAACATTCCTGACAAATTCATTCTTCCGGATGGAGGACTGGTCTGTTATTTTTTTGCCGTTTATATAGTAGTCCTTTATAAATATGTCATTCACCATATGGGTGCTGTCATATCCTACAAAATTGATAAACGTCGGGTTGGAACTATTGTAGCGGATATTGTTAAAATGAATATTGCTGATATTTCCCCTGAGCGTATCCGTCGTCCACCAGTCAAATCCTTTAATTATCAATTCAATTGTCTTGCCCAGTTCCTTTTTATCCATCGGCGTGGTTCCGATTGTAATACTGTCCAGAATAGGATCTTCAATGGAAATATCTTCAAAACGGACATCTTTCACATATCCCCTGTCTCCATTCTGAATATCAATGGCAATCCACGTGAAATGAGGAACCTGGCAATGCGTGAATGAAATATTCCTCATTGTATCCACAACGGTCTCCAGACCCAGTTCAATAGGCCTGCCCCAGTCATTCCACAAGACACAATTCTCCACATGAATGTTCTCCATGATGTTATGCTGTGCATTATAGGCATGCTTCAGTCCCTTGAGTGCAATATTATCATCAAAGGCCCGGATAAAAGTATTCTTAATAGTGATGTTGCTGCTGTTCACAATATCAATCCCATCTGAATTATATCGCCACAGTCCGATCAGCTTTGATATTGTCAATATGCAATGCTGTCGCAATTGGTCGGTACTACAGTCCACTCTTGCGGATCACGAAGAATGATGCCGCTGATACTGGCATTGACCACGTTTCTAAGGCAGATAGGGTTGGGTGCAGCACCCCGTTCTATTTTGCTTGCATCGAGAATACCACGGCCCATAATTTTTATGTTCCTTGAATTTTCACTCAGGATTACACCATGAACAACTGCCCCGCCATCAATAAAGACTGTCTCGTTGCTGTTCACCTTGATAACTCCCGCTTCATGAACTCCCGGACCGAAATAATGAACCTTCGGATCCTGTTTATCAATTTTGAAATCTTCAACCGGGTTGGCGAAAATATGCAGGGCATGATGATAACCATTTACTTCAACAACAAACTGGCATGGTTTGGTAATCGTCAGCTTGATTGTATTGCCTTCAACATTTGGAACAATTCCGTATTCCCTGGGCCTGATATCCAGTGATTCGATTTTCTTATCAGAAATGATGGTTAGTTCTGCCTTCCCCTTTAAATCAAAATAAGCAAATGAAGCGATTTCAGTCTGGCTGACAGGCCTCTGGTATCCAGGCCATATCTGGTTGACCGGCAACCTTGATACCCTTGCCTGGTATACAAATACCGGTTTACCATCTACAAGCATCGTAAAGTCACTAGACTTTAATTCCGTTTCAGGAGCCGTATATAAAATAGTTTTAGATCGAAAACCGCAGGATGCTGCCAGAAAGCAACCAAGAATTAAAAAAGACTGTTTCATAGTGTGAGTTATTGTTTTTCGGGTATCCAGGTACAGATTTTCTTTCCCTTCCAGCTGTCCACCGAGGCATAATCGGTCATATGGATCATTCCGTCTGTTGTGGGAACAAGAAATTGCATTTTAGTCGTGTTAAGGATGGGTGTTTCACTTTTAATATCCACGTAACCATCCTTTGAAATAATCGTGACGGGTTTGTCAAAATCAGGATCGATATTTTCATCCCGGGCCAAAACCACCGGTCCCATCGCAAGAGCCTGAAAATGATCGCCTTTCCGGTTACTGCCTTTTGGTGCATCCATCACCCGGCACCGCATATCAAGCAACAATTCGATCTGGTCTCCCGTAGTCCATTTGCGATTTATGTCTGCATATGTCCCTGCCAAAGCCTGCACCGGTTCTCCATTAATTTTCAGAATTGTTTCCTTGCTCCATGCGGGGATTCTTACCCTGATGCTAAACGTTTCAGGTTTTTGTGGAGTTACCAGTACCGTTACTTTTCCGGATAGAGGAAAGTCTGATTTAATTTCGAGTTTTGACATCCTTTCCATCCGGCGTTTGTGCAGTTGCAACAGCAGCATTAAACAGGTTTATTACCGGTCCCGTTTTTGAATTCATAACCGCTATAAAGGGCAGATAGGCTAATCCCATCGGACCATTTAAATTGCAGCATGTAACATATACGCCATTTACAATTCCGCCCCACCCTTCAGGGTTTGTTTTTATTCCATTAAGCAGGTTGACATAGCTGAAGCCGTCTCCGGCAGGTTTCATAGCCCCTGTCAATCCATTGTAGGCATATTTTTCTATCATATCAACCGCCAGAGGATCTCCATTCAGGCGCAGTATCTGCGAACAATATTTTAGCCAGGTCACACCCACACAGGTTTCCATCATCCGGCTCATGTCGGGATTTGTTTGTTCAAGAGCAGTATTGTCCCAGGCCTCCCCCATTACCGGCGGATGGTAGGGCTGATCCCCGCCTCCGCTTCCGATTACCGTGATCTCATTGCTTATAATATTATGATAGAGATTTTCAATTGCGATTTTCCAGTGATCATTACCCGTTACACGATAATATTCAACCAGTCCTTCAAAAAGGGACATCATTTCATAAGCCTTCGGATAAACGCCGCCTATCTTTTCAGGAACAATATTTTTGTATGCATCTTCAATGATCTGGTATCCCTTTGCGCCCCCTCCGACTTCAACTATATACCGGGCAAAATCCAGGTATTTCTGATCTTTCGTGAGATTATACAACCGCATGATGGGTTCAAGTACCGTACTGGATTCGATATGGTTGGGACTCCATCCCTGATCCGTGATGGATATTTTTGGTGCAGGGCCGATCTGGTCAACCAGGCAATTGGCCTCATCGATCATGGCTTTTAGAACTGCCGGATCCTTTTCCACCTGCATATAATACTCATCCAGACCGAGCAAAACATATTTACGCTCCCACAGATCGCCGCCCGGGCCATCGGGTTGCTGTGCAACCGGGGAACAGCTGATGCTTCCATTTTCCCTTCGTGTACTGAGAAGGTCATTTACTGAGGCCTGAAGGATCTTCTTCAGTTCAGGATCCTGCGTGTAACGATAAAACATGCATCCCGACCGCATGGCTTTCCCCCACATCTCACCCTGTGCAAAGAACTCCCTGCCTGACCTGAATTTTTCAACAAATCCGGCATAAGGAACAACTCCTTTATTCCAGTGATTGATCGAGTTCTGAATATAATCTTCGAAATAGCCTGTGAAATGTATTGCATTGGCCTCTAAAGGTGTAAACTGATCCGTTACCCTCTCAGAAGGACGGCATGCAGAGAGGGCAATAGAAATGAAAATAAGAATCCCGGTTTTTTTCATTGACAAAGCTTATTTACCTGGTTTAATCTCCTGCCGCATATACCTGATCTGATCATAAAACCAGTTGTAGTCATTTTCTTTAAAGAAGGGATATTTTTTCTCTCCCTTTCTCCATCCTACCTGGGTTGCATAGAACACATACAGCCACCATTTCCCTTCACGGTAGGTTACCAGTGCCTGGGGTATCTGATCCGCATCAATACCCGGATCCGGATCAAAATAATACATCTTTTCCCAGTTGATCCCATCAGCTGATTTTGCCATGCGAATCTGCCTTCCCTGCCACCCGGATTCAATTTTTTTCCCGGCAGGTGCTGTCGATTTTGTATAACCCGGGGCATCTGAAAAGGCATAATAACACGTTCCGATTTTCACCACTTCAGGATTCGGCCACCCGGTTAATAAAGGTTTTTCAAGGGGATGTGCAAATTCGAACTTACCTGTTCTGAAATCTCCTTTATTTATAGCCAGGCCCATGTATAACCCGGGATTGGCTGCATTGTAATAATCAAAATAGAGTCGCCAGTTTCCTGCCTCATCATCCCAGCGAAGGCAGGGGCGATGAAAGTCGCCAATCCTTTTAGGATCAGGATCAGGAGGATACTTATTATCCACGGCTGCAATGAGCAGTGGTTTATCCGTCTTCGTCCAGTGAATACCATCGGCAGATGTTGCCCCGTTCACGCACTGGATCATATGCGAGGGATAGCCGGCAATGTCCTTGTTTGAAAACTCAGGAGGTTCAATCGGCTCCTTGCTGTTTGGATCAGTAAAAGCTTTGGATGTGGCACTGTAAGCCATATAATACATTCCATCCTTGTAAACTACAGAAGGATCCCCGGCATGAAAGGTGTCGTAGTAATTATTTACAGAATCGGTGGAGGCATATAATACGGAAGCCCATTTTGTGTTTATTTTATTAGCATCCCAACTACCATCCTTGCAATATACTTCCCAGGTATCCAGATCCTTACCCCTTGCGAAATAAATGGCATCCATTCCGGCAATATCCGTATTGCCTATATCCACAATCCATCCAAAAAACCACATGCGATAAGGATACGCACTGTCGGGTACCTCTACAACGCATGGATTATAGGCATGCATGAAACCTTCAAATGCCGGTTTATAGTTGCGTTCCCACCCTTCAAGGGGAAATTCCGGACATGTGGTCATGGATAATTTCGGAACTACCGGTTCGGTTTTCTTTTTCTGAACAGTTTGACATTGCGAGAAAATGAATGCAACTGACAAAAGCAAAATGCTCTTTTTCAAAAAAGACAGATCTGTTTTCATAGGTGTATAAGTATTAATTATTTTCTCTTTACCAGTTTAATAGCCTTTTTGGAACCATCCATACTTTTCACAACCAGCAGATAAATGCCCGGCTGCAGGTCGGATCCGATCCGGCTTGTTGTGGAACCGTTCCGGATTGGCTGCAGATCTGTAAGCTGGCCCAGCAGATCATACAATTCCAGCCTGTCAGTTGGATCCTGCGTGTGGATTACAAATTCTGCCGATGAAGGATTGGGCATGACAACAACGGCATTTTCAGTCTCGTGTTGGAATACCTGTGGGCAGGAAGGTAATTTCAATCCTGTGCACGGTCACAATGCCTTCAAAATCAAAACGCAAAACCTGGTTCCCGGCTGTTAAAGGGATATCCGTTTCAACATCGTACCACGGTTCCCCGGTTCCCGTATTCCCTAAATCCAACGTTCCAACCTCTTCGCCATTGGCTTTAATGATGACAGTTTTTGTTCCATTTGCTCCCGGAACCCGGAATTTGAAATGATAATTGCCCGCGGCAGTTACGTTCACCGGATAATCCACAAAACCATACGCTACCTTGATGTTCTTTCCACCATCGCTGTCCGTTGAACTGGTAATTGATACGCCTTTCCCGCGCCTGAAGTCTTCCACTGTAATTGAACCCGGAACCGTCATGGCGGATTTAACAGTGAGGCTCAGAACGTTTGATTCCGAAAGAACCCCGTCATTATCCTGCACACTGGCTGTCAATGAGTGGTCACCTACTGCAAGATTTTTTACAGGAAAGTCCGCTGCGGTTTCCTGGACAATGAGTTCATCATTATCATACACCTTAACACTCCCGATTGATCCGTCCGGATCAACCGAATGAACCATGGCCACCGTATCGAATGTACTGAAGTAATTTTGTATGGCATTGTATGCCAGGGTAACCGAAGGCGACTGGTTGTACTTGAACAGCATGGAAGGAGCGATCCTGCTCTTTTCCTGGCCGGAACCTGCTATTTCAATAGTCAGCAGCTTTGTGTTTCCCTCTTTTGTAATATAATCAACCGTGATCGAATGTTTCCCGGGCATCAGCCGGATGGTGCCGCTCTTTTTCAGTTCCATCGGAGGAAACAATAAGCTCATTGCCAATATACAATCTGGCATCCAGGTCTGTATTGAGTGTAAATGTATAGGCATCCTTTGCGGGAACATCAATAAAGCCTGTATAGCGCAATCCAAAATTGGCAGCCGTCCCGGCCGGTATGTCAAAATCAGCCGGAAAACCGGTATTGACGATCTTCTGATCAAAAAATGAGGGGATTGTATCAAACACGCCTTCATACTGGTCAAACCGGATTCCCTGGTTGATCCCTTCCGGGGTCTCCGCATTGAGGTACCTGTCATCTGACCAGTCTACCCTGTACACATAGTTGAACCGTTCACCGGGAGCCACATCCCCGTTTTCATAAAAATCCATTATATTGCCCTCATCCTGCATGTTATCGCTCCACTTGAACTCAAAGTCGATTCCCTTCTCTGCCGTCAGGTTGAAAACTGACCGTTTTACCTTAATAACCAGCGTTTTTCCGTTGACCACATAGGCGGCCTTGCCGGCAGCATTCCAGTTCCAGGAACTTACGCTTTTTTCAACATAGGCGGAATCTTCCGGATTCAACCGGTTTACGACAAAATCATATCCTTCCCATCCGGTGCTCTTGTTGCGATCGATGTCAATGAACAGCCGCATCCATTTCGGATCGGCCTTGTCCGTCAGATTATCTGCCGTTTCAACGTAGAAATAGAGGTAATCTGCATCCCGGGCTACCCTGGCGCCAACCAGGTCATTTCTTCCCGTGGTGTTGGTATACACCAGTTCCGTTCCCTGGCCGGCATGATTCCGGTGCAGGGTATTGCCTTTGTATGACAGGTATTCGGGTTTTACCCCGGTCCAGCTGGCCAGGTCATCCAGGACAATGGTTTTGGAACCGGAAGCGGTATCCTGGCTCTGCATCCCTTTAAATTTACGCACATTGCTGACCAGTTGCATGTAATACACGTCGCCTTTATTGCCCCACGATTTAACCGGTTCAATATCCCGGCTTTTCTCGGCACTATATTCATCCACAAAGGCAAACGGCTGCACGTCCCAGTCAAAATGGCGGCCGGCAATCCATTCATTCCACCCGGTGATAAATACCATATCCGGATCCAGTTCAAAAGCACGTCCCCATTGTTCCTGGAAATTAAGTCCTTTTAAATAGGCATCCGGACGGGTATCCTGTCCGGCTGCTTTTGTGTAACTCCTGCCATAGGTAAGGGCAGTATTAAAACCGGATGCATGGCCCCCGCTGGCATCGGATGCATTCTGGGCAACACCCACGGTAACCTCCTCATAACCTCCATCTGTTTCAGGTGCATATCCATGCTGCGGATAATTTTCGAGCCAGCCCCACTGATCATTCCGGCTTGGTCCATTTACATAGTCGGGTTGTCCCGGACGGAATGTAAAAAAGTCCTTTATAGCATTTACAGTTTTCTGATCAGCCGAACTTGTAACTGCAACCGGAGTATGATTGGTTCCCGTCGTAAGCGGGGTAAATACAATTTGCGGATCATAGGAAATCTCACTTTCGTAATTTCCGGCAACCTGGCTTCCCGCGAAAAAACTAACGGCGGGATCCTGGCTGTCAGTCCACTTCCAGACTCCCACGTCTTCGGTTCCATTACTTAATTCCCACACATAATCTCCTGCCTCCTGGGCATCAAATGTCAATTCGAGTTTTTGATTATCGTTGAAATTAACGAAGGTCTTCACTGCAATTGGGGTACCAGCAACACTGGTGGCATAATTCGTATTCCATTTGTATAAACTGAAAGTCAGATTGCCTACATTATTATTGTAACTGGGACAACTGGCATTAATTGCATAAAAAGGTGCAGTGGCTGTAAATTTCAATCCGGCAAAATTTCCGACCTGGGCTACCAGACTTTCAGGATAGGCCATGATCAAAGGCTTGCCCTTCCACTTAAACCACAGATCTTCATATAAACCGGGTTGATACACCTCGGTGTATAATTGATACATGGATGCCATGGAATTTGAACCTGCACTGAAGGGAAGCAAAAAGGCAACCTGGGGTGTTTTAACACCGTCTTTCCTTGCCTGATCCCAAACCTGGAACAATACCGTATAAGATGTCCTCCAGGTAAGGCTCCCGTTTGTACAATCGAAGAAAACAACATCTACACCGGCATCAGCCAGCATTTCAGCATGCTTGCGGAGAATCCATTCATCCGTAGTTCTATAGTAGCCAAACAAAGGTTCATCCCACCAGAATACCCCCGGGGATATGCCCTGCCAGGCCGGATGATCCTTATCCGTGGCCGCCTCGGGGTATTGTTTCAGGATCTCTGTAATATTCATCACAGGGGAAAAATAGGCATTGCCATCGGTATGCCATGTCCAATAAAACATGCCAATGTACTTGTCATTTTTTGCAGATCCTGTCTGGCTCACTTCAGGCAACTTCCGATTCAGGCCGTCCGTGGCAGTCCATTTGTCACTTGTAATATTCCAGCCCTGGGAAAATCCGGTAAGGGAAGTAAGAATAATAACCGCAGAAAATAAACTTCGGGCTATAGAACTCATGCTCATAATCAATTGAATTAATGTCGTATAAATAATATTTTACAGGTTTACAGACAGTTTAACTTCTACAGGCAAAGGAGTATCTGAAACCTGGTCCATTTCCGTTTTGGAAAGTCTGTAACGGGTAGTCACACCATTGGCTTTAATTGTAACAGTATTCGCGCCTTTGGATAATTCCTGAACAGGAATTACACAGGTTGCTTCGGTTAAATCTTTAAATAATACTTTCTCACCGACGGATACAGTATAGTTTTCCGGCATTTTGCCAATCACCGACCAGTTGATCTTAACAGACTGGTTAGTTTTTTCACTTATATTGGCAGCCATGACAGTGCTGTTCATATCCTTTTCATTGAATATGTCCATCAATGCTTTGGTCATGTTCAGGTAATAAAATCCCCATCCGCCTGTCTTGTCGCGTAATCCTGCAGCTGTCATTGACACAGGTTCAAAATCATCACTGAATTCCATGCTGTGTTCATCAAGGTATATATCATGATTTTCGCCAAGACCATGTCCTTCTGTTTGTCCGGCAAATTCGTTGAACTGATGCAGGAAAATAACCTGCGGTTTGGATTTAAGTGCAAATTTGAATGATTCAATATAGGTAGTGCCTCCTCTTTTGCCCCAGGTATTGGGTGCTGTCCAGCCCAAAGGCTCAAAGAAAGCATTTGTAACCGTAATGGCTTCTGCTTTCCCGTCTTTGTAAGTGACCATGGGTTCAAGAGAACCATCCATCCACGACCAGAAGCCCAGTTCATGATGAAGGGTTACCTGGTTTTGTGATGACATCCAACGGATTGTAAAATGAGAATCGTCAACCGGTCCCTGTGCCCTGCGGAAAGCATCCAGTTCGGTTTCGCTCATGGCAAGGGTTTGTTTGAAAAAAGGAACCCTGAAAGCAGATTTTGCAGTGCCTTTTTTACTGCCGAGAGCACCGGTATCCAGGATTATCATCAGGGGTTTTCCTTCAAATTCCTGGAACAGGCCATTAAACCTTGGATTTAAAACGTAATTCTGATAAATCCATTCCATTTCTTCATTTAATGCAACCATGGTGGCCGGAGGTCCGTTGCTTATGCCAGGCATGAGAGCAACTTTGGGAACATCCATTCCCTCATCGCGCATTTTTGCCAATACCTCAAGGAATACGGTGGTTGCATGGACTATTGAGCGGGCACCTCCTTCGATCTCATTCCAGTGTTTTTTTGCCCAGATATGGTTTGACCAGTCAGGCATAATAAAATTTACGCCCAGATCCATGAACCACAAAACATGCTGCCTTATCACATCTTCATTATATGAGTCATAAATACCAACCACGGGTATGGCCTCAGCCGATGAAAATAAACCGGGGCCCGGAATAAACCAGGATTCCCACTGAACACAGAAAAGATGACCGTTTTCAGCAGCTTTGGGCATTATTCTGCGTTTGACACTGACTTTGCAAATATTGGATATACTGTCGGTTGCAGGCATGATTTTTCCTGCTACAAGATATTGCATATTGGAAGTGCCCATCCAGTTGTTGGGATCGGCCTTGACAGCAATAACCTGAATTTCATGGTTGCCCGGATTGGGCAGGGGAAGAAGAAAAGTAGCATTTCCATTTGAATCGGGATGCTCCTGAGAGCCCCACCGGCGTTGATTCACATACGGAAGTAATAAAATGTCTTTAGGGGATTGTCCCGATTTCAAATTGATATGGGCGGTTACCATGACAGAACGTCCCATGGCAATAGAATCCTTATCGGTTTTTATAGTAATTGATTCTTTTGATAATTTTCCGCCACAGGCAAGGCATCCAAGAATGATACCGCAAGCAACGGTAAGCCGGAAAAATGATTTGAATTTCATATTAGTTATGGATTAAGCAGTGAAAGTGCCTTTTTAACAAGGTTCTTTGATTTGAGGCGATATAGCCGTGGAAGAAAAGATCTTTTATATAAAATGGAAAAGGAGAGTCATCAATAAATAATTCCTCTCCTTTTCACAATAAATCAATTTGATGAGTGAAAAAGCAGTTATGCTTTTTCACTCCATAAAATCAATGTATTACAGATTCTACACTTATCTTGAAATAACAACTTTCTGTGTAGAAACTTCGTTACCTGACCTGATTGTTACTGAATAGATGCCTTTGGCAAGATCAGAAACACCAACAGAGGATACGTTGGTTACACTTCTTACAACACGACCGTCAATGTTCATAATGGTAATGTCAGCATTTGTGCCACCCTTTACGTTCAGCACGTCGTTTACAGGGTTAGGATAAGCAACCAGTGATTCGTTCTTCACAGGTTTGATTGCAGTAGGAACTGCACCAATGTCAATCTGGACTTCATTGCCAGCCTGAATGTGTGCCCATACTTCAGCTTTTTTGATTTCCCATATAGCTTTCTCTTCCGGCCACCAGTTCAGGTCACCAAGAGGAACATTTTTTTCGATTGAACCATTCAGATACTGCTCATTGGTATAGGTTCCGTCAAATAAAGGCCATACGCTGTTATCGGAAAGGTCACCACTGGGTATCCACCAATACTGTGCCCATTCTGTTGCGGGAGGATAATTTGCTGAAGGTTGTCCAAGTGCGTGAACATAATTTGCAGGACTTGCCCATTCAATGAAATCAATGTCTCATGCTCATAAATAGCCGGATCAGTCCACTGAGGATCAACATCTTCGATTGTATTGCCATATTTGAAATTCGGAAAATCCGTGCTTCCAAACATCTGAGCTTCTCTGGCTAGTCAGGGTGTCACGAGGCCAAACCAGAGGATAAAGATATACACCAGGAAGTTTGGAGTCTGTGCTGCACAAAATGCATTCATCTCAGTCTACCAGGTCATAGAAACCCTGGGCTCTGTAAAGTGCATTGTATTCAACAAAATTCGGACGTGTGGAAGGCATAACCTCATCAGTCAGAGTATCAGCATAAATGAGGTTAGGCTTGGGCATGCTGGGATCTCCACCCGGCATAGGTTGCCAGTTGTTTGCATAAGGGTCAACCTGGAGGTCGAACATCAGGTTGTTTGTCCAGTACTCTTCCATTTTTTTGGTTGTCCAGTCAATCTGGCTCTTGGCAAAAACGAATGTATTGTGGTTGAAAGCCACAACGTTATTTACCAGGTCGCCGAAACTTCCCTGGAATACGTTCATACCCATACAAATAAAGGTATTGTTTTCAACCCATAAGGTATCAAGACCTATACCGGCGGCAGTATTGGAGAAATTAAAGAAGTGACCGTCATTCGGGCTCAACATATGACCATGGTCAACAACCTGGTTGTTGGTAAAATAACATTTGTTATAACCACCTGCACCGGTTACACCCTGGCCAACGCAGGAAGGATGAAAAACACAACGATCAACAACAATGCGTGCATCCGATTTACTTTCAGTCAGCCATTCGTTAGCAACCTGTGCCGTTAAGGTCGGCATTGACAAAGAAAATGTTCTTCAGGGTTATGTCACCCTTTGCATCAAACATCCTGGCAAAAGTAGCACCGTTCACGTCGGTACCGGTTTGCAGTGTTGCAGGCTTTCCACCAGCTTCAGCAGGTTCGCTGCCGATAATAATTAAATGATAATCGACGTTTTCGATCGGTGCATCCAAACCATACCATTCACCAGCAGTAAGCTCATAAATTTTATTGCCGCCATTAGCAGCAATAGCAGCATTCAACGTTCCTAAACCGGGCTCAACCACCAGGACCTCCTGGGCGATTATATTCCCGACAAATAGGAAAGTTAAAAATGATAACATGTAGAATTTTCTCATTGTAATAGATTTAAATTAGTATTTAATAGATCAGTTAATAATTTTCAAATGGTTTGCAAGGTGTAATCTCTCTCCTTTCTTTTATAATGGTTAATAATAGGTAAAATTATTTTGGCTATTAAGTTATAAATTAAAATCGATATCTCAAACCCAGATCAGCCGTCATGCCAAAATTTTCCTGGTACGTTGCGCGCAGATCACCGCTGTAGCCGCTGTGATTCAGTGTAATCGGTTATATTGGCTATATTGGCGATCACTTCAAATCCCGTCACTTTCGCGATCCTGAATTTCTGGGTCACCTGAAGATCCAACCGGTAAAAATGCTCCTTTTGCGAATCAAGCCTAGGAGCGCCCCGGTAGTTCTTCCCGGTATAGATCAATCCATTATACTGGAAGGAAAGCCAGGCATTAAATCCCTTGAAGTTAAATCCAAGAGAAACATTGGCTATTTGCTGCGGCTGATAAAGCATCGGGCCTTTCGTTGTAGAATCAACCCTCACGGAAACCGGACGTCCGCCACCGGGAGGAACAACAGCTTCTGATGTCCGTATATGGATAGGTTGTTTCCGAATGGGTATAGGTGTAATTGGCATACAGGGTGAAAAAGTTAAATGGTTTTGGCAAATAAAAGAACGATGTCTGCCATTCAAGTTCAATACCTTCAACAAAGGCGGTATAGGGATGGTTTTCCCAAATGGTCACATTCACCATGGCATTATCCGGGAATGGAGGTATGATTTCATCCCCTTTAATACGCTGATAGGATCTTTGCCATATTTTATCGTCCACCGTTTTGTAAAAACCTGTTACCGAAAACAGCCCGATCTTTTCGCCGTGCAAAGTAAACTGGGCATCGTAACTGGTCCAGAGTTCAGGCTTTAAATGAGGATTGTTTGCCTGGTACGTAAACGGTGACCAACCGGTATTTACGAAAATAGTTTGGAGAGATGGCATTGAAATCAGGCCGGCTTAATGTTTTCGTGTAAGATAAATGTACATAAAACTTATCGGTCGGTTTTATCCTCAGATGGATCATCGGCAGGAAAAACTCATCTGATCTGATGGCTGAGGTATCCTCACCCGGGACCGGAGCGGAAACAGGAGGCGGATACTGCGGTGGCAATGCATAGTATCCCTTCATATCGTCATTTGTCTTTTCATACCGCAAACCGGGCATGAACATTACATACTTTGTGATATTGAATTCCGGCATAATATAGCCTGCCACATAGGTTTCCTTGATGTCCTGGTCATTCAGCATGCATCCGTCAACAGTTTGAGAATAACCGAGTTTTGCTACTTCTCCCACCAGGGGAAGATAGTAACTCGGTCCGAGTGCATAAGCGTAATCTGAAACGGCAGTCCAGGTATTTGAGAGCTGGTTCAACCGGTCAATGTTAAAGGTATAACCGTAATTGTAATCCCCATTCAGAAAATTATCTACCTTTTCACCTTCCAGCCCAACAGCCAATAAACGGGGAATGTCATCGGTCACAACCCAGTCCAGTGAATCCTGGAGAATCCTGGGTAAAAACTGGTTTGCTCCCACATTCTGAAAGCCAACCTGGTCATCCCTCTTTCTGTTTTTTTCCCGGTATATTCCTCCGAACTTAACATTTCCGCTGATCAGCTCTCCTATTTTAAAAGGTACCGAAACATTCAGATACGTTTGGATGTTCTTGTCGTCAGTTTTACTTTCCGTTACACCTAACCCGGTCAGATAGCATTTATCAAATTTACTCGGGTCATCGGTGAACAAAGGAACAATCTCTGTCGGATCCATTTTTCTGTGCTCAATATCCGTAATTTCAGCGGAGGATACTTCATCGAAATTGAAGTTCCAGCTTTTTGAACCGGTATTATTGGCATTGCCAAGGGTATATGCTATCCCGTAATCTGCCTTTATGTTCAGGAACTTAAACTTAGATTCACCGCTTAACATCGTCTGAAAAAGATCGGTTGTATTGTCAGGACGGGTCTCGAAGGAATATCCTACAGATCCTGCCCCGGTCACACCATAGTTCTTCGACTGGCGTTCATAGTCATTCGCTGAGTTGTTATACATGCCGTACAGCATCAATGTTGTACCTGGTGATACTTTGTAATCAATCGATAACAACAGCGATTTCCGGTATATGATCGAAGTAATATTGTTCAGGCTTATGCTGTTAAGTAATATATCTCCATTCGGATCGTTGCCATCTATCCCGTAACCGGCACTCATCGTCTGGATGCTCCTGTTCACCCGCTCGGCGTTGGCCGAAAACAATACCCCTAGCTTATTATTCAGGAAACGGTTGCTGACTTCACCCAATAGCTTATAATTGCCCCAGTAATCATTCAGCTGGTTATATCCGCCCTGGGCCATTAAATTCACGTGAAAATGCTGCGGTGCTTCCCTCAGTTTGAGGTTCACCGTACCTGCCACTGAATTCGCTTCCATATCAGCTGTGAGCGATTTGTATACTTCAACACCCTGCAAGGCATACTGTGAAATGCCGCTGATGTTTGTACCCCGGTTATCCCCGCTCGTCGATGCCATCTGCACTCCGTTTAAGGATACTGAAGCATAACGTGGTTCCAGTCCGCGGATCATTAGCCCGGTACCCTCACCACCTGACCGGATAACCGAAATACCCGGCAAACGGCCAATGGCTTCCGTAGCATTTGCATCGGGATTTTCCTGCAAACGGTCGGGCGCTACCACATTCTTTATCGTATTGGAATTGATCTGCTGCTGAACGGCCTGCTTCTGTCCTCTCCCCTGGGCTGTAATCACAACTTCCCCTAAGGTCTGCACATCGGGACTCAAAGCAATATCAATTGACGATTGTGTGCCAACTGTCACCGTTTGTGATACATACCCGATAAAGGAATATACCAGAACCGCATCAGGACCATTCACCAGAACTGAATACCTGCCGTCCACTTCGGATATGGTTCCGGTCAAGGTCCCCTGCACCAAAATATTCACTCCCGGTAATACTTCCCCTGTGGCTGCATCCGTAATCTTCCCGTTTACCCTTACCTGCGATTTGTTCTGACCAAAAAGAAGAGATGTGGAACAGAGCAGGACGAGGACAAAAAGTGAAAAAGGGTTTCTCATTTTAGAAAGAGATAAATGGACTACGGATCTGTTTTTGTAATGGGTCAAGGCAATTGTTATTTATACACCTAGCATTTCTGCATAGTTGTTATTACAAGTTTAGTATTAAAAATTATGCCTGTCAATTTTTTTTTGTTTTTTCTTTTGTACTTTTTATGCATTTCTATACATAAAATGACACTATGAGTTATTGTATTTTTTACATAACTGAATTTTAATTAAAGCACACTACCCCAAATAAATTAACATGTTTGTACCGCACTGTCTAATCCTTTGTCAGATTGTACAAATCATCAGTAAGGCAGCGAAATTCCGGATCAAGGTACGCATTATTTATTTCATCAGGGTCGTTTATCAGATTATATAAATCTACATCCTGATCCATAACCCGTTTATCCGTGAAAAAACAAATTTGTTTTATCTCCGGCCTTTAAATACTATTTGCGGTTTTGCACTAAAGAGCGGGAAGGCAGGTAATGAAATTCACACTGGCGCTTCTATTTGACCATAAAATGTTGAGTTGAAAAATAAACAAAAAAAATACAGGAGAGGAAATCCTCTCCTGTAAGTCCATCAAATTATCTAAAAACAGAGTAAAATAAATATCCTCAACGCTGAGTTTATTTCTTTACGAATTTACTTGTATAGGTTTCACCTGTTTTTGATTCTGCTTTTAAAATATAAACACCCTTATTGAAATCAGCAATATCGATGTTTTTAGTAAATGAATTTTGCATTTCAACACTCTTCATGAGAGTTCCGGCAACATCATAAACTTTTACAAACTTCAATTCGCTTGCACTTTTAACCGTTATCATGTTTTCACCGGGATTCGGATAAGCACTGAACAAATTTTCGTTGGTAACAGGTTTTACACCAGTTGGGATCGCATATTGATCTTCATTCAGAGCCAATATATGTGCCATGATCGTCTCCTTTTCAGCTTCCCATACAGCTTTTTTATCAGCGAACCAGTTCAAGTCTCCAAGTGGAAGGCCTTCAGTAGAAGCGGTTAACAGTTCAGGATTTGTGTAGACACCATTAAAACGTGGCCATGTTTGCGGGTATTCAGCCGGTGCAACACCATTCCAGCTATCAATATCCCAGTTGTAACCTGGAAGAGCATTTAAATCAACACTACCGGGTTCAAATATATTCCCCTGGAACCATCCGTTGATGAAAGTGCCAACACTATCCTCCATATTGGTAATCCTGGCATCTTCCCATTGAGGATCAATATCATACATATTATGATTGTATTTCATATTCGGCCAGTTTGTATTATCGTTCAATATCCTGTTTTCTCTGCTTGAATCAGCAGGAGATACTACCGGTATGCCGGCATAATCCGCTAGGAGTATTCTCATCCCAAAGCATGGGTATGAGATAGATATCCTGGTTATACTTCGTCTTTGCATTCGATACCAGGCTTTTTAACTGAGGAGAATTGTACTGAAGGTTCCGCTGCCAGAACATTTTTCTCTGAGAAGGCAATGTTTCATTTATCAATTTACCGTTGCCATCATCAATCTGCCATTGTATCAATACATGTAAGGCTAAGCATGGTATTACCCAGTCTGTAATCAGGGAAGAACTGTCCCCATGCATATAACTGTGCATAAATGCTTGGATCCACCATCAGGTTGTTGGTAAAAAAGAAATTCGGATCATTGTATGACTTTTTAATCCATACATCATGCCAGAGAATAGTGTTATGGTTTATCCAAACAAATCCATTGGGAGGTTGTTGGGCAAAGCCACGTGCAAGAAAGTCCTGTCCTGAAGAAACAAAGGTATTATTTTCAACCCAGAGTGTATCAAATTGCTGACCCTGAATCCAGCCACCATCATTCGGTGAGCTGATATAACCATTACGAATTATCTGACTGTTGGTCAGATACAGTTTGGAGTGATCTCCTGTAGCTCCACCACCAAAAGTATAGTTAATACCTGCAGGATCAATAACACAATTGTCAACGACAACCCGAACTGCAGCATTAAAATTCATAACCATAGTTCCGATAGTTCCTGAAAAATCCTGATCAGCAAGAAATACATTCTTAAGCGTCAGGTTAGTAAATAAATTGAACAAACTGGGAAAAACAGATCCGTCCTGTGCATTTCCTACCTGGATAACGGCAGGAAGACCATTTGTTTTTTCACCAATAATTTGCAGTCCCGACAATTCCGGACCAGCCTCAATAATAGCATCCAGGCCATACCACTGACCGGCTTGCAGCTTATAAATTTTAGTATCCCCATTCGCGAGAATAGCGGCATTTAAAGTCCCAAGTCCGGGATCTACCACAAGGGTATCCTGGGCGAATGAAATATTACTGAGACCAATTAATGCGGTCCCTATAATACTAATAAAGTTAAGTTTTCTCATGTTTTAATTGATTTAGTTAGTAAATAAAAAAGATTGTATAAACTTTGATAAAAATAATTTTATAAATCTGATAATCAATGTATTTTCAAAATAGTCAAAACTGTATAAGATAATGGTGAAACAATTTTACGGCTCATTCTAAAATGAATACCGAATTCCAAGATCTGCCGTCCAGCCATAACTTTCCACATAGGTTGGCCGGCTATCCCCCAGGTTATATTGTTTTTCCTGGATGTTATTCAAATTAGCCACATTGAACAATAACTCCAGCCCTTTTACGGGCAGTCCCAGCTTGCCCTGCAGCCCCCACCTGTAGAATGCATTTTTATAATTGTCAAATTCCTCCTGAACGGCCTTATTGGTGAGTATGGCCCCGATATACTGGAATGACACATAGATATCAAATTTTTTATAGCTGAAACCAAGCGAAACATTGGCCAGGGACTTGGGCTGATTAATCATCATTCCGGTAAATGTTGAATCGCTACGAACCTTTTCAAAGATTGGCCTTCCGCCTTCTGTCGTACCTGTTTGTACAATATTTACCTCAGAAAAAGGATAAGTTGTCTCATTCTTCAGAATCGAATAATTTGCTGTTAAGGAAAACAGGTTAAAGGGACTTGGTAAAAACCGGAAATCCGTCTGCCATTCTATTTCAAAACCTTTTACAGTTGAACTATACTCATTATTGTACCATGAGGAAACAAGTACCTCGTCATTCGAAGCAAAAGTTGATACAACTAGGATCGCTTGTAACCCTCATCCAGGACCGGTACCAGATTTTATCCTGAACTGTCTTATAAAAACCATTGAGTGAAAGCAATCCAAATTTGCTATTAAAAATCGAGAGCATTACATCATAATTAGTCCATAACTCAGGCTTTAAATCAGGATTTCCATAGGTATAAGAGAATGGTTTTAAGCCATTTTCCAGGTATTCAAACGGAATAATGGAATTATAGTCTGGACGATGTATTGTTTGAGTATAAGATAATTGCAGAGTAGCCCATACTAAAGGCTTTATTTTCAAATGAACCATTGGGAAAAAATGTCCGTTTTGCTGGGAAGCTGAAGTAGTATGTCCGGGTAATCTGATTCCCTCATCCAATGCACGCTGAACAAACCAACCCGTCATATCATCCTTCATGTTCTCATAGCGAACCCCGGGAATAAAATCAACTTTCTTACCTATGCTGATTTCAGCCATTGCATACCCTGCATAATAATTTTCAGCAATCGTATTGTCATCAACCACACTTCGACGCAAATCATAATAACTGATCATTCTTTCCTGGCCAAATATCGGCTGCCATGCATTTCCTCCAAGTCCGAGGTAATAACCGGTTATATCCTGCCACCAGTTATAAACCTCATCTAATCTGTTGATATCCGGAACCCATCCAAAACTGTAGTCAGTTCCCTGCAGGAATTTACTATTATCTTCCACATACATGTTTTCCATAGTAACAGCTTGCTGCGTATTTATCGAGACCCAGGGCAATGCCCAGTCAATTCCGTCGCCGGTACCTTGTATCCCTGAAATAAGCTTATGAAAAGGCGGCCCTCCATAAACCTTGTAATCTGCATTGTGACTTCTGTTTTTGTGCTTGTATTGCCCGCCCATTTTTACTTTTCCGCTGATAAAATCTGTCAGTTTAAATGGCACTGTAACATCTAAATGTGCATCAAATTGCTTTTCATCCATCCAATCTTCACCATCTGACCCGGGGCCATATAAACCAAAATTCTTTAAATTTTCAGGAGTAGCCTCGTCATTGGCCAAACTAATTATGTCAACCAATGGAAGACTTCTTTTTTCCTGTGTCCCGTCTTCCGGATTGTATCCAAATGGATTGTGAACATTCATAGCAATACTTTTACTATGACTATTTGATAATGAATACGCTGTTCCATAATCCACCTGAATTATTCCCAGCGTATGCTTGCCTATAACAGCACCGGAATAAATGTACCCGTCGCCTTTTGACTGATTCGTATTATAATCGACCCCACTTTTTGGAGTAAAAGTCTTGCTCATCGAAAAATTGTCAGTAGGATTATAGGAAAAGAAATTGGAAAACTGAATAGTTGATTTCGGTGAAAAACGGTAGTCAAATACAAGCGTGCCTGAACTTCTATGTATAATGTTGCTGATATCATTCAAACTGATACCATTTACATACATGGGTTCAAACTCTCCCTGCCGGGGCATTATTGGACTCAATGGCATAACTGGCAGCCAGTGTTTGGGTACTGCGATTGACCCTTTCAACGCTCGCACCAAAACTTACACCCAGTTTGTCTTCTAAAAAGCGATTACTTACTTCACCAAATATTTTATAGTTTTTCCAGTCGTTATTCTGATTATTATAGCCCCCCTGGACCGTTAAACTGCTATGTAATCCGGTGGGAGCAGTTTGCAACAACATGTTCACAGTACCTGACACTGAATTTGCATCCATATCAGGAGTAAGTGATTTGTATACTTCAATGCCCTGCAAAGAAGACTGCGATATTCCACTTAAGTTCGCATTTCTGCTGGTCCCTTTATTGGAGGGGATTTCAATCCCGTTCAATAAAACTTTATTGTATTCAGGAGCCATTCCCCGAATTACAATATCGTTGGCTTCACCTCCTGAACGCGTAACAGAAACTCCGGGTAAACGACCTATTGATTCGGCTGCGTTAGCGTCAGGATTATTCTGAATTCTGTCGGTAGAAACAACATTTTTAATTGATATGGCCGCTAGTTGCTGATTTATTGCAGCCATTTGACCTTTTGACTGAGCACTAATAACAACTTCTTCCAAATTAGTGCTTTTGCTTGCCAGAACAGCATTAAGGGTAAAGCTCTGGTTATTTTCGATGGCTACTTCAAACTCCTGAGCCTCATATCCAATATAGATAACATGAACGACAAATTTTCCGGTTGGTACGGATGAAATAACATAATAACCATCCAAATCTGTAACAGCACCAATTTGAGATTTCAGCTCAATCCTTTGCCCACCCTCAATTTTATGGGTAATTACAATATTGGCAAAGGGTAACGGCTCGCCTTCCGTGCTGGTAACCCTTCCCTGTAAGGTACCTGCGCCATAGGCAAAAGCGATGCCTGACATACAGATCAGTATTGAAACAGCTATTTTTTTAAAAATTTTGAATGATCTCATTGCGGTCAGTTATTACGAATATTTAAAATTTTCAGGCAATAAAGTTGTTATTACAAGTTTAAGGATTTTAATTTATGAATACTAATTCTTTTCAGATTGTTTTTGTTGTACTTTTTAAGCATTTATATATATAAAGTGACACATTTAGTTATTGTATTTTTTACATAATTGAATTCAGATTAAAGCACACTTCACCTAATCAATAAACATGTTTGTACAAGCTGATCCAATCCTGTGCCAGATTGAACAAGTCATCAATTATGCAGCGAAATTCCGGTTCAGGTACTCTTTACTTTTTTCATCCGGGTCGGTTGTCAGATTGTATAAAGCTCTATCCAGTTCTTTAATCCGGTTATCCTGGAAGAAATAAAGTTTCCACCTGGCAGTTATACGGTTTTAGAGTCCTGCAGTCGTGCAGTCAATGCAGTTATGCAGTTCTGCAGTTCTGCAGTCTAATATCCTAGATGCCTAGGTAGCCTAGAAGCCTCATGAAGCTTAGATGCCTAGATGCCAGAAGTCCCATAACGCCTACAGCCTACAGCCTACAGCCTACAGCCTAACAGCCTAACAGCCTACATTCTCTTCAAAACATCCACCGGCCTCCCCTTGAACTGAGGGTCTTTTGTATCCTCCGGAAAACTGCCATCCTCATAACCATAGGCCTTTGCAATTTCTTCCGGGGTCGCCCCGCTGTCGTTGAATTTTTCCATCCAGTCCCGGGTGAGTTTTTCCATTTTTTTCTGAAGAGCAGCAGCACCGGGAGTTCCATATAGATTATTTAACTGGTATGGGTCATTTGTTCTGTCATATAACACTTTCACAGGCACCCGTTGAAAGGAGAGCTTTCCTTCGGCATCCGCGACAAAATGGTCCAATACTCCATTTCCATAGGTTACTTCGTGGGTGTAAACTCCCCGCCAGGAAGGACTGAGAAAGAACATGGGTGCAGATTCCACGGCGTCATCCCTGCGTTTGATCATAGCTTCCGATAAATTTTGTCCCTGTACCGTTTTTGGAATATCAAGTCCCATCAATCCAAGCACGGTGGGCATCATATCCATCGGGTTTATGATCAGATTGCTCACCTGCTTGGCCGGTAAAGAGTCCGGCCACCGGATCAGAAAGGGAATCCGCGCAGATGTATCTTCCGGATGGTTTTTAGCAATTTTATAATCATAGGAATTCAGATTATCCCCATGATCAGATGTAAACACCACAATCGTATTGTCATCGAATCCTTTTTCCTTCAGCTTGTCCATTAATTGTCCGAATGCCTGATCCACCCCGCTGCACATGGCATAATACCCATGATACGCCTGGCGTACACGCGGACTGTCCTTCACACTTGGACGCAACTTTATTTTTTGGGGATCATATAAGTCGGATAATTCCTGAATAGTATCATATTTATATACCAGTTCATCGGTATAGATACCCCAGTCATGCGGCGGATGCCACGAAACAAAAAGGGCAAAGGGTTCATCTTCCTTGCATTCATCCAGGAAATCCAATGCCTGGTGCGTTTGCCCGAAGACCTCCCATTCATTGAAATATTCCTTTTCATTTTTTTCATTCCAGAAAAAGCATTTTCCGGGTCTGAAATCCACATGGCAGTTGTTGGTTAAAAAGGTACCGTTAAAACCATAACGCATCTTGCCGGGAGGAACAGGCCTGTCGCGGTCTCCGCCCAGCAGGTGCCATTTGCCGATATACCCTGTGCGGTAACCGGCTTCAGTGAGAACATGACCAAAATACTTACCATTATTGGCCAGTAAAGGCACATCATTGGTATATGCGCCATTTGAAAGCGGATGCTGCCCGGTGAGCAGCATGCCCCTGAACGGGGTGCATACAGGCTGGGAAGAAACACAATGATCAAAACGAATACCCTCACTCGCAAATTTATCCAGGTTGGGTGTAATAATATCCTCGTTCCCGTAACATCCGACCATATCGCGCGACTGCTGATCAGAAAATACAAAAACAAGGTTGGGCTTCTTTTTGGGAGGTAATTCCTGTCCGGATGCAAGCACCGGAGAAAGCGACAGGGCAGCTATACCCATGCCCGTAGTTTCCAGAAATTTTCTTCTGCTATAGTTATCTTTCATAGTTGCCAATTATTGGACCTTTGGTTTGAAATACCACTGCTTATTTTGCCGATTCTTTCAGAATTTTGAATCTTTCCTTCAGAGATACCTATTTTTTGTGCATAAGACGGGTCTGATATCCGGTTAGCCTTTTCCTTTGAATCCTTTTCGAGATCAAAAAATTCTTCATAATTGTAATCTGGCCAGAGGATGTACTTGGAATCGCGTGCAATAATGGCTTCAGACGCCGGGATCCTTTTTTTATCAATCACCACCGGATGGGCATAATAAAAATCCTGCCGCCAGTCAGTCATTCCCTTTTTGATCATATAATGCACTGAAATCCTTGCCCTGCATTCCACCCGGAACTTTTCTTCCGGCAGCGGCCAGGATAAAAGGGGCAATATCAATGTTCAGCACGTATTCATCACTAACCTGGCCTCTTTTCCCTGCAGGAAGCCTTGGATCATGAACTACCAGGGGCACCCTGAGAGATTCCTCATAAGGATACCACTTGTCCGCCAGCTGGTGTTCACTTTGAAAATAGCCATTGTCGCCCATAAACAGGATCAGGGTGTTTTCATAAACTCCCTCCTTTTTCAGAGAAGCCACCAATTCGCCAACCACCTGATCTACCTCAGCCAGCATCCTGTAATAGGCCTTCATATAACGCTGGTATTTTTCAGGCGTATCGAATCGCCAGTGCCAGCGTCTCCTGCCTTCATTTTCTTCACTGCTGATAAAGGGAGGCAGGTTCTTCAAATATTCAACTGATGAAGTTTCCGGTATTGGAATAATTGTATCCCTGAACAATTCCTCGCTCCCGGGTTGATAGCAATACTGATCCAGGTTATTATCCTCCGCATGGGTGGCGAAAAAACCAACTGTCAGACAGAAGGGTTTTTCACCCGGCCGCTGTTTTAAAAAGGCCAGCGCGTCGTTCAGGTTCTTTTGCGTAACATGAACCGTATTGCCGTTCTCATCAGTCATCCAGTGTAATCCCTCATATTCCCTGTAAAAGTCAAATTGCCCTTCCTTGATGTGATCAACGCCATATTTGCCTACATACCCTGTATGATAACCTGACTTCCGCAAAATAGCGGGATAGGTGGATTCAATAGCCTTGTCTGAAAGCGGGGTAAGAAAACGATCGATCCCATGCCTGCTCATGTGTTGTCCGGTCAGCAGTGAAGCCCTGCTTACCATGCAAATGGAAGTTGTAACCCGGGCATTGCCAAAACGAATGCCGTCTTTGGCCAGTTTGTCAATTTCAGGTGTTTTCACTATTTCGTTGCCGGCACATCCAAGCGAGTTCCACCGAAGGTCATCGGCCAGCAGAAACAGGATATTCATCGGCTTCTCCCTGTTTTGAAATGCAGACCTCCATGTTCCCGCCCCTGTGGCAACGGCCATGCCGGCAAGGCTACCGGTTTTTAAAAAATCGCGTCTCGACTGTTGCTCCATATTATTCCGATTTCAAATTATCTTTCACGCGTGAATCCTGACGTTTTATCCAGCTCATTACATTGGCGGGAGCGCGGCCATTTCCGTACTCATTGGCCATAAATCTCATATAGGGGTCAATGTGGTTAAAAAAATACCTGTATCCGGCACACAGGTAGTTTTGCCTGTGCGGTTCTCCCTCTGCTTTAACAAACCTGTGTTTGGGACACTCCCCGTTACAGGCAAACCTCACTTCGCAGGAATGGCAAGCAGAAGGCAACGTGCTAAGCTTGTCCTTGCCGAATTTTCTTTGCTGGTCCGAAGCCAGCATTTCCACAAGGGAAGTATGCGAAAGGTTTCCCAGTTTATTTTCGGGATAAACATAATGATCGCAGGAATATATATCCCCGTTATGCTCAATCACTGTAGCCTGTCCGCAGGTATGGCCAAATACACAAACCGATGCCGGCAGACCCAGCCACATTTCAAGTGCAACATCAAAGTGCTGCACAAATATCTTTCCTACATCCTTTCTGATCCACTCATCAAAAATGGCCGACAAAAACAATCCATATTGCATCGGATCAACAGACCATTCTGTTACCCGGGCTTCCTCTTCAGAATCAGGTGAAATAAGAGCAAGACCTTCCCGTGCCTGCCCGGTTGCCTTACGCTCAACAACAGGTATAAACTGCATAAAACCACTGCCTGCCTCTTTCAGAAAGTTATAAACTTCAAGGGCATAGCCTGAATTATCACTATGAACAACTGTAAGCGTATTGAATTCAACCCGGTAATCTTTCAATAACCGGATAGCATGCATGACCCCGTCAAAACTTGACCCTCCGTTCTTATTCATACGGTGCCTGTCATGAAGGTGCCTGGGACCATCAACAGATATGCCGATAAGAAATTGATTCTGAACAAAAAATCTGCACCAGGCATCATCAATCAATACCCCATTAGTTTGAAAACTATTCGTAATTGATTTTCCATTCGCATATTTCTTCTGCAATTCCACTACCCGCTCAAAGTAGGGAACACCCAACAAGGTGGGCTCACCGCCCTGCCAGGCAAAATGAACCTGGCTGGATTTATGCGCTTCAATTTTTTGCCGGATGAATGATTCAAGCAGTTCATCTGACATACGGTAATGATGTCTTACCCGGGAACAGATGTTCCTTTTCTGTATAAAAACAATAGCTGCAGTTCAGGTTACATGCCGGCCCGGATGGCTTTGCCATCACTGAAAATGCCGGCGGCATCCTGTTGCCCTGCGAAACTGTATTCATCCTATTAAATTAGTCATTTTACCGGATTAACATCAACCTGCGAGATATTTGTATTTTATCCGTCGAAAGTCTGTATATATAGATTCCCGCAGGTAATTCCTTCCCTGCTGCATCCATTCCGTTCCATTCAACCTCGAAAGTGCCTGCAGACTGCTCACGGTTGACAAGAACATTGACAGTTTCACCCATCATGTTTATGATAGCCAGGGTAACATGGGCACTTTCCGGAAGCTGACAGGTAATAATTGTTGATTCATTAAACGGATTGGGGTAATTTTCCAAAGATAAATCCAACCCGTAATGTTTCCTCATGCCGGTAACTACAGCGGTGCTATTTATAGCATCCGGACTCCCGCCTGTTTTACTACTTACCTTCCAGTTGAAGGGCAACGCATTATCCAAATCCGGATCGACAAGTTCAATAGTTGATCCTTCCAGGCCGGTCAGATCGGGCCACGGCGAAACAGGGCCGTAGGATACCCTGTCTATCAGTGTACCACCGGCATTGTAAAGTCGCAATACATCTCCTGTGGAGGAAAGTTTAAAATCAAGATCCCCGGATATAATATTTTGCTTCCGGATTAACCAGTTTAAATGCCTGCGCATCGCGGCACAGCACTAAATAATTGTATGGCTGAATTGTAGTCGGTGACTGAAATATGTAGGCATGCAGATCATCGTCATCACGGAATAGCCAGCCTGAAATATCCATTGTCACCCCGGAATTATTGTAAAACTCAACCCAGTCCTTTGTATCCAGGTTAACTGCCGATTTATAGTTAATTTCATTGATCACGATGGCGGAATCATTGTTGCCGGTAACCTCATCAAAATAGGCCGTATAGGACTGATCAGTGGAAAGATCGATTACCCGGGACAGGGATTTGTTCCCGTCATTCCATCCCGTAAACTGATGACCCGGTTCCGGCCTGGCTGTAATGATAACCGGTATTTTTGGAAAATACCGTCCGGACCAGGGATAGTTCTTTAATACCTGTGTATTGATCTGTATCCTGCCCTGGCTGGTATCGGAAACATCCAGCGAAATCACCTTCGCGGACTGTAAACCAAATTTTATCCTTATATGATTAAATACATAATCTACTCTGAGATCTGCAAATGTGCTCATCACCTGGATATCATTGGTCCAGTTGCCGGCAGACTCAGGAAAACGCTGGTGATGCCTCGGAATTTCCGGAGCCAGGTCATTCTCCAACGCGTTGATTTTTTCTTTTACCACCGATAGCCTGAAAAGTTGTATTCAAATAATCGCAGAACGTGTTGATAAACTGTTCTTTAAAGCCTTTATTCTTTAGCAGATTCCGTATCAGGAAGGTTGAATACGGCGGATTTGGCCATGATGCGCCGGTAGATGCGGTAGCTGTAGCCAGCGTATTGTGCTTGTAATGAAGGAGCATATCTCCGGTCTCATCTCCAAAGGGACTTAAACCAAAACCGAAATCGGTGTCAAAAAGTATCCATCTCCATTTCCCGGCGGGACTATTGGGACGCCACCATTTTATATTGTTACCCGGCCAGTCGCCGTTATCAAAATAAATCTGCGCCACCTCGTATAAAATAAAGTTTTCAATATCCACCTGGGAAGCTATGGCGCTGTAATACGCACTGTCCGCCAAATCATGTGAACCGATATAATCAATCATTTGAAGCCATGCATCACTTGTTCCGTTAAGAACTTTCACCTTGCTGTCATAAGGAATGAATTCAAGCATATCGATTTTATCCTTGTCAACTCCCGTATGTGCAGCAATAAAATTCTCATTGATCTTTTCATGAAAATGTTCTATTCCAAAATAGGCCCCGTTGAGAAATACTAAAGACGGCCTGAATGCTGAGTGCTCAATATCCATGTCCTTTCCAATAACTGAATGCATCAGCTCATCCCTGAAAAGGGTCCACTTAAAATCGTTCCCTCCATTCCGGAGTACGAATGACTGGTAGGATGTTTGCGGCAGGTCATTGAATAGTTTATAGTCAATCTGGTTCGTTCCGTAAATATTCCGGGCATAAATATTCAGTGCCTTTTGCGACTGGGCCCGCGTGAGTCCGCCATGCACCTTCATGCCTGCATCAAGGCTGAAACCGGGATTTCCGCCAGTTTCATAATATTCAACGTGAACCGGTCTTTCCCAATCCTGAAACAGGTTTGATTCATAATAGGGATTCCAGTATATAAAAATGCCATAATCCGGATCATACAGATTATAGGGATCCGTCGTCAGGGAAATTACAGGCAGGGTACTGTGTTCATTGATAAAGTACGTGCCGGTGGCAATCAGGCTGGGATTGGTTTCAGGGGAATAACAGCGGGCCCTGATCACCAAAGTGGAACTGACATTTACCGGTGTGGTATAGGGTAAGGAGGCACTGGTCGGTTCCTTTCCATCCAGCGTATAAAAAAGGGATGAGTTATTTGTGGCCGTTGAAAGGGATACCGAAATGCTTCCCGGATAAAATCCTGCCGCCGAGGAAAAAACCGGCTTTTCACATAATCCAAGGTTTATGGTGTCGATGTTGGAGGCAGAAGGGGTTGGATTGCTCATCACGAACCATTTGTCCATCCCGTCGGGAAATCGCCCGAATGATTTATCGATTGGCAAAAGGATGGTATGAAGGCTGTCTAAAATCTGTCCATCCGGACCAGACAATGAAATAAATTCTCCGGAGGATTTTATGTCGAAATTTGTGTGAAGGTTGTTATCAGCCAGGTTCCACCATTCCGGCAGGATATTCGGCTCTGGCACCGGAGCGTCCATGGCCATGGAAAGAAAAGGAATGCCGGTCATATCCGTGGAGCCGCTGCCAGTATTATGGATCTGAATGGCAAGCAGGTTACTTCCATTTTTCAAAAGGGATGTAAGGTTCTCAATCATAAAAGCTTCCGGTTTTCCGCCCGAATACATGACGGCTTCATGCGAAGATTTAGCTACATCACTGAATGCAGGTCTGTCGCCGGTGGTTCCTATATTGGCACGGGCAATTTCAACTCCGTTCAGATATGCCACAAATCCATCATCATAATCCATATGCAGCATCAACCGTTTGATTTTGGTCACATCATCCACTGAAAAAGTCTTTCGTATAAAAACTGAATTAACACTATTCAGCGCAGTGGAATCGTCGTTATCGCCAAATCCAAAACCACTGGGACCCTGTGGCCAGGTGGAATCATCGAAATTGTTTCCGTTCCAGCTATTTTGTACCGTGTCATTATCAACCGAATATTTCCACAATTCACCCTCATTAATAATGTTCTTCCAGTAATAGATGTCCTTACGGTCCTTGCCAGAGGTAAAAATCAGGATGTGTGATTTGGGAACGATTGTGGTGGCGGGAAATATCCATTTCAGGGGATTGTTTTTGTCATCGGATAAACCATATCCCTGCAGGTTAACCGACTCATTGGCTGCGTTATACAATTCAATCCAGTTGCTGTAGGCGCCGTCCTCATCCGCAATGATGCTGGCATTTAGCGACATAGCCTCATTAATGAACACCTGCTGGGAAAATGATCTGGCTGAGAATGAAATAAAGAATGAAAGGAGAAATAATCTGGAAGAGAAATTCATTATACTGATTTTTTAGAAATATTTAATGCTGTTGTTAAGCCTCTACGGGCTATTCACGGGTTGCACCCTATCCGTGGGTTTTACCCTATCTGTGGGATTTACCCACGGTTATTGATATATGCCCTTCCGGGGCATAAATCCCATATTCTCACTTCCGTGGGCGTGTGCCCCCGGCTACCTACAGACAATCCCTAAAGGGATTTTTCCTCTCCCCTCTCACCTCTCATCTCTCCCCTCTCATCTCCCAATCTCCCACTCCCTCATCTCCCACTCCCTCAATCTCCCACTCCCTCCATTATAGTTCCCTGTAAACAAAATTAAACCTCCCTCCCGGAGCAACATCACCATTCACATAGAAATCCATGATGTTACCGTCTTCCTGCATGTTGTCGCTCCATTTGAATTCAAAATCGAGTTTTCTTATCCTTCATGTCCGATCAAGGCTCTTGGGAATCCTCAATTCCATCCTGTTATCACGGATTGAATACTGTGCTTCTCCTGCCTTTTCCCAATTCCATCCATTTTCACTCTTTTCAATTACTGCGGTCTTTCCCGGATTAAGACGGTTTATCACAAGATCGTAGCCTTCCCATCCGGTACCTTTATTCCGGTCGGTATCAATAAACAACCTCATCCATTTTGGATCGGTAATGGGAGTCAGACTGGCTGCAGTTTCTACATAGAAGTACACATAATCCTTATCCCGTGCAACCCTGGCAAGCACAATATCATTTCGCCCGGTATAATTTGTATAGATAAGGCTGTCTCCCTGTCCCTTGTGATTTCTGGACATTGTGTTCCCCTTATAGCTCCGGAATTCAGGTTTCACATTCTGCCACCCTTCAAATTTCCCTATTTTAAATGACTGAGGAGCTGAAGGAGCCTCCTGTTCCTTCATTCCCTTGAATTTCCTAATATTACTGATCATCTGAAGATAATAGACGTCCCCCTTGTTTCCCCAGGATTTCACCATTTCAATATCGCGGCTTTTCTCTGCCGTATAAAGGTCAACAAATGCAAAAGGCTTATAGGGTTTCCCAATTGGCATATCCAGGGTCAGCCATCGTCCGGCCACCCATTCGTTCCATTCGCATATAAAAACTAGCTCTGGATCGAGTTCAAATGCCCGGCTCCACTGTTCCTGGAAATTCAGACCATATAAATAGGCGTCCGGCCTGTTATCCTGCCCGTGTGCTTTAGTATAGCTTCTGCCAAAAGTGCCGGGGGCGTTAAAGGCATGCCAGTGTCCGCCACTTGAGTCATTGGCATTCTGGGCGACGCCTACGGTGACTTCCTCGAATCCGCCATCCTGTTTTTTCACATACCCGTGCTGGGGATAGTTTTCAAGCCACGCCCACTGGTCATTGCGGGAGGGCCCATTCACGTAATCAGGCTGAGCAGGCCGGAAGGTAAAAAAGTCCTTAATATCATGCCTTAACTGAGTTTCAGCCGGATCGCCCGGAACGTCGGTCAGCATTTCAAAATAGGCAAGGATCAGGGGTTTTCCCTTCCAGTTAAACCAAAGATCTTTATATAAACCCGGTTTATAAAGATCCCTGTAAAGTTCCTTTATTGAAGCCAGACTGTAATCATTCGCGGCAAAGGGAAGGATGAAAGCAATGCCGGGTGTTTTAACCCCGTCCTTCCTTGCCTGCTCCCATACTTTCAGCAACTTGGTATAAGCCGATTTATAAGTAATAGCTCCATTGGTAGCATCCATGATGATCACATCAATCCCTGCATCTGCCAGTAATTCGGCATGTTTGCGAAGTATCCAGTCATCCGTGGTGCGGTAATAGCCGAACAAGGGTTCATCCCACCAGAAGACACCGCCATCAAGTCCCCTCCAGGCAGGATGATCGACTTTCCGAACAGCATCCGGATATTTTTCAAGGATTTCCCGGATATTCAGTACAGGCTTAAAATCAGCCATATGATCGGTGTGCCAGGTGAGGTAAAAAATGCCGACGTATTTGTCCTTTCTGACGGCACCTGCTTCACTGAAATCTGTTGTTTTGCGGCCCAGAGCATCGGTGGCAGTCCAGTAATCGCTGTTAACAACCTGTTGCTGTGCCTGAACACTTCCTGAATACAATGCTGCAATCATGCATATCAAAAACAGAAGAGACCGGTGTGTATGCATATATTTCAATTTATATTGTTAGGATCATTTATCTGCCTTTTCCGTGGGTTTTACCCACGGTTATTGAGATCTGCCCCTCGGGGCGCCATTTTTCACCGCAACCGTGGGCGTTGCCACGGCTACCAACAGCAATCCCTGAAGGGATTTGACTTCCTTGTCCCTCGTCCCTCGTCCCTTGTCCCTGCTCCCTAGTCCCTTCTCCAGGATTCCCGGCCTTACATTGCTGTCGCGATACAGGATATGCCAGGTTTCTTTCGGAAACAGATCATTCATAAATAAAGGCTGTGGCATCCACACCCTGAAAAGATCGCTGCTGCTGTACTGATTTCCCGGCAGATGCATAATCGCACATCACCAGGTTAATCTGCTTATGATCGAAGAAGTGCGTATACCGGTAAAGAAAGGGAACTTCAAAGGCCATCCAGACATTTTCCGGTTTATCGGCTACCGGTTTCAATTCAATATATTGGATTGGATCGTTTTCTGTAAGACAAGGCTTAGGCAATACATATTTCAAGCCTCCCAGCTCGTTTTTGAAAGTCCATTGAGTGCTGTCAGGCAGAAGCCATAAATTGTAATTCTCACTTTTAACCATCCGGCTGTCGAGGGCAAGCACTACGGGTCCGCGCATCACCGCCATGTCATTGACGTTTCCCGGAGCCCTGATGATCCGGCCCCGAAGGTCGAGTTCAAGTTGTATCCTGTCTCCTTTATTCCATTTCCGTTGAATGGATGCATATGTACCTGCCTCTGTACGGATTGATTCTCCATTCACAGTAAGTACCGTTTTTTTGCTCCATGCCGGTATTCGCAGGCTGATTGTAAATTCCTCAGCACTGGATGGATCAACAAGTATGGTAATAACCTTATTCACCGGGTAATCGGTTTCCTGAGTTAGGCTGCACACTGCTTCCGCTGGCTAGCTTATGGTTCCAGGAGCCGGCGCTGTATAAATTGATGGCAGGTCCGTCCTTTCGGCCCATGACTGACCATCCGGGCGTAATCAGCAGTCCCCTGGGACCGTTGGCTACGCAGCAGCTCGACTGGCAAACGGGAACCTGCATGGGACTAGGCATCCGTTCACCGGCAAGTTGTGAATAGTAAGCCCACCAGGTACCATTTTCACACATGGCACCCAGCAAGGCATTATACAGGGATATTTCAAGCTGATCGGCCCATACCGGATCCCCTGTAAGCTTTAATAGCTGGTAGCATAATTTCATCCAGGTAGCAGTCACACAGGTTTCCATCGGCTGTTCCATCATTTCTGTCTGACGGTTGGCGCCATCGCACCATAATTCCGCACTTGACCCGGAACCCACGATCATGATCTCTTTTTTCAATACACTCTTGCCGAACTTCACCGCTGCCTCCAGCAATTTCGGATCACCGGTCACACGGTACAGTTCGCATAAGCCCTCATAGCACGACATCATTTCATAGGCCTTGGGAGCGGCCAGGAGAACAGGATCCACACCGGCAATTGCATCCTCAATATAACGGAGGCCTTTGGGATTATAGGAATCCGGTTCGCTCCACAATTGTACAAGATACCTGGCATAATCGAGATACTTTTTATCCCCGCTCCGCTCATAAACGAGCACAACGGGCTCAAGAACTGAAACAGAAGACAGGGATCCTAAAATCTGAAGCCCTGTTTCAGTAAGTTTTTTCTTCCCCGGACCTGAAATTTCAATCAATGCATCTGTAGCACGGCAGGCTGCTTTCAGCGCAGATTTTTCCCCGGTCTGATCATAATAGGCAATAAGTCCCAGCATGGCATACTTCCGGCTCCAGATATCCCAGAATCCGAATTCCTGGGATCTTGAATAACTGCTGAGCCGTCCGTCGGCATCCTGTGCCTTCAGTAATTCGGATACTGATTTATCTAAAATGGCCCTATTGGCAGCTGTGGGCTGATAGGCATACCCCAACGCAGCCGAGGTAAACCACTTTCCCCAGAATTCACCGGTAAATCCACCCCCATCATCAAGTTTATTCATAAATGCTGCAGAATAAAGGGAGAAGTTTTTGGCCATCACCCCATTCTGAATGCATTGATCTATTTTGGTTCCCAGCATACCATTTATCTTCACTGATGAAAATACAGGGGCTGAAAGTTCATCTTTAACAATTAATGTGGTTGAACGATCCTCCCGTTGTCCGCTAACCTGCATTGATATGCCCAGTGCACAGACCAGAAAAATCCGGCCATATAAGTTTTTCATTGTTTTCTTCACTAATTTCTTCATGTTATAAAAAAAGAAAATTACAGGAAATCCATCTGCCTGTCAATACAGGATATGGCAAACCTTTTATATAAAATGACCTGGACAATTGATATCGGACGGTGCGGAAAAATAAATCCAGTATATTTGAAAAACATCATACAGGAAGTCATTTATCCAGTTAAAAAATAGATACAAACATGACAAAAATTAACCGCAGGAAATTCGTTGCCGGAGCAGGTTTACTGGCCGGAGGCAGCCTGGTTGGTGCCAATTCAGTTCCAATGGTGAAAAGAAGAGCGGAAACTCCTGGTACCGAAATCAACCTGCAAACGCTTCCCAATTTTTGTTCCCACGAGCACTGGGGTAGTATTGAGTCGATCGGAATGGCAACGGAACAGGGAGGATTCCGGGCCGATACCGCAGCTGGTGCCCGTCCACAGCGTGCCACTTCCATCTGGGACCTGGTACTCGATCCCTATATGGGTTCAACGATGGTGTCGAACGGCATCGATCTCCAGGCCATGCCAAAGGCAGAAGGTTATTCCTCACAGCGAGAGTGGTGGATTGCGGATCCTGACAAAGCGCTGGAAAAATTCAATTCAGGCTTCAAATCCTTCCGGTTGACCGGTATTTTTCAGTGTCTGCGCAGGGGTATCAAACTACTTATACAATACAGATATTGCTACTTTCAAACCGGATGACTGGAAGAAAGCAGATGCAGCAATTAATGAAAATTATCAGAATATTTTCGCCTGGTACAAAAATGCGATGAAACAGGCTTCCTTTTCAGAACTGATTCGTCCCGTTCATCCGGAATTTTATTCAACCGAAGAATCTTCCGCGTCAGCATTGGAAGAACTTTCCTTTACCCATACGATCATGAGAATTGATCCGTTCCTTGACCTGTGGAAAGAGACCAGTCCCAGGCGTGATGCACTTTCTGAAATCGCCGGCATTGAACCTGCAGATGCCGGGATCCTGGAGGGAATTCATTCAAAGGATCTTTGACCTGGCGGCAACGCATAAAACTGCTGGCATTAAACAGCTGCAGGCCTATTTCCGTTCCCTGAACTTTCAACCCAGGAATGATTCCGAAATACGTTTTCGGGGTGCATTGAATGAGGCTGAAATTATCGCTTTCCAGGATTGGGTAATGCATGAGTGCTGCAAACAGGCACATGAAAGGCGTTGGGCGCACCAGGTGCATGTCGGAACGAATAACCTGCCCGATTCAAATCCGCTTCCATTGCAATCCCTGGCCCTGAAATACCCGAAGATGAATATCGTGATGATCCACTGCTGGCCCTTTTTAAAAGAAGCAGGTTATCTGGCCCGTAACAATACCCAATATGTATATTGACACCTGCTGGCTTCCTGTGCTTAATCCTGATTTTTTCAGTGAAGCCATTGGGATGTGGCTGAATTATGTGCCTGGCCATAAGATCATGCTGGGACATGACAGTACCAGTATTGAAATGGCAGTGGGATCATCACTGTTTACGCGCGAAATCCTGACAGAAAAACTGACCATTCAGCAAAAAAAACTGCAATTGCCCGAATTGGAATTGCTCCGTTTGGGATCAGATCTGCTTCACAACAATGCGGTCCGGCTTTACGGGATCGGAAACGAGGTATTCCCTTCTTAGCTATTCAGCCGGTACCTTAAGTGGAAGATCCAGGAATGCCAGCCCGATGCTACGTCGCATATGGCTTACGCTGTTACCTCCGGGTGCATCATATAGTACGGCAAGTTTATTGCCATACCTCACCACCGTCGGCATGCCGATGCATTTGTGCGACCACTTGCAATTGCTTCCGTCCAGCACAATAGCCTTATGTTCAGCATCCCATTTTTCAGGATCTTTGGACCAGTACACCCAGACAGCATCGGTGTATTCACCGTCCTTATCCAGGGCCACGTGATTTGTAAAAAGAAACCAGGTCTGGTTTGATTCTTCAAAATACAGGGATGAATTCTCAATCTGTTCAGTCTGTGGAACAATGGGCAGGGAATCAACCTTCCATGCCGCATTCAGGTTTTTCGTACGGGCAATGCAAAGTGTGCGCTTAATTGAAAAATCAGCTGCAGAAAAATACATGAGGTATTCCTGGTTGTGTTTTATGATAAATCCCGGGCTGCAGGTAGAACTGTAGAATGAATTCTTTTTGGGTGCAAAAGGGATCACGGTGGGCTGTTTGGTCCAGGGTCCTTCAATTTTTTCACTCCTGGCTTTGAGTGTGAGATACGGAAAGGAGGGAATATAGTCAGGTGCCGGGGTAGTATTGGGCGTACCCAGGTAAAACATGTGCCAGGTATTACCCTCTTGTCACGATCCATGGCGAACAGGCACCCGCCTGGTCAGGGTCTCCCTTTTTTCCAAAATCGATTATCTTTCCCTTTTTCTCCCAGGTTACCAGGTTTTTACTTGTGGCAAGGCAGGCAAGCCAGCCCTTTGAACCGGCACCATCGTAAAACAGATAATAGGTTCCTTTGTCTTTGGTGATGATTGCCTCGCGTGCCCCTCTGGCATCGCAGGAATCCGGACCATTGCCATACGGAAGAACTATACCCACATCTTCTGCATCCATCCTGTACTTTGCCGTTGACCTGTCGTCAAGGTATCTGACCGGTGCCACCGTATCAATCCTGACTTTCACTTTTAGCATACCCAGGGAACCATAGTTGTTTTTGTCATATGCCGTATGAAAAACAGTATAAATGCTGTCATTCTCTTTGATAAGACAAAGCGGCGTCCTCATCCAGTTCCACCATTTCGGGACCTTGTTTTCGAGGAAACAAAGGCGTTCCTTCGACCAATGAATACCATCCCGCGACCAGAAGTAGCCAAATGCTGAACGGCCCAGTGCGGATGAATCAGATCCTGCGTCCACAACAGTCACATACAATCCGTTTTCCAGTTTGGTAACTACGGGATTTTCGGTAAAGCAGAGCCCGTTATTTATGGGATTCAGTTCACTGCAGCGCTTCCAGGGACCTTCAGGAGAGTCTGCACTGGCCAGTCCGATCTGCCACGCAGGAATGGGTTTATACTGCGTACGTGGCACTTCCGTAAAATCCATAAAATTTACCATCTGATGCCTGGTAAGGGAAAAATGAATCGGTACCCTGCAAGCCTTCCCAGGGTTCCGAATCCTTTCCCGGTTCAAGGATCAGGCCAACATCCTCATAAGGACCTGCCAGACCATCCAGACCTTTGGTTTTGGAGACGGCCCGGAATATTCTTCCTTCATAATTCCCAAACCACATACCCCCGCTGTCGGGCTTTGATTTATAACCGACATAAAACATATTCCACCGGTCTTCTTTGGTATTGAAGAAAGGCATGGGTGACCATACGGCTGCTTTCGGATCACTACCGGTGAAATTACCGCTTGACTCGAATACTGTATTGAGTCGCTTCCAGTTTTTCCCGTCTGCACTAAGCCAATGTCCAAGTTTCATCTTCACCCAATGCGGATCCCCCACCATCTCGGCTGTAAACAGATGATACCCGTCCGGCCGCTGTATTACGGTTCCGCCTTCCAGACCATATTTGATATCTTCCATGCCGGGCATTCCTTTGGTAAGTACGGGCGAATCAAATCCATCGATCACCTCCATGGTGACGGTTACCCTGGTTGAATCGGATAGATTGCCAGGCTCATTGCGATTGACTTTGCAGGCAACCAGAGCAAGTGCGGCGATGATGACGATCAAATGAGTTTTCATTCTAGTGCGAAGAGTTTAGGTAAAAAAAGGTCAGTGCCCTTGTGATATTATTTGATATTCCTCTCCATCTGATAACTTCAGGCAAAGGACTTCAAATATATGGTTTTAAAGTAGTTTTTGACAATAATTTTCAAGGGAAACCATAGTGAAGTAACAGCGGTTGTTTGTCTGGTTGCCTAGCTGCTGCTTATTCTGCCATGGGTAAAAAAAAACAGGCGGTAAAATAACCGCCTGTTCAACTGAGTTATCTCGCCAATATTATCTTTTTCATCTGAGTATACGATCCTGCAGTCATCCTGACATAGTAAATTCCGCTTGAAATTCCGTTTCCACTATTATCAGTTGCATCCCAGGTTACCTCGTGAGGTCCTGCACTCATATTTCCCTCTGCAAGTGTTTTCACCAGCTCGCCATTACTGTTGTAAATTCTCACCGCAATTTTTCCTGCTTCCGGCATTCCGAATCGTATCTGTGTTGAAGTGCTGAAAGGATTCGGATAGTTTTGCTCAAGAACAAATTGTTTTTGTGCGTCGTTGATGAGATTATTATTGTCCCCCAGACCTGCATTTTTAAGAGACGGGGCAGTAAATGCATAGAGATGAGTACCATGTGTACCACCAAGGGATGAATATCCAGAACCCCAGTAAACAACACCATTAACGACTGCAGCTCCTGAATTGACAGAGCCACCGCTGGCAAAGGACCATAGGATATTGCCCGTTGCTGCATCAAAAGCATACATTGTTCCTTCCTGATCCAATGCCCCGGCATACATAACCCCATTGGCAATGGTGACCGGACCCTGATTCATTGCAATAGCGCCGGAGGAGGAGTACCTAATAAACCTGGAAAGGCTAATGTTGTTCCTGCATTTTCCCATAAAACTTGTCCGGTTGCAGGCATTTAAGGCCGACCAGTATCCGCCGGTAACCAACTGACCAGCCATAGGGCCCGGACCCATTACATGTGGAATAAAATAAGAATTTGAGGCAGCTGTATAAATTCTTTCACCATCGGTTGCTGAACCCCATTGCAAACCGCCCATAACACCTCCCGGGCTGACCTGCGTACTCCATACCACACTGCCATTATCGGGGTTAAGCGCCCAATAATTACCACTTTTTTGTCCGGCACCCAGTAGTTCCAGTTTTCTTTCCTTTTACATTAGTTGTATAAAGTGCTGGTCCCTGGCCAAAATCCCAATCAGGCCCGGCTGGCTGATCGCATACAAATGGGGGGAAAATGCAGGCTGTTGTCCATGCATCAAATGGCAAAACACTGGTAGCCCATTTAATTGCCCCGGTTTTCAGATCCATCGCCACAATTGCATCAAAATGGTTAGCGGGATCATTACATCCACTACCCCCTCCGTTCGCAACGCATTCCAAAACAGCATCAGGAACTGAATAATTGTTGCCTGTTGTTATATAAACTGAACCACGTTTGGGGTCAATAACCGGAGTGCTTCCCCAAATGGCACAACCTGTATATCCGTTTCCCGGTGTCATATAGGTTTTCCATACTATTGCACCTGTATATTTATCAAGGGCAACAAGGCTTCCCCTGAAACTAGGTTGATAGCCGGGAATAATTCCATCGGCAAGTTCTTCCTGGGAAGCAACGCCTACATATACCAGATTGTCAAAAGCCACAGCTGATTGGGTAACAATAGCCCAGGGATGATCCTCAATTTTGGTGCGCCACATTAATTCACCGGTATTTTTATTTAACGATATAAGGTATGCACCTGTACCACTTCCAGGAATAAGCTGGGTGCCAAAAATAACCTGGTCGCCCTCGATAAGCGGTGTCGCACGCGAATAATTGAAGGCCTGTCCGGTAAAATCTTTCACCTGCCGGCTCCAGATAAGTGCGCCGGTTTTGGCATCTACTTTATAGATGAACCCGGCAAAATCAGGAAAATAGACGGCACTACCGTCAACAGCCGGAGTAGCTGATACATCTCCTGCTGTGTTAAATGCCCATTTTACAGCCAACTGATTTACGTTGGAAACTGAAATTTTGGATTCAGTTGAAGCATTCCGCGTATTATTCAGGTTCTGGCCGGCAGACAGCCATAGACCCTGGGCTGTCAGATTTGGTTAAAGACAAAAAAAACTCCCGCAATAAGCAGGAAAGCTTTTAGAAAAGGTAGTTGTTTCTTCATAAAAGTTACATTTTTAATGGTTGGTGAATAAATTGATATTTAAAGATATAAATATACTTATCTCTTAAATAAATTTTTAACATTGCACCATTTTTAACATAATTTTCACATATCCGATTAACTTAAGGAGGATAGGACTTGAACCAAAAATAAGGGGTTGAAAACAAGATAAATCACCCTGCAAAGAAGATGTAAACCATACAATTCCTTCGTTGGAAAACTTGCTGGAGTATTACAGGAAGTCGGATGGAAATTCAAAAGATGAACCGTTAATGCAATTTCGGGGAGCAAACCGGGTTTGTTTGACCCGGTTGTGCAGCTTGATTTTCAGCTCAAAACATACGCCTCCACGCCACTTATTATGAAAATCACCCGGTTAAAATTGTCCAGCCAGTATACCGTGGGAATAATGCCATCTCCCAATACATCGAAAACCATAAATTCCACCTTCGTTTTTCCGCAATCAATAAGTTGTTTTTTCCTGAAGCGGGCATACTGATGTTCATATATCATATCCAATTCGTCAAGGGCAGAAAAGTGAATTTCACGAACTGACTGCTCGGCCATTTTCTGAACCAGGCTTATAACTCCCCACTTCCAGGTAAGATCCTGGCGAGCTGGTATTTTTATGATGCGTTGTGAATCTGATTGATAATATACCCGGCCCTTTTTAAAAGAACCCTTCCATCGATGCAAGGTATTCAAATAGGGCAATCCGTTCAATTCATCCGCTATTTTTGTTTCACATTCCCATTTAACGGGACTAGCTAATAGATCATTTCTGGCAGTAATTTGTCCTTTAAAAATGTAATAGCCTCTGAATTTGCCCGTATAATTCTCGTCTTCAATGCGTATATCAGCTGTAGCCTTTCGAATACAAGTCACCCGGAAGGTGGGTGTGGAACCATCTTTTTTAGTAATCTCAAAAGAACCCGCAGTCATAGCCAATTCCTGGTAGAAATTATAAAGGGTATAACTTAACCCGAAGTTATCAGAAGAAAAATTGCTGAGTGGAGGAATTTTATAATCCGGCAGAATCCTTTCCATTTTAAGCAGTGAATATTCCCTGCCCGGGTTCACCCCATCGTGGTATAATAATCCGAATGAAGATGAAAATACCTGTTTTGGAATTAGCAATCCGAGAGCTCCCACCCCTGCATTCTGTAAAAACCTGCGCCTGTTTAAATTAGTGTTCATGGGATTTGCAGTTAATTTCGGTCGAAATGGTTCCCTGGCTTCACTGCCATTTCAAATTGCTTGATCAGCACTGATTCCAGATCTTCAATGACTGAATTATAATCCTGATTTTTACTTAAATCCCTGGTTTCCCATGGGTCCTCCTTAATATTAAACAGCAACCGTTTTCCACTATCCTTGTATCTTTCCCTGCCAATACAGGGAATAAATTTTTCAGCTTTGCCGTCTGATATTCTTACAAAAGGTTTGTCCTCCTGACCCGAAAAGGCATAGTATTTTACGTATTTGAAACTTCCCTTTCTGACCACCTTTGCAATGTGCCTGAATTCAACAACGACCGAATCCAGCTTCATATCAGAGCCTTCATTTACCAGTAATGGCTTAAGGCTTTGTGCATGGCAATCATCCGGAAAAGGTATACCTGCAAAATCGCACACAGTTGGCATCAGGGACAAATGATTAACTATATGGTCCTGGTCAATAAAATTTTCACGGACAATTCCTGGCATATAAAATATCAACGGCACTTTTATGGACTGTTCAAATGGATGCCATTTCTGAACCCTTCTGTGACGACCTGCCCCTTCGCCATGATCAGAGGTAAATATTACCAGGGTTTGATCTTTTCTTCCATTAATCGCTTCGAGTAACCTGCCGATATCCTGATCCATCTTTTCGACCATCCTCAGATAGTCATAATTATAGTTTTTCCATTCAATTTCCGAACGGTCATTTCTTTGCATTTCCGGTTCAGGGTCTTCAAAATCAAAATTGAAATTGGGCGGAATGGGCGGTAATTTATCTCCGAGCTTAAACAAATCGTATGAAGGAACCAACCGGCGTCCCCAATCACCCTGGGTCCAGTAACAAATGTCATGTGGATTCATCAAGTCCGGCAACAGCCAGGAAAGGCTTGTCGTAATCATGATTCTGGATATACCCCCGAAGTGCACCTGATACCTGGAAATCATTGAAATCTCCGGTACCCAAAACACCTACCGGAATCGTCTCAAAACCAGGAATTTTTCTGGCACCTTCTGTATCGGGGTAGTTCCATTTTCCTCCGGCATGCCATTTTCCGCAATAAACCCTGTCATAATCGGTATACTGCTCAAACCATTGCCCCATATTGGGAACATCCTTATCAATTCCAATATTATTATAGGTTAATCCGGTTTCGGTGCTGTATCTTCCGGTAAAAATACATGACCTGGCAGGACTGCAAACCGGGTTACAGCTGTGAGATTCCAGAAAGGAATAGCCATGTTTGACCATCCTGTCAAGATTCGGGGTCTTAACCCAATGACACCCGTAGGCTTCATGGGTAAAATGACTCTTATAGGCAGATAAGCTGTCGATATTCAGCTGATCTGAAATAATAATCAGAATATTGGGTTTCCTTTTCATTTTAATGCATTTCCGGGTAAGTCAATTACTGCAATTTCGGGGAGCAAACCGGGTTTGTTTGACCCGGTATCACCCTGAATTCAATAATATGGTCCTTGTTAAGTTCGAGTCCGAATTTTTTCAGGTAATAATCACGCGTTTTAAAATTTTCATCGTGAATTTTCAGAAGCTCACTGTTTAACTGGTTGTCAAGTTCCTGCTGTAATTTTGCCATTTCGGGCTTATCTGCAAGGTTATTCATCTGCCAGGGATCCTGCAGATCGTCGAATAGCATATAGGGACCCTCCGGAGTCCTTGCATAGGTATAGCGTGCCGTGCGAATGGCACGATATTCCTTATCAGGATAATTGACATCAAAGGGACAGACACTCATAAACAAGGCCGCCCGCTCTTTCTGCTGTCGATGGAGCTTTGATCACAGATGACAGATCACTGCCTTCAACACTTTCGGGAATCTTTATACCGCATAAGCCCAGCAGGGAAGGCAAAATATCCGGTGTGGTAAGAGGCGAATTTATCTCTGCCGCCTTATCCTTATCCATGCCGGGTAACCTGATCAAAAAAGGAACATGCGCCGATTCTTCCCATGCCAGCTGCTTGCGAAAAGGCAAGCGTCCATGTGCACCCATCATTTCTCCATGATCGGAAGTAAACACTACAATCGTATTTTTCGATAATCCCAGTGCCTTAATCTTATTGATCAGATCACCGACAGCCTTGTCAGTTGCCGTACAATGGGCATAATAGCCCTGTAATTCGGTTAATACAACATCCTTCAATGAATCAGGAACATTTGGATTTAACTGAAGACCGGATAAGGGATACATGTCCTTATAGGCCTGTGGTGCTGTATTATGCGGAAAATGAGGCGTAGCAAAAGAAACAAAAAGGAGGAAAGGTTTTTTGTCTTTTGAGTGTTTTTCAAGGTAGGCCTGAGCATCCTCGCTCTCGCCAAAAGTGGAATAACCTTCCCTGTATTTTTTTTCAGGGTCATCATTTTCAAAATAAGGCATCCTGTTGTAATCGTGCGAGCATTCCAGCCCCTTCCAATAGTCAAATCCCTGGCGACGGGCAGGCTCCACATTATCTTCCCTGCCATGGCCGTCAAGGTGCCACTTACCAATATAGGCTGTGCCATATCCTGCCGATTTGTATATCTCAGCCATGCATAGTTCTTCTGAAGGCAGGTAAATATCATTCACAAACATGCCGGTTGAAGTTGGATAACGGCCCGTAAGAAGTGCAGCCCGGTATGGTGTGCAAACCGGGCAAACGGAAACGGCATTGCTAAAGTTCACCGATTCTTCAGCCAGCCGGTCGATATTGGGAGTTTTTACTATTTTATTACCTGTATATCCAAATGCAGAGGCACGCCATTGATCGGTGAGAATAAAAACGACATTTGGCTTTTCTTTTTCACACGACACCAGAATAAAGGAAATCAGCGTGATAAAGAATAAGCCTGAATGGCAACCCCTCTTTTTAAAATACATGTCTGTGAATTTATAATCCAACAAAAAACAAGGCCTGCGGACCACTGAGATTTAACTGGAATTCAGTCAGGTCGACTCCGTTTTGCACCAAATGCCTGGATTCGATTTTTTGGGAACTGCCAGTCAGGGGATCCCAGATTCCTAATTCCTTGCTGCCCCTCAGTACAACTTTAGTATTAATCGTATCCCGGGTAGAATTGGAAATAAAATATACATCATGCCCCTCTTTCACCTTGTGTGTATAGGTCAGGGCACCATGGTAATTCTTGATGGAATCGTTGTTGAAGAATATAAATTCCACTTCGTGAATCTTATTCGGGATGGACCTTGCATTTTCATAGGGTCTGCCCATACCAAGGTCTTTAAATGCCAAATCCCTTACCGGCAGGCTGAGATTAACCACCTCACCCAAGACTCCTGCCTCAAGTCCCGGAATGAAAAATGCCTTGCCTCCCCCCTGATTTGAGTGAACCAGATATTTACCATTCATGGAATATTGATTACTCAGCAACGACTTTTCATCTATATTGAATATCAGTTTCATGGCATTTCTTACCACCTCATCTTTTCCGAATTCTGCAGAACGATAAGGAAGCATGCTGGTGGCAATTATTTTGCCGCCGTGATTAAAATAATCCAGCAGTTTTTCCGCATTGCTTGCTTTGATCGTTGATCCTCCGGGTAAAATAATGAGCCTGTAATCTTCGGAATTTATAGCATTTGTCAGATGGATCTCATCGTTTTCAATTTTACATTTACTGTCAAACACCTCGGGATGCAGGTAAGTATAGTCCAGCCTGAGCATCCGGAAAAGCAACTCGCCTACTGTCATATAGTCAAATTCTTTAGGCATCTTGCCTCCCAGATAGGCATATTCCCATCCCTCTCCAAACACATTATAGGCCATGGCAGAAGCAATCGGGTATAAAACGGCGACATCCGAAACATGCCTGCCACCCTGCAACATGTAACTCAACCGCCCGATATATTTATTAAAATCCTGAATTTCACCCAGGCTCATTTTTTCTTCGATCCCTGAAGGAAAAGGAGTCTGCATATTGATACCCATGGCATACTGATCCATCGCAACTCTGTATGCCGTATCTTTATTGATAACACCATAGGCAGCGTAGGTTTCCGACCAGGTTACCGGTTTGTCATAATTATAAGAGGCAGAGGTAACAATTTTGTAACCCGTGTTCGACCTGCCCCAGAAGAATATATCGTCTGCAGCCGGAACATCCTGATATTCAAAAATCTTCATCAGATCACCGCTGCTCATCACAGGATTGGGAATCTCCTCCTGGTCCATATGCCCGGATAGTTTGAGATTATGGTTGGAACACCAGTCATTGATCTGCTTTATGAACGCTTCGGAGTACATTTCGGTCCTTAGCCCATGCAGGGCATTTCTTGCTGAGGCGGTCTTTTCGCCGATATCATACCATAAAGCGGGGTAATATTTAATAGGTGATTCCCCATATTTTTCAGTGAATTTTTTATTCAGATCTGCCGACCACATTCTGCCATCCAGCCAATGCAAAGAGGGTTCATCATAAAATGACATCGGAATCACATTGCCGAAATAACCGCCGACTGCATCGTAAAACTTATCATAAGAAATGGTGAGGAACTTTTGTACGGATTCCTTTTCAATATAATTAATGATGCCCGGGTTTCTGATCTTCAAAACCGCCTCATGGTTCAGATAAAAGCCCATGAGTTTCCAGTCGCCATCGGCAACCGGGACACTCAGTATTTTTCCCTGAATCTGATCGCTGACATCTTTTATTGATTTATCCCCCTGGTTCATCAATACCGCGCCCAGAACAGTACCCCCGGGAAAGGTAATCACCAGGGTACCCTTGCCTTTCCTGTCGGCTTCCACCTTATCCAGCCTCGAGGCCATCAATTGAGGAAACTTCTGGTAAAACTGTCCGGCCACGGTACCTGTCGGGAAGGCATAATCGTCATATAAAATAACCTGCATGCCTGCCTTCTTTGCTTCCTCCACGGTAGCTTTATATACATCAAGAAATTCCTTGCTCAGGTAAACCATTCCTTTATTTCCCAGCCTCATATGCGGTTCTCCCTGTTTTACATAAGCAGAATCAAGATCACCGGAATTGCCATAGTTTGAACAAATAAAAACCCCTCCATAACCCTTTTCTCTGGAATCATGAATCATGTCAAATGCATTTTTAATATCCAGTGTTCTCAGGTCAAATTCACGACCTGCAAAAGCCCTGTATTTGGCTTCCGGGGCCGAGAATTCTGCCTGGTCGGGAAATTTGCTTTCCTGCTTTGACTTACAGCCTGATGATAAAGCGGAAACCAGGAAAAGAGAAATTAAGAGAAGGAGGTTACTTGTTTTCATAAAATTTCCCATTTACATTATTGTTGAATTAGTGATATGATTATGATCTGATCGTCATTCCAGAATGATTTCGGTGAATGAATATGCGGGTATTTCAACCGGATATGTATTTTTTTTGAGCGTGATTTTCTTTGACAGGGTAGTTCTTTTTATCGACTGTGGATTTGAAAGGGTATTCATTGAAACCGGACTGTCCGCCTGCAATCGGTTAGTTGTGGCTTTCACAAACGGAGCTTTCAGATCACCCAGGTCAAAAACAGATGTCCTGGCAACTGCCGTGCGGTTGCATACATACAAAACAAGCTTTTTCCTGTTTATATCCCATGCAGCCTGCACCTGGTAATCATCGTTGGCCCCGGGGGTATAGTTATCGATAGCAAGAAGCCGGGCTGCCGGTGAATTGGAAAGTAACTGAAGCGCCCTTCCGGAAGCTGTCAGATAGGCGCCCTCTTTGGGTGTTTCCATGGCGCTTTGACTGTGCGTATTGGCCAGGTTGTTGAAGTTTACAAACAGCATATCATCACCGAGCCGCTGAAAAGCCATGAAGTTCTTTAAAAGGTTCATCCCGTAAAGCCATTTACTGAAAGCATAGCTTTTTGTAATTCCGCCTTCCTTCTTTGCCATGTTATATGCATCCCGGTTTTGTTCCGTATTATAGGCAAGCCATTCCGTATCGCAGTATTTTATGGCTGTGCCATGGGATTTATTGTAAGCCCTTACTTTTCCGATCATATATCTTGAAATGCTGTCTGCATCTCCGCGATCAGCCAGGAAATCAATATAGGGTCCTGCAATTTCAAGCATCTTATCGATATCCTGATGATAAGAGTGGCTTGCCGGGACGATCACCGTAGGACGACATGCCTATTTTTATGCCGGGGTCCACCGCTTTCATGGCTTTTGAATAAACCACCACGGCCCATGCATAATCCTCCGCCTCAAACCATCGGTGAAGTTCATTATCCAATTCCCAGTATTTAATTCCAAACGGCTCCTTATACCCGTGTTTTATCCTCAGATCAGCCATCGGATGCTTTCCGGCTGGCAGATTGCAATATCCGACCAATTCTGCTGCAGATTTCGCCCCGTCGGTCAGACTCATGAATTTAACGAATTCCCTTCCCATGTCCGCCTGCCAGGTGGGAAAATCCACATCGTATCTTCGCTTGGAAGGATGGTATACATTTACGCAATAACTCATTTCCGCACCGGCTGCCTTGCAAAGCATGGCAAATTCAGCCGTTCCCACATCGTTGTAGTTCTGTCCGCCCCAGAAATAGGAATCCCGGGGAATACGCTCGGAATAAGGGCCTATGCCTTCCTTCCAGTCATAAAATGAAGCAAAACAGCCGCCGGGGAAACGAACCACTTTCGGACCCAGTTGCTTAAAAACATCTACCGCTTCATTTCTCCATCCATAGTAATTCGAAGCCGGCTTCATGGAGAAATCATCGATAAGCAGGGATGATTTTCCGGGGATCCACAGGCTGAATGTTACATATCCATCAAAGGTTGAATTAACGATGGAAATGGACTGCAAAGTAAAGCTGTCCGCAAGATTTTTCAAGGGAAAGGTAAAGAGAGGATTGTCCCATTTTCCTTGCGGATAAATGCGGATTTCCGCCTCTTTTTTGCCTGAAGCAGGTTTCATCATTCCGGTGAACTGATAGGTTTCGCCCTTTTTAAAAAGCTTGCCTTCCTGTGCAACTGCGGCCCATTCTGTATTTTCATTATTGGTTACCATGAGGCATTGCTCGCCATGGCCTGAGCCGCCCTTTAACAGGCGAAAGCACCACCTTTCTCAGGGGTGTGGTAGTGATGATGAAGGTGCAGGTATCATCAATCACGGACGCTTTTGGAGGCGTTCCGGGGGCTGCAAACCAGCTGTTGTGCTCATATCCTGAATGATACCAGTCGAATTTGCTCCAGTCCCTTTCATAACCTTTTGACGGGTCCTTTTCATCATAAACCACATCATACCAGAGTTTATTGATTATCCGGTAAGGCATGAATTTTTCAAAACTGCGGTTAAAGAACATTTCGCTCCACATGGATTCCACCTGGATGCCATATCCGAGTTCAATAAAATTGCCGTACAGCAAGGTGACTGATCGGGGTTGTGGCTAGATTTCACGGCCTGTTACCTTGAAAACCTTTTTATCCGCAGTTTGCTGGGCCGCTGCAGGGAAGGTTAATATCAGAAGAAATAAGAAATTGATTTTCATAAAGTATTATGTCAGTAAACGTTTTGATTTACGGAATTGTCAGTTAAAAACCCGTCAGTGTTACGTATTTAAATTCTGTATTCCACCCAATCAAAATCAGCAGGATTTTTAGAGGATTTGCCGTTGCCGGTTGCATAAGGTCCTATGATCACCCCTCCGAAGGTACCTGCCACATCGGTTGACACCAGGTTTGTCAGTCCGGTTCCCAGTTCTTTCCAGTACACCTTCCGTTTCCGACACTGAAAAATCATAATTTTGCTGTCGAAGGATATCTCTTAGCTTGACCATATGGGCTGTGATCCATACCAGATCTGATTCAGTCACCATGTCGCCGACTGTTTTTCTCAGCAGGGCAAACTTTTGCCCTCCGCGCATGGTAATACAGGCTGCATACTTGCATATTCGTCGACTCTGGTAAACTGTTAAACCTGCCTCCTCATTCGGATCCAGATGGCTCAAATTCCATGCTGGCTGTTACTCTCACCGGCCATTTCCTCCTGCCTCCTGCCGATAAAAGATACCTGTTTCGGATTCGTCTTACAGGTTCGGCTGTTCCGTATAACCTCAGGTAACCGGGCCGGTCGCTGAGTGAATATACCTTTTCAAAAGGGATACGCCATCAGATTCCAGAATAATGCCAGGTCTTTGTTGGTGAAATCTTCACGCAAGGGGCAATTCAGGCCATGGATCTATTGGCAGTATTCGGGTTTGTACGGACAGATTTACCAGTATCTGCAGGCTTAATAAAAGGCCAGCCTTGTTTCCATTCTACTGGAAACAGGAAGGTTTCTCGCCCGATCACACTGAAATCCATATATCCTGCCTTTCGCTGTCCAAGGCATACAGCCCACCAGTTGCCGAGCTGATCCTCGATAAAGTCAGCATGCCCGAGGGCTGCCGTATGGTGCCACCAGCCGTTGTGCTGGGATATCACCGGATTCCACGGACACGGCGTGAATGGGCCCCAGGGACTTTTGCTGCGTGCAATGGACTGCATGTGCAGGTATCTCGATCCTCCTTCTCCCATAGTCAGGTAATACCAGCCATTTGCCCTGAAAAGATGAGGTCCTTCGGTATCATCTCCAACCAGACCTTTCGAAATATGCTTTTCAGGGGTGTCAGCAGCTTTCCGGTTTTCAGGTCGATTTCTGCCTGAACGATATCTTTATCTGGCAAAGTCACCCCGACGGGTATAATACACCTTTCCATCATCGTCAAAAAAAAGACTCGGATCAAATACCGGTTTGTCAATGCAAACCGGATCACTCCAGGGACCTGCCGGATCGGTGGCTGTCACAAAGAAATTCCCTCCTCCGTTTACATCGGTGGTCACCATATAGAAAATCCCGTTATTGTAGCGGAGAGTACCGGCATAAATCACCGGATGATTGTTGTTCTTGTCAGGTAAAATACTGCTCAGGGCGCGTCAGGCAATGACCGATCAATTTCCAGTTGAATCAGATCACGGCTTTTATAAACCGGGATCCCGGGATATAAAAAGGAACTGCTGGTGATCATGTAATAATCTTCTCCGACCCGGCAAATGCTTGGATCAGGGTTAAATCCGCGCAATCACCGGATTTATATAAGCTTGCAGTTCCTGATTCGCGCGGCTGACAGACGACAGGAGGATTGATTGCTCCAGGCACAATGAACTCCCAATAGCAGCAAGTTGCATAAAAAATCCGGGACATCCTTTTGTCCAGTATTGAGATTATTGACATCTGAATTCTGAAATAAAGGATCAATTTCAGATTAATACTTGCCAAATTCCCTGGCTGCCTGGATCATGGTTTCAACCGTTTCCATGCTAACGTCAGCCTGCAGGATATGGGCCGGGGCAAGCAGGTATCCCCTGTCCTTACCCAGAATTCCAATCCTTCTCTTTATCTCCTGCCGGATGTTTTCCGCATTGCCTGCAGGAAGCAGATCCTGCTGGTCGATTCCTCCGAAGAAAGAGATCCGGTCTCCGTATTTATCTTTAAGTTCTTTCGGATCGGACCCCGGAACATTGGGCTGTACCGGATTATACACATCCACACCAATTTCGATGAAATCGTCAAGAAGGGGTGCCACAGCACCATCGGAATGCATGATCACAATAATGTCAGGGTTTATCCGACGCATCTTTTCGATCATGCGCTTATGCCTTGGCTTAAATTTTACCCGCCAGTCATCGGGAGATATGAGTGTGGAAGTCTGGCTTCCCAGGTCTTCACCCAGCCATACGGCGTCAACACCGGCTTCCACAAGTTGAAGCGCCAGACCCGTGCTCCATTCCTCCACCCTGTCATTCAGCAGATCCAGCCAGGGTTCTTCGCACAACATGGCCATCATGTATTTTTCCAGTCCGGTCAGATGCCACGCCAACTCAAACAGGGATATCTCCACATCGCCCATTATGAAGTAGTCCTTTCCGAACCGTTCTATATCCCTTTTGGCCTTTTCAAATCTTCCGGGGGCATAGGCATCGGGATAAGCATATTTTTCAATATCCTCAACCGATTCGGCATGATCGAGCGGGCACTTTACCACCTCAACATAGAGTGGTGTGGGCTTCATAAACATGCCAAACTCATTCTTCGTGATGTTCTCACTTACCGGTTCAGGCACATAACCATTGGCTACAGTGCCTCCAACCACTACAACATCACTGCCGAGCTTTGTTCTGATCTCATTGGCTGAAATCCTGTAGGTCAGGTCTTCGTAATACGAAAGGGCATAATCAGGCTGGATGCCCAGTTTTTTGCCAAAAGCATCCGTGAGTTGCCTGCACAGATCGAATTGTACCGGAATCCTGTCCGGATTTCCGCTTTGCTTTCTGAAAGCTTTTAATACCCTTGTTTTCGAATTCATATTATTTTAAAGAATTATCGTGTAAATACTATAATAGTGGCCTCGAATCCTTCAAGATGAATCTTTAAGGAAGTTTTTTTATCATGCTGTATAGTTCCCGATACCTGTTTAACTGAACCTGTAAGGGGATCCCAGGATTCGGTTTTACCATTAGATCTGAAGGTGATCTCCCTGTCAATGGGCTGATCCGAAAGATTGATCAGGTAATAAATGTCGGTAAGGTCGGTTCCGCGGTGATTATAGAATAATTCCCGACAAGGGCTGTCCAGTGAAACATCCGATCCGACAGCGGCTTTTACTGCAGGAACAATGCCCGGTATCATGGCAGTAGCATTCACATTGGCTGACTTTTTTAAGTTTATCCGAAAGGCTGATCACCCTGTTGGTCTCTTCCGGAGTTAATCCCAGTTCCGGGAATCTGTCCAAAAATCACAAGTTTGCCACCCTTTTCAACAAAGTCAGCTATTTTCTGGTAGGTGGCCAATGGAATGATCCGGGTCTCCGGAAGCAGGATACATCCAAACGATTCCCCGGCTACTTTCAGCTTGTTGTTCATTGTAACCGATTCCGTGATGGCCTGGTCATCCAGGTAATCAAAATCGGTCTGGCTTGCCAGCAATTCCCTTGAAACTTCTCCGAATGCAGCATCTACGCGTGGAGCATCGGGGAGACTGGCACTGTAGGGAATAATGTGACTGGTAAGGTAAAGTCCTTCTGATTTTACATATTGCGGCGTGATTTCAGTTCTCCTGGCATCAGGTGGTTCCCAGGTTGTTTTACGAGTGGGGGTCAGGCTGCCCCACATGGTCTGGATGGGATAATAGACAGCCACATCTGCCACATGTTTTCCCTGGGTAAGCACCAAACCAAGCCGGCCGATATAGTCGTTGAAAGCCCTTCGCTCTGCGTCACTGAATTCGTTATAGCCATAATAGGAGGTAACCCTTGTTAATCCAAGGGCATACTGGTACCCAACAGTGGCCAACCGCATATTAAAAGATACAGGGATGTTTGCGGATCGTTGCTGATGCGATGATGTTTCGCTCATATTTTCCCATTTTTGGGTCATATGGGTAACAGAGCTGACAAATTTCGGAACTGGTATCTGGGTGGAATGGGCGAGGGCAATCGGATCGGAAGTAAGCATGTCCAGACCCGGAAGATCCATTCTCCGGAGGTCCCTGTAAAGATTTCCCTCATATACTGCATGCCAGTACAAGTCTTCTTCAAGCAAAGCATGTCCCGAAGCAGCCGGCCCGTTGGCACGACACCATTTCTGGATCTGTCCGTAATAATTCTCTTCTATCAGAGATGCAACAAAGCTCCAGAAATCCAGTCGTTTATATACAGTCTCCTTTCCGCCATCCTCAAACAGAAATGGAAGAACCGGAACGATGTCATAGCCATAAACTTCCTTAAACTTATCCCTGAATGAACGGCTCCAGGGAATAGCCGGAAGCGTACTTTCGTCATCTTTAAGGTACGAGGTCATAAGGGAAGGCTCGTCCGTAAAAACCGCATGTATATAACCTGCCATATCTTCCGGTGCTCTTTTCTTATATTCGTTGTGCGTAACAGCAATAAATCTGCCCACGGCAGCCCGGTCAATAATGTTGATATACGGATTGGTATCTGAAATATTCGATACAATATGGGTGCCCTCATACATTCTGCGGGTATGAAATACAAGGATACCCCAATCCCCTTTATCCGGGGCAGTCCAGGTGAATTTATGCAGATTCTTCCTGGCTATGGCAGTCAGATCAACCTGTTTCGAAAAATCATACAACCCGTTTTTAACAGGTGCAGCACATGCAAACAGGGGAATCGAATCGTACCTCGGACCCGATGGCATTATCAGGGCAAGCGTTCCCTTGCCCTCAGTGCGGGTACAAACCACGCCCATTGTCTCATACTCCGGATTATCCTTTAAGGTAAGTCCGCCGGCCTTGCCACTGGGATACCCCTTTTCATCATATAGCCAGAAATCCATTCCCAGTTCCTTGCACCTGCGCATATAGGACAGGAACAGCTGCCATTCGGATTCATCCTGAAGGTAATTGGTAAAACCAACATTGGATACGACACCGCCATATCCGTATTTCTTCAGGCTGTCGAGTATGCCATCCATTTTTGGCTGATGGGTGATCTGCAGCATCCGGTATTTGACAGGCGGATCGGCAAACTGCCTCTGCAGAGTAGTCAGGTCTATTGTATTGTCCTTACCTTGATCATCCTGGGCATATGTCGCAGCACCCAGGCTTATTACCAGAAAAAACAGAAGGCTTTTTGTTTTCATCCTTTATTCTTTTTCATATTGACTCTGTAGGTTGCACCCAGTCCGTGGGTTGTACCCACGGTTATTCAAGATCTGGCCCCTCCGGGGCCACTCCAAGCTCTCATCTCTCACCTCTCATCTCTCATCTCATCTCTCATCTCTCCCTACTCCTACTCCTACTCCCTACTCCCTACTCCTACTCCCTGTCACCTCGTCACTCGTCCCTATTCAGGTCCCAGGAAAGATCCTCCTCCAGGGCAAAGAAATGACCCAGCAGGCTCCAGCCCCAGAATGGATCGAGTCCAACACCTTCACCGGATTCGGAATTATAATATTCCCGGTTCCCGGCTTTCTTCATAAGTTCCTTTGTCCGCTGGGCTACAACAGTGGCGATCTGCGGATATCCGTAGAATTTCAAACCATGATATACCATATAATTCGTAGGCATCCAGGTGTTAGCCCTCCAGCTGCAACCCATATCGGTAGGAAGCGAAACAGTGCTGTAACCGGGTTCTGATTTTGACAGGGTGGCAATTGGATAGGGGGACCAGAATTCGCGCGGATTCAGCAGGTATTCATTGATCATTCTTTTGGCCTGTTCGGGAGTAGCCACACCGGCCCACAAGGTTGTAAAGGCAGATACTGATCTTACCGGGAATTTTGTATTGGCCGGCAGCCCGTCCGTTCATTGCGTTAAAAGCCCACACGGTTTTTGAAATCGGCTGATCCTTGTATGCTTTACGGTCATAATAGAACCCGTCCTTATCGTCCCAGAGCAGTTCCCGGATCCTGAGAACCCTTTCCTGTGCTTTGGCTTCATATTCCTGTGCCATTTTTTCCTTGCCTGCAAGCCTGGCAAGTTTCGCAAATGCCCGGCATTCCTTTACAAGATATGAATTCAGGTCAACCCCCTCACAATTCCTGTCACGCCAGAATCCGGCCCGTTCATGCTGATTATCCATGCCGGTATGCGGACCACTCATCCATTCGCTCAGCCCGTTCTTGTTGATGTCCATATCCACAAGCCAGTAATCGAGGTATTTTTTCAGCTTTGGTAAAATAGGGCTCCTGCAATATCCAGTCCTTTTCCCCGTATGCCTTGTATACAAGCAGTGCTGATCTGGGAAAGAAATGGCTTGACATGTTCCGGATCATGCCATTCATTACTGGGAACGGAACGGGAAATCATTCCGGATTCCTGTTCATTTTTCAGAAAAATGATCACCCCGTTTTTAATATAGGTAGACGGCCAGCCCATGTATATCTGAACCAGTGCTTCAAAATACTGGTCCCAGTCATACAGTGTTTTATATGAATAACCGGTGAAATACTGCATTCCGGTGACTTCCTCGGTAAGTATTCCCTTATGCATGAGGGAATCAATTCCCGAAAGATGGCTGCGGTATTCCTGCAATTTGGACTGGTCAGGCAGGGTCTGACCCAGTAACTGGAACGAAATAAGAAGACTGAAAAGGAGCGGGATGATTTTCATATTGAACTGATATTTATTGATTTATTGACCTGGTGAATTATATACAGATGAAATACCAATTTCCGCGGGTTCCGCTTCCGAAATCAAGGGTAACCATACCATCTTTTAAAACCATTGGAATTTCGGCTTTCTTTTTATTTCCCTCGCCGGAATACACACTTTTAATTTTTGCGACTCCTGACGGTACCGGAATACTGATTTTTCCTTTCCCGTTTACATAAACCTTCACCACCGCATTCATTGCCTTTTTTTCTTCGGCAGTTGCCGGGGCAAAAGCTATTTGAGGCTGATCATCCGAACTGAATATAAAGTTTTTCCCGTCAATGGTAATCTGGCGGCACTGATGCCCTTCAAATGAAACCAAGTTGTCCGGTTGCATCCGTATTAAAAGCTGTGATCAGTCTTCCCGAAAAGGTTATGCTGTGACCATTGGCCTTAAAATCATTCAGCCTGATCTCATCCGAGGGCAGGGGGTTTTCTTTTAATGCAATCGCATCGAGTGAATCGTTTCGTGAAAAGCCATCCAGCCAGTTTTCCCGGTGTGTCCTGTAATGCCGTGCAATAATCGTTGCTCCGTTAATGAATCTTGTGGTAAGGTAATCCGTTGTGCGTGAAAGGTATTCTGTATTGTCATTCACGTTCTTTATTTTCCCTGTGGCAGGATATGCACCGGCAGTGGAAAGTACGCCAAACAGGGTACCGGTTTCGTAGCCCAGGCTTGCCGACTGGTCATCGCGGGGACGGAAACCAAAGTAATACATCTCCCCTTTTCCGGATGCTTTTCTTCGAACCAACAATCAATCCATCCACGGACGCTTCCTGCTCTGATCCGGCATTCAGTGTGACAGGATAAACATGGTCGACCAGAAAATCAGTAAGAATAACCTGCGAAGGAACCTTGCTGAATCTGTTCATGAAGGTCACCTGCTTGCCAGGAGCAATCTGGCCCGGAAACCATGACGGCGTATAAGTGACACCAAAAAGCGCATTCCATTTTTCAATACATGACATGCCGCGGTTATCCAGAACAGGAGGGGGACCAAACCAGATAACACGTCCGCCCGATTCGCCCATTTGTTTCATCATATCCAGAAGCGCAGGCGGAGGGACCACTTCAAAAAGGGTCACCAGGGTTGAATACTTGCGCCCGGCTATTTCAATGGAACCATCAGCATTCAGTTTGCCCAGTTCCAAAAGCTTTTCAGCGGTTATGTAATTTGCATAGGCATACTGGGTCATCCAGCTGCCGAATCGTTCTTCGGCCGCAAGAAGGTTCATAGGGTAAAGGATAAGCACATTCACATCCCGGTGAAGATTGTCTGTAATGGCACTGATCGTGGAAGGAGCGCTGCAGCCAAAAGCACTGTTAATGGCCCCTTTTCTTTCTGCTACCAGGTCCGGCATTCCCCAGTAAGCGGCATATGCATTGGGATATTTGTTCAGAACCCCTATGGATGCCGACATGGCGGCACCATAATAATCGCGGTCCGCCCATCCGCACTCCGCAAAATCATTGCCTGTGGGCTGAAGGTAATCACCCCATTTGAAATAGTCGTAACATGCGGCAGCAGCCTGTTGCACTCCATTTGACCAGGTAAAATTCGGTGTATATTCATACTGGTAGGCTTCCTCCTTAAGATTCCCCACATCCCAAAGATCGATTGTAGGGCTTTGAGCCCAGGATGAATGGGCACCATTGTGCAATTCACGTTTATAGAGGGATTCACCATATTTTTTTGCTGCGATGAAAATATCCACAACTTTATTATTCAGCATTTTATAATACCGGTCACGGAAAAGGATGGTCCGGCTGATGGCTTCTGCGGTTTCGCCCATCACATACTGCGTGTTGTTCACTGCATAGGGAGTATTTGTGATCGATTTGGGACCTGTCACAAAATACAGCATGTATTTATCCATATCGGAAAATTCCTTTCCAAAGGAGGCGGCATACTGAGCAGCCATATTCTTTGTCATATACCGGACACTGAGCTGGCCGTTGTCATGATGGTTGAAATAATACCAGTCCTGCTGAATATGCATTTCATCCGAATACAGTGATGTAAGGTTAATTCCGGTTTTGTAGTAATTATCCAGCATGGTGTTCAAAAACACGGGGACCTCAGGACTGAAATAGTCCATTTCAGGGGTTTCATATTCAAGCATCACCAGGACCCTGTCATATCCTTTCAGCTGATTGTTTCCTTCACTGCATATGTTTACGCGCTGTATGGGAAGTTTGACGTCGGAGGCCAGACTGGAAGGCTCCCAGGCTGGAATAAGGTTGGTGGTATCGTAGCTTTGAATTGTAATTCCGGAAGTAATTTCATGTATGTCACCCGGATCCACCACGCTGTAACGGTCGTTAGCCATCAATTTTTCCCGGAAGGCAAACGCTTTGGCACCCTTCAGTTTCAGCTCGATTTTTCCCTTATTATTTGTCCAGTAGAGCTGTCTCCACAGTTGCACATTAAACCTGCCCGTTTTTGCGTCGCGTACACCAACCGCATAATGCAGCCAGCGCCCGCTTTGTCCGGTTTTATTCACAAATCCGGGACCAATTTCCAGTGGGCTCAAAAGGCTCAAACTGATTCCCATGCCGTATTTGGCCGCGAAATCACTGATCTTTTTGATCTTAACAATATATTCATTCATATCGGGAGTAAGTTTACGCAGGGTTCCCGCCTGCTCCCTGTATTGCCTGAAGAATTCATCAAAGGCAATGCCAAGTGTTTTGTCACCCCGTTTCTTTCCTTCTTCGCAAATTTCCCTCAGACTGATAAATACCTTGTTAAAGCCGGTAGACTGATCAATTTTCTTATCCGGATCCATCAGGTCAGATAATTGCTGATCACTCGTGAGGATGATCGTTGTCCGCATTGACTGGAAAGGAGAGCAGAGAATGGCGAACAGGAAAAATAACACATACCTTTTCATAAAAAATTTGTTATTAATTGATTAAGTTAAAATGCCCAAAATAACACCGAACAAGGAACACCGAATTTCGAAGACTTCTGTGAGAATCACACGAAAGAGGAAAACTAAACCACTGCGATTTTTAACTTCAATATTCATCATTCGGTGTTCGATGTTCAGTGTTGTCATAAATTATTCTTTATAAAATTCAATTCCGTGATTTAAAATGATACGTCCCCGACCCTACCTGCACAATGTGTCCGGCCATTCTCCTGCCCGATGACCTTTATATCCGGATTCTTGTCAACCGGCACTCCGCTTTCGGACACCCCGACGGGGTCCCCCCCACCCCGACGGGGTATATACACAACAGCCGTTGTATTGCAGGGAATTGTCACGTCAAGAGAATAAGTATCCTGATCTTTCTTCCAGTTACTTACAATTTGGCCAAAGGGTGATTCCATATCGGTTTTAGCCCACTGCAACTGGTTTGTGAAACAAGGCTTTACCACGAAATTCTTAAATCCCGGGGCCTCTGCCACGGGTCTTATTCCCCCGATACACTCATGAAAAAAGGCGGCAAATCCGGAATTCATGGGGTGATTCATTGACCCTCCTCTTGGCACCGACTTATCCTGATATTTTTCAGGTGTTTCCGGCCAGGTGGTCTGATCTGCTGCCAGCGTGTAAGCCAGACTTGGAAATGAAGGTGTTGTAAAGACCGAATATGCCAGCTCATCAAGGCCCATATCACACAATACGGAATATATCCGCTGGCCATGGATGCCTGTTGAAATATGTCCCCCGTGTAAATTTTTAATATCATAAACGAGACCCTCGGATACGGCAGCCTTCTTATCATCAGGAATAAGTCCCATCCGGTATGCCATTACAATACCGGTCTGGCTTCCATAGGTCCATCCGTTTGTTCCCTCAATTTGCCTCAGGTAGGCCTCATTAAAATGATCTTTCACACCGACCATCTTTTCAGCACACCATTTTGAATATTCAGCATCTCCCAATTTGGCAGCCATATCCCTGAGTATTGACAGGGTTCCATAAAAGAAAGCCGTGGATGTAAGCTGGGGCGGGCATTCCATTTTTTCATTTCCGCCCGGGGGACACCAGTCGCCATATCCATTCTGAATTATGCCATTTTTATCCTCGTACCTTATAATATAATTGATGAAATCCTTCATGTGCGGATACCAGTGCGCAAAGACCCGGATATCATTCCTGTACAGGTACAGATCATACGGCACAAGGATCACTGCCACACCCCAGTCAACCCTGGATTCCTGGCAAATTCTTTTCCCTGTGGAGATATTCCCCGGGATACCCGCTGTAGCAGGTTCTCCAAGATAAGTCTCACCTCCCCGTCCCAACTGGGTTTCAATATCATCCATATATTTGGCGAAGAAATTAGTCACATCATAGTTAAAAAGATCGGTTTCTGCCGTTCCATGTGCATCGCCCAGCCAACCGCATTTTTCACGTGCCGGACAATCCTCGGGAATACTATGGATATTATCCTCGATTGTCCAGAGTGATGCCTGGTAAATTCTGTTCATCAGCGTATCGGATGATTCAAAGTGGCCGGTGCGTGCCAATGAAGTTCTGACCAGAACTCCTTTAATCATTGTTGAATCAGGTTTGCTGCTGAGACCTGTGATCTCAACATAACGAAAACCGGCATAGGTGAACCGGGGTTCCCATTCTTCCCATTGGCTGCCTTTACAAACATAAATGTTGGTTTGAATCATTCCTGTGTGCTGATGTCCCAGGGATGCAAAATCCAAAGCCCGGCCTGTTGAATCGAGGTTTTCAGCAAAGCGCATGGTGATCTGCTGTCCCTCTTTTTCTTTCACCCTGATCCGGGCCCATCCGGCAATATTTTGTCCCATATCCACAATCCATTTCCCTCCTTCTGCCGGAAATATTTTCACCGGGTTCAGTGTCTTCATCCGTTTAATTGGCGGGATCATTTGCGAACACAGGCTGTCAGTGGGGGCATCTGCTAACACGGCTGGCTGCCATGAAGCATCATTATAACCGGTTTTATTCCACCCTTCCTTTTCCAGGCGGGCATCATAACTTTCACCTCCGTAAACATTGTCAAACATTATGGCGCCTGTATTTGCTTTCCAGTCGATTCCAGTGACCAGTGAATCTTTTTCACCATTTTCGTATTCGATCCAGATCTTACATTTCAGGCGGGGGGTTCCGTAATTCAGCCAATCCACAAAGGCAATGCTCTGGCCATAGAATCCGTTCCCCAGCATAACTCCAATTACATTTTCGCCCTTTTTGAGCATGCCGGTAATATCGTGCGTTACATAAAACGCCCGACATCATAGTTTGTCTGGCCGGGATCCAGCACATTCTCACCCGATTTCTCACCATTCACATATAGTTCATTATAACCGAGTCCGGAAACATAGGCCATGGCCCGGCTGATTTTTCCTGAAACCATGAATTGCTTTCTGAAAAGAGGTGAAGGATGGGATGTCCTCATTTCCGGTGACTTCATGGTGAAAGTCAGAAATGACCTCGAGCGAAGCGGGGATGTACAGGTGTCGTCCTTCAATCCGATCCATTGTGCACCATTCCAGTCACTTTTTTTAAGCAGGGCCATTGTAAATGACGCAGTTTTGGACCATGCGGAAAGTTTATTATCCTGGTCGCTTATCCTTACCTTCCAATAGCATTGCTGCCTTGAATGGAGTTTTTTCCCCGCATAGATCACCTGCATCACATCGGATGAGTCCACAATTCCACTGTTCCAGAGATCAGGTTTGTTTTTCTTTAGCAATTCCGGGCTGCTGGCCACCATTACCTGCCAGGATCTCTGGCTGAGGTTGCGCAAATCGCCTTTGGCGGGTATCAGCTTCCAGCTGAGTGCCGGAGCCCGGACATCGAGATTTACCGGATCAGTCATGTTTTCAGCCTTCAGATCGGTTATGATCATGGAGGGCTTTTCACAACCGGAAAGCACAATGAGCATAAGCAAAAAAGGAAGGATTTTAATTGAACTCTTCACCAAATTTCTATTCATAAGATATTATTTCTAATTTGACAATAAATCATGCATCTACTCGAAAAACTCGGGAAAACAGGAGAACGGTTCTTCCTGCACTTCAAAATATGGCCAGTATTCGAATTCACTGTTTCCTTCAATGGTGAAATGCAATGGCTTTCCCTGAACCGGTTTAAGCAGCTTTTTAATATTTTCAGGACTTGCCTTCACGCCTATATCAGACTTCTTTGCTTTCACTCCAACCATTGCCATTAAAATTGGCCCATACTCAATGGCATAGTGATTTTCTTCAAAGCCCTTTTCAAGTCCGGTATATTTTGTTATCCTGAAATCCATCGGCAGGGTAAATGAAATTACATCTCCATTTTCCCATTTTCTGTCAATTACGAAATAAGTGCCTGGCTTTCCGCTACCGACTTCGCTTCCATTAACCATTACGGACATATTCTCCGATGCCCATGATGGAACACGAATTCGAATTTTATTTTGTATGGACTGCTCATTTTCTACTATTAATTCCACTTTTGAATCATAAGGGAATTGTGTGTTCATTTTAAGGCTCATGGACTTGTTTTGCACGAGGTATTTTATTTCAGATGCGGCATACAAGTCAACATAAATGCCATCTTCAGCAATGGAATAAATGTATTCGGGGAGTGAACCGAAAACCCTGGTGCCCTGTCCTTCGCAACATGTATTCATGCAATGATGGGAGTTTGGCGAATGATCGCCATATTTGCGGTCAACCAATTTTGCAAAATAGCGAATCCCTTCCGGACCATATTGATTTGCAATGGCCACATTATAGATTGATTTCTCAATTTCACTGACATATTTTTCCTCTTCGGGATAAAGCAAATGAAAACGCTGATTAAGCTTCATCCAGAATGAATTTCCGCATAACTCTCCTGTCTCGTGCCGCAGATAGTATGATTTTGGCTCATACAGAAATGTTCCTTCATTTATGGCAAGTGATCCACCGATATGCTCCCAGTTGTCATGATATAAATCCCATGCCCCCAATGCAGCATCAAGATATTTTTTGGCTCCGGTTGCACGGTACAGATCAAGATAAGGTTCGATTCCGGTAACCAAATAGTTGTGCGGACGATCGTACGGATATAACCAGATGGCCTTCGGATCTCGATCTGCCAGCTGTTGCATCCAGTAGTTTTCCTGAAAATATTGCTGTACCACCTGAATATCTTTTGGTTTTCCTACAGGTGAAAAGTAGGTTCTTGTTATTGGTATAATTCCCTGTGTTCCCTGTCTTACACGTCGCAACATTTCAGGAAGATACTCACATTCATCGAACCAGTCATAGAATCCGCGCAGCAATGGAAATGCCTTTTTGTTTCCGGCATAGCCCGCCTCTATCAGTCCCTGCGATACCCATGACCTTATGTATGCTCCATTTTCATAGTCAAACATCGTATGTTTCGGGAATGCCATCAAATAGCCATCGGGTTCTTTACACTGATCAATCAGATCCACAATATCGTCCATTCTTTTTCTTAAATCAGCATTCTCAATCCATCGCAAGGTATTTCCTGCTCCGGTTAAAAAACGTGCTGCTTCAGATCCGGGAAGAATCTGAAACCACATATTTTTCAACCGGTCTTCAAGAGGTTCAACAGGAAATCCGGCCTTTACCCGGAAATTACGGGCCAGCTGATCGAAAGTAAATGAGTTCATCAGGTAACTGATATTGTTTTCCATGACTGTTTTAAACAAACCATCGTCCAGCTGTACTCCTCCCATGGGTGTCTGTGCCTTATAGGCTACCGGCTTCCATGTTTCAACCGGCATCACATTGTCCGGATTATTGGTAACGACATATTCGCCCTGCGGACGTGGTGCACGTGTCAGCAATTCAATATGAGAATCCTTGTCGGGATTTGATTCTGTTGCCGTGCATCCCTCTGCAATATCTTTGCCGTCAGAAAGCACCATGATTTTGGTCATTGCCAGTTTATTGTCCCGAAGCTGTGTGGCTGTTAAGCGAACATATCGCCCGTAAACCTCTTTTGATGCAAATGTACAAACCTGATCATCCGGATTAGGAAATTCTTCTTTCAGGGTATAATCTTCGTACATTATGGAGTGACTGAAATCCACATCGTTTGAAACTTCAAGTCTGAAACGTGAAGGAAAACCACCGGCAGCAGGTCCCCATCCCTGTACTCCGGGCAATAGTTTTATCCCGTCTATTTTTTTGTCCTGTCCCAGATCAATCTGCACCCAGCGGATTTCATTGTTGCTACCCGCCATTGAAGCATAAGCCGGAAGATAATATCGTGCCACCCGCTCCACCCCCATCCGTGCTTCGAGAAGTTCGTTCTGCTGAATTATATTTAACCTGGGCATTCACAGAATGGAAAGAAAATACGATTAAGACAGATAATACAAAGCAGGCCACCCGGGGCCACTTTATTCCAATGTCATTTTTCGCATTCATTTTTTCTTTTGTTTAACACTCCTGATCCCTGCTACACCGGCGTTATCCGCCGGTCGCACCGGCGGTTATTGAGATAAAGTTCTTCGTGCTCAGGCTCCGCTTATCCCCCGGCTGCACCGGGGGATATAGAGCTAAAGCACTTCGTGCCTAAATAGACTAATATTTTACTGATACAATGGAAACCGGTCCGATTAATCCTGAGGATTGGAGCGGATCCGTTGGTTTTATATCATTTACATTGATCCAGGTCTTCCTGTCCTTTTTCAGGTAATTTACTATCCCCGATCAGGCGATTGACCCAGTTATTCACCACAGTCACCTCAATATTATTTTCACCGGCAGTCACCAGTTTAGTAACATCAACACGGTAGGGCGCCGTCCATACTCCTCCGGCAGACTGGCCATTTACCTTCACTTCGGCCATGTTGCCCACCTTTCCCAGGTCGAGGTATACTGTTTCTCCTTCCGGTACAGCGTTAAGAACAACTTTATTCAGATATACTGCCGATCCCGCATAATACCTGATTTTTTCATCTTTGCTCTTTGACCAGTCTTCAAGAGTGGCCATTGTAACCGGCTTATCGGGTCCACGCTGTGCTGCATCAAAAATAACCTGCCAGGGTGATGAAACTATCAACTGTGCTTGTGGCAGCCGGATAATTGTCTTCCATTTTATCAGAAGCGGGCATCCCGCTTTTTCTGAAAACTATGAAAGCACTTCCACTTGGAGCCAGTGTAAGGGGAACCCGGGTAATAGCACCATCCTGTGTAAAGGCCGGCAATTCGCGTACCGTACCGGTAACAGCATCCCAAAGTTCGGGTTGCATGCCCTCCACCCTGAATCCAGCGTCCATGCTTAGTACGCTGTCGCTTTGATTGGTGATAAAATAAATTTCGATATCATTTAAACGACGATGCATCCACAGTAAGGGTGTGTTTTCCGAAACTGAAACATCGGGCAATACACCCACTTTGTCGAGCGCTGCCTTCAGGTCAAGTCCGTTCAGGATCATGCCTTTTCCGAATTTGGCTGACTGGATGGTTTTGCCATCTACAGGTCCCCAAAGTTCCGAGGCCAGTGCTTTTACTTCCTTGTCAGATTCAGGAAAATTCTGCAAACTGGGCGAACGCTCGGGGGACGGTCCATATATTGAAGCACCTTCCGATACAAGTTGCTTTATCTTGCGGAGCAATTCCGGCCGCATGGTTTCCAGCGGGGGGAGTACCATCATCCTGTATGACATGCCATCGGGCAATACAAGGTTTCCGTCCTTTACAGTAACCCGGTTCATAAGTACTTCTGCATTGATATAATCAAATGTATATCCTTTCGGAAGGGCCGGATTTCGCGTTCCGGTCATTTTGGGTGCGTCCTCACCGATAAAATAACATACATCATTTACTGCTACACCCCTTTGTAACATGAACATGCAACGACGCTGGTAATCGATCCACTTTTTGGCCTGATCGAACCATGTATTTTTGCGGTTGAATTCAGTGCCAAACCATGCATTGATACCCGGGTTTCTGTCTTCATAGGCCTGCTCAATATACACGTGAAGCACAACATGATTGATACCCTCGGTATAGCTCCAGTCTCCTCTTTTCTTAAGCATGGCGGGGAATCGCTGGTAGATCAGTCCGGCAGAAGTGTAGGATTCAGCAGAGACCCTTCTTTTACCATATATATGTGCTGCAGAAGAAGCAGCACGGCATTCGATATTCCCCAGTTCCCCTTCATTCCAGAATTCACCTCCGATATCATGACTTTGTCCGCCATACATCAGGAATTCCGAAGGAAAGCCCCAGTGGCCATAGTTCTCAAGCCATACGCGAAGTCCTTGTTCCTGGCTTAAATCGCGCAATCCACCTACATAGTCATAAGCAACCCGGTCGGCAATAATCCGGCGTAAGTCCCACAGAAAACGATCGGATTCCTGGGCAGAGGCCACTATCCTGCCTGAAAGAACGGGTAACCAGGGAATCGGGTCGTATCCGTATTTCTTCGTGAAGTCTTCAGCCAGTCCGTCTGTCCAGTTTTGTGAACCCATCTCATAGCTGTCCATTACAACATGCTTCAAAGCTGTACGATCTGCAGCAGGCATTCTCCTGAGCAATTCACCGATAAAGGCATTAAAATGATTTTTAAGAGGGGCACGGCTCATCTTGTCCACTTCCCAACCCGTTGCATAGGGAGCTGAGGGACTGTTTTTGGTTCCTGTAGGAGTTGCCCCGATGCGCATGATGATCCATTTACCGGCAGGTGCATCCCAGGTGAGTGTTCCGTCGGGGGTCAGATTCTTACTGAGATCGATCACTTTTTTGGGATCGATTTTCATATCTGCACTCCCGGTTTCGGGTTGTGTATTCCATTGATATTCTTTCCATAATGGGAAAGGAGTCTGGCACATTTTTCCCAGTTGTTTTTCAATGTAAGATTCCAACCGTGGAGCGGAGGAAAGACTGATCTCTGCGATTCCAACATTCAGGCCGGCTGCACCGGTGGTAGATAAAAAGTTGGTAAGATTGAAATTACTGAATACAAGACGGAATTTTTTGGCTGTGATTTCATCAAAAGCAACGGAAACCGGGCCATAGGGAATATCGCCAACATTAACAGCCGGATTGCTGCGATCGAACCGGAAGGTTTTAATGCTTTTGAATGTTCCATTTTCATTGACGAGCAAATCGACATCAGCAGCAAAAGGTGATTTTGCAGGGTATAACACCAGACTTCTGGCTGTAAAATCAGCAGGTGCTTCGAAATCGATTGTGATGGCTTTGCTGTTGCCGGCACCGCTGAATGAACATACAGAGGTGGTATCCCCGTCGAACATTAATTTTGCATTGCCCAGGGCAGGTATTGTAGATACTTTCGGTTTCACTGAGGCTATAGTCAGCTGATCATCCAGGGGAGCAGGATATGCAATGACCCTTACATCCTGAAACAGGGATTTAGGCTGTACCAGCTTCTGAACAATCTGTTTCCCTCCCTCAACAACGGTTTCGCTGCTATCGAGGTAACGCATAGCCTCGGTGGATTTTACCCAGGGTCCGCCACTCTGGCTCCAGCCCGGACAATTGAACATGCCGATATTCACACCTACTCTTTTTCCTTCACGAATCGCGTGCTCAATCATCTGCCACCATTCTTCACTGAGAATAGGAATTTTTCCATACGACATCTCTGGCAGGCCTATATTTCCGATCAGGGCCTCGCCGATCCCAATCCTGGCCATTGCCTCTAAATCTTTTGTTATACCCTCTTTCGACATGTTATCACTGATCCAGTACCAGTATACCCAGGGTTTCACTGAATCCGGGGGAGTGACGAAACCCTGCTCAAGTTGTTCAGGTGTAACAGGATCCTGGTTTTCAGATACCACGGATTTCTTACAGTTGGTCATCAGCAGGGCGGGCAACAATAGCAGGGCCAGTGTGCGCAGCCACATCATGGAATTCGTTCGTCTGTTCATTTTCAATTGCATTTGTTTATTTCTATTATTAGTTAGGTTTCAGGTTATTTTTTGCCAGCGGGTTTGTAAGCTTTTGCCCAGTTGATCACGGCTTCAATATTGATCGCACTCTCCCATGGACGGCATCGTGTACCGCTCGGTTTGTCGTTCAGGTAATATTCTGACCAGGATCCTTCCTGGTCAACCACGGAAAGTGTTTTGTCATACACCTTGCTGGCATCGGCACTGTGAAGCATGGTCAGGGCATTCAGCAGGAATCCGTAGTCATAGCCAACCGTTCGGATCTCATTTTTCTGGTTTGCCATTTCCTGCTTTGATGTCATGGCGCCTGTTGTAACAAAATTGTCACGGATTTCATACACCGCTCCGGTAAGCTGATCAAAAGGTATCACCGTAAGATTCATGTAAAAAGGAGCCAGGGCAACCGACAACAGGTTATACCGCTTCACTTCCGCTTTCGGGAAGGGCGCTCCGTTGATGCAGGCAGCACAAAGATACCGGTTGTTTTCATTCCTTTCAGTCCACACAATTCCCTGGTATTTCGACATCAGGCAACCGGGCCCCTGCATTTCACATACCCCATGCCTGAACCGGGGCAATTCAGCGGCAGTGGCCCTGTCGGGATTATTGGTCCAGAGTACCCCATCCTTCCAGAAGTTCTCTTTGAATCTGGATCTTACCAGCGCGAGCAGCGACTGGTTTTCCGCAACCCTGGCGGCGTTCCATAAATGATTGGCGGAGGCCCAGTCAAGAAACTGCTGGCCGCTTTCCGTAAAGAGCATTGTAGCTTCAGCCGATCCGTCATTCAGCGTAGAACGGGGTAATATTCCGCCCGCCACGTATGTTTCATCTCCGTTGAATGGCAGCATGCCGCTCACCAGATGCTTTTTCTGACTTTCAAAGGCCCAGTCAAGCATGGGGGCAATCTGCCGGATAAAGGCTGTATCCTTTGAGGCCCGAAGCAGGTCAAAGGCTTGAAGGATAAGGTATCCCGTTATTTCAACCTCATCATTTTCATGAATGTGAAAAATACCATCAACGCCAATTCCCTGTGCATTATGAATATACCCGTATCTTTTCCAGATTTCCCAGTAGAAGTTAAGAATTGATCTGGCTTCCTTATCTAATCCAAGGGCAAGTAATCCACGGGAAACGCCATACTGGTCGCGCACATAGCCCAAAGGATAGGGATACCCGGCCAGAACAGCTCCCTCAGTGCTTTGCTGGGCCTTGATCAGCACAGCTACCTCATCAATGGTGCGGATAAGTTTATCGCGCTGCGGAAGTGTCGCCGGTAAAATCTTACTGAAATCCGTTCTTCGTGCGGTGAACTCCTGCCAGTATTTACCTGTTCTGTCCAGCATATTTTGCGGGGAGGCAGAAAGCGCAAGATTTGTGTTGCTGATTACATCCGCGTATCCTGGTCCGCCAACAATATATATATAACTTTCACCGGGTTCACAAATAATCCGGAGAATGGCAGAGTCAGGAACTGCTTCAATCCTGGCTGCTCCGGTAACTGCCAGCTGGCCATACAATAAACGGGGAAAGACATAGGTCTGGTAAATTGTTGTGCCGGGAGGAACAATCATCAGCCGGCCGGTTGCCTTTCCGCCTGCCTGCAAACGTGCTGAGTTATCAATCAGCTGTACGTATTTTTCGAATTTCATCCTGAAAACCATCGGGGCGGAAGTTTGCACATGGCGCACGAAACAGGGAATTTCCGCATCCACAAAATCTCCCAGTTCGGCCAGTCGTGTCATTCCCTTTTGTGAAAGTATGCGTCCAGATTGCCGTACCCGGTTTTCTGACAGAAAAAGCACCCTTCTGATCAGAAAGGCATTGCAGGGTAAAGTAGGAAGGTGTGGAATAAGGCCCCGTATAGGAAGTGACTATATCAGGTCCCAGTTCATAGATGCACATTTTGCCATTGCCCAATGCATGGATCGAACCATCAGTTACTCTTTTTCCGGTTGGAGAAAGTTGTGCAAATGCCTGAAAGGCAGATACAAACAAAAGGATGAAAACAAGCTTTTTCATTTTCCGTTATGTGATGAGAATTGAAACCAGTCTACATTGAACAGATCCTCTCCGGAGCCGCTGAACCGGAGCCATATGGCATGAACTCCGTTTACCTGGCTGATTTTTCCTTTCACAGTGATCCATGTTTTGCCATCCCCGTTGCCCGGAATATCCACTGTGCCTATGGAGGGTCCCCACCGGTTGTCGAGCCCGATATCAATCTTTCCGCCCGTCCTGCCAGGAGCAACCATGAACGTGATGCTGTCAACACCGGGTTCAAAATTGAAATACTTATACCCGGCCTTGTCCTCGTTACGAATACCGGTGAGTTCCTCGTTGTCGGACGTGAATGCAACGATCCTGACATTGCCTGTAAACAGGCATGCACGCTCCGCATCCATTTTCAGAAGGGGATTTAACGGGCCGGCAACTCCCTGGGTGGTCATTTCCACCTCATTGATACTGCCATCTTCATTGAATGTGATCGGCTCCATGCAGGCTCTTCGCATGGTTACGGAATTGTGGGATGACCGGTGATAAAACACATACCATTTTCCCTTGAATTCAACGATCGAACCATGGTTATTCCAGTTGCCCGGATCACAATGATCGTTGTCAACAATAACCCCGCCGTATTTAAACGGACCCATGGGCGATTTTGAAGTGGCATACCCTATACAGGTTGGCATCCCTGCCCTGCCCATATGAGCATAGATAAAATAGTAAATCCCGTTCCGTTTCACCATATACCCGCCCTCGTGGAAGAAATGCTCTTTTTCAGTTACAATCCCGTCTTTGATCGTGGATTTGTCTATTTCAGTCATATTGGGTTTCAGTTTCGCAATTTTGGCTGAAAACTGTCCCCAGATATAATAAGCCTGGCCGTCATCATCCATAAAAACGCAGGGATCAATCTGATTTATTCCGGCAAGGTCAATTACCTTTCCATTTGTAAACGGCCCCATGGGAGATTTGCTTGTTGCAACACCTTCGGTATTCACCGGCGAAGCCAGGGTATAATAAAGGTAGTATGTGCCATCTTTGTACTGGCAATCGGGTGCATACAGAAAATCATCACTGTAGGAAACCTGGTCATTTTTTCCGGCTGAAGCAAAGGCATCCTTAAAAACATCCCAATGGATCAGGTCGCTTGTGGAAAGCACATAATGATCATGCGAACAATACCAGGCCGGATTCTCATCCCGTGAGCCGTAGATATAAAGCTTTCCGTCCTTCCATACATGGGAAGATGGATCAGCGATATACAATCCCGGAGGAAATATCGGATTCTGTGCCTGTACTCCGGTAATCAATAAAAGGCAGGAGAGAAGGCAACCCGGTATCGCAAAAATATTTTTCTTCTTCATTTCAGGGGGATTTAATTCTTGAATTTTTTGATTTCTTCTTTCAGGAGGTTAAGATACAAGTGTCCATAGACCTCTGACGGTTCGATATCTTTCGAGATTTCCTTGCTGGGTTGTTCACTATAGGACCCATTCATTCCATGAAACAACCAGGGCTACATTCACCCCGATCTCCCGGGCCCTGTCCCATTGATTCTTAAAGGTTTCTCCGTTCTTTCTGCCCTGGGCGGCTATGGCTCCCCTTCCGGACGGTTCACCGAGCCCGTTATCCTCACGCCAGGCTGCCACGATTGTCATGGCTTCCGGCTTTCCGTCCAGTAAGGTATAAGTTTGCTTTCCGCGGTCTTCCCATGACCAATAGCCAAATTTGCTTACCAGGTTATCCCCCATCAGGTTTTTCTGTTGTGCAATATAGCCGGTAACCCATCTCACAGTAAAACGATCATCGGTCCATTCCGGTACACCTGACTGGAATGGAGACGGAGTATTGACATAGAGCATCAGCAAGGGTTTTCCGAGATAAGTCTGGTAGATTGGCTTAAATCGCGTATTGGCAATAAACTGGTTATATATATAATCGGCTTTGCGTTGTAATCTGCCATCCTTAACTGCCTCAGGATACCCGGTTACACCGGCCATAATGCAGATCTTCGGGCTTTTTTCCATTTTTGCGTATTCTTCAAAAAGCAGTGTGGTTGCATTTTCGATCATATCAAAAATTCCTGCATTCTTTGTCTGGCCAGGCATATAATCGACGTTATTTGACCAATCTACGAAAATAAAATCCACACCAGCATCCTCAATCCACCGGGCATGTTGCCTGATAACCTCAACATTGTCAGATTTGTAAAAACCAAGTTCAGGCTTATCCCATACATTTTGCCAAACGGTGTCCTTATGCCAGGTGGTATAAGCAAGCCCCACCAGTTTATGGTTTTCTGATTTTACTTCAACAGGCTTGCTTTGGGTGCAACTGGCTGCAACCAGGCAAAGGGCAATATAGGTCAACCATTTCTTCATCATCCGGATTTTAATTCTCAGATTATTTTAATACCTCAACATTTATAATTGGCTGATTCGTCGTGCATGACTCCGGGGATCGCCATCATCTCCGGTCTGCATCATCCATTCATCAAGTGCTTTGCTCAATCTGTTGAGAGTTGTCTTGTACTCCGGATTATCCGTAAGGTTTTTCATTTCATACGGATCGTTCTTCAAATCATATAGCTCCTCTTTTGGCCTGAAGAAAGTAGCTTTGAGCAATTCATACTGATCAGGGAATTCCTCCTTGTGAAGGATGATCTCTGCAAAAGCCAGGTTGCCCCACGCACCCCCTGGTGTGGCATCGAGGGGTAACCATGCAAGTCCTTTGGGTGTATTGGCAAACACTTCATCTGTTACAAACCGCTCGATCGGATAATCCGGGACTATTTCATTCCGCAGATTGCGAATATAACGGTAGCGTCCGTCAGAAACTGTGCGTGTGGGATAATATTCCACCGGATCCGGACCGTGGGCATTGTGCTCTGAAAAAACAAAATCCCGGCCTGTTGTCTTTTTTTCCCCGGCAAGCAGGCTGCGCAGAGAAATCCCCTGAACAGTGGCCGGAATATCAATACCAGCATAATCCAGCACCGTGGGGAGAATGTCAATATGGCTGGCCAGTTCAGAAGTCTGAACGCCGCTTACAATTCCTGGCCCGCTAAAGGATAGCGGCACATGGACGCCCCAGTCATAGGTAGATGCCTTGGCACGGTGATAACAGAAACCCTGATCGCTGGTATAAATCACAATTGTATTGTTTGCCCTGCCTGATTCAGCCAATGCCTGAAGAATCTGTCCGATAGCATCATCCGCATGTTCAACAGCACTCAGGTAATCCGCATAATCCTCACGGGTATTCTTCGTGTCAGGCCAATTGGGCGGAATCACCACCTCATCGGGGGAAACTTCAGGCAACCCCGTTTTGGATATATTCTTTCGGAAAGGACGGTGCGTATTCTCAATATTTGCCTGCAGAAAGAATGATTTCCCTTCCGCCTTTTTTATAAATTGAGCAGTCGTTTCATAGGCATCTGAATTTTCATAAGGAAAGCGGTACTGAAATGGAAACTTCCAGGGCGGGCTTAAATGAAACTTGTTTGTTATCCCCGTTACGTAACCATGGGCGTTCAGGATCTCAATAAGTGTGTGAAGGTCTTCGTGAACGCCAACCGAATCTGCCACAGTAGATTGCCTGCTAAATTGTACATCCTCATCGCCCAGACCAGGACCGTAAGTGTTTCTCCAGTGCCCGTTGGAATGTGGATACATTCCCGTTAGAATGACGCTCCGGCAAGGTGAACATGATGCTGCAGCTGCATAGGCTTTGGTGAAAAACACCCCATTATTAGCCAGTTTATCTATGTTGGGGGTTTTGAGGCCCGGTATCCCGATAAGCGAGAGATGGTAGGACTGATCATCCGTCAAAAGCAAAATGAAACTAGGGCGATCCTTTTCCGGAACGGGAGGCTGCGCAATCAATTGTATCTTGCAGCAGAAGGACAATACGAGAATCATCCAAAAAACTGCAGCAGAAAAACAATATCTCATGGTTGTTTCATATTGTCCATCACCGAATAAATATTTGCTGCAATGGGTGCAGGAGGAATAAACATTCCTCCATAATTGCCGGTGGTGCTGTTGTGCGTATCCGGATAACAGTAGTCATAATCCCCCTTCAGGTAATTTGCATAGGTATCAGGGATATTATGCGGGCGCCAGTTATTATCTGTATGAACATTGATCCACCGTATGGCAGCAACTGTAATGCCTTCATGGTATGTTTTCCAGTCGATCTGGGGATCAACAAGATCCCAACGGATTCCGCGATCAGCTGAGGCGCTGAAAACCCCGAGTACTTCCCATTGTACATGGTCCCTTACCCAGTTGGCAAAATACCAGTCACTTGAGCTGAGTACCGGCTTGGTGTTGTAAATCATCTTTACATCCGCCGGTTCCCAGAGATGGGTAAAAGGCAGGAGTGTCCTTATCCAGTGTATGGCCTTATCCTTGTAACGCGCGTCATTGGTTGCCCTATAGGCTTCATAATATGCCATGGCAGCATGCCCGGCAGCAAACAGGTTCGGAGCGTGGAGGGGAGTTTCCCAGAAATCGCCCCCTTCAGGCCGCTCCATTTTCATACAATAGTCAAGCGCTTTTACAGCAGCCTTCAGGTAGATATCCTTCCCTGTTCCTTTAGCAATATCAAGAAGGGAAAGAGCGGGGACAACCACAATATCGAGTGCATCATCGAAAGCAATCCCCATAGGTTCGATAAAGGAAGTGGCAACCCTGAAGTCATCTTTTCCATAATGGCGTCCGTCAGGATCGAAATAAAATGAACCATCTTCACGCTGTATGCTGATCAGTTCATCGCCATATTTGGCCATGGTTTCCGGATTCTTATCCATTCTTTTTCCTGGACGGTCGCCCTGTTTTGACCGGCACCAATCGAGCTTTACCTGTAATTCTTTGGCCAGCTTTGTTCCCTTGTTTTCTTTTACATAGCGTTCGAGGAATTCAGGAGCATATGCACTCATCCTGTCCGTAGGCCGTTGTTTGATTCCAAATCCTTCGCCTTCATGCCATAAGTTTGTATTGTATGCATTGGCTATTTTATCCAGTGTTTCCTTATAGCTCCATTTTGGCTCCGGCGGCTTGGGTAACCCGTGATTCTTTACCCAGTCGATCATTACATCCAGGCTGGTTCCTTCACTGAGCCAGATTTCGGCATCGAAATTGACCATCTGACCGATCTTAAATTCAACCGGCAGTGCAGAATACACCTCATTTTCATGTCCTTCCACAGTGGCATCAGGAATCATCAGTCCCATCAGGTTGTTGTTCATGCGATCGATGAAATTGGGTGTGGCAAATACAGGTTGCGGCCTTTGAGCCCTGTAATTAAACCACCGGGTTGCCACCTGGTTGGGATCCCAGGAAAGTCCGATTCCTGTTCCCTCATAGCTCACGGCCATTAAGGGGGCAGTAACCTTATAGGGATGCGGCACTGATCTGAGTGCCCAGGGATCCTTGAACCAGTCTAATCCACTCGACCATTCATCACCCATCACCCATTCCACGCCTGGCAGCATTGAATCATCCTTTTTTGTTCCGAAGGAGGCTTCTCCGACTTTCAACCAGGGACCACGGACATATTTGGCATAATAATTACCTGTTGCTGTTAACCGGTATGAAAGATAGATAACCGGTTTATTCCTGGCAAGTGTCACAGTGACTTCACCAGTAATGGCAGGTTCTGTAAAAGGATAACTCATCCATTGTTCAAACGAGGTCCCCTTCAGGTTATCTCTTGCAACCACTGACTTTACTTTGAACACAAGGCATTCTCCCTGGTCCGTGGTTTTCTTTTCAACATGCATTGCTTCAAACCGCATTGGAATATCCTGATCCCTCAGCATAATTTCGCCGAGATGATCCAGCACGGCCATCAGTTTACCCGAAGGGGTTGAAATCTCACCCCATCCCCAGCCGCCAATCCGGCGGAACATCTGGAGCTGAATACCGTCGTTTTTAAGAAGGATGGATTGATTCGCGTAATTCGTTCGCTGATAATGCGGTTTAACATCTGTTTGAACAAATAAGGCTTCTTCAGCAGTTGGCTTGACTGCTACCTGGGATTGAGCCTGATAAAGTGACCAGGGCAACCATAAAATGGCAATCAGAATATTGAACTTTCTTTTCATTTGAGTAATATTAAGCATGAAAGAATTAAATGCACCCGCTAATTGGTAGAAAATGGATATATAAAATGAAAGCGTGCAGTACGCCTTCATTTTATATATCCGTTTATAATTCACTAAAATTAAATTTCCAGGGACTTCCAATCAATATGCATTCTGATATTTCTTTTACATATATTGACAGTCCTGGTATTACAGTTTAGCAGACATGATTTTTACCGGACCTGTCAACCCCGATTTAAGCAGGGTTCCATCCTTTTTATAATAATCATAGGTAGTAAAAGTATACCGGCCGCTGGTGCGCGGAAGTCCCTTGAGCAGCCATTCCGGCCATTTGTTATTAACTGCGCCGTCATAGGGCTTTGATGCATCTCCAATCAACCTGTTAACCCAGAGATTGGCTACCGTGATTACCAGGTGATTATCTGTTTTTTTAACGGCACCCGAAATTTTCACCCGCCACGGGGCAGTCCATACCACGCCCAGATCCTTGCCGTTAAGGTTCACCCGGGCCATATTATACACTTTTGACAAATCAAGATACAGATCACCTGCATTGGCAGTATCCATGTTTTCAGGCAAATTAAAACTGGTTTCATAGGTCACCATTCCGGAATAATACTTAATTCCCTGGTCTTTTTGCCTGGACCAGTCAACCAGGCTGTCCATTTTCACCTTGCCGGGTCCGCCCCACGTTGTGTCAAAAAAGACAGTCCAGTTACCCTTTAATTCCGAGATCTCCTTCAGGTCACCTTGCTGTGCCGGATTTTTCGTGACATTCTCCTGTTTTACCCCCTTTTGATCAATAATTATGAAATAACTCTGATCTATGTCAAAATTCAGGGGAATCATCATTTGATGCTCCTTCTGGTCATATTCCGATAATTTTTTCATTTCACCTGTTACCGCATCCCAGCATTCCGGCTGACCCCGGTCAACGCGGAAACTACATACCGTATTTACTTTATTTCCGGTGCGGTTTGAAACAAAATAGATTTCCTTATCTCCGGTTGACCGGTGGATGAAGCGAATTTCATTTCCCGAAGAGGTGAAGTCCTGTACTATATTTTTCTTCTTAAGAATCGAAGCGGTCGACTCATAATCGGGATATAATTCTTTGTTTTTTGCTTCGGTGCGGTATAATTCACCCTTGCCATAGGAACGAGGTTGATCCGTCCCGACTGCATTTCCAACTCCCCAGATTTTTTCAGCCATCTTCCCTACTTCCTGATCGCATACCGGGTAATTTACCAGACTGGGTGACTTCTTAGGCGGCATTCCCATTACGATTGCCCCATCCTTGATCAATTGCTCAATTCTGGCCAGAAGTTCCGGTGTCATTGTTTCAATCGAGGGCAGGACGAGAATGGAATAGGAAGCGCCACCCGGAAAGATAATTTTGTTATTCCTTACCTCTGCTTTAGACATCAGCATATGGGGTGAGCACGCGTCAAAATTATAGCCTTTATGGTCCGGAATTGTGTCATTTCCCTCCCAGGCTGAAACAGGTGCCTGAAATACCTGGGGTGCACCTTCGGGAGTGAGATACAGAATATCAGCAATATTGTGACCCTGCTGAAGCATATAGGAACACCTTGAAATGTAGGTATGGTAGGCCTTTACCATAGGCCACCAGGTTTGTCCCCTGTCCCAGTGCACACCATAGGGACCCATTGTCATACCCGGCCTCAGCTGATCGCCGTAGGGTTTATGGGCAAAAGTATGGTATACAAACCGGTTAATTCCGGTACAAAATGCCCAGTCGCCCTGGTTCTTTATTGCACCAGGATAAATCTTCCATGCTTCATCGAATCCGGCTGTGAACGATTCTGCTGCCACTACCGGCAAGCCCTGCACATGGGCAAGTGAAGCTGCCTCAAAGCAGCTGAAAGCACTACGGAAATCCAAGTCCCTTCGTCCAGAATTCACACATGGGAACATCCGCTACCTCGCCCAGGGAAAGGTCTGCGCATGGATTCAGATCATAGGGTTCAATGGACAGTCCCATCCCGTATTTATGGGCCAGTTCTTTTACCCTCATGGCATGGTATTCAATCACCAGTTCCTGTGAAGTCAAACGGACATCCCACAAAAACCGCTCGCTTTCTTCCACGCTGCCAACCATTCTTCCTGTGTAAACAGGCAGGTAAGGCATCGGATCGTAACCTCTGCGACTGGTAAACTCCTGCCTGAAATTGCCGGTCCAGTTCTGCGAACTCATCTCCCAGCTGTCCATGTGAAGCATCGTCCATCCTGCGTGCCTGTTATTCAGCCGGGGTTCAGTTTTACGCAGAAGCTTTCCGACAAACTGGTCGAAATGTGCATCAAAGGCAACCGTATCAAATTTGTCGCATTCAAAACCCAGGCCAGGCTCAGGTGCAGGACGGGTTACTGCACCATTGTTCCGCTTTCCGAAACGCATGATAGTCCATTTCCGGCCGGCACATCCCAGGTAAGGTTTCCCCCGGGCTGGAGATATTTTGTAACGTCAATGATCTTGTCTTTATCAATGGTGGAACTCGACCGGCTGGTTCTCAAATTCTGCAGAGGTTGGAAGAAACGGTTTTACGCCATCCACTGAACTGAAGGGAGCCCTGAAATACAATGCCTTTTCATCACTGTCTGCGATTCTGTCATCCTTTACCGGAGTAGGATAAGCAAGAACAATTACATCCTCATAATAATCCTTCCGGATTTTTTTCAGGTTATCAGGAACAGATTCCTCACCGAAAAATGGCCTATAGTTTTCCGGTACCGGTAATTTACCAGAGAATTTTGAGGGACCCTGTAACTTCTACCGTACTGGCCATCAAATGCATCATGGACTGTTCCGGTTTTACCCAGGGACCACCACTGCCTGTCCATCCCGGGCCTATACCCAGCGTGATCTCTATACCAAGTCGCTCAGCCTCACGAACAGCATGTTTGAAAAGGTCCTGCCATTCTTCACTTAAAAAATCAACTGTTCCGCGGGGAAGTCCCACATTTACTTCCAGAAAAACAACTTTTCCGATACCGGCTTTTTTCATTGATTCAAGATCACCAGTCATCGCCTCACGCGAAAGATTGCCATCCATAAAATACCAGTATACACCCGGACGAACAGAATCGGGCGGGGCAATGAAACCGGCAGCCAGATCTGCCGTTGTATTTTTTTCTTATCGGAAGAACAGCCTGTTAAAGCCACATTCAAGACCAGGAGGGAAAAAAGAAGATAATGGATTTGTCCGCGCATTTTTTTCATATTTGTAATTATTTTTTTCAGAATTTGATTTTATCAGGGTAAGATCCAATAAAATTAATACCTGGCGTATATCAAAACAATATATATTCTGCCTATTCTTTTGCACAAAATTAACCCACCCCGACGGGGTGGTAAGGGGGGACCCCGACGGGGTGTCATTCAAAAACCAATTCAACATAATCCGTCATTCCCATCTTAATCCCTGAAACCCCTTTAAATTCAATAAATTGAGTCACTGGCAGTATCTTTCTTCCCGGCCTTATCGGTTATTGTCACCTGTTTTGCCTGACTATCCGGAAGTCCAATTTCCAGCATTTCCTCTGGCAGTTTTCCGTTCAGTTTGATTGTAATGATTGCTTTCCCTCCTTTGTTTGCTTTATCTTCAGGTCAAGTCTCAGATCATTTTCAGATGGAATGATCAAATTCTTGATTTCGATTTCCTGTTTCATGAGTTCTTTTGCGAATATGAGGCACTATACGGAGTCTTTTATTCAGAAAATCATAATCAATTCCAAACAGATTTTCAATAATTGCCTGAATGTATTGTGAGGCCGACCACCCATATCTCTGAACACCTTCACCTGAACCATTGGAGGGAACAATAAATTCACAATAATTCGAGTTAAAGGTTTTAATGGTCGACCATGCTAATTCAGCGGCAAGATCATGTTTTCCTGCATCTTCCAAACCATTAATTACCGGCAGGTTACGCAAGGTCCACACATCCCCGAACCAGGCACGGCCATCATAAGTTCCGGTTGCTTCCACATATCCCGGTTCTGTTCTGGCAATTGTTGTTAACGGACGATTGCCCCAGTTAAAAAGAGACAGGATTCAACAAAACCGGGATTAATTTCTCCACCCGGTCAGACGGTGCAATACCGAGCAAGCAAGGGATCGAAAGTTGTACACAGCAAACGTTTTTCAGGCTTTTTCTCATGAACATAGTAATTATAATAAACATTGTCTTCCTCGCTCCACATGTATTGATTGATACCTGAAGACAGCTCCTTAAAATCATTGAGAAACTTTGCAGCCTCACGGGCTTTGCCCAGGTATGAAGCAAGCCGGCTGGTGTTATAGCACCCGATAGCCACTGCAACATTCAGGTCAACGGGTGCCAGTGACCCAACTTCATCCGTAATATTGCTGAGGGTCTCCTCAAATACACCTGTGATCAGTCCGGTGGTTTTATCCCTTTTCGCTGGAGAAAACCAATATTCCGAGATACTTTTTCATGGACTCATAGATTAGTATTCCGCAGCAATGAATCATCACTGCGCCGGCAACATCATAAGCGGCTTCAAAATACCTAGGAAGGCTGCTGACATCTGCTACCTGTCCGCGCGTTGTTGAGCCACCCCACAGGTCAATCCTGCCATCCGGATTCTGCTGCCTGGACCTCCGCAAAACCGCGCATAATATCTTCCGTAAATTTTTGATTTGTCCATTTTGCTCCGGCAACATTCAGGCTTCCATCCAGTTGCCACCAGTTTGAGCCGTACGCACCACCAGGTGCCATGTAGGGATAGTTAAAACCATTTAAAGGCACGTCTGTAACTATACATTCATCCAATACCTTAAAAGCATCCTCAAAATCCTGTTGTGAAATCCCGGGAATGAGTATTTGCGGCACAACCCTGTTGCTGCAGACATCAGGACGCCGGCCCGGCTGTTTAGGTTCACCCCTGGTAACAGCAATCCAGTCAATCCAGATATCCCCTCTTTGCCACATTTGCGCCGGCAGAATCTTTATCCGGTCAATTGTCCCCTTCCAACGGCTATCCATGTGACAAACAACCTCCTGCCATTCTCTGCAATCCGGTTTCATTGTGAAACGAACAGATCCGGTATCCTCACCCGGCTTCTGCATTGTCTGCCAGGAAATAAAACCATCTGTTTCCGGAGAAAGATTCCTCAACCGGATCACAATTTTGTTATATTGTCCGGCTGGAATCATCAGCCCTTTCGGAGAAACCAGCCTGTAATCTGGGGCTGAACCCCAAATCTGACTCCTCCATGATTCTATGGAATCCTTCTTTTCTGACTGAATGGTTACCCAGAGGGCTCCTCCGCTGACTTTTCCGTTCAATATATCAGGAAGTGTCCATCCTTCCCTGTCATTCCACCTGTCAAAACCCCAAAACCATCGTGGATTCTTTTGGATCTTCGCTGGCATCGATTTTTTCATAACCTGTCTTTTGGTCATTCAAGGATAAAACATTCGCATGAGCAGTAATGCTCACATTTAAAATTAAAATCCATGCGAAACAGATAAATGGAATATTGATTTGCTTCATATTAGTTCACCTGTTTAAAATATCCTCGACTGAAAGGAATAATTTCCCGATCCGACTTCAAAAAGGGCTTTCCCATTCTCTTCCCTTATATATTCAACACCTTTTGCATTCTTTGCCGGAAGGCCTGACTCAGTTATGGGTGTACCCGGGACAGAAGGCACACAAATGGTAGCCGTGGTATTCACCGGAATGGAAACCTCCAGGGTTAATCTGCCATTTTCGAGCTTCCAGTTGCTGACAATTCGTCCGTATAGAGCATCATGCCAGGCATTCACATTCGTAAGATCTCCAACGACAGAGGGATTGATAATGAAATGTTTAAATCCGGGGTATGCAGGATCTGCCTGTATGCCGGCAAGATATTTATAAAAGTACCCGCTGATCAGGCAAAACGGGGTGTGGTTACGGGAATCATAGCCATCCCAGCTTTCCCACATCGAATTTGCACCCTGTGCAATCATGTACCCCCAACCCGGGTAGTTCTTTTGCGTGGCAAGTGTATATGCCAGCCCGGGATCTTTAGCCGGCAGGTAATCCATCAGGGCTGATGTTCCCAGAAAACCGGTAGACAGGCGATCCCCCTGCAGGTGAATATTCTCTGTGAGATTGGACAGAACCCGATTCCTGTATTCAGCCGGAACCAGTCCGTATTGTAACGGGACAATATTAGCAGATTGCCTGTAGGCCGTTGGTTTTTCCCCATGATAAATGCCTTCATTTGCATCAAAAAACTCATTCTGAAAGCTTCGGCCGATCCTTGTGGCCCATTCATGCATCTCCTTTGATTCAGATGGCTTACCGAGGATTGTACAGATCTCTGACAACCGACTGACCATGAGGAATTGGGATGCAGTTGCATACAGTGTCATTCCTTCGGGCGGCGCCATTGTATTGTTGCGCAGGGTGTCACTCAGTGTCATGATCGGGGCAAGCCAGTCACCAAGTACCTCATTAATTATCTCAGGCTTGTCTTTAACCTGCCGAAGCAGGCTGCTTTTGACAAATTTCACCATGGTGGGATAATTCTCTGACAATGTCCGTGTATCGGCATAAAAACCATACATATCCCAGGGAATAAATACAATGGCTGCAGGCCATACTGTAGATGAATTTTTGTCATAGCTTGTTGACGGGGCAACCGTATTCAGACCACCTTCCGGACTTTGGGTGCCGGCCAGGTCGGTAAGCCATTTGTTGTAAAAGGCAGCCATGTTGAAATTATACATGGCTGCCAGGGAAGAAATGTAATTGTCCGCCGTCCAGCCCTGTTTTTCGCGATGCGGACAGTCTGTCGCTATGCTGTGGTAATTATTAAGCATGCTGTTTACAGCATTTCGTTGTGTTTGATTGATCACCTCATTGGAACATGAAAACCCGCCGTTTATTTCAACATCCGTATGAACAGGTATTCCTTTCACTTCGCGAATCTCAACTCCGGGTGCGGTGGTTATCCGAATAAACTGGAAGCCCTTATAGGAGAAATGGCATTCAAAGGTCTCATCACCCTCTCCTTTCAGAATATACCCGTTTTGTTGCCTGACATTGACACACTTATCATAAAACGAGGCGTAGTGTTTATCCTTGATTTTAAATTGAAATCTTGAAGGAGTTAAATTCGGAAGCAGTGTTGAATCGGCAGGTGTTTCACAATATTCAACAAGCACCCTATCCCCCGCCCGTCCATGAACGGTTACCCTGGCCCACCCGGCTATATTTTTGCCTATATCGTAAAGGGTGATTCCGCTTCCCTTATCAAATGTCCTCAACGGTGCAATGGGTTCAAAACATCGTACGGGTGGAATCATCTGTGATTCCAGCGGGGCATTCCACTGGACAATTGCAGCATTCTTCCAGTTATTATCGTTAAACAAAGCTGAATTCCAGCCTTTTTGCTCCAGTCGGGCATCATATAATTCCCCATGCCTTGTATCGTCGTAAATAAGTGGCCCGCCACAGGTCTTCCAGCTATCATCTGTAATTACAGCAGTTGTGGTTCCGTCCATATATTCAACAGCCAGCAGGGCAATAACCTTAGGCTGGTCAACCCAGGCCGATTTGCTGAGTCCCCAGATATCATTGCACAACGGATTGTATTGTCCCCTTCCGAGCATGATCCCGATAGCGTTTTCGCCCCTGAGCAATAAACTGGTAATATCGTAAGTGACATAAAGCGAACGCTTATCAAAATTGGTCCAGGCCGGGTCAAGCACATGGTTACCGATTTTGGCCCCGTTCAGAAATGCTTCATAATAGCCCAGGCCGCATATATAAAGGCTGGCAGAACGAATTTTTTTATTTACGACAAACTCCTTTCTGAATAGCGGTGAAGGATCGTATTTCGGCTCCGCCATTTCATACAGGGTAAAAATGGTGCTGTCTTTCCCGGTGAGCCAGGGCCATGAGGTATTTGGCCATTCAGCAGGCCGTGCATTACCCAATTCGGATTCCTTATGCTGTTTCCATTCTTTTTTCCAGGTATTAGCATCCTTGTATGCGATCCATCTGGCGTTTGCCCAATCTGCAGGTTCGAGTAATCCCATTGACCACCGTGCCGGCTCACTCCAGGCAGACACCTTTCCTTCTGCATCCCATATTCTTACCTTCCAGAAATACGCGGTACCCGAATGAAGTACCTTTCCGTTGTAATCCACCTGAACAGACCGATCGGATTCAACTTTGCCTGTGTTCCACATGTCACCCTCGTCTTTTGCAAGTAATTCACGGGAGGAGGAAACTACAACCTGGATAAGCCTTTTGCAGATCACCACGTGTGGAGGATACAATCATCCAGCTTAAACGGGGTGAAGAGACATCTACTCCGAGGGGATTAGAGAGATATTCGCAGCGCAGGTTTTGCACTTCGGCTGCCTGCAACAAAAAACCGTTATAAACAAGGACCAGAAAAAGGGTAGAACTTTCATTATTTGAGAAAAGAATTATTCCGAAAGAATTGTATGAAAAAGACAGACACATACCCGAAACACTTTTGTGTCGCGAACCATTTATAGCTCTCTAAAATTAAGCTGTGGTAAATAGTAAATCAATGGGTATTCTGAACATTCTTTTGTACAAAATGAACGATCTCCTGTTTATTAAAACAACCTAAAAGATCTGCTGGTTTTCAGTCAGTTCAAATTATCGAAACCTAAATAATACCTAAGTAAGGCTTCTCCCATAATACCCGTGGAGAAAGGATTGGCCAGGTGTCCATTCGGAGTACAACGGGGACCGTAAAACTCGGAAACCGTTCCCCAGCAGCTAATAATAGGAGCGGTCATTAATGTTCTAAAAACATCATCTGCCTTCGGGTCATTTAGCTTTTTAAGAGCATACAACATATACGCCAGGTTGTGTCCGCTAAATCCTTCCACGTCACCAGGAGCTGTTGGCAAATATCCGTTTTCTGGATTTATGTATTGTTTCATGGCAATTACATTTGATTTTTGCCTGTTTTCATTAAGCTCCACCCCAATCCATACGGGAAATACTGTAAAATTCGGTATTCTGTACCTGGGCCAGGAATTGTCTCGTTTTCTGCACCAATCGTGAATGTTCAGATCACTTCGCCAGAAAGTCTGATCAATCGCGGTACTTATCTTTTCAGCCTGTTCCGAATACGTCCGGGCCAGGGCCGTCCTGCCGGTGGCATTAAGATATTCTGCAAAAAACCGGGTTGAAACCAATGCCATAACACAGGATGGAAATGACCAGTTTTTGCTGTCATTGTCACTTGCCCAATCTGCCAGCATACCATAGGTTTGTCCGTCAGTTCTTACAGTGTAACGTTCTGTTTCATCCCCGTTGAAGTCAATTCTCCAGCCATTTGCCATCATATCGTTGTTTTGAACATCTATGGCACTTTTCATAAAAGGAAAGATACTTTCAACAAATGCACTGTCGTGGGTATTCTCAACATAATATTTTATCAGACACACAAAATAAGCTGGTGTTTCTGCGTTTGGGTTGTTAAATTTATATAAATGCCAGGTGTTTGCCCCCATCTGCCAGGCATTTGGAATATGCCCCCAGACAGTGGTTTTGTCACAAATGGTTTTAATTACTTTCTTCAATTCTTCATTATGTCCCGTAATGCTGAACAATCTGCATGCTCCGTGTGAATCCCTGACGTATGCGTGCGGATATTCTCCAAGACCAGCAATGAGTCCCCCCGAAGTGTCCTGCAGCATTTTGATTGTCAATAAACTGCCCTCAATTATATCTTTGGCCTTTTGTTCCTTTACCTTATCGTCATACATTTTACCTTTGGCGACCCAGGTTGTCCAGTCGGATATGCTTTGACGCAAATCTGTTTCTATATTTCTGCTTTTAATGATATGGATATAGTCAGAATCCTGTTTCCCGGTTTCCCGATAATGCTGATAATGATAAAGTGCAGTACTAAAAGCTTTACCTTTTTTAACTATAATTTCATCCGTCTGTAAAATATATTCCTTTCCCGGTTGTGATGCACTGCAATTTGTACTGAAGGTGATCAGGGAATATCTGTCCGCCCAGTTTTTTGATTCTTTGTTTATGGAATCAAATGTCCACCTGCTTGTGTCGGCATAAAGCGAAACTGCTGAATTGCCAATAATGACCGGATTACTATTATCAGGTGTTATACTTGCCCGGATACTTATTTTATGCGTCTCTACTGCGTTATTTTCCACCGAGACAAAACGGGTGACCCAGGGCATTTTATCGTTTGTAAAATCAATAAGATATTACTAGTGATGCGTTGATTTTTAAAAATACTTTGTAATTTATTGATATTAAATATAATATAAGCGTTCTTTGATTTTTTGATTTGAATTGACTTGTAGTTTTGCACGCAACTAAGTGCAAAATTATGAATTCAGGTAAGTATGTCTTCGCCCAGATCTTACAGTTTGTCAACCAATACGAGTTTGAAAAGTGTGTTGCCCGATACAAAGGTGACCATGGTGTTAGAGAGTTAAACTGTTGGAACCAGTTTGTTCAACTTTTTTTTGGACAACTCACATCGCTTAACTCTCTGCGAGATATTTGCACTTGCTTGAAAGCCCACAAAAAGAAACTTTATCATTTGGGAATAAAGCAAAATGTCAATCAATCGACACTTTCACGAGCAAACGAGAAGCGTGATTGGCGGATTTTTGCAGACTTTGGCGAGTATCTGATAAAAACTGTCAGACCACTTTATGCTAATACGTCCAATTCCAAATATTGATATTGAGAACGAGATCTTTGCCCTAGACTCAACCACAATATCTTTAAGCATAAATCTATTCAAATGGGCAGAGGGCAAGTACTCTAGAGGGGCGATAAAAATTCATACTATGCTCGATTTAAGAGGAAGCATTCCCATTTTTATCTTTATCACCGATGGCAAATACAATGATGGTAATTTCCTTGACGAAATTGTTCCACTATCAAACGCTATCTATCTAATGGATAAAGCTTATATCGATTTTGCTGCTTTAAACAGAATGCAAAATGCAGGTGCTTACTTTGTAACAAGGGCAAAAGTTGCATTAAATTATACGGTTACTGAGTGCAATTTCAATATTGATGAGAAAAGCGGTCTAAGAAGCGATAAGACATATTAAACTGAATGTTTTTAAATCGAAGCGTCTTTATCCCCAAAAGCTCAGATTGGTAGAATATTACGATGATGAAAAAGATATTGATCTTACCTTTTTAACCAATAACTTCGAAGTATCCGCATTAGAAATTGCTCATTTGTATCGTAATCGCTGGCAAATAGAAGTGTTCTTTAAATGGATAAAGCAGAATCTTACCTTAAAAAGATTATGGGGTCATTCAGAAAATGCAGTAAACATCCATATTTGGGTAGCTATTTGCACATATCTCATAGTCGCCTAGTGTCAAATATAAGCTTCATAGTGCATTATCTATTTACGAAATAATGCAAATATTAGGCATATCGTCATTTGATAAAACAGCAATAAATGAACTACTTACAGATATACAAGTCAATCAAAACGTCAAAGAACAATATGATTTATTTTAATATAAATTTAAACGCATCAGTACTAATTTAAGACCATCAATGTCGCATTAAGAACTTCCATCGTCAATAACACTTGCTTTCTTAATGATATTGAGTTTCAAAATGATAATTGCATGAATTATTCTATTGAGATTGATGAAAATCAAAAACATATAAATGAAACTACTATTAGTTATGAAGGGAATCAAATCAATTATCCTTTAAAGGCTACAATCAATTATAAAGGCAGTTACGATACAGAAACTTATAATTATTCTGAATGCAGGTATTTTGAATATGAAGCATACTGACATTTTGTGTAATTGTGAAAACATTACAAAATCGGATGTTCTGACCACATTTAGCCGGAAATAAATCAATTATTGCAAATAATTCTTTTACAGGCATTTAACAATGGAATTGGGTGGTCAAGATGCTCCGGCCGATAGCGGTTATTAGCACTGTTTTATACAATCAAATTCCCCTGATTCCTGAATAGGTGGCAATTCACACTGCCATATGAACAAAATATGCAACAATCACCTTTTTTCGGTTTTAGAATCTTACTGCAATTTGAACACTCATAGAATACCAGACAGGAATCTTTCGGCATCGTCTCTACTTTGCTAAAGCCACAGTCAGGACAAGTTATTATCGAGTTTAATTGTACCTGTTTATTCATCCAGAATTATTTGGTCGGCTGATTTCTTAATTCACTGACTTAAAGTTATCAAATTTTAACTTCGCCAGTGGACTTGGATTGGTGGATTGTTACCAACCCATGTGCTCTAATGCTTATCGGAACAGGATTTCGTATAACACAACTTCATGTTGGGTGGTAAGAACGACCACACGAAGCCTTATTTATTAGCAGGCGTTTTTTTTAATTCCGGTCAAACGGAGTCGAAATCTCATCCACAGTGAATAGACTTTTACAAAGGATTTTTCCAAAAATTCTACTTTATCTGAGGAGTCTAATTTATCAACATGTTGAAAACTTGTCTGTGTATCAGTTTATACAAATTTTATCTCGTCAGTTGTTGTCGAATTATAGGTCATCAATAGCTTTTGCTTTTATTATATCACTATTAACTTTATCATAATATGCTAACATCACAAAACAACGCATCACTCCCTCGTGTTCGATTGACAACTGAATACTACCTTTCTCTGTTTCGTATGTTGTGTAATATTTACATCTGTCAAATTTAATTTCATACATTTTAGAGTTATCATCATTCAGGTTGTGACCCTATCGAATTTCTCTACAGAATCTGAAGGCTTTCCATACTTTTCAGTTAGCAATTTCTTTCAACAAAAGTAATCAGATGATAGAGATGACCAAGTATCTTGTTCAGGAAACATCACAGATTATTTTACTAACTAAATCCTTTTGTTTCAATGTTGCTACTACTACAATACAATTTTTATATGATGCAAAGTCGCCTTTTAATATTGCAATTCCATCTTCAGTACCTATGTGGGTAAATCCATTCTTTTCCATCTTTAAAATATACTCATTGAGTGTCCCGTCGATTGGAACTCCTTTGAATGCAAGGTGGACAGATGACTCAGTATTCACTTGATTCTGAGCAAATGAAATCATTGCGATTAATACAAAAACAACTGAGGTTATTATCTTCTTCATATCGTTATAAGTTTACTATGTCAAATCTTTATCAAACAAAAATCACTTTTTCGCTTCACCAAAAATGGCTGCCAACATCTAAATAAACACAACTGGTTGTATTTATTTGCAAAAATAGTTCAATAATCGCACCAGTGAGTATTTCAAATATACGTTTTTCTTAGTGATTACACCATTCATATACAATTTCAATCATTATTGGATTCTGCTTGGTCTTGAAGCCATTTTTAATCCCTTTACAGTCATATGATTCATTTTCGGAGACAAGACATCCCAAATCTTAAAAGGAAGGTTAGAACGCAGCGAATTGTCACCTTACTTTCATACAGGATTGTATTGCTGGCATTACTTTCACATGACCGTGTTGCTTTTTTTCAGATATTGGTTACACCTAAGACCTTGAGGCGGTACTTCCATTCCCTTTTGCACAAGGATATGCAGCGAGACAATTATCGCCTCTTTTTTTTGGTAGATTCATTAAATAATCAAAATCTGCCAAACTCCATAACCAGAATTCACCATTATAATCTAAATTCCAAGATATTGTATAGGTCCTTGTAGTTGCTAAATTCTGAACCTGAAGATAAACAATACCGCCCTCATCCCATACATTTAACAATCTGATGGCCGAAGAATGATTGCCTTCAGAATACAAATAAGGCATTCCAATTGTAAGTTTCTTATCACGGGTCAATATGAACGGTAAATCCAGCCGTATACAATCCGGGCGAAAATATACAATGATATTCAAGTGAGAATACTCGTTTGCTGGTGGGTGTTGAGGTATTTCCTTCATTTCATACGTTCTTATTTATCAGGCCTTAGGCTAAAGTCCATTTATCAGAAATCGAAGTCCAGCAAAGTGTCTTCATATTTACTGGCCTTACCTTTATGGATTCTGTTAATGAAGTAAACAGGGTCAATGAGCGTCCATTCGCATTGGTCCTGACAAGGCTCAACCAATTCATTTAGCCACCACTCGTAACCTGTCAAAGTATCGATTAAGTGCAACATTATGAATCCGTCAGAAAAAACAACATCCTCAAGCAAAACACACACGAGTGCAAATTCTTTCTTACCAGGACATTCAGAATAAAGATATGTCTGGCCAGTCTGGACTATCCGATTTTTAGAGAAAATGCAGGGTGAATTGACTTAGTAAGTGCCTTCTTTGACCTCGGTGAACAATCTTACTTCACTTATGAGTTCTGTATTTGCTTTTTCTTCTTCAATTGTTTTCATAATGGACAATCTTTTAATGTGCGATAATGTATATTGGGGATACTATTCACCGTACCCCCCTATAGGGATACCCCCTCCCCCCCCCAGGCTGTTTTCCTTGGTGGGTGCTACAGATATAAATACTTGAGGTTGAAAAAAAATCCAAAAAAATTTCTGGATGGCCTGAAATCAAAGAGGTAAAAAAATTTCCGGAAAAATTTTGGTAATAAAAACTGAAAAAGGTGTCTAATTCAGGTGTCTAAAAAAATAAAACCGCTTGAATTTCAAGCGGTTCAGTATTCAATTTCGTAGTCCGTGGGGGAATCGAACCCCCGTTACCAGGATGAAAACCTGGCGTCCTAACCCCTAGACGAACGGACCGGTTAGTTTGCAATTAATTGGATGGCAAAAGTAAAATAAAATTTTATAAGAACAATAAAAAGGGAAGAATTTTAAGGAATTTAACCACGTAAGATGATTGTTAACGCAAAGACCGCCAAGGATTTTTGCAAAGAGCGCTAAGATTTAAAATGGCTCAGTGCTCTTTGCGTCAATAGAATTCTTTGCGCTCTTTGCGGATACATATTTTAAGCGCAGATTTTAAACAGCCTATCTCCACGAAACATGGAATTCGGTGAGCTCGTCGCCGCGGGCGAGGGACTTGGTGATCTCCACCATCACATACCCGAAACCATGGATCTCCATCGCTTTTTCAATCCAGCCCGCAATACGGTGCTCTATCAGGTCGCTGGGCTCATCGAACCGGGTGATGTGCAGTACCACGAAATCAGGGCCCTTTTCCACCACTTCCATCGCCGAGGGCTGGTAAAAGGTGGTGAAGATCTTGCCTGCCTTGTCCACAATGAAAAAGGGGGACGCTGCCTTGATAAAGAATTTATAGATCCCGGTGAGCGAGTTTTCGGCACTGTACCGGCCGCACTGCCACGCACCCTGGGTCGCATTGCTGTACAGCAATTTGCCCAGCACTTCCGTGGGTACTTCTGCTGCTTCCTTCATGGGATACCAGTTCGACGGCAGGATGCCGTCCTTGAATAATTTCTGCGAGGTTTCGGGCAAGGCCTCTATCCAGGCATGATACTTTTCCGGGTGGGTCTTTTTAATGAAATCCGGGATGGATTTGACTGCTGATCCTTTAATTTCCATTGGGTTGGGATTGGTTTGGGTGTAAGAGGTATACTAAAATTCCCTTCCAAATGTTACAATTCCAAACCGGATAATATGTTACCTGTCAATATTTTAAAATCGATGCCGGAAAAATTCCCCGAACTCATCAGCAGCAGCACGGTGTCCTTCCATCTGGACGTGTGGAAATGCCATTCCAGCTTCCCCGTTACTGTAAAAACCAGCAATCCCTTCCTGTCAAAAGCATCTTCTACTTCCTGCATGGAAATGTCCTCCAGCTTTTTATTCCGGATCGTCTCGGGATTGTAATACACGATCGCCTCATCGGCTGCATCCATGGTATGCCGGTAATGGGCAAGGAAAGATTTGTTCAGCGAACTGAACGTATGCAGCTCCAGGCAGGCCACCACCCTTTGCCGTGGAAACTGCTCCCTTACCGCCTTTACCGTCGCTTCCACCCTGGACGGGGAATTCGCGATATCGAGGTACACCCAGGTTTTACCATGATGTCCCATTAACTGCAACCGCTTGTCCGCCCCCCGGAAATCGACAATCGCTTCAAAAAACTGCTCATCGCTGATGCCCACCTGGTTGCAGACCAGCCGGGCCCCGGCCAGGTTCTGCATGTTGTGTCCGCCGAAAACCAGAAGCCCGTATTTCGTCCGGCCATGGATCACCTTGCATATCCCGTTTTCCACCACATATTTTGGAGTGGCATAGGGTATTTTCTTTATCCCGGGATTGGTGACTTTGATAACCTCTGCCAGCGGCTTGTCCTCATCACAATACACCAGGCAGCCGTTTGCCGGCAATTCCCTTATAAATTCCCTGAACTGGTCCACATAATTCTCCCAGGTGGGGAATACGTTCACATGGTCCCATGTGATGCTGCTTATTAGCGCCACCTGCGGCCGGTACAGCAAGAATTTCGGCCGGGGATCGAGACATGACGACAGGCATTCATCTCCCTCGAATACGGCAATTTTGCTGTCGGCCTCCAGGCTCACCATGTTGTCGAACCCCTCCAGCCGGGAACCCACCATGTAATCGAACAAAACCTCGTTGTATCTCAGCACATGCATCACCATGGAGGTGATGGTGGTCTTCCCGTGACTGCCGGCAATCACTACCCGGATTTTATTTGCCGTTTCACGGTATAAGAATTCGGGATAGGAATAGATCTTTATCCCCAGTTCCCGGGCCCGCTGCAGCTCAGGATTATCCTTCCGGGCATGCATGCCCAGGATCACCGCATCCAAATCAGGCAGTATCCTGTCAGCAAACCAGCCGGTCTCCGCGGGAAGCAGACCTGCTTTTTGCAGTTGCGAGCGGGCAGGTTCAAATATCTCATCGTCGGAACCGGTCACCCTATACCCTTTTTGCAGGAGGGCAATGGCCAGGCTGTGCATGGCGGCACCGCCTATGGCAATGAAATGGATTTTCATGGAACAGGTTAAATTGAATGCAAATTTATATAAAAAGCAGCGAGGAAGGGCCAGAAACAGGCCAGGAATAATGTCCCCGACAATCCCGCATCGATATAATAAAGGGGTTTCAGGGAGCGTTCCGGCAGGCGGGCGGATAAAACCAGAGCGGCTATACGCATGAATATTTGTATAAAGAAAAACAGGAACACCCGGATGCCCTGCGGATTGTACCGGCGGGCATCCTCAAAACGGAACCGCAGGATGGCGGAAAAACTCCTGGACAGGCCTGTGCTTGGAACCGGCCGGTTTGTAAAAAAACGGGAACCCGAGGGAATCGGATGGTTCTTTTTTTCGGGGGAAAACAGGGCGGAATAGGCCAGGATCAAGATCAGAACAGACAGGAAGATCCGGTTGATTACCCGGTACGGATACCTGCCGGCTTTACTGCGGACTGTCGTTTTCAAGGTTCTTTAATGAATCCGTCATGCCCTTCATATCGGACGGCTGGTCGGACCAAGTGGTGGTATCATCGCCGAACCCGCGGGTGGTGTCGGCATTCCAGTCCATGTTGTCAAAACCTTCCCTCCCGCCAAACCGGCTCTGGTGGATGATCTCCTTCACAATGCGGCCACCGTCCCTGGACAGAAAGAAGCCCCATACGGAGGCAAAGGAAAAGCCGACCACGGAACAGATCATGGCCGCAATGATGAGACCCTTGGGACCGTATCCGCGATGGGCCTGGGTGAGTGCGACTATGCTCAGCACAAGGCCGATGATCCCGAAAAGAATGCCCAGGTAAAATGTGCATGGGATGATCCCCATGGGTATGGCCATTATACCAAGCACCAGACCGGCGATACCCAGTCCCTGTCCTGCATTGCTACGCTGTTCTTCCATTGTGTAAGGGTGACGGTTGTACCAAATATAGGAAATTTGGATGGAAAATGGAAGGAAAAGCAGGGAAAAAATGAGTGCTGAAAAGTTCTGCAGTTCTGCAGTTTTGCAGTTCTGCAGTTTTAAAGGCAGAGAGCCCTGCAGATCGTGCAGTTATGCAGTCGTGCAGTCGTGCAGTCGTGCAGTCGCTGACGCAGCCAATTAAAAAGCCGGACGGATTTTCACGGCTATTGCATTTTCTACCAACAGGTTTGCCCTACGAGCAAATTCAATTGCGGTTCAATGTTCTCTACCAACAGGTATGCCCTACGGGCATTAGTTATGCAGGGTATCCAGGAGAACCTGGAGGATCTTGCGGGCGGCGAGGGAGACGGAGGTGCCGGGGCCAAAGATGCCCACCACACCCGACTTGTACAGGAAGTCATAATCCTGTGCAGGAATTACCCCACCCACGATCACCATGATGTCTTCACGGCCCAGTTTTTTCAGTTCCTCGATCACCTTGGGGACAAGGGTCTTGTGGCCCCCGGCCAGGCTGGATACGCCCAGCACATGCACGTCGTTTTCAACGGCCTGGCGGGCTGCTTCTGCCGGCGTCTGGAACAGCGGGCCGATGTCCACGTCGAAACCGATGTCGGCATACCCGGTGGATACCACCTTGGCGCCGCGGTCGTGGCCGTCCTGTCCCATTTTGGCGATCATGATCCGGGGCTGCCGGCCGTCGCGGCGGGCAAAATCCTGGCACAGCTCCCGGGCCTGGGCGTAGCTTTCGTCGCCGGCTGATTCGGTGGAATAGATGCCGGAAATAGACCGGATGAATGCTTTATATCGGCCGCTTACCTTTTCAATGGCCGTGGAGATCTCCCCGAGGGTGGCCCTTACCCGGGCTGCCTCAACCGACAGTTCCAGGAGGTTGCCTGTACCGGTTTTTGCCGATTCGGTGATCGCTTCCAGCGCCTTATCCACGGCGGCCTGGTCGCGGTTGGCCCTCAGCTCGTTCAGCCGGGCGATCTGCGATTCCCTGACGGCGGCGTTGTTCACTTCCAGGATATCGATCGGGGCTTCCTTTTCGAGCCTGTATTTATTCACGCCCACTATAATGTCCTTCTTTGCGTCGATGCGGGCCTGCTTGCGGGCGGAGGCCTCTTCGATGCGCATCTTGGGCAGCCCGGTTTCGATGGCCTTTGCCATCCCGCCAAGGCTTTCGATCTCCTCGATCAGCTTCCATGCCTTGCCGGCCAGCTCATGGGTGAGGTATTCCACATAATACGACCCTCCCCACGGATCCACGGTTTTGGTGATGCTGGTTTCTTCCTGCAGGAATAACTGGGTGTTGCGGGCGATGCGTGCCGAGAAATCGGTGGGCAGGGCGATGGCCTCATCCAGCGCGTTGGTGTGCAGGCTCTGGGTATGTCCCAGGGCAGCTGCCATGGCCTCGATGCAGGTGCGGGCCACGTTGTTGAACGGGTCCTGTTCCGTGAGGCTCCACCCGGAGGTCTGGCTAGTGGGTGCGCAGGGCCAGGGATTTGGGATTTTTGGGGTTGAACCGGGAAACGATCTTGGCCCATAGCATGCGGGCGGCCCGCAGCTTGGCGATTTCCATGAAATGGTTCATGCCGATGGCCCAGAAAAACGACAACCGCGGGGCGAATGAATCGATGTCCATCCCGGCGTTGACGCCCGTCCTCAGGTATTCCAGCCCGTCGGCCAGCGTGTAGGCCAGCTCCAGGTCGGCCGTGGCGCCTGCTTCCTGCATATGGTAACCCGATATGCTGATTGAATTGAAGCGGGGCATGAACCGCGAGGTATAGCTGAATATGTCGGCGATGATCCGCATCGACATTTCCGGGGGATAGATGTAGGTATTGCGCACCATGAATTCCTTGAGGATGTCATTCTGGATGGTGCCGCTGAGTTCTTCGAGCTTTGCTCCCTGCTCCAGGGCGGCCACAATGTAAAAGGCCATGACGGGAAGGACGGCGCCGTTCATCGTCATGGAAACCGACATTTTATTCAGCGGGATCCGGTCGAACAGGATATTCATGTCGAGCACGGAATCGATCGCCACGCCGGCCTTGCCCACGTCGCCTTCCACCCGTTCGTGGTCGGAATCATACCCCCGGTGTGTGGCCAGGTCGAAGGCCACGGACAGCCCTTTTTGTCCGGCTGCCAGGTTGCGCCTGTAAAATGCATTGGATTCCTCGGCGGTGGAGAACCCGGCGTACTGCCGGATAGTCCATGGCTGCATCACATACATGGCGGAATAGGGCCCGCGGAGATAGGGAGGCAGACCGGCCGCATAGGCCAGGTGCTCCATCCCGCTGATGTCGTCCTTTGTAAACACGGGCTTCACCGGGATCTGTTCCGCCGTGGTCCAGCCTTCGGCAGTTGCCTCAGCGGGTTTCGGGGTGACGGCTTTGGCGGTTGTGCCTGCGGCTTCAGTGATCTTTATATTTTTAAAATCGGGTCTCATCGTGTGAATGGTTTAGTTTTCAATCCCCAGTTTATGATGAAACTGTTTCAGCGTTTCCAGCACGTTGGAACGGACATGGATAAATTCGCTGATCCCTGCTTTTTTCAGGTCGTCCATGCAGGCCGGGGCACCGGCTACCACCACAATGGCCCTGCCCTTTGCCTTTTCAAATACTTCGGGGGCAATTTCAGGATATTCCTCGTCGCTGCTGCATACCACGATCACCTGCGCCCCGGCTTTCATGGCACTCTCCACGCCTTCATCCGCCGAGCAGAATCCCTTGTTGTCGATTATTTCATACCCGGCGCAGGCAAAGAAGTTGCCGGCGAACTGTGAGCGGGCCAGGCGCATAGCCACGTTGCCGTAGGTGAGCATAAACACCTTCGGCCGGCCCTTGGGTGAATTTTCCGTGGCAAGCCTGAGTTTTTCAAATTCCAGGGCGGCACGCCCCATGAAGAGCGGTTCGGCAATGGGGTCGGCTGCCCGTTCAGGGATGAAAAAGGCAATTTCCTCCACAATCTCTTCCTTCATGGCATCGTGTGCATTGGGATACTGGTTTGTCCCGAGCAGATTCTCCCGGCGTGTGGCCACCATCTGCCGGCGCTGTTCGCCGGTGGCTTTTATTTCGCTGCCGATAAATCCCGATACAAAGGCCTTCACATAGCCGCCCTTCTCCTCGATTTCGAGGAAATGCTTCCAGGCATGTTCAACCAGCGAGTGGGTCAGTGATTCGATATAATAGGAGCCGGCAGCCGGGTCGGCCACCTTGTCGAGGTACGCTTCTTCCTTCAGGATAGCCTGCGTATTGCGGGCGATGCGTTCCGAAAATTCATCGGGTTCGCGGAAAGCAGGCATCAAAGGGCTTTACAAGCAGGGAATTGCATCCGCCCAGCACGGCAGCCATGGCTTCGGCAGTGAGGCGCAGCATGTTGACGTGCGCATCATAGAGGGTCTTGTTCCAGTCGGTGGTGACGCTGTGGATATACACCGGTTTCTCATTCCTTCCGTCAAAGGCGGAAAGGAGATGGGAAAACAGCACGCGGGCGGCCCTTACCCTGGCAATTTCAATGAAATAGCTGGAGCCCACGCCCAGGTTCCACTGGATGTTCTGCGCCACATCGGTCACATCATGCCCGGCATCGGAAAGCCTTACCATATATTCGGCGGCCATGGAAAGCCCGATGGCCAGTTCCTGCACGGCGGATGCCCCTGCATTGCCGAACAGGTAGCTGTTTACCGGCAGCACGCGCAGGCCGGTGAGTTCATTCACTGCAGCCAGCAACATCTTATCGGCATTGTCAAAGTCTTCCTTTTCGGAATAGTAGAATCCGCCTGTGGCGGCCAGCTGGCCCATCGGGTCAAAATCGATGGAACCCCTTACTGTATCGGTGTCAATGTTTAATTCCTCGAGTGCCTTTAGCAGGAAATCCATATAGGCAGGCGCCATCTCGCCGGCGACCAGGTGAATGGATGCCTTGCTGAAATCGAAGCTGCGGATCAGCGTCCTGAAATCGTGGTAGTACATATCCCCCTTGCGGGAAATGTCGAAGCCCACGGAAGTCACCCCGTTTTCAACGGCCAGCGCGGCCTTCTGAATGGCAGCAGGTATGTCGTATACGATGAAATCCTGCCGGATCTCCCAGGCATTGCCGGTTGACTTGTCCCCCCTGCACGAACGGGAACTGTCCCGGTTCCATTTCGGGATAGGGCAGGTCCTGCAGGTCTTCGGCACTATAAAATGGTTTTACTTTGAATCCTTCCGGGGTTTTCCAGATCAGCTTTTTCTCATAATCCGCCCCTTTCAGGTCTTCCCTGATCTTCGCATCCCATTCCCGGGTGCTTACCGGAGGAAAACCGGTAAAAAGCCTGTCTGTCTTTTCTTCCATGGTTTTGCTGCTATTCTGTAATGGCTTTAAAAAGCCACAAAAATAATATTTTAAATCATTTTGCGGGGGTCAACCCATAAATCAAACTGCTCTTCCGTAACAAGGCCGAGTTCGAGGGCGGCCTGTTTCAGGGTTTTGCCCTCCTTGTGTGCCTTCTTGGCGATCTTTGCCGAGTTCTCATACCCGATGTGCGGGTTGAGGGCGGTGACCAGCATGAGGGAATTCTGCAGGTGCTTCTGGATTGTGTCATTGTTCGGCTTTATGCCGGCTGCGCAATGGTCGTTGAACGACTTGCAGGCATCGCCCAGCAGCCTGGCGGACTGCAGCACGTTGGCCGCAATGAGGGGCTTGAACACGTTCAGCTCGAAGTGCCCGCTCATGCCGCCGATCGACACGGCCACGTCGTTCCCGATCACCTGGGCGCAAACCATGGTCAGCGCCTCGGGCTGGGTGGGGTTCACCTTGCCGGGCATGATGGAGGAACCCGGTTCATTGTCGGGGATTATGATCTCCCCGATGCCGCTCCGGGGACCGGAGCTCAGCATGCGGATGTCGTTGGCGATCTTCATCAGGGCCACGGCGCTGCGTTTCAGGGCCGAGCTCAGTTCCACCATGGCATCATGGGCAGCCAGCGCTTCGAACTTGTTGGGTGCCGTAATAAAGGGATGGCCTGTGAGTCCGGCGATCTTTGCCGCTACCCGGCTGTCGTATCCTTTGGGGGCATTGAGGCCGGTTCCCACGGCCGTACCGCCCAGGGCGAGTTCTTTCACCATGTCGAGCGCATTGCGGATGGCCCGCATGGAATTGGCGATCTGCTGCACATAGCCTGAAAATTCCTGTCCCAGGGACAGCGGGGTGGCATCCATGAAATGCGTACGGCCCGTTTTCACGATGCCGGTGAATTCCTTTACCTTGTCCGCCAGCGTATCATGCAGCTTCTGCATGCCGGGCAACGTGACCTCAACGGCCATCATATAGGCGGCAATGTGCATGGCGGTGGGGAAGGTGTCGTTCGACGACTGGGACTTGTTCACATCGTCGTTGGGATGCAGGATCTTCTTTTCGTCGGTGAGCTTGCCGCCTGCCAGCACATGGGCGCGGTAGGCGATCACCTCGTTCACGTTCATGTTCGACTGCGTGCCGGAGCCGGTTTGCCAGATGACAAGCGGAAACTGGTCCATGAGTTTTCCCTCCAGGATCTCGTCGCACACCTCTGCAATCTGCCGGCTTTTTTCCTCGGTGAGCACACCCATGTCGGCATTGGTGAGGGCGGCTGCTTTTTTGAGGTAGGCAAAGGCGCGGATGATCTCTGCCGGCATGCTGGCCTCGGGGCCGATCCGGAAATTGTTTCGTGAACGCTCTGTCTGCGCTCCCCAGTACTTGTCGGCGGGGACCTTAACCTCGCCCATGGTGTCGTGCTCGATACGATATTGCATTTGAAGGAATTTTATATTTAATCAAAAGTAATCCCAATCAGGATGTAATCAAAAAATTCTTTCATTGAATGAAAAAAGCACCCCAGAAAGATTGTAATCAGAATCAAATAAGTTACGTCTACCGGCAGGTTTTCTTCACTTTTCACTTTTAGTTTTTAGTTTTTAACTTCCTCCATCCGCTCCGGCGGCACGGCAATCACCGCCTTATATCTGCCATCCACAATGGGCCGCTGCAAGAAGCATGGGATTTTCACAGATGATTTCAATCCACTCCTCGCGGGTGAAGGTTTTGCCTTTCAGTTCCTGAATGAAAATCTCTTCCTGTTTTCGCACCAGGTCGATCGGATCAAGGTTGAGATTTAAGCAGGATCTTCTGCAGGTCCTGCACTGAATCCGTCCTTCAGGTAGTCATCGAGTGTGAAACCGGAGTTTTCGATTTCAGGAATTCCAAACCCTCCCGGCTTTTCCGGCAGCGGGGGTTGTGGTAAATTTTAAGCATCAAATGTGATTTAGGATTTCCAATTACGATTTACGATTGAATAGAAGAATGCAGAACAACTTGTGACTTGTGACTAAGAAGATCACAATAGATGTATCTATAAGGACTCTGAAGCAAAACTAAGCGGCGTCAGCGTCACCAGTCACCATTCCCTATTCACTATTTCCCGGCAAATTCCATCAGGTACGCCTTGATAAAAGCGTTGATATCGCCATCGAGCACGCCCTGGGTATCGGAAGTTTCATGGCCGGTGCGAAGGTCCTTCACCAGCCTGTAAGGATGCAGCACATAATTGCGGATCTGGGATCCCCATTCGATCTTCTTCTTCTTTCCCTCGATCTCGGATTGTTTTTCCATCCTTTTCCGGAGCTCCATCTCGTACAAATGCGAACGGAGTATGCGGAGGGCATTTTCCTTGTTCTGCAGCTGCGAACGGGTTTCGGTATTGTCCACGGTAATGCCGGTGGGCAAATGCCTGACCCGCACACCGGTTTCCACCTTGTTCACATTCTGGCCGCCGGCGCCACCCGAACGGAAATAATCAAATTCAAGGTCGGCCGGGTTAATAACGATCTCTATATCATCGTCCACCACCGGGCGACACAAAAACAGAGGCGAATGAGGTATGCCGTTTATTGTTCGAATCAAAAGGTGATAAACGCACCAGGCGATGGACGCCATTTTCAGCCTTCAGGTAGCCGTATGCATAATCGCCTTCGAGTTCAAGGGTAACGGATTTGATTCCCGCGTCATCCCCTTCGAGGTAGCTGAGTTCCTTTACCTTATAATTATTGCGCTCGCCGTAGCGGATGTACATTCGCATGAGCATCTGGGCCCAGTCCTGGCTTTCCGTGCCGCCTGCCCCTGAATTGATCTTTAAAATGGCACCCAGCTTATCTTCGTCATTCCGGAGCATGTTGCGGAATTCAAGGTCTTCGACCTGCAACAGCACTTCGGAATAGGTCTTATCCACCTCCTGTTCGCTGGCTTCTCCCTCCTTGTAAAAATCGAACAACACCACGAGGTCATCGAGTTTTTCCTTCAATTCCGAATATACCCTGGTCCAGCTCTTGAGAAAAGAAATATCCTTCAGCTTCTTTTCAGCCTGTTTGGGATCATTCCAGAATTCGGGAGCGCGGGTTTTTTCTTCTTCAACAGCAATCAGGTCAAGCTTTCCGGGTATGTCAAAGATACCTCCCCAGGGCGGTGGTCCGCTCTGTTAACTCTTTAATCATTTCATAGGTTGTCATTCCGGGGCGTTTTTTGTGAGGGGACAAATGTAAGAAAAATTACGTCCTTCTGCCCGTGATTCATTCTTCGGGTGTCATCTCTCCCAAAAAGGGATGCATGATCTCCATCTCGTATCCCCTTGAAGAGCCATACCGCGCCAGTTTGGCGGCCACCTCCCGGCGCTTCCCGGTAAGGGTCTTTTTCTTTTTATCCAGTTCCTTTTTGATCATGATGGCATAGTCATTCCGGTCAATTGTCCTGCATGCCTCGTCCACCACATTCCGGGGAATCCCTTTTTGCTTCAGGAAATACATGATCTTTAAAAAGCCCCAGTGGTCGAACTTCACCTTATCCCTCACAAAGGCTGCGGCATACCGGCTCTCATCGATGAATTTATCGGATTTCAGCCGGCTGATGATGTCTTCATGATGTTCCTCTCCTACGCCCCATCGCCTGAGCAGAAGAATGATATCGGCCGGGCATTTTTCCTGCATGCTGCACATTTTCCGGAGCTTTTCAAGCGCCATGTCGGGGGAGAGGGTTTCTTTTTCTTTCATTTTTCTTATGGGACTAGAAGTTTGACGGTGATGGAGTTCTGACAGTTCGCAGTTGACTGAGTAAATTATGGAACTAGTCGTGCAGTCTTGCGTGTGCAGTCTGCATTCTGTTTCGCACGATTTCACGCCTGGAGTTATTGGCATATCTGCACTCTGAAGTTCAAATTGCATATTAGTATTTCATTGTTTCATTGTTCATCTTTCACTTCTTATATCTTGTCACTACTATCCCCATCTCGTCCCTCGTCCCTATTTAATTCCTTTGATCATCCGCGGTTTGCCGGCCATATCCTTTCGAACTTCAATTCCATAGTAACCCGTATTTTCAAGCAGACGGGTAAGCTCCGCGGGAAACTGCTCATTGATTTCCAGATACAGCTTTCCGCCGTCATTCAGGTACTTTCGTCCCATCAGGGCAATGCTGCGGTAAAAAACCAGCGGGTTCTCATCGGGCACAAACAGGGCATGATCCGGTTCAAAATCAAGCACATTTCGCCGCATCAGGGATTTCTCCTCCTGCCTCACATAGGGAGGGTTGCTCACGATCACATCCACCTTTTCCGGCACCTGTACATTCCCGTTCAGCACATCCATCGGGAAAAACCGAACGGAAGTGCGGTTAATTTCCGCATTGATGCCAGCCAATGCCAGGGCATCTTCAGATATATCGCAGGCTGAAACCCTTGCCTGGGGCAGGTTTTTAGCCAGCGTTACGGCAATGCAGCCGCTCCCTGTGCCTATGTCGAGTATGCGTACCGGCCTTCCGCTGTTTTCACGGATGATCCATTCGGCCAGTTCTTCTGTTTCCGGCCTGGGAATCAGCACCCGCCTGTCAACCCGGAAGGGCAGTCCATAAAATTCCGTTGACCCGACAATATACTGTACAGGTTCCCAGTTTTTTAACCGGGTGAGTGTTCGTTTGAACTTTTCCGCTATTTCTGGTGAAATTGGCTCCTTATCTTTCAGATGAAAATCAATTTTGCTGTAATTTAGCAGTTGTTCCGCAACAAGATACCCGATGTTCCGGATCTCATTTTCGGGGTACATGTCCCGTAATTCGGTCTTGAACTCTCCGAGGATATCTGATAAGGTAAGGCGGGAAGTCATGGTGTAAATGTATGAAAAGAAGGTGAAAGAAGAAACGCTGCATGAACCCTTTATGAGCCGGTGCCTTGATTTGGCCCGGCTGGGGCTGGGAGGTACTGTCCCAAATCCCATGGTGGGCTCTGTCATTGTGCATGACGGGATCATCATTGGCGAGGGATATCACCGGCATTACGGCGGGCCGCATGCCGAAGTGAATGCGGTGAATTCCGTGAAGGATGTGAGCCTGCTTCCCCTTTCCACGCTATACGTAAACCTTGAACCCTGCTCGCATACGGGGAAAACTCCCCCGTGTGCGGACATGATCGTCAGGAGCGGCATCCGTCATGTGGTCATCGGCACGCCCGATCCCAACCCGCTTGTTGCGGGCAATGGCATCCGCAGGCTTGAAGAGGCCGGGATCAGGGTGACCCGGAATATTCTCACCGAAAAATGCACGATCCTGAACAGGCGATTTTTTACCTATTTTACCCTGAAGAGACCGTTTGTCATCCTGAAATGGGCACAGACCCTGGACGGATTCATGGATATTAACCGCAAGAACGGGGACTCCACCGGTCCCAACTGGATATCAAACGACATATCGCGGATGATCGTCCATGAGTGGCGGTCGGAAGAACAGGCCATCCTGGTGGGGACTAATACGGCCCTTCTCGACAATCCCAAGCTGAACGTAAGGGAATGGCCGGGAAAATCGCCCGTGCGGCTTGTGATCGACCGCACGCTGAGGCTGCCCAAATCACTTCACCTGTTTGACAATTCCTATAAAACCGTGGTCTTTAACGAGGTTACCGACAGGCAGGAGAAGGAAACACGGTATAAACAGCTCGATTTCAGCCAGGACATTATCCCGCAGATGATGAGCTGGCTATACAGCCAGGGAGTGCAATCGCTCCTTGTGGAAGGCGGGCGGCAACTGCTGGAAGCGTTTATCCATAGCGGCTGCTGGGATGAATCGCGTGTATTTACCGGCAGGAAGAATTTCGGATCCGGCATCGCAGCACCTGTGATCACGGATATTCTTCCAGAGAAGTATTCGGTAAGGGAGGATGTTTTGCGAATTTATAAGAAGGGCTGTTAGAAAGAAAGTACCCCGGAGGGGTAGTCTGTCGGTAGAAAAGAGTGACGAGTGACAAGTGACGAGTGTGCCGAAGGCATCCCTTCGGGAACAAGGAAGAAAAATCCATTTTAGGGATTGCCTGTCGCTAGAAAGAATTATTTTAAGATTTTTATACCCCGGAGGGGTAGTCTGTAGGTAGAAAAAATGATTGTAAGACATCCCCCTTCTTTCAGGGGTTAAAATATTGTAAATAAATTGCCTCCGGATATTTTTTTATCACAAAGCGGTTCGATTTTTGCAGGGAAATGCTGTTCCCCGGATTTCTGTTACCCCGTATAATTAAACTATTTTTGAAAATTATTGTTTCCAGAATTTTAAATACCCCCGAAGTCCGAATGAAACCGTGTATTAAATTATTCCTTTTCCTGGCGCTGCTTTCTATTCCTTTAAAGAACAATGCCCAGAATGCACGGCAATATTTTAAAACCGGGCTTACTTTTTCCGAAGCCGGGAACTACAAGGATGCCATTGATCAGTTCACCCGGTCGCTTGAGATCGATCCGGAATACCTGCAGTCGTACCTTGAACGTGCCCGAGCCTACGAGGCGATGAATGAATTGCAGAAAGCCGCGGATGACCTGCAGCGTGCGCTGTCGTTTGAGCAGAAGAAGGAATCCCTGTATTATGAAGCTGCCAGGCTGAATTACCTGCTTTCCAATTTCGACAATGCCCTGGAACTCATTAACAGGAGCCTGGAACTCAAATCGAACTATGAACCGGCCTTCAGGATGCAATGCCTTATCCAGCTGGCAACCGCCGATTATTCCGGTGCCCTGGCATCCATCAACAAAGCCCTGGCTCTGAAGGACTCGCCTGAAAACAATTTTTACCACGGCCAGGTGTCGGAAAACATGAAAAATAACGACCAGGCAGAGTCCGATTACAGCAAGGCCATTTCAAAAAACAACAAATATACCGAAGCCTATCTCGCCCTTGCCTCCCTCCGGCTTGGCATGAACAAACCGGAAGCGGCTCTGGATAACTGCAATGCCGTTATTGCATATGCCCCCGATAACCAGCAGGCGTACATCGTGCGGAGCCGGATTTATGCCAGGCTTACAGAATATCCGAAGGCCATTGATGATATTTCCAAAATCCTGCATGACAATCCCGAAAACAAGGAAATGTACCTGTTGCGGGGGACATACTACCAGGAATTTATTCAGTACCAGAATGCCATCAGCGATTTCACCCATGCGCTGCTGATCGACAATGCCTATGTGGATGCCTATTATAAAAGGGCCCTATCCTATGAACAGACAGGTGATTTCAAATCGGCCATCAAGGATTATGAAACGCTTACCCGCCTGTCCAATACAGATCCGAAGGCGGCCATTTTGCTGGTTGACGTCCGGAAAAGGCTTTTTGAACTTCACCGTGAAACCCAGCCGCCCCAGCTGACCCTGCTGGAACCGAAAGTATCAGCCGATTCGGGAATCCAGGTGGCTCAAAATAAAAATACCATCATCCTGCGCGGAAAGATCATCGAGGAAAGTGAACTGAATAATGTGACGGTGAATGGAAAACCGGCCTCCTTTGTCCATTCCGGGGACGAATATGATTTTGCCGCTGAAACCGATGTTTCCCTTATGGAACATATCACCATAACCGCCATGGATGTGTATGCCAATGAAAGGACCTATGTTTTCAACATCAACCGCACAGAGATCAATCCTCCTGTGGCTTCCATCATGACACCCTATGCCTCCGATAACGGGGAGATTTACCTTGATACCGACAATTCCACATTATATATAGAAGGAACCGTGCATGATGAAAGCCCTATTCGTTCTATCGTAATCGACAGCGTATCAGCCAGCTTCAACCTCAATGAACTGAATCCCCGCTTCTCAGCCAGTATCAATGTGGCCAATAAAAACAAATTCACGGTCACTACCACAGACAGTTACGGCAACGATACAACACAAACATTTGTTCTTAACCGCAACGGCGTTTCCCTGCTAAAATCCAATCCCATGGGCCGCACCTGGGTGATCTTTATTGAAAACGCCAATTACCAGTCGTTTCCCAGTCTGGAAGGCCCTGCCAAAGATGTTCAACTGATGCGGTCGGCCCTGGAACGGTATGACATTCAGAAGATAATTTATAAACAGGACATGACGAAAATGGAGATGGAGCGGTTCTTTTCCATTGAACTCAGGGACCTGCTCCGCACCAACAAGGTGGATGCCCTGCTTCTCTGGTATGCCGGACACGGCAGATACATGAATGAAACCGGCTACTGGATCCCGGTGGATGCCAGGCGCGATGATGAATTCACCTATTATAACCTGAATGCCCTCCGTGCTTCCCTGCAATCGTATACGGGGTATGTCACCCATAAGCTGGTGATCACGGATGCCTGTGAATCGGGACCTACCTTTTACCAGGCCATGCGCGATGCGCCGAAGGAAAGGAACTGCAATGACCGGGAAGCCGTGAAATCCAAATCATCACAGGTATTTTCATCAGCCGGTTATGAAATGGCTACGGATAATTCCCAGTTTACAAAGACCTTTGCCAACACGCTGATCGATAACCCGGATGCCTGCCTGCCCATTGAAACCATTGTGGACAAGGTAACGAAGGCTGTTTCGCAGAATAATCAGCAAAAACCGTTGTTTGGAAGAATAACCGGACTGGATGATGAAGACGGCACCTTCTTTTTCATTTCTAAACAATGAAAGATGCCGGTTGAGGATGCTAGCTTACTTTTGAAAGGATCCGCGGGGTGACCATCGACCGGATGGCCTTGCAGATGCTGTCTGCATCAAATCCGCATTCTTTATACAATTCCTGCTGGCTGCCATGGTCAATAAAAGTATCCGGAACGCCAAGCCGTTTCACGTTAGCCTTGTAGTTGTTATCCGACATGAATTCAAGCACTGCACTGCCGAAGCCGCCTGAAATAACGCCGTCTTCGATAGTAATTATATTCTCAAAATTCCGGAATACAGAATGGAGGCATTCGGTATCGATCGGTTTCACAAAACGCATATCCCAGTGCTCAATTTCAAGATTTTCACTTTCCATTTTCCGGATTGCTTCGGCAGCCAGGTTACCGGCATTCCCGAAAGTGAGAATGGCAATATCTTTTCCGGGGGAGACCATCACGGCCTTGCCGATCTTTATTTCCCGGAATGGCTGCTGCCAATCCGTATTGTTTCCCCTTCCCCTTGGATAACGGATCACAAAGGGTCCGCGGTTTTTGAGCTGCGCCGTATACAGCAGGTTCCGTAAATCTTCGGCAGTCATGGGTGCACTGATGATGAGATTGGGAATGCTGCGCAGGCATGCGATGTCAAATACGCCATGGTGTGTTGCGCCGTCGGCTCCCACCAGTCCGCCCCTGTCGATGCAAAATACAACCGGAAGTTTCTGCAGGGCCACGTCGTGTATCACCTGGTCGATAAGCACGCTGCATAAAGGAAGAATACAGGTTGCAATATGGCACCAGTCCCTGCGTGGCCAGTCCGGCTGAAAATGTCACCGCGTGCGATTCTGCAATACCTACGTCAAATGCCCTGTCAGGCATGGCATCCATCATGATCTTCATGGAACATCCCGAAGGCATTGCCGGTGTGATGCCCACTATTTTGTCGTTTTGCCTGGCCAGTTCGAGCAGGGTATACCCGAATACATCCTGGTACAACGGCGGTTCGGCACCGTCTGAAGCAGGCCGTTCAAGGGCTCCGGTCTCAGGGTCGAACCTGCCCGGGGCATGATAAACAGTCTGGTTCAGCTCTGCCTGTAAAAATCCCTTCCCCTTCATGGTGAGCACATGAAGCAATTTCGGACCGCGGAGGTTTTTCATGTCCTCCAGGATCTCAACCAGGTGGATCACATCGTGGCCGTCAATAGGACCGAAATACCTGAAATTCAGGGCTTCAAATAAATTGCTCTGGTGCATCAGGATGGATTTCATCCCGTTCTCCAGTTTCTTGGGCATAGTCCCTGGCATGGGGCGCAATTTTGTTGATCTTCCCGAAAAGGTGCCAGATCTCGCTTTTCAATTTATTGTAGGTGCGGGAGGTGGTGATGTCCACCAGGTATTCCTTTAGGGCCCCTGTATTGGGATCGATGGCTATGTTATTGTCGTTGAGGATGACAAGCAGGTCGGTATTTTCCATTCCCGCATTGTTCAGGGCTTCAAAAGCCAGTCCGCCTGTCATGGAGCCATCGCCGATGACTGCCACCACATTGCGGTTATTGCCGTTGAGACGGTTTGCCACTGCAATGCCAAGTGCGGCAGAGATGGATGTGGAAGAATGGCCTGTGCCGAATGAGTCGTATTCGCTCTCGCTCATCCGGGGAAATCCGCTGATCCCCTTGTATTTGCGGTTTGTATGAAAAACAGTGCGCCGGCCGGTGAGGATCTTGTGTCCGTAAGCCTGGTGGCCTACATCCCATATAAGGGAATCGGCCGGTGTATTATACACATAATGGAGGGCTACCGTGAGTTCGATCACACCCAGGCTGGCTCCCAGATGCCCCGGATTGGAGGAGCACTCGTTAATAATAAACTGCCGGAGTTCTTCACAAACCTGCGGCAATTGTTCCTTTTCCAGTTTCCGTAAATCAGCCGGAATATTGATTTGATCGAGAAGTCGTTGTTCGTTCATGTGATCTATATGCAGCCTTTTCACCTTCAGATCGGGTTAAGATCTGATCATACTCTCATAAAAACAGACTTTACGTTCCAAAGTTAATAATTTATTGATTGATTCGTTTTTTCGTATCCCGGAGCATTGTAATTTAGGCGAAGCGGTTATTGCCACTAAGGCACAAAGACACAAAGTATTGATTTCTTAATACCTGAGATTTAAAATAAATAATGAACTTAGAGCCTTTGCGACTTTTTGGCATTTTTCGGAACTTGCTTTTTGTAGAAGGTTCAAGATTTAATGATTTTGTGATTTGAATAAAATGTGTAAAAAAATCCGGTTCTAAATAAAAAACTATGAAGAAATTAATCTCTCTGTTTATTCTCAGCAGCCTGATAGTAGCCTGTGTACCTCCCAATAAATTCAAGGCACTGCAAAAGGAATCCGTTACCTGCCAGGAAGAACGGGATCGCCTGCGTGCCGAGAATGAAAAAATTTCTGTCGACAACAAGGAACTGACATCGAGGCTTGCGCTTGCGGATAAGTCCCTTGCCCGTGCAGGACGCGATACCGTTAAATGGAAGGAGGAGGTAAGCCGGCTCCAGGAACAGAACAAGCAACTGGGCAAGGATTACAGCGACCTCCAGGAAGCCCACCAGGCCCTTGCTCAAAGGCAGTGAGGGAGAGATCAGGCGGTTGATGGATGAACTGCAGCTGTCGCAAAAGGACCTGCAAAAAAGGGAGAAACAGCTGAATGTGCTTTCGGTGGATGTGAACGCACGCAAAAGGGATCTCGACAGCGTTCAGAATGAACTGAACCAGCGCAATGTACGGCTTGCCGAACTGGAAACGGTTTTGAAAAACATGGAGAACGTGCTGACCAGCCTGAAGAAAAAGGTATCGGATGCCCTGCTCGGATTTGAAGGCCAGGGACTTTCAGTAACCCAGAAAAACGGGAAGGTATATGTATCCCTCGAGGAAAAACTGCTGTTCAAAAGCGGAAGTACGGTGGTGGATCCCAAGGGTGTGTCAGCTCTTAAAAAACTGTCGAAGGTGCTGGAACAAAACCCCGACATCAATGTGATGATCGAGGGTCATACCGACGATGTGCCCATCATAGCCGGGTCACAGTTTAAGGACAACTGGGACCTGAGTGTTTTACGCGCCACCTCGATTGTCAGGATTCTGCTGGAAGGATCATCGATCAACCCGCAGCGTTTTACCACAGCCGGCCGGAGCCAGTACCTGCCGGTTGATGCAGCCAAAACACCCGAAGCCCGGCAGAAGAACCGGCGGACGGAAATTATCCTGTCGCCGAAGCTGGATGAGTTGTATGATCTGATTAATAAGTGACAAGGGACGAGGGACGAGGGACAAGCAGGAACAATCCCGGTAGGGATTGACTGCAGGTAGAAGAATAGTTCTGCATGCAGTCTGCAGTTCTGCGAGTGCGAGTCAGAAATTGCAGGTTAGATATTAGCAATTTGCAAACTCTTGCATCTGGTTCAACCGTAAATCGTATATCGTAAATCGTAACTTCCGGTTACACCGTCATAATTTCCTTTTCCTTTCCAACAACCACCATATCAATCTTGGCGATATGGTCGTCGGTAAGGCCCTGGACCTCGATCACGGCTTCTTTTTCAACGTCTTCGGGAAGCCCGTCTTTCAGCAGTTTTTTCAGTTCGTCATTGGCATCGCGGCGGGCATTGCGGATACTTATCTTGGTATTTTCACCCATCGTCTTTACCTGTTTTACCAGGTTGCGGCGGCGCTCTTCGGTAAGCGGGGGGATGTTGAAGCGGATCAGTTCCCCGTTGTTCATCGGGGTCAGCCCTATATTGGCATACAGAATAGCCTTTTCAATGGTATCGATCATCGTCTTGTCCCACGGCTGAATCACTATAGTCTTTGGATCGGGAGTGCCGATGTTGGAAACCTGGCTGAGCGGGGTTATGGCGCCGTAATAGTCGATGGATATGCCATCCAGGACATTGGGAGATGCCTTGCCTGCCCTTACATGGGCCAGTTCGTCTTCGAGATGCCTGAGGGCCTTTTCCATTTTTTCCCGGGCCATTTCGATACAAAAATTAGCTTCTTCTTCCATAGGTAGAGGGATTGGAGTGATATAGCAAATTTAGAATTTTCAGGGTAATTATCTATCTCCGGAGAAATTTTTATTTAACAGTTCGGAAGAGAAGAATGGCCAAAAATTAAACACAGAGGGCCACGGAGTTTATTTGAAGAGTATGTTTAACGCGAATTTTGAGGGCACAGAGAAAAAATCTCATTGCATTCGATTTGCACGATTTCAGAGTTTAAATGTTTTGATTAAGCTCTGGGAATCTGCGAGAAAACCTTTCGGTAATTATGAGATGATCCAAATTTCTAACGCAAAGGGCGCTAAAGGTTGCGCAAAGAGCGCGAAGGGTTAAAAAACTCAGCGACCTCTGTGCAAAACTCGGCGGCCTCTGCGGTTAAAACCTAAAAACACCGCTCAGGCGTTGATAGCGAGTTCGATGCAATCGTAAATCGTAGATCGTAAATAACTTATTTGTGTATCAATGTACCCACGGCTTCGCCCTCCACCACTTTCCGGAGGTTGCCGGGTGTGTTCATGTCAAATACCAGGATGGGAACATTGTTTTCGCTGCACATGGTAAAGGCTGTAAGGTCCATGATCTTAAGCCCTTTGTTATATGCCTCTTCAAAGGTAAGGTCGGCATATTTCACAGCGGTAGGGTCTTTTTCCGGATCTGCCGTATACACGCCGTCCACCCGTGTGCCCTTCAGGATCACTTCCGCATCAATCTCCACACCGCGCAGGGCGGCAGCCGTATCTGTCGTGAAAAAGGGGTTCCCGGTACCGAAGGTAAAGATCAGGCAATAGCCCTTCCCGAATAATTCTTCTGTTAATGTTTTAGTGTACCGTTCAGCAACGGGGAGCATTTCAATGGCCGTGAGAACACGTGCTTTTCCTCCTGCCTGGTCGATAAAGGTCTGCAAGGCCAGTCCGTTTATAACGGTTGCCAGCATACCCATGTAATCACCCGTCACCCTGCTGAAGCCGCTTTTCAACCCGGAAAGCCCGCGGAAAATGTTTCCCCCGCCAATCACAATGCCCACTTCGGCACCCATATCCTGAATTTCCTTTACCTGCCGGGCATAGGATTCCAGGATTGCTTCATCCATGCCGGATTTTTTAGAGCCCATGAGGGCTTCACCGCTTAATTTTAAAAGGATACGTTTGTAACGAAGGGACATTTTCCAGTTATTTGGTTACAAATATAATGAAAAAGAGACAAGGGACAAGGGAAGAACTATTCTATGGTCATGCAGTCTTGCAGTCTTGCAGTCGAAATTTCAAAGAAGGTGCAGGAACCTCGTAGAGGTTCAATTATTGTAGGCAGTCTTGCAGTCGGCATTT